>CBIHPK010000150.1:0-20307 GCA_966211675.1 uncultured Myxococcaceae bacterium
GCTCGGGCGCGTGTCCGCGGCGGGCGGCGCGGGCGGCGTGACCGCGGGCAACCCGGGCGTCGGCGGCGCCGGGGGGCTCGGGCGCATCGCCGTGAGCGTCACCGCCGCGCGCTGCTCCCTCGGCGGAACCTTCGACCCGCAGCTCCTGAACGGCTGCGGCCTCTCCATCGGGGCGGCTCGCACGGGGATCCGCGGGTTCCCCTGATCGGCGCCATCGCTGGTATCACCGGGCACATGAATCCTGACTTCTGGCTGAGCCGCTGGCGCGAGGGGCGGATCGGGTTCCACGAGGGCGCGCCCAACGCCTTCCTGCGGGCGCACCTCGCGGCGCTCGGGGCCTCGCGTCGGGTCTTCGTCCCGCTCTGCGGCAAGACCGAGGACCTCGCCTTCCTCGCCGCCCACGGTCACACCGTGGTCGGGGTCGAGCTGGTGGAGGACGCCGTCCGCGCGTTCTTCGCCGAGCACGGGCTGGCCCCCGCGGTCACCTCGCGCGGAGCCCTCACCGAGTACGCTTCTGGCCCGATCACCCTCTTCGTCGGCGACGTCTTCGCGGCGACCCCGGCGCTGCTCGGACCCGTCGACGCGCTCTACGACCGCGCGGCCCTCATCGCGCTCCCGGAGGCGCTGCGCGTCCGCTACGCGGCCCACCTGCGGGGGCTGCTGCCCCGCGGCGCCGACGGGCTCCTGGTGACCGTCGAGTACCCGCCGGAGGCCATGGAGGGTCCGCCGTTCTCCGTGCCGGAGGCGGAGGTGCTCCGCCTCTTCGACGGGCTCTCCATCGCTCGCCTCGATCGACGCCCGGCCGAGGGCGGACGCCTCGCGGCGCTGGGCGAGGCCGCCGTGGAGAGCGCCTACCACCTGCGCTTCTGAGCTCCGCCCAACCGACGCGCTCGGTCTACGACGCCGTCCACGCCTCGCTCTTCTCCCAGAGCGTGTGCGCGAGCTGCGGGTCCTCGGCCAGCCGGCTGGGCTTCCTCTCCTTGCGGTCGTCGTAGTAGCGGCCGTCGTGGTCGGCGACCTCCGGCGAGGTGGCGCACCAGAGCTGTGTCCTCGCGCCCTGCTCGTTGCTCAGCAGGAAGAGCTTCATCACATGGCGGATGCCCCACGGCACCTCGCGCCACACGTCCGTGGCCACGCCGCCGGGGTGCAGCGCGTAGGAGTGCACCCCGTCGCCCGCGCGGCCTCGGGCGAGCTCCCTGGTGAAGAGCACGTTGCACAGCTTGCTCACGCAGTACTCCGGGAAGGCCGTCGTGGTCGCGGTGGGCCGGCGCTGGGCCTCCCAGTCGATGCCCGGAGCGCGGTAGTGGCCTCGGCTCGACACGTTCACGATGCGCGAGGGGGCCGTCGCCCGCAGCCTCGGCAGCAGCAGCGTGGTGAAGAGGAAGGGCCCCAGGTGGTTGGTGCCGAAGGTGAGCTCGAAGCCCTGCTTCGTGAGCCCGTGGGCGCCCGCGATGCCGGCGTTGTTCACCAGCACGTCGAGGCGCTCGCCGGAGACGAGGAAGTCCTCCGCGGCGCGGCGCACCGAGGCGAGGTCCGCGAGGTCGAGGGCCATGAACTCCGCGTCGCCGCCCGCCGCCCGGATGGCCTCGACGACGGGCAGGGTCTTCTCCTTCGAGCGACCCGCGAGGTGGACCCGAGCGCCCCGCAGACAGAGCTGCTCGGCGGTCACCCGGCCGAGGCCCGTGTTGGCGCCGGTGACGATCATGGTGCGGTCGACGAGGTCCCTGGTCTGGTTCATGGTGGCGCTCTCATAGGGCTGCGCCGTGGGGCTGTGCAGGGGGGGGACACACGGAGGATCGGGCCCTCTCCCCGCCGCATTCCAGCTCGTCGATAATTGCCGACGCCGGGGGCGCCCGGTGCACCCTCCGGCCACGATGCCGTACCTCCTCGCCCTGCTCGCTCCGCTCGGTCTCTTCGCCCTCTACGTGGCCTCGCGCCCGGGGGCCTTTCGCATCGAGCGATCGCTCACCATCCCCGCCTCCCCGGAGGTCCTCTTCGGGCTGATCAACGACTTCCACGAGTGGGCCCGGTGGTCGCCCTGGGAGAAGCTCGACGCCACCATGACCAAGACCTTCGAGGGACCCGCCTCCGGCAAGGGCTCGACCTATCGCTGGAAGGGCAACAACAAGGTCGGCGAGGGGGCGATGACCATCCTCGACAGCACCCCCTCGAAGATCGAGATCGCCCTCGCCTTCCTCAAGCCCTTCGCCGCCAACAACCGGACCACCTTCACGCTCGACCCCGACGGCGCGGGCACCCGGGTCACCTGGGCGATGGAGGGCGAGAACGCCTTCATGGCCAAGGCCTTCGGCGTCTTCATGAACATGGACGAGCTCGTCGGCAAGGACTTCGCCTCGGGCCTCGCCTCGCTCGGGGAAGCCGCCGCGAAGCGGAGTGTGATCACTCCAGCTTGAAGAAGGTGCGGATGCGCTGGAAGAGGTCCTTCTCGACGACCTCCTGGCGGCGCTGGGCGGCCTCCGCGTCGAGGCCCTCTCGCGCCGACTGAAGGACCGCGCTGCGCATCGAGAGCACCTCCGCGAAGTGCGCCGCGAGCTCCGGCCGCCGCGCCACCACCCGCTGAAAGGCCGAGCTGTCCAGTCGGAAGCACTCCACGTCCGTCACCGCGGTCACCGTGGCCGTGCGCGGCGCGCCGGTGAGCAGGGACATCTCCCCGAACACCGTCGGCGCGACGAGCTTCGCCACCTCTCGCGCGCTCTCCCCCTCTCGGATGTGCACCGCCGCGGTGCCCTCCTCCACCAGGTAGAGCCAGTGGGCCTCGGCGCCCTGACGGGTGATCACCTCGCCCGCGGTGAAGGGCGCGTAGCGCAGCGAGCAGGCGAGCTCGTCGAACTCCGACTCCTCCAGGCTGTTGAAGAACCCGACGGCCTTGAGCGCGGCCTTGCGACGCTCCGTCTGCCGCGCGGTCTTCACCTCCGGGACCTCCGCGGGCTCCTGCGCCACGGTCAGCGACTGCGACGGCACTGCGAGCTTGATGTCCGCGCGCTGGAGCGCGAAGTAGATGCGGGTGCGCACGTCCGAGTCCGTGAGGTCGTCCGCGGCGAGGTCCGTGAGCCAGTAGCGCAGGGCGTATTTCCCGTAGGTGTCGGCCATGTCGAGGAGCACGCAGTTGGGCGCCGGGTCCGCGGCCACGCGCGCGAGCTCGGCGCTCCGGATGGCGGACTGCACCGCGTCGATGACGTCCGAGGGCTGGTGGTGCCAGTCGACGTGGAAGTGCACCCAGCGGCGCCAGAGCCGGGCCCGGCCCAGGCGGCGGCCGAGCACCGTCACCGGGTTGCGCAGCAGCACCAGGTTGGGCACCAGCACGGTCTCCCAGTTGCGCGTCTCGATCGCGGTGTAGCGCCAGCTCACCTCGACGACGCGGCCGGTTAGGTCGTTGACCTTGATCCAGTCGTCGACGTCGATGGAGGTGTCGAGCTGGAGGGCGAGGCCGCTGGCGACGTTGCCGATGACGTCCTGGAGCGAGAAGCCCAGCACCGCGGTGATCACCGCGCTGGTGGCGATGATGCCCGAGAGGTTGGCCCCCGCGCGGCTGGCCACGGTCACCGCGGCGAGCACCGAGAGCAGGCCCACCAGCACGTCCTCGACGATGCGCGGCAGCGAGACGCGCGCCCTCGGGAGCATCCCGTGGAAGAGCACGGACATCCCCGCGCCCACGAGGGTCACCGCGCCGAAGACCCAGGCCACGGTGCGAAACTCGTTGCCCGCGCTGAGGTCGCGGGCGCGCAGCGCGGCGTCGACGCCGAGCGCCACCAGGTGGCCCACCATCCAGAACGACAGCACCCGCAGGCGGTGCGGGTGCGGCGCGGCGCGGCGGGTGAGCAGCGCCAGCGCGTACATCGCCAGCAGCCACGGGGTGTGCGCGGCCCGCGCCTCCAGCCACAATGCCTCGAAGAAGCTCACTCGCCGTGACGTTAGCGGAACTCACCCCCTCCGTGGGCGCTCCCGCGGCGTTGCCCTTTGGGGGCGTTTGCGCTGATTCTCCGCTCCCTCCGACGCCATGAGTGACCCACCCGATCGTTCGACCGGCGCGCCCGTGGCCTCCGGCGCCGTCTCCGACCTCTCCCTGCGCGACGTCCGCAAGCGCTACCCCGGCGGGCGCACGGCGCTCGACGGCGTCACGGTCTCCATCGCGGCGGGCGAGCTGGTCGCGGTCACCGGCCGCTCGGGCTCCGGCAAGAGCACCCTGCTCCACGTGGCGGGCGCCCTCGAC
Source organism: uncultured Myxococcaceae bacterium (assembly GCA_966211675.1). Lineage (GTDB taxonomy): Bacteria > Myxococcota_A > Polyangia > Polyangiales > SCUS01. The sequence goes on from CBIHPK010000150.1 coordinate 4,232, forward strand.
CGGGACTTCGAGGGCGAGGTGCGGGTGCTCGGGCGCTCGCTCGCCAAGCTCTCCGACGCGGAGGCCGCGGCGTTGCGGCACGCCTCCATGGGCTATGTGTTCCAGGCCTTCCACCTGGTGGCGTCGTGGACCGTGCGCCAGAACGTCGCGCTGCCCGCCAGCTTCTCCCCGTCGCCGGTGTCCGACCTCTCCGCGAGGGTCGACCGCTGGATCGAGCGCGTGGGCCTCGGAGGCCGAGGCGACGACCTCCCCACGGCCCTCTCCGGCGGACAGCGGCAGCGGGTGGCCATCGCCCGGGCGCTGCTGATGGAGCCCCGGATCCTGCTCTGCGACGAGCCCACCGGGAGCCTCGACGCGGAGACCGGGGCGTCGATCCTGGGGCTCTTCCAGTCGCTGCACGAGGAGCGGGCGATGACCGTGATGCTGGTGACCCACGAGGAGCGCGCGACGGCCATCGCGACCAGGGTGCTCACGCTCGCCGAGGGCAAGCTGGTCGACGACGTGGCGCGGGCGCGGGGGGCGGCGTGAGGGCCGGGTCGCTGGTCTCCTTCGTCCTGCGCGACCTGCGCCGCTCCATGCGCACCTTCTGGGTCGCCGCGCTGGGCATCGCCGCGGGCGTGGCCACGCTGACCTTCTTCCTCGCGCTCTCGGCGGGGATGCGGGCGGTGGTGTTCGGGAAGATCCTGCCGCTCGACCAGGTGGAGGTGATCCCCCCGGAGAGCAGCGTCGGGTCGGTGTTCTCGATGCTGGGCGCGCGCCCTCCGGGGATCGACGACGCGCAGGCGCAGTCGCTCCGCCGCGCGGAGGGCGTGAGGCTGGCGCTCCCGCGGCTGCGGCTGGCCTTTCCCACCTCGGGCCGAGGGGGGAGGGCGATGTTCGGCCGGGACATCGGCTCCGGGGAGATTCCCGCCGACGGGGTCGACCCCTCGATGGTGCGCGCCGACCTGCGAGCGGGCGCGGACTTCGACGACCCCATCGGCCGCGCGAGCAACCGCGACTGCGCCACGGACGCCGACTGCGGCGCGGCGAGCGGGGAGTTCTGCGACCTGGTGGCGCTGCCGCAGCAGGGGCAGCCGAGGCCGACGGGGCACTGCTCGCCGCCCATCCCCGCGGTGGTGTCGCCCTACCTGGTGGAGGTCTTCAACGGGGCCATCGCGCCGGCGCACGGGCTGCCTCGCCTCGGCGACATGCTGCTGCGGCAGGCCGAGGGCCTGGTGCTGGAGTGGGACCTCGGGCGCGCGGGCCTCGGGGCGGCGAGGCAGGGGACGCCGCGGCGGGTGCACGCGAGGCTGGTGGGCGTCTCGCCGAGGGCGATGGACCTCGGGGTGACGGTCCCCATGGCGGTCGCGCGGAGGTTGAACCGGGAGTACGCCGGCGAGGACGCGGCGACACGCTATTCCTCGGTGGTGGTGTACCTGCGCGACCCCTCGCAGATGACCGCGGTCGCCGCGCAGGTGCGGGCCCAGGGCCTGGAGGTGCAGACGCGCGGGGCCGAGCAGATGGGCCTGCTGGCGACGGCGGTGACGGTGATCCTGTCGCTGGCGAGCGTGGTGACGGTGCTGGTGGCGGCGCTCAACATCGCGCACGGCTTCGCGGCGATGATCAGCGAGCGGCGAGGCGAGCTGGGGCTGCTCCGGGCGCTGGGCGCGACGCGGCGGGACGTGCGCCGGATGCTGATGCTGGAGGCCGCGGCGATCGGCGCGAGCGCCACGCTGCTGGGCCTCGCGGTGGCCCGGGTGGCGGCCTGGGGCTGCGACGTGGTGGCGCGCACCCGGCTGCCGGACTTCCCCTTCAAGCCGGAGACGTGGTTCGTGTTCGGGTGGAGGTCGGTGCTGGGGGTGCTGCTCTTCGGGGTGTCGGCGTGCGTGCTGGCGGCGATGCGGCCCGCGTGGCGAGCGTCGAAGGTCGACCCCGCGGCGGCCCTCTCCGGCGGCGTCGGGTTGCGGGGACCCCATGACAACGGTTCGGACGGGTTGACGGGTGGGGGCACACCCGTCAACCCGTCACATCCCTGCGACGAGGTACCAGGGCACCGACGAGCCCCGCGCGTCAGTCCGGCCTTCCCACCGGGATGGTCACCGTGAAGGTCGCCCCTCTTCCCTCGCCCTCGCTCTCGGCGGTGACGCTCCCGCCGTGGAGCTCGACCAGGTGCCTCGCGATGGAGAGCCCGAGCCCGGCGCCTCCGTGGCGGCGGGTGATGCTCTGGTCCCCCTGGCGGAAGTGCCCGAACACGAAGGGCAGGAAGCCCGGCGCGATGCCCTCGCCCAGGTCGGTCACGGTGAGCCGCACGGAGCGCTCGACGCGCGCCAGGGTCACCACCACCTGTCCCTCCGGGCGGCTGAACTTCAGCGCGTTGGACAGCAGGCTGGACACCACCTGACCCAGCCGCTTGCGGTCGCCCATCACCATGCCCACCAGCGGGTCGAGCCGCGCCAGGAGACGGATCCGGCGGGCCTCCGCCGCGGGGCGCACCGCCTCGACCGCGGCGTCCACCACCGAGGCGAGGTCGACCGGGCCCACCTCGAGGCGCAGCTGCCCGGTGGTCATGAGCGACACGTCCAGCAGGTCTTCGATGAGCCGCGTCTCGGCGACGGCGTTGCGCTCGATGGTCTCCAGCGCGTGCTCTCGCTGGTCGCCCGCGACGCGGCCGGAGCGGATCATCCGGGTCCACCCGAGGATCGCGTTGAGCGGCGTGCGCAGCTCGTGGTTCATCGTGCTCAGGAACTCGTCCTTCACCAGCAGCGCCTCCTCCAGCGCGCTCTCGAGCTGGGTGAGCCGGGCCAGGAGCGCCGCCGAGGCGGAGGCCTCGCGCTGCTCGTCCTGGCGGGCGACGGCGTCCGAGAGGCCGGTCGCGACGCGCTCGGCGGCCAGCTCCAGGAAGCCCCGGTAGCAGTCGTCGAAGGCGAGGCGGGGGTTGAGCCCTGCGACGAGGAACCCGACGGGTCTGTCTCGTCCCGGGCGGGTGAGCGCCAGCACCGCGGCGCGGCGCGAGGAGCGCTCACCGGGGCAGCCGGGGAGGTCGGCCAGGAGCACGCAACCGGGGAAGGCCGCGGCCCGGCCGAGGGGCCACGGTCCGACCACGGGCGGGTCGAGCTCGATGTTCGCGGGCGCAGGGACCCGATCGCCGTCGAGGTCGCTCGCATCCACCAGGCGGGCGCTCCGCCCGTCGGCCTCGACCCGATAGAACAGCGTGAAGGGCACGTCGGCCCGGTTGCCGCCGAGGGCGAGCGCGGCCTGCTGGCAGGCCTCCTCGGGCGTCGCGTCGGGGCGGGCGCCTCTGGTGAGGTTGCGCAGGGTGGCGAGCCTGCGCTCGGCCAGCACCCGGGCGGTGGTCTCGTGCACCACGCCGAGCACGCCCGCGATGGTGCCGAACTCGTCGCGCACGGGGCTGTAGGAGACGGTGAAGTAGCAGTCATCGAGGTAGCCGTTGCGGTCGAGCGGCAGGAGGGTGTCTTCGAAGCCGACGGGCTCGCCCAGGCGCACCCGCTGGAAGATGGGGCCGACGAACTCCCAGACCTCGGCGAAGGTCTCGGCTGCGCGGCTCCCCATGGCGGCCGGGTGCTTGGTCGCCCCGAGGATGGGGCGGTAGGCGTCGTTGTAGAGGACGATGGACTCCGGGCCCCAGAGCACGCGCATCGCGAAGCGGGACGACAGGATGAGCGCGACCAGGCTGCGCAGGCTCGCGGGCCACCGGTTCACCGGACCCAGCGGGTGCCGCGACCAGTCGATGCTCCGCATCAGCGCCCCGGCTTCGCCGCCGCCTCGCAGGCAGTCCTCGGATTCTACGAAGAGTGAGTCCATCCCCGGCGTCCCTCCACCCCAATGGACCGCGGACAGGCCCCCGGTTGGGGCCGTGGCCTCCCGACCGCAAGCTCCCATCGAGCGCGACACTCCTTTGGACCCTGAGGGGCCCGCTGGTCCATTCTTCGGCCTCCGATGTCCGGCACGGTCGACCCTCCTACGCTCTCCTTCCCTTCGTCCGAGGCCTTTCTGCAGTGGCTGGGGCAACACCACGACAGCCCCGCCGGGCTCTGGCTGCGGATCTACAAGAAGGGCTCCGGGGTCGAGTCGATCACCTACGCGGGCGCCCTCGACGCCGCCCTCCGCTACGGCTGGATCGACGGCCAGAAGCGCAGCCTCGACGCGCTCTCCTGGGTGCAGCGCTTCGTCCCGAGGCGACCGAGGAGCATGTGGTCGCGCATCAACCGCGACGCCGCGGAGGCGCTGATCGCCGAGGGGAAGATGCAGGAGCCGGGGCTGCGGCAGGTCGAGGCGGCGAGGCGCGACGGTCGATGGGAGTCCGCCTACGAGGGGCAGCGCACCGCGCAGTTGCCGGAGGACTTCCTCGCGGCGCTGAGGGAGAACCCGGCGGCGCAGGCCTTCTACGAGGGCCTTGACCGGGTGAACCGCTACGCCGTCGTGTTCAGGCTGCAGTCGGCGAAGAAGCCCGAGACGAGGGCGAGGCGCATCGCGGATTTCGTGGCGCAGCTGGCGCGCTCGGAGCGCTTCCACGAGCCGAAGGGGAAGAAGGCGAAGGCGTAGCGCCGGCCTCTCCCACGACCCCCCTCGTCACCCCGGCGGCAGCAGCTGCAGATCGAGGCCCCCCGGGTACATGTACGAGGTGTACCGCGCCGTCCCGTAGACCTTCACGCCCAGTGGGACGCCCTCGGCGGTGCGCAGCCGGTGGGCGCCCGGCGAGACCTGCGTGGAGATCACGTCCCACGCGCCGAGGGTGGTGCGCGCCGTCGGGAGCGCCACCCCGTCGAGCAGGGCGCTGGCCCCGTGAGGGACCACCACCCCGAGGAAATTGCTGGTGTACGTGTCCGGCACCAGCAGGTCGTAGCGGTCGCGAAACTGCTGCGACGGGACCTCGTAGACCATCGCCGGGTCGCCCGCTCCGGCGCTGCTCTCGCCCTGTCCGGCCATGATCTGCGCCACCAGCACCGGGCGCGACGAGGTCATGTGGAAGCCCACCGCGGTCTGGAATTGCAGCACCTGCCGCTCTCCGAGGCGCACCGATCGCTGCACCGACGGCGGGTCGAAGCGCAGCGTCGCGCCGTCGAAGGGCGACACCACCCGCACCACCGAGGCCACGCCCGGTCGGTCGATGAGCGGGGTCACCACGAAGTCCCGGCCGAGGGTCTCCAGCGGCGCGACCTGCTCCTCCAGGTGGTCGCACGCGGGCCTCGACTGGGGGACGTTGGTGCAGTCGTGACCGGCGAAGACCGCCACCGGGGCGCTGGCCTCCACGATGGCCCCGCTCAGGTCGCCCACCTCGCCGCCCACCAGCACGAAGACGTCGCCGGGGGTGAGGTTGTCGCGGGTGATGGTTCCGGTCTCGCCCACGACTCCTGCGTTGGGAGGGAGCCGGATGGTGACCGAGGTGGTCTCCCCCGCGACGGCCGTCACCGCGACGAAGCCGCCCAGCACGATGCCTCGCGCGGGGCTCCAGTTGGGGGCCGTGAGCACGATGTAGCGGTTGGTGAGCGAGCGCTGCGAGAACAGCAGCGAGGCGTCGTTGGAGTACGAGTTGAACCCTCCCGAGCGCTCGAAATTGAGCGGGTTGAACTGGTACGCCGCGACCGGCGCCGTCGCCACGACGTGGTACGCGCCGCCCGTCACCGTGGCCGTGGTCGCGGGAGGCCACCCCCGGCAGGTGCGCCCCGGCATGCAGCCCGTGTTGCCCGGCGAGGTCTGCACCAGCCCCTGCACCCACGGCAGCGGGACCGCGCGCACCGCGCCCGGCGCGAGCTCCTCGGTGCGCATCGAGGTGAGCGCCCCGCCGGAGATGCGCACGGTCACCGGAAAGGACTGAGGGTTGGCCAGCGCCACCGCGAAGGAGAAGGCCGGGTCGAGCTGGCTGTTGGGCGTCTGCGTCGCCCAGTACTCGCACCCGAGGTAGCCCCGGGCGCCCTCCGGCACCGCGCACGGATCGCCGCATCGGCCATCGGTGCACCGCTCTCCAGCGCCCTCGTCGCAGGCCGCGAGGGCCGTCCAGCCGCTGCCGTCCCCGGCGCAGCGCTCGGGCTGGGCTGGGCGCTCGGGGCTGCACCGCACCGCCGACGGAGGGCACGCCACGCAGCCCCCGGCCACGCAGAAGGGCCGCGCTCCGGTGCAGGCCGGGAGGTACGCCCTCGCGCCGGTGTCGGTGCAGCGGTAGGGGGTCTGTCCGTCGCACACCACGCCCGCGAAGGAGCAGGTCTCCGCGGGGATGGGCGGGCCCGCGTCGGGTTCGAGGTCGATGCTGCCGATGGGCGGCGGGCGCTCGGACGAACCGCATTGCGCGAGGCACCCCATCCCCAGCAGCCACCACCGATGACGCATCGACGCGGATGATGGCACGCGCAGGCCTACGGTCGGGGGACGATGGTCACCCGGCCGTCGCCGTCGCGGTCGATGTACCGGGGGCTGGTGAAGCCGATGGCGCGAGCGCCGGGGTAGGGCAGCACGTCGGGCAGCGGGGTGTCCGCGTCGGCCCAGGCGGTCACCACGGCGTCGTGATCCAGCCGAAGCACGGCCCGGGTCTCGAAGCGCACCCCGTCGATGGCCGGCGAGGTCACGGCCCAGCGCTGCGCCACCACGTCGTCGCGCCACAGCTCCACGTGCTCGACCGGAACCCACGCGGGCGCCGTCACCGTGATGCGCACCACGAGCACCCCGTCGCGCCCGTCGGTGAGGTTCTCCAGGGTCACGAAGGGCCCCGAGCTCACGGTGGTCTCTCCGCGCCGGAGGGCCGCGATCACCCGCTCTCCCAGCGTCGCGCGAGGACCCGGCGCAACGTGCACCCAGGTCCGGGGGTAGCCTGCCTCCTCGTACACGAGGCGGTGCGAGTCGCTGTTGCCCGTGGCGGTGACGCGCATCCCACGGCGGGCGAGCCCGACGAGGTCGACGAGGCCCTCTCGCACCTTCGCGGGGGTCTCCAGCCAGATGCCGTTGAAGGCCTCCACGGCGTCGAAGCCCTCGGCGAAGGCCTCGCTCGCCCTGCCGGTGGCCGCGTCGAAGCGGGTGAGGTCGAAGTAGCCGATGTTGGGCGGCATGCGGGGGTGGTTCACCTGGAGGACGGTCGCTCCCGCCGCGCGCATCCCCGCGAAGAGGGCGGTCGGGTCGATGCCGTAGTAGGGCGGGACCGCGTCCTCGGGCGCCTCGGAGGCCCCCACCGGGGGCAGCGGGAAGGCGTTGAAGTGGCCCCAGAGGGAAGGCCCCGCGCTGGTGACCTCGTCGCCGATCACCGTGACCAGCGCGTCCTCGAGGCCCGCGGCGTGGACCGCGGGGGCGAGGTCGGTGATGCGGTTGTGGTCCGTGGCGACGGCGAAGCCGATGCCGTTGCAGGCGAGCGATCCGACGCGCTGGGCGAGGGTGACGCGAGAGTCCGGCGAGGGGGTGGAGTGGAGGTGGAGGTCCGAGGCGATCCAGTCCGAGGGGATGATGGAGCGGAGCGTGGCGCGGGCCTCGGTGGTGACGCCGGCCGAGAGGGTCACGGTGGAGGAATGGAGGGTCCAGCCGGTTCCGCGAGAGGCGGTGACGCGGTACTCGCCGGGAGGGAGCGACACGTCGCCGTGGCCGTCGAGGAGGTAGACCGAGCGGCCCGAGGCGAAGCCGTGGACGCCCGAGGCCAGCGAGGGCTGAGGGTCCGGGGCCCCGGTGCGAGCGAACATCACATGCACCGGGACGTCCGCGCCGGTGGGGTCGTTGAAGGCGAGGCGCAGCGCGGCGCTGCCGACGGCCGGCGGCGCGACGGGGTCGGCGGCGCGCACGAGGAGCGTCCGCTCGGAGGTGGCGCCGGTGGCCATCCAGGTCACCGCGGCGGGGAAGGTCTCCCCGGCGATGTGCACCAGGTTGCGCCGGGCGTCGGTGGCGCTCGCGGTCTCGAAGCGGAGGGTGGTGCCGTGCTCGGTGAGCTCGATCCAGTCGGTGGGGGTGGTGCCCTCCCAGCCCTCGTCGCGGCCCTCGACGCGCACCGAGGCGCTGCCCGGGTTGAGGTCGTCGGCGAGCGTCGCCCCGGCCGGGAGGTCGCGCGCCGTGGTGCGCACCCGGAAGCGCCCAGGGCCGAGCGCGCAGAGCTGGCTGCGCAGCGAGACCCCGTCGACGGTGGCGGTGCGGACGACCCCGGCGCTGCCGTCGGAGCAGCGAGCGAGGTCGACCATCGCGGCGACCATGGGGTGGGCGCGAGAGGCGCTGTCGATCCAGGTGGGTCGCCACCAGAGGAGCGGGTCGGGCAGGTCGTCGGGGCCGCGGTCGACGTCGACGATGGCGCCCATCAGGGGGCGGTGGCCGGGCGCGTCGGGTCGGGCGGCGATGGTCAGCGCGACGTCACCGGCGACCAGGCGCAGGTCGCCGACGCGGCCATAGGCGTGGTCGGCGAGGCGCGCCCGGTCGAGCACCTCGATGCGGGCGGACACCGGCGGCCGGCGGGGGACGTGGCGGCGGCGACGCCAGCGGCAGCCCATGGAGGCGAACACGGAGACGAGCACGAGCGCGGGCGCGAGACGCATGAGGGCGATGGTTGGCGAGAAGCGCCGCGGCGGACAAGGGAGAAGCGGAGGGGCGCTCGAAGGGGGTGAGCGCCTCCGGTCGGGCGATGGGCCCGGCTCGCCAGCGAGGAGCCGTGGTGGTCGCCCGGCTCGCCTCCGTGGAGCACCCTGGCGGCGGTCGGCGAGACCCCGGACGCGCCCCCGTGGAAGACCCCCACGAGGCCCGCGGCGGGGCGTCCGTCCGGGTCCGCGAGCGGCGCTCCGACGGCGAGGTCGGCGTAGCCGTCGCCGTTGACGTCCCCGAGGCCTGCCACCGAGCGGCCCTGCTCGTCGCCCGCCGAGGCGCCCTCCAGGCTACGGTCCGCCGCGCCCGCCGCGATGCCCGACGCGCTGCCGTGGAAGACCCCCGCGGCGCCCGCCTCGTCGCGTCCGCCCGGGTCGGCGCCAGGCGCCCCCACGACGAGGTCGCCGTAGCCGTCGCCGTTGACGTCCCCGGCGCCCGCCACGGCGCTGCCGAAGTGGTCCCCCTCCGGAGGCGCCGTCGAGGCGCCGGGCGGCCGGGCCCGCTGCGATCCCCGAGGGCCCTCCGAGGAAGACGCTCGCGCTGCCCGCCTCGCTGCGCCCGCCCGGGTCGGCGCGGCGCGCCCCGATCACCACGTCGGAGTATCCGTCGCCGTTGACGTCCCCGGCGCTCGCCACGGAGACGCCGAGGCTGTCGCCCGCCGCGGCCCCCTCGATGGCCCACGCGGCCTCCTCCGAGAGGCCCGACTGCCCTCCGTGGAACACCGCCGCCCGGCCCGCCTGGTAGCGCCCGCCGGGGCTCGACTCCACCGAGCCCACCACCAGGTCGGAGTAGCCGTCGCCGTTGACGTCCCCGGCGCCCGCCGAGGAGAAGCCGAAGGCGTCGAGCGTGGTTCCGCCCTCGAGCACCGTCGCCGCGGTCGACGGGATCCCCGTCGCGCTCCCCAGGAAGACGTTGGCCGTGCCCGCGTTGAAGCGCCCGCCCGGGTCGACGCCGTTGGAGCCCACCACGAGGTCTCCGTAACCGTCGCCGTTGACGTCCCCCGCGCTCGCCACGGAGCTGCCGAAGTAGTCGCGCTCCACGGTGCCTTCGAGCACCCTCGCCCGCGTCGCGGAGATCCCCGACGGGCCGCCGTGGTAGACGCTCGCCGTGCCCGTCTCCACGCGCCCGCCCCGGTTGGCCAGCGAGGCCCCGACGGCGAGGTCGGCGTAGCCGTCGCCGTTGAGGTCCCCGGCGTTTCCGACCGCGACGCCGAAGATGTCCCCCGCCGCGACCCCTTCGATCACCCTCGCCGCGGTCGCCGCGATCCCCGCCGCGCTCCCATGGAACACGCTCACCGAGCCCGCGTTGTCGTGCGCTCCGGGGTCGGCGTAGAGCGCCCCGACCACGAGGTCGTCATAGCCGTCGCCGTTGACGTCGAAGTGGGGATTGGCGCTGGTGTCGACGCCGGTGCGAGCGCTCGCCGCGGGCACATGGAAGAGCCACGTCGGGCCGTACACCGTGTCCGTCGTGTCGCCCGAGCGCCCTCGCAGCCGCCAGAACACCACGCTCCGGGGAGGCAGGTCGCGCTCGGGCCGAGCGCTGCTCCCGCGCACCGTCAGCGTCTCGATCGCCGGGGCGCACTCGCGGTCGCGGCACAGCTCCACCGTCGCCCCGTCGTAGCCCGAGGGCAGCACCCAGCGCAGGGTCGGCCGCCGCTGCGTGACGTCCCCGAGCGAGAGCGGCGCGACCGGCCGTGGCGGAGCGTCCACGACGCAGGCGCCCCGCAGGAGGTGCTGACCCGTCGGACAGCCCGGCCCGGCGTCCGTCGGGGGTAGGTCGACGGGAGCGTCGAGGGCGGCGCTGTCGATGGAGGCGTCGCGAGGGGTGGGGAAGGTCCAGTTGTCGCGGACGCAGGACGAGGCGAGAGCGATGGTGAGGAGCCCCGCGAGTCGACCCGCTGCGCGCCTGGTCATGGCGCAGGCTCACTGTGGCCTCCGGCGATGTCAACGCCGAGATCGGGTATGGTCGCGCCGTGCTGGTCACGCTCGCCGCTCGGGTGGCACTGTCCGCGATGGTCGTCCTCGGCTGCGTCCGCGACGACTGGACCTTCCCCACCCCTCGCGACGCCTCCATCGACAGCGCCGCGACGGACGACGCCGCGGTCGACGCGACCGACAGCGCCACGACCGACAGCGCCACGGTCGACGCGCCCTCGTGCGGGGAGGGCCCGATCAACCTCTACCGGGCCGAAGGGTCGACGGTCGACTCGGTCGGCGGCCAGCACGCCATCGCGACCGGCGGAGTGACCTACGTCGAGGGGCGCTTCGGCCAGGGCTTCTCCATCAGCGGTCCGCGCGAGTACGTGACCATCCCGCCGAGCGTGGGCAACTTCGACGGAGACTTCACCATCGCGCTGTGGTTCAAGACGACCTACTCGGGCGAGATGCTCTCGCGCCGCGCGGCCTGCTGGAACGGCCCCGCCTACACCGGCGAAGACATGGGCATCTCGTCCGATGGCATGATCGCCTCGGAGATCTTCCCCGTGGGCGCCCCCTACTTCACGTTGCGCTCCCCGGAGGGCCTCAACGACGGCGCCTGGCACCACGTCGCCCTCGTGCACCGCGGCGACGCGCTCGACCTCGTCGTCGATGGGACGAGGCGGGCGACGCACGCCATGACCGGGGAGTTCTTCGACCCGTCGCGCTCGCCGAGCTACCTGGGCGTCGGTCGCTGCACCCCCGGCGCGCCGGGATCCAACGGCACCGCCGACGGCCGCCCCTGGTTCCGTGGTGCGCTCGACGAGGTGGCCTTCTACGACCGGGCGCTCTCGCCCGACGAGCTCGACGCTCAGGCGCGCGGGCTCTGCGCTCCCTGATCGGTGTGGGTCGTCGGAGCAGGGGGAGAGAGGCCGCGCGCGGCGGCCTCGCGGGTTCAGGGATGGTTGCTGTCGAGCTCGGTGACGTGGAGCGTCGCGGGGTTGTGCGACGAGGCGTCGTAGGTGCCGACCCAGATGTCGTAGCGGCCCGCCGGGGGATTGGCGAAGTCGATGGTCGGCATGAGGTTGTTGCCCCAGCCCTCGCGGTGGTGGTCGTCGTTGCAGCGCCAGTGGCCGCTCGGCTCGTTGATGACGAGCGTGGCGTCGGAGTTGTTGCCGGTGACCACGTAGAAGCGCAGCAGGGGGAAGGTCGTCCCGGCCGTGAAGTTGAAGTGGAAGTCCGGGCGGCGTGTCACGAAGGAGCGACCGCAGGGCTCGCCGGTCACGCTGTCGCGGATGTTGAGGTCGGCGACGTTGACGGGGCTGCGCCCGCCGCCCGCGGTGAGGGCGAAGGTCCAGGGGTCCGGAGTGAAGCCGGTGGTGAGCCGGCCGCCGCCGAAGTTGGCGCGGGCGTTGTAGTCGAGCAGCGAGCGGGCGTGGTCCCAGGCCGCGATGTCGGCCGCCGACGCGGTGAAGGCGACGGGCGCCGGGGCGGGCTCGGGCGTGGGCTCGGGCGTGGGCTCCGGAGCCGCGGTGACCTCGACGGGCGCCGGGGCGGGCGCCGGGGCGGGCGCGGGCGCGGGCGCCGGGGCGGGCGTCGGGGTCGTCGCGCAGCCCGCGACGAGCGCGAGGCCAAGCAGGGAGAGCGTGGTCTTCATGGGAGTGAACTCCTTCGGCGGAGGTGAACGCGCCGTGCGCCCACCACGGATCACCCAGCGCTCTGCCAGAGTTCACCGCCCTGCGGCAAGGGACGAATCTCCGGCGGAAGCGCCTCCCGTTCAGCCGGGGCCGCTGGCGCTCCTGGCCCTGGTGCGAGCCCAGGTTCGCAGGGCGTCGATGTCCTCGGCCATGGTGGTCGACAGGGGCACGGTCTCGCTCGCGGCGGTGAGCACGTCGTCCGTGGTCACCTCGCGCTCCGCCGAGAAGGCCGAGTACATCGCCGACACCAGGGCGAGCTCGACCTCCGCGCCGTTGAAGCCGTGCGTCGCGCCCGCCACCGCCCCGAGGTCGAAGCGGCCCGGGTCGCGGCGGCGCTTGGCCAGGTGGATCGCGAGGATCGCCTCGCGCTCCGCCGGGGTCGGCAGGTCGACGAAGAAGATCTCGTCGAAGCGGCCCTTGCGCAGCAGCTCCGGCGGGAGCTCGGCGATGCGGTTGGCCGTGGCCACCACGAAGACCGGGCGCTTGCGCTCCTGCATCCAGGTGAGGAAGGTCGAGAACACCCGCAGCGACGCGCCGCCGTCGGAGTTGCCCGAGCCGGTGGTGCCGCCGAAGCCCTTCTCGACCTCGTCGATCCAGAGCACCACCGGGGCGAGGCTCTCGGCCATGGCGAGGGCCTTGCGCATGTTGGCCTCGCTCCCGCCCACGTAGGGGCTGAACACGCTCCCGATGTCCAGGCGCAGCAGCGGCAGCCGCCAGTGCGCCGCGATGGCCTTGGCCGTCAGGCTCTTGCCACAGCCCTGCACGCCCAGCAGCAGCAGGCCCCTCGGCTGCGGCAGCCCGAAGGCCCGCGCCCGCTCGCCGAAGGCGCTGGTGCGCGACGCGAGCCACTGCTTCAGCCCGTCGATGCCCCCTACGGTCGAGAGCGACTCGTCGTGCTCGAAGAACTCCAGCGCCCCGGTGCGCCGCACCACCTGCTTCTTCTCGTCGAGGATGAGGGGGATGTCGTCGAGGCCGAAGCGCATGTCGCGCACCGCCGCCCGCGAGAAGGCCTGGATGGCCTGCGACTCGGTGAGCCCGCGCGCCGCGTGCACCGCGCGCTCGGGGAAGGTCGGGTCCGGGTCGACGGCGACGCGCCCGACGGAGCGCAGCGACTCGATGAAGGAGCGCAGGAGCGCGGCGAGCTCGTGCTCGTCCGGCGGCGGGACCTCGATGACGGTCACGTCGCGCGACAGCTCATCGGGGACCTTCGCGGTGCCGGACACCAGCACCAGGGTCTTGAAGGCCCGGCGGGCGTGGTTCACGACGTCGCGCAGCTTGCGCACGATCACCGGGTCCTCGAGGAAGGGATGCAGGTCGTGCATCACGAAGAGCGCCCGCTCGGGGTGGTTCATGACGTAGTCGAGGGCCTTGTCGGGCGTGCGGGCCATGGTCGCGGGCGTCGCGTCGGCGAGGGCGCGAGGGCCCGTCCGGTCGAAGACGAAGCGCGCGTCGTCGAAGCCCGAGGTGCACGTCCAGGAGAGCAGCGGTCGGTTGAACTCGGTGGCCAGCGTGCCGAGCATGCGGGTCACCCGGTCCTCCTCGTCGGTGAGGAGCCAGAGGGCGGGGTAGCGCGCCCGGATGTACACGCGCAGCTCGTCGCGGAGGTCGTCGATGGACACCGCCCGATCGTACCGGGCTTCGGCGCGCCGCGGCGTCGGTCTCAGCGATCGACGAGCGCCTGCACCGCCGACTGCACCCGAACGAGGGCGCGGCGGAGGTCCTCGTCGCTCGCGTCGGGAGCGAAGAGCTCGGTCGGCGAGAGGGGCGCGCCGATGCGCATGCGCAGCGTCCACGGCACCCACGGGAGGAAGGTCAGCGGCGAGCCCAGCCACAGCCACGCGAGCACGGCGCGCAGCGCCCACGAGGACGGCCCGAGGGCCAGGATGGCCGCGGCCCCGGCGGCCCCGAGCAGCGAGACGCCCCAGCGCTTCACCCCCGCGAGCCGCGGCAGCACCAGCAGCGTCGCGAGCGCTCTGGAGCGGAAGAGCACCGGCGCGGTGAAGTGCCCTCCCCGGATGCCCAGCGGGACCACCGGCACCCCCGCCGCGCGCGCGATGCGCAGGAACCCGAGGCGTCCGCCGAAGTCCACGCGATGCGCCTGCCAGAGGGGGCGCAGCGTCTCGTGGTCGCCGCCAGGAAACACCAGCAGCGGAACCCCCGCGGCGAGGGCGCCCTGCGCGGCCTCGTAGGTCGACGGCACCGCGCCGAGGTGGCGCAGCGCGAGCGACACCGGATACACGCGAAACCCGATGGGGTGAGCGAAGGCCGCGAGCGGTCGGTCGGGCCCGACGTGGCGGAGGTACAGCACCAGGAAGCTCAGGATCTCCGCGACCCCGAGGCCCGCGGAGTGGTTGGCCACCAGGAGGAAGGGCCCATCGGTCGGGAGGTGCTCGACGCCCTCGAGCGTCGGGCGGTGGCTGCCGTCGACCACCGGCTGGAGCCAGCGGCGCACGTGACGGACGATCGCGGCCGAGGGGCGGCCGGGCTGACCGACGACGACCCCGCGTGCCCAGCGAGCGACATCCACCGATCGAGGGTACACCGGCGGCTCGACGATCCGTCGCCCGCCTTCCGCCTCGATCAGGGCGCGCCGAAGCCCGTCCGGGTGAGCCAGTCGGTCTGCACCCGGTGCGTCGCGTCGAAGGATCCGTAGTCGAGCGCCACGCTGGCGGCGGCCGGGTCGTGCGGGCGCGTGGTGATCAGGTGCATGTGCACGCACCACGTCGCGCCGCGGTTGCACCCGGAGGCGCGGGCGTCGAGCGAGAGCGCCCCGCCCGCGCTGGCGTAGGTGGCGCCCGCGGAGAGCATCACCCCCGCGTTGGGCGAGCGCGTCGCGACCGGCGCGTCGTCGGACCACACGAACCACGCGTGGTGCAGCTGCCCCACGATGGACGCGTTGAGCCCGTAGCTGCCGCCGTCGAGGTCCCAGTAGGAGAGGCGGCCGGCGGTGAGGTGCGACGGGTCGAGGCCGCGCTGGTAGAGCTGCCCGAGGAGCTCGTGCGCCACGAAGGCCCCGCTGGAGTGCGCCGCCACCAGCACGCGCGCCCCCGGCGCGAGGCGCGGGAGCAGGTGCGCGATGAGCCGCGAGTTGCCGATCTCCTGCGAGTCGTAGCCCGGCTCGCGCGGGCCCTGCACGGCGTACACGTAGCGCACGCCGCGGTCGTGGAGGGCGTCGCGGAAGAGCTGCGTCACCCACTGCCGCGCTGGCGCCGCCTGCACGCCGTAGCCCGCGTATCCGATGAACACATCCTGGCCGCGCGGGTTGGCGCTGTCCCGATACGCCACCCCGTAACCGGGCTCGGTCCACGGAATGGCCGAGAAATCAGGCTCCGGCGGAGGTCCAGCGTCGGGCGCGGGGACGTCGGCGGTGGGGACATCGTCGGTGCGGACATCGTCGGTGCGGACATCGTCGGTGCGGACATCGTCGGTGCGGACATCGGGTGCGGGGACATCGACGATGGGGACATCGAAGGTCGGGACGTCGGGCCGGGAGATGTCGGCGGTGGGGATGTCCGAGGGGCTGGCGTCGCGAGCTCCGGCGTCGGGGCTGCGGGCGTCGACCGTCCCCGCCTCGCGGGGGTCGACCCGATCGAGCGGGACGTCCGCCGTGGCGTCGGCGGGTCCGTCGTCCTCGACGGCGCCGCAGGCCGCGAGGGTGGCCGCCATCATCGCGACCCGAGCGACCCGGCGCAGGCCGTCGGATCGCGCGGCGACCGCGTCCCGGAGCGGAGTTCTCATCGCCGCGGAGGAGGTCACGGTGGCGGCGAGGAGAGCGCCATCCGAGGGCACGTCGCAAGGGCCCCTGGGCCGTCTTCTGGCGCTCGGGGTACGACCGTCCCGCTTAGAGAGAGCGGTTCCCGGATGGAGGCGGGATGGTGTTGTCGTGTGCCCCCACCCTGCGCTGCCGCGCGCCCCTGCCCCCAAGGCA
>CBIHPK010000151.1:0-20220 GCA_966211675.1 uncultured Myxococcaceae bacterium
CGAGCGCCCCTGCGCTCGATGCGCCTGCAGGAAGTCCCGCGAAGGCGGGACGCTCTGTTCCAGGCTCCCACTTCAGCGGTTGCAGGCCCGCTCGCGGGCCGTCCGCAACCGCGGAGTGGGCGCTCTTTCAGGAGACCCTCAGCTCCAGCACGACCTTGCGCAAGGTCACGGAAGGATCAGTCCTTCAGCACGCGGGGAACCGGCCCAGCGGCACCTTGAGAGGTATTTCAGAGGCCGCGCGATGCCTCCGAAGCGACGTTCGCAGCGCCCTTCGGGGCTCCCTCCCTCGATTTCGCCCTGCTCCGACGCCAGACGAGCGTGCGTCGACCGTCCCCAGCATGCGTAGGACCCAGACGGGCGTGCGCAGGACCCAACGGGCGTGCGTCGAGGCCCAACGGGCGTGCGCAGGGCCCAACGGGCGTGCGTCGGGTCTCGACGGGCGTGCGCAGGGCCCAACGAGCGTGCATCCCGAGGCAGGGCGAATCTCCGGGGATCAGCTCGCGAGGTCGGAGAGCGCGGTGCGCACCTCCGAGGGCGTCGGGCGGAAGCGGGGGAGCTTCGCGAACATCCGGGCCAGCAGGCTCTCGAGCTCCCTGGGGAGGTCTGGCGCCACCTGGCGCAGCACCGGGGCGGGGGCGTCGAGGTGCTGGGCGATCACGGAGGGTCCGTCGCCCTTGAAGGCGGGGTGGCCGGTGAGCATCTCGAAGAGCAGCGCCGCGAAGGCGTAGACGTCCCCGGCGGTGGTGCAGGGCCCGCCCCGGATGCGCTCGGGGCAGAGGTACGCGGCGGCCATGTTGGGAGAGAGCGCCCGCACCGCGGGCACCGGGTCGGGCGCGGAGGTGGGCCCGGTGGCGAGGGCGTCGATGGAGAGGCGCACCCGCGTGGTGCCGGTGGAGGCGAGGAAGAGGGCGCCCGCGCGGAGGTCGCGAGCGAGCACGTTGCGGGCGTGGAGGTGTTCGAGCAGCGAGGCGATCTGGACGCCCGCGGCGAGGGAGGCGTCGAGGGGCACCGGGCCGGCCGCGAGCACGTGCGGCAGGGCGGGGGTGGAGACGAACTCGGTGATGACCACGGTGCGCCCGTCGACCGCTCGGTCGAGCACGTCGAGCACGGGCACCAGCATGTCGTGAGGGGCCGCCGCGCGGAAGGCCCGCACCTGGTCGGTGAGCCGCTCTCGCTGCGTGGCGTCGTCGCTGCCGTAGGCCGTGGGGACGCGCGCCGCGACCACCGCTCCGGTCTTCACGTCGAGGGCGCGGTAGACGTCCGCGGTGGTGCCCGCGCCGCAGCGCTCGATCATGCGGAAGTGCCTCGCCACCACGCGTCCGCCGAGGAGGTCGGGGCCGAGGTCGTAGAGGATGGCGCCGTCCAGGGGGCAGCGCGGCGGCTTGCCCGGGTAGCTCGACTTGCAGGTGGGACAGACCTTCACGCGAGCTCTACTGTCACGGAACACCCGGGGACCACGCAAGGGTGGAGTGCGGCGCCGCTCAGCCCAGCAGGCGCCCGATGGCCTCGG
Organism: uncultured Myxococcaceae bacterium; assembly: GCA_966211675.1. GTDB lineage: Bacteria > Myxococcota_A > Polyangia > Polyangiales > SCUS01. The sequence goes on from CBIHPK010000151.1 coordinate 1,511, forward strand.
CCACGCCGCCGCCGGTCTTCGCCGTCTTCGTGAGGCGCTCGGTGGCGTGCTTCGCCACCTCGTCGGGGCTGTTGCCCATCGCGAAGCTTCGCCCCGCCCACTGGAACATCGGGACGTCGTTGATCCAGTCGCCCACCACGGCGACCTCGGAGGCGTCGAGGCCCTCTCGCAGGCAGAGCCTCGCGAGCCCCTGGGCCTTGTCCGACTGGCGGTCGCGCACCAGCATCGCCCAGCGGTTCTCGCGGTCGAGCGGGAAGGACGCCACGTTGACGGCGTCGCGGTGCAGCTCATGGAGCCACTGGGCGGTGCGCTCGACGCCCTCGCGCAGCCCGACGCCGATGGCGACGGCCACCTCGTGGCGGCGCTCCCACGCGGCCGAGTGCCGCAGCGCGGGGTGCAGCGAGAGCCTCGGCGACCAGGTGCGCACGTAGCCCGCCACGGCCTCGGAGCCGTGCTCCCCATGGATCTCGTCGTGCAGGAACCAGAAGGGCTGCAGCGAGTGGCTCCCCATGGCCTGCGTGAGCCCGGTCACCACCTCGGCGTGGAGCGGGTGCTGCGAGAGGGGCGTCCCGTCGACGGTGTCGGCGAGCACCGCGCCGTCGGCGACCACCATGGGTCCGCGCATCCCGCAGGCCTGCGCGGTGGGCAGGGCGCCGGTGGTGATGCGCCCGGTGGCGATGGTGACGGTGATGCCCGCGCGCATGGCGCGGCCGATGGCCTGGTGGTCCTCCGGGGCGATGCGATCCCCGGGGCCGAGGAGGGTTCCGTCGAGGTCGAGGGCGAGCAGTCGGGGGAGGGCCACGCGGTGTTAGGTAGCAGAGCCGCGGGGGCAGCGCCTGCGGGTCAGAAGCTCGCGCCCACGCTCAGCGCCCCGCCGCCCGGCAGCGGTCGCGCTCCGACGAAGTACGTCGGCGGCCTCGGGACCTCCCTCGCGAAGTACAGCACCGTCGCGAAGACCCCGAGCGCGACGCCCGCGGAGACGAACGCGACGGGCACCGGGTCGAGGCCCTCGATGGGGTCCGTGGCGAACCAGGTGACCCCGAGCGCCGTCGTCGCCAGCGCGGCGCCCGCGGTCACGAAGAAGAACCCGTCGGCGAGGCCGCGGCGGGGGTGCAGCGCCGCGATCTCCGCGCGGGCGCCCTCGAGGCGGGCGACGATGCGCGCGGTGCGGGCGCGCTCGGCCGGGTCCTGGAGCTGCGAGAGGTAGCGCTGGTAGGCCACGACGGCGCGGTCGAGCTCCCCGAGGCGCTCTCGCACCACGCCCAGGTTGAACCAGAGGTTGGTGCCCGCCGGGTCGAGCGCCAGCGCGGCCTCGAGCAGCGCGGCGGCGCGGCGGTAGTGGCCCGCGGCGTAGGCGTCCCGGGCGGCGTTGTACTGCGACCTCGCGGGGGCGGAGACCTCCCGGGGCTCGAAGCTCGCGGCGCTCTCCGGGGCCTGCTGCGCCATCGCGGGAAGGGGCGCCAGCGCGCACGCGAGACCCAACGCCCACCCTCGTCCGCCGATCCGTCGCACCGCGCTGGAACATAACCCGTACCCCGGCGCGGCGGTGTACGGTCTTTCGCGTGAAGGCACGCGGGCACGGGATCGTGGGGTTCGCGCTCGCGGCGATGGCCGCGCGGGGCGCGCAGGCGCAGGGGCTGGGCGACGAGGTGGTGGCCCCCGGGGCGACCGTGGCCTCGGTGCAGGGGGCCGAGGCCGCGAGGGTCAACCCCGCGGGCATCGGCCTCGGGCGCGAGTGGTCCGCGCGCATCACGCACACCGAGGAGGTCGCCCGGGGGGGGACGGCGCTCAACAACACCGCGGCCACGTGGGCGACGCCGCTGCCCTTCGGCTTCGGGTTCTCCGTGGGCGCCACCTTCGCCCGGCCCGACGCGCTGGCGGTGGGCTCGCGCGCCAGCCTCGGCCTCTGGGGCTCGGTGGACCTCGGCCTCGCGTGGTCGCTCGACCGTCGGCTCTCCGTGGGCATACGCACCCGTGTATTCGCGGGCACCGGCGGGGGCCCCGGGTCGGCGGCGGAGACCGTCGACGGGCGCGTGGCGGTGGACGCCGGGGCGCTCTGGAGGCCTTCGGCCTACGGGGCCTTCGGCGTGGTGGCGCGAGGCGTGACGGGCCCGCAGAACCTCGCGCTCGGCCTCGACCGGAGCGTGGTCGCGGGCGTGGCCGTGCGGCCCGTGGGCACCGACGCCTGGACCCTCGGCATCGACGGCGCGTGGGCCCAGCAGGGAAACTTCCAGGCGCGCGCCGGGACCCGGCTGGCGGTCCCTCACGTGGGCTTCCTGAGGGCGGAGGGCGTGTGGGATTTCGGCCTCGACGCGTGGCGGGCGGGCGTCGGGCTGGAGGTGGTCTGGGGGCGCTACAGCGCCGGGGGCGGGGCCTTCTTCCGAAGCGACGACGCGGCGGGCTGGTACGCGAGCGCGGGCATCGACGGCGACCGCGGGGCGGTGTCGCTCCCGACGCCGGGCGTGGCGGTCACCGTGGGGATGAACACCTCCCCCGGGGCGCGCTCCATGGCCCGGCTGCTGCTGCGCCTCGAGCGGCTCTCTCGCGATCCGTCGGTGCGCGGGGTGATCTTCGCTCCGCGCGCGGAGGTGGGCGGCCTGGCCCACGCGGAGGAGCTTCGCGAGGCCTTCGCGCTGCTGCGCCGGCGGGGCAAGCGCGTGGCCTGCCACCTGACCGACGCGACCGCGAGCACCTGGTACGCGTGCGCCGCGGTCGACCGGGTGAGCCTCGATCCGGCGGGGGGAGTGCGCCTCCAGGGCCTGCGGGCGATGCGGTACTTCCTGGGCCCCGCGCTCTGGGCGCTGGGCGTGCGGACGGACTTCGTGCGCATCGGCGACTGGAAGAGCGCCCCGGAGCAGCTCACCCGCGCCGCGAGCACCGGGCCCGCGAGGGAGCAGGAGGAGCAGATCCTCGACGACACGCTCGACGGCCTGGTGGCGGGCATCGGGGCGTCGCGCTCGCTGGGCGCGGCGGAGTCGAGGGCGCTGGTGACCGCGGGGCCGTACACGGCGCGCGAGGCGCGGTCGCGGGGGATGATCGACGCGGTGGGGACGCGCGAGTCGGCGGAGCGATCCTTCGCCAACGCCCTGGGCGCGGGGCGCGTGGAGCTGGAGGACTACGGTCCGCTGCGGTCGCGGCGCTGGTCCGGCGGGCGGAGCGTGGCGATCATCCACGTCGACGGGGACATCGTGGAGGGCGAGAGCCAGGAGATCCCCGTGGTGGGGATGCGCCTCGCCGGGGAGCGCACGGTCATCGAGGCCATCGAGGCCGCGGCGTCGTCGCCCAACGTGGGGGCGATCGTGCTGCGGGTGGACTCCCCGGGCGGCAGCGCGCTGGCGAGCGACCTCATCTGGCGCGCGGTGGCGCTGGCCAACCGGCGCAAGCCCGTGGTGGCGTCCTTCGGTCGCATCGCGGCCTCCGGGGGCTACTACATCGGCTCGGCGGCCAGGGAGATCGTGGCCGACCCGTCGACGCTCACGGGCTCCATCGGGATCTTCTACGGCAAGGCCGACGTGGCGGGCCTGCTCTCGCACCTGCACGTGGGCGTCGAGCTGTCGCGGCGAGGGGAGCGCGCGGACATGGACAGCATGTTCCGACCGTACACGCCGGAGGAGCGGCGCTTCCTTGCGACGAAGATCGGGGAGTTCTACGGGCTCTTCCTGCAGCGGGTGGCGACCGGGAGGCACCGCACCACGGCGCAGGTCGACGCCGTGGGCGAAGGGCGCGTGTACCTCGGGACGAGGGCCCACTCGCTGGGCCTGATCGACCGGGAGGGGGGCCTGCTCACGGCGCTGCGACGGGCGCGAGCGCTCGGCGGGCTGAGCGAGGACAGCGACGTGATCGAGCTCCCGTCGGAGCCGGGCGGACTGCTTCGGACCATCGCGCAGCTGCTGGTGAGCGAGGCCCCGGGGACGGGCTCCCCGAGCGCGGCGGACGCGGTGGTGTCGATGCTGCTGGGGGGCCAGGAGTCGCTGGCGGTGCTGCGCTGGATGCTCACCGTGACCTCGCGCAGCGGCGCCCCGATGGCGATGGTGGAGTGGCCGCTCTCGGGCCCGGCAGGGGAGTGATCGGGGCGCCTGGGCGCGAGCAACGCGGCATCGATGACACGCGGACGCGCCTCTCCCCGGAGTCGGGAGGGGGCGTTGCCGGGGGGTCCGTGGCTCACGTAGAAGGTGCCCCGCTCTTGAGCCCCGGCGCATCGACCGTTTCGAGGAGACCTCCCGTGCACCCTGTCGATCGACCGCCGCGACCGCCCCGACGAGCCGCCGCCCTGGTGGCCCTGCTCCTCGGGCTCATCGGGTCGCCCGTCCTCGCCCAGCCCTCTCCGGCCATCGACCTGCTCCGCCGCGCCTCGAGCTCACGCGCCCGCGCTCGCGCCGCCGAGGCCCTGGGCCGCCTCCGCCCGGCGGGCGCCCGGGCCGCGCTCGAGGCCGCCCTCGACGACCATTCCTCCTCGGTGCGCGTCGCGTCCGCCCAGGCGCTGGAGGCGCTGGGCGACCCGGCGGCGACGGCCGCGCTCGACCGGCACGCCCTCGACCGCGACGCCCGCGCCCGCCAGGCCGTGTTCCACGCTCGCATGACGCTGCAACGGCAGCCCCGCATCGCCACCGCCTCGGACTGGAACACCACCCCCTACGCTCCCGCTCCCGCCGCCCCGGTGGCGGCGGCGCCGACGGCCATCGACTGGCGTCGGGTGCGGGTGCTGATCACCCTCGGCTCGCTGGTGAACCAGGCCTCCAGCGACGCCACCCACGTCGCGCAGCTCCGCGAGGCCCTGCGCGCGGCGGTGGGCCAGGACGAGCGCTTCGCCATCCACCCCGGCTCGCTGCCCTCCTCGGTGGCCTCGCGGCTGCGGCACGGCGATCTGCGGGCCTACTCGCTGGAGGGCACCCTCGGCTCGCTGCGCCCCGGGGAGGCCGGAGGGACCAACGCCTCGGTGCGCGCGGAGGTGTCGCTGGTGCTGGTGGCCGAGCCGTCGCACAGCATCGCCGCGACGCTCTCCGGGACGGCCACGGCGCAGGAGGCGAGGCTGGCGATCCCCAACCAGCCGGACCCGATGCCGAGGCTACGGCAGAGGGCGATCGAGGGGGCGGCGCACGGGGCGATGAGGTCGCTGCAGACGCAGCTGCTGGCCCAGCGCGATCGCTAGGAGGGGGACAGGGAGGAGAGCGCGGAGGCTCAGTGCCCCGCGTGGTCGTGGGCGCCGGGCATGATGGCGGGCGGCGCGGTGGGCGCGGACGCGGGGGGCACGGAGGGGTTGGGCATCCCGGGCGGGGTCGTGGGGGCCGGGCCGGGCGCGGGCGCGGTGCCCGTGGGATCGGGGTGGGCGTGCGACGCGGCGGTCGCCGCGTGGTTGACGGTGATGCGCTGCTCGGTGGAGTTGAAGGGCCCGGCCACCGGAGCGCCGTCGCGGCCGATGAGCTGAAGGCCGATGGTGTGCGGGCCGTCCGGGAGGTTCTCGATGTAGTACGGGACCCACGCCGTGAGGTCGTCCATCACGTGGCCGTCGATGGAGGGGCGCACCCGGAAGCCCTGCGCGCCCATGTCGCTGGCGGGGACGTTGGCGAGGTAGAAGTCGAGCAGGATGCGGTCGGCCTCGGTGCCGTTCACCTCGCCCTTGGGGCGCGAGTAGGTGAGCATCGGGGCGCGCGGGTTGAAGCCGAAGTTCTCCGCGGCCCGGCCCACGTGGAACATCACCATCGCGTACGCGCCGTTCTCCTTCACGGTCTCGTGCGTCTCCCAGCCCGGGAAGGCGCGGAGCACGTGGGTGCCGGGCGAGAGGTGCTCGAGCACCACCGGCTGCCGCGGGTCGTCGATGCGGCGGTAGGGCTCGTTGTCGAGCACGAGGTGGATGTGCCGGTGGTCGTCGGCGTTGGAGACCACTCGCCAGTTCTGCACGTTGAGCCGCACCTCGACGCGGTCTTCGCGGATCGTGGCGCCGTTGCGGGGCGCGGTGATCGCCACGCGAGGCATCGGGGTCGGCGTCGGGCGGCGCTCTCCCGCGGTGATGCGAACGGGCTCCGGGGCGGGCGGCGGCGGCGTCGGGACGGCCGGGGTGGTGGGTTCGTTGCTGAGCGCCGAGACGCCCGCGTCGACGGTCATGGGCTCGGTGTTGGCGGCGTTGACCGAGCTGTTGGCGGGGGGCGTGGTCGAGCTGCAACCGGCCAGGAACGCGAGCACGACAGGGAAGGCTGATCTCTTCATCATGGGGTGGGTCTCCGTATTCGCCGCAGTGCGTTGCGCCCCGCGGTGTCGCCGTCAAGGGCGCCGCGGCGCTTCAGCCGGGGCTGAACGGATCGAGGTCGGGCAACCCTTCGCCCGCGAAGGTCTCGACGCCGCCCACCTGGGCGTCGGCGTAGCCGTGGTCTTCCATGTCCATGGCGAGGTTCTCGAAGCGCGTGAGCTCTCGCACGAAGCGCAGCCGCGCGGTGTCCGTGGGGCCGTTGCGCTGCTTGGCGACGATCACCTCGGCGATGCCGCGGTCTTCCGTGTCGCGGTTGTAGACCTCGTCGCGGTAGATGAACATCACCACGTCGGCGTCCTGCTCGATGGCGCCGGACTCGCGCAGGTCGGCGAGCATGGGGCGCTTCTCCTTGCCGGGGCGGGTCTCCGCCGCGCGGTTGAGCTGCGAGAGCGCGATGATGGGCACGTCGAGCTCCTTCGCCAGCGCCTTCAACCCGCGGCTGATCTCCGAGATCTCCCGCTCTCGCGAGTCCATCTTCTCGCGGCTCGCCTTCATGAGCTGGAGGTAGTCGATGCAGATGAGCGACAGGTCGCGCTCGGCCTTCATCTTGCGCGCCTTGGAGCGCAGCTCGACCAGCGTGAGGTCGCCCGAGTCGTCGATGTAGATGGGCAGGCTGTGCAGCCGGTTGGCGGCCGCGGTGAGCGAGGTGAGGTCGTCCTGCGTGAGCAGGTTGGTGCGCAGCTTCGACTGGTCGACCCGCGCCTCGGAGCACATCAGGCGGTTGGCCAGCTCGACGCGCGGCATCTCCAGCGAGAAGAAGAGCACCGGCTTGCCCGAGGCCATGGCCGCGTTGGCCACGATGCACATCACCAGCGAGGTCTTCCCCATGGCGGGGCGGGCCGCGATGATGATGAGCTGGCCGCCGTGCATCCCGGCGGTGAGCCGGTCGAGGTCGCGGAAGCCCGTCGGGGTGCCGCTGATGGCCGCGCCGTTCTCCAGCACCTTCTCGATGCGCTCGAAGGCCTCGAGGATGGCCGTCTCCAGGGGCACCAGTGTGCTCTTGGCGCGCTTCTGCGACACCTCGAACACCTTGGCCGCCGCGAAGTCGAGGAAGGCCTCGGCGTTGCCCCGCTCGCCGTAGCCGCGGGCGACGATCTCGTGCGCCACCTCGATCATGCGGCGCACGCCCGCGAGGTCGGCCACGATGCGCCCGTGCGACTCGACGTGCGCCGTGGTGGCGATGGCGTCGGTGAGCTCGCCCAGGTACTGCGCGCCGCCGATGGTGTTGAGCCGCTCTCGCGCCCGCAGCTCGGCCGCGAGCGTGACCACGTCGACGGGCTCCTTGCGCGAGGCGAGCGCCAGGATGGACTCGTAGAGCACCCCGTGCGCGGGGTGGTAGAAGTCCGACGCGGAGAGGGTCGACTCGATCTGGCTCAGCGCCGCGTTGTCGAGGAGGATGGTGCCCAGCACCGCGCGCTCGGCCTCCAGGTCGTGCGGGGGCACTCGCCCCTGCGCCGCCGCCGCCGCCGAGAGCTGCGCCGCCGCGTGCACCAGCGCGTCCTTCGCGTCCCTCGCCCCGTCGCGCTTCTTTCCGTCTGCGTAACCCATGGACCTGGAGGCCATGCCACGGCCCGGCCCGCGCGGTGGAGTTCCTGGCAACGCATTGCCGGTCGCGAGAGGCGCTCTCCCCCTTTGCATCGCGGCCCCACTCTCCCTCACGATCGCCCCCTTCACCCACGATGCGCCCCCTCCTCGCCCTCGCCTTCGCCCTCGCCGCCTGCTCCGCCGCCGTGCCGCCGCTGCCGCCCACGGTCGCGCCTCCGCGGCCTCCGCCCGAGCGCGCCGAGCGCCTGCCCGCGGGCCCCGTCCCGCCGCCTCGCGACGACGGCCGCCTGCCCTCGCTCGCTCGCCCCACGCGCTATGCCCTCGACCTCGTCGTCGACCCCTCGCAGCCCGGCTTCGAGGGCACCGCCACCTTCGACCTCGAGCTCCCGGAGCCCACCGCCCACGTGGTGCTCCACGCGCGCGACCTCACCATCGTCGACGCCCACCTCGAGCAGCGCGGCGGAACCTTCCCCGCCACCACCGCCACGCGCCTCGCCCACGGCGCCCGCGAGGCCCCCGAGGAGCTCGTGGTCTCGCTCCCCTTCGCCCTCTCTGCCGGTCCGGCCCGCCTGGTGATCCGCTACCAGGGCCGCTTCAACGCCGAGCTCAACGGGCTCTACCGGGTGCAGGTCGACGGGCGTTGGTACGCCTTCTCGGACTTCGAGCCCACCGACGCGCGACGCGCCTTCCCCTGCTTCGATGAGCCGTCGTTCAAGGTGCCGGTGCGGGTGCGGCTGACCGTCCCGCAGGACGTCGGGGCCTTCGCCAACATGCCCGAGGGCTCGCACTCCGACGACGCCGCGGCGCACACCCGCACCGTGCTCTTCGACGAGACCCCTCCGCTCCCCAGCTACCTCGTGGCCTTCACCGTCGGGCCCTTCGACGTCCTCGACGGACCCTCCTCCCCGGTCCCGGTGCGCGTGCTCGCGCCTCGCGGTCGCAGCGCCCTCGGGGCCTACGCGGCGCGCGTCGCGGGCGAGCACCTGGGCATCCTGGCGCGCTACTTCGACCGCCCGTACCCCTTCCCCAAGCTCGACCTGGTCGCGGTGCCCGACTTCCAATCGGGCGCCATGGAGAACCCCGGGCTCATCACCTTCCGCGACACCGCGCTCCTCCTCGACGAGCCCCGCGCCTCCGCCCGGTCGCGCTACTACACCGCGTCCATCGTCGCCCACGAGCTCGCTCACCAGTGGTTCGGCAACCTCGTGACCATGGCCTGGTGGGACGACCTCTGGCTCAACGAGGGCTTCGCCACCTGGATGGCCACGCGCGTGATGGACGCCTGGCAGCCCGCCCTCGGCGCTCGCCTGGAGTCCCTCGACGACTCGGCCTATGCGAGGCACGCCGACGCGCTCCCCACCGCCCACGCCATCCGCCAGCCGGTCACCAGCACCGGCGACGCGATGGCCAGCTTCGACGCCACCACCTACAGCAAAGGGTCCGCGGTCATCGGCATGATCGAGGCCTGGATCGGCGAGAGCGTCTTCCGCGAGGGCATCCGCTCGTACCTGCGCGACCACGCCGGTGGCAACGCCACCGCGGCGGACCTGCTCGGCGCCCTCGGTGCGAGCGCGGGCCGGGACGTCGCCCCGGTGGCCGAGAGCTTCCTCGACCAGCCGGGCGTCCCGATGGTTCGGGCGACGCTCGACTGCGGCCCGGGCCACGCGCCGCACGTGACGCTCACGCAGTCGCGCTTCCGCTACCGGGCGACGGTGGCGGACACCACGCGCTGGCGCATCCCGGTGTGCGTCCGCTACGACGCCGCGCCCCGCCCGAGGACGCAGTGCGTGGTGCTCTCCGAGCCGAGCGCCACGGTGGACCTGGAGACCACCCGCTGCCCCCAATGGATCGACCCCAACGCGGGCGGTCACGGCTACTACGTGAGCGCCTCGGCGCCGGCCAACACGCGAGCGCTGCTGCGCACGCCGGGCGCGCTCGACACCGGGGCGCAGCTCGACCTGCTCGCCAACCTCCAGGCGCAGGTGATCGCCGGGACGGTCCCGGTCGTCACCTGGCTGGAGGCGCTCACGTACCTCTCGCAGGACCCCGATCCGCACCTGCACGAGCGCGTGGCGGACAGCCTCTTCATCGTGCGCCGCTGGCTGGTGGACGAGCAGAACCGCCCGGGCTTCCAGCGCTGGGCGGGGCGGGTGCTCGCTCCGCTGGAGCGCTCGCTGGGGTGGCGCACGCACCCGGGCGACTACGACGTCCGCCGCAACGCGCGGCGCAGCGTGCTCTCCGCCATCGGGATGCTCACCGACGACTTCAACGCCCGGACTCAGGCCGCGGCGATCGCCTCGGAGTACCTGCGCTCGCCCGCCACGGTGGAGGCGGAGATGGCCGCCGTGTCCCTTCCGGTGGCGTCGCGGCACCTGGGAGAGCAGCGCTTCGCGGCGCTGGAGGCGGCGCTCCCGGGGGCCCCCACGCCGCAGGACCGCGCGCTGATCCTCGGGGCGATGGTGAGCTTCGACAGCCCCGCGCTGGTGCAGCGGGCGTGGTCGCTGAGCCTGGGCGATGGGATCCGCGTGGTGGACTTCCGAGCGCTCTTCGGCCGAGGGGACACGAGCGCGCGGCACCCCGGGCTGCTGGCCGCGTGGGCGCAGGCGCACTGGGACGAGTTCCAGGCGAGGCACGGTCGCAACGTGCGGCACCTGCTGGGGAGCGTCGGCGGCCTCTGCGACGCGGCGGCGATCGACCGCGCGGTGGCCTTCTTCGGGCCGAAGGCGGAGGCCATCGACGGCGCGGCGAGGAGCTTCGCGCTGACCGTCGAGGGCGCGCGGCAGTGCGCGGCGGTGCGGCAGCGCTCGCGCGACGCGGCGACCCGCTGGTGGGACGGGCGGCGGTAAGGGCGCGGCGTCGGCGAAGTCGGCCTCGCGCATGACTTCGACGCCGATGGGCGATGGAGGAATCCCGGCGAGGGACCGCTCACGTCTCACGTCATCAGTCCCCGCACTCCAGGTGAGATGCGGCGTCCCGACGCAGCATCAAAGGCAACAAGAGGGCGCGCAAGGCAATCCGACACATTGTGGCAGATGTGTCGAGTGACCGACCCCACGCCTCACGAGACAGGGTCGTGAAAGCCTTGTTTCTGCGATCTGGCATCGCGGATGCTCTACTCCCCGGTCTTCTTTCATGCCGTTTTGTTCAATGGCCAATGAGAGGTGGAGTCATGTACAGCGTCTATCCTCCAAGGATGATTATCGCGGCCCTCGGCGTCGGCCTCCTGGTCGGCGCGTGCGAGCGCACCGACAACACCGTGCGCCCGACGCCCGAGGCCGAGCGGACGGCGACGAACGCGGCCCGCGAGGCCAGGATCGCCTCCCAGGAGGCGGCTCGCGCCGCGGAGCACGCGGCCGAGGCGGCGCGCCAGGCGGCCACCCCCGCGCCCGCGGCGGTCCCGGCGGCGACCATGGCGTTTTCCGACGCGCTCGGCAGCATCGCGGAGGCGCGCTGCGAGCGCGAGCAGCGCTGCGACCACATCGGAATGGGCAAGCGCTACGAGAGCGTCCAGGTGTGCCGCACGGTCGTGCGCAATGACCTCTCCTCCCGGCTGAACCCCGCGGACTGCAACCGGGGCATCGACCGCAGCGAGCTCTCGGAGTGCGTCGCGGAGGCCCGCAACGAGGCCTGCGGCAACCCCGTCGACACGCTGGAGCGCATCGTCGCGTGCCGCGCGTCGGACCTGTGTCGCAACACGTCCGTGAGCTTGCGCTGACCGGCTGATGGCGCCGGGTGCGGGGAGGAGATCACCGCTGGGGTCGACCCCGGTCTCGGGCCGCTCAACCACCATCAAGAGAAAGGCCGACCAGCCATGACGAGCCACACCGATCCGCACGGCCCCACCGGGTCGATCCGCGAGCGACTCTCGCGCGATTGGAACCGGCTCCAGACCGCGGTCCGATCGAGGTTCAGCAAGCTCAGCGACGAGGACGTCCATGCCATCCACGGGCAGTACGATGAACTCTGCGCCCGTCTCGCGAGGGCCTACGGCTACGACCGGAGTCGCTGCGACGCCGAGATCTCCCGCTTCGTCTCCGAGGGCATCCGCGCTGCGCGGCCCGCGAGGATTGAAGAGGAGCAGCCCGGCGATCCCCAGGCCATGGGCGCCGTGGTGGGGGGAGACGACGAGCCCATCGTGCTCGTCCCCGAGCGCCCCTCGCACCCCGAGGCCGGAGCGCACCGCGAGCGCATGAAGACCTGAACCACCCCCAGGCCTCGCACGGCGTCGACCAGACGCTGCCCGTGCACGCGGCGCCGGGCGAATCCAACGGCCGGCGTGAGAGATGAGCCCAGCGACAAGGGAGGTCCCCTTAACCTCTCCAACCGCTGCGCCGTGTCGTCGCGAGAGGGATCCCCCTCACCGGCAGTGCACCGGACGCGCGTGCGGCAGCGCCATCCGAGGGTGCGCCGGGTCGTACCACCGCGGATCATCCCCCCGCAGCGGACCCACCGCCCCGAGCGCCGCGCCCACCGCGTCGCGCATCACCGGGGCGGCCGCGACGGCGTCGTCGGTCAGCGGCTCCGCGAGGTGGCGGGCGAGCGATGCGCCCGCGAGGTAGTCGTTGGTCGCCACGGTGAGCAGCTCGTCGTCGGCGATGGGGCGGCCGTCGTCGCGCGCCACGCGCAGCTCCATCGAGGCGCCCGCGCAGGTGACGGTCACCCTCGCCCCCGCGAGGCCGAGCGCCCCGTCGTCGGCGCGCACGTTGTCCCGGAGCGCCGCCCGCAGCGCCGCGCCCCGCATCCGAACGGTCACCAGCCGGTTGTCGAAGGGCAGCGTCGCATACAGGTGCCCGTAATCGAGCGGACCCGCCGGCAGGTCCGCCCGCACCCCGCCGCCGTTCATCACGGCCACGTCGGCGCCCGGGGCGGCGGCGAGCATGCGGTCGGCGACCAGGTTGTTGAGCGCCGACTCCTCCTGGTAGCGGGTGCGCACGGGGCGCTCGACCACCACGCCGAGGGGGCGCTCCTCAACAACGCGTGCGTCCGCGAGCGGACCGGCGACGATGCGCGCGACGGTCTCGTCGGCGACCACCGCGGCACCCTCGTAGGGGGCGGGCGCGCAGCGGTCCGGGTCGGCGGGCTCGCGGGTGATCTCGCCGCACACGCCGCGCGGGGGAAAGACCTCTCGCCCGGTGACGCGCCCTCGCTCGACGGTGAGGTCCACGCGGCCGAAGGCCTGTCCGTTGGCGAAGGACTCGATCACGGGGATGCCATGCACCACGTGGGCGACGCCCCGGTGCGTGTGCCCCGCGACGATGGCGTCGACGCTCCCCTCGGGGAGAGCGCGGGCGAGCTCGAAGACCTCCTCGTGGGCGTCGCAGCTGGAGAGGTCCGAGGGCTGGTCGAAGCGACGGCACCCTCCGCCCGCGTGGGCGAGCACCACCACCACGACGGCTCCGCGAGAGCGAAGCGAGGCGGCGCGCTCGCTCACGGTGGCGGCGAGCGGGCGCATGGCGAGGCCGCGGAAGTTCACCGCGAGGGTGGTGGTGGGGGTGGCCTCGGTGCTCACGCCGACGAGGCCGACGCGCACGCCCGCGACGGTGGTGAGCAGGTCCGGGGAGACGTTGTCCCAGCGGGGGGGAGCGCCCGAGGAGGCCTCGACGATGTTGGCGGCGAGGAAGGGAAACGACGCCTCTCGGGCGCGGGCTCGCAGCGCGCCGCGGGGGTCGTCCGAGGGAGCGCGAGGGAAGCTCTGCTCGCCGGCCGGTCCGTAGTCGAACTCGTGGTTGCCGATGGCGGCCGCGGTGTAGCCGAGGGCGTTGTAGGCGCGCACCACGGCGGCCCCTTCGGTGAGGTTGGAGGCGAGGGTCCCCTGGAAGAGGTCGCCCGCGTCGACGAGGAGCACGGCGCCGTCGGCGCGGCGGACGCGGCGGAGGTTGGCGAGGTGGCCCCCGAGCCAGGGGAGCAGCGCCATGCGGCCGTGCAGGTCGTTGGTCCCGACCAGCGACAGGACCACCCGGGTGGGGGCGTGTTGCGACGCTCGGCGCGCGGCGCGGTGCGAGGTGCAGGCGGGCAGCAGGAGCAGCAGCAGGAGGGCGGATCGCATCGCCGCGGAGGGTACGACGGATGAGCCGCGCAGGGCCGTGCGCGGAGGGAGCGCGCGGCGCACAACCGCGGTATTCCAGAAGACGAGACTTGGATCCCATGACCCGGTGGACAGCGATGCTCGCGGCGGTGCTGGTGGCCTCTGGCTCGACGGCGAGAGCGCAGCCCCTGGGCGACATCGCCGAGCTCCGCCGGCAGGTCGCCGCGGAGTGCCTCTCCCGGGCCCGCGATCAGGAGCGATCGGGCCACGCGCTCGACGCGGAGGGCAGCTACCGGGAGGCGTTGATGGCCGACCCGGCGAGCCTGGACGCGGCCATCGGGTACGCTCGCATGCTGCGGGCGAGGGGGCACCGCGACGAGGCCTTCGCCACGCTGCGCTCGCTGCCTCCGAGGGCGCTCGCGGACGACGAGGCGCTCACCACGCTGGCCGAGGCGTGGGTGTCCTTCGGCCACGCCGACGAGGCCGTGGAGCTGCTGCGGGAGCACGCTCGCGGGGTCGTCGGGTGGCGCGCCCTCGCGGCGCTGGCCGCGCGTCAGGGGGCCTTCGCGGAGGCCCTGGCGGCGGCGCGCCGGGTGGTGGACGGCGGCGACGAGAGCCGCGAGGCGGGGCTCACGGTGCGGGCGCTCACGCAGCTCAACGGCGAGCTCGACGTGGTGCGCCGCCCTCCTCGAGGGACCACCGCGACGCTGAGGCGCTGGCTCGCGGACGACCGCTCCGGGCCGCCCGGCTGGTGAGGGCGCCCGCGCGGAAGCACGCGGACGAGGTTGGGCGCTGCTATGGTCGCGGATCATGTCGAGCACCGACACCTCGCGAGCCTTGCGGCAACTGCTAGAGCGCTACCTCTCGGCGATCCAGGAGGTGTCCGGGTCGCTGCCGATCACCGAGCACGACCCGGCGGTGCGCTCCCCCTGCGAGCTGGGCCCGCCGGACGCGGACGGGATCGTGACCTGGCGGCCGGTGCAGCGGAAGCCCCGCTCGGACCTGTCGATGATGGAGCGCGAGGCCGGGGTGCGGCTGCCGGACGAGCTGCGCGACTGGTTCGGCGCGTGGTGGTGCATGCCCATCGAGGCGGCGCTGTTCGGCGAGCCGATGGTGCTGCTGGGCATCACCGGCCCGGAGGACGAGCTCGCCGTGGCGAAGCGCTGGGCGGGCCACGTGGCCGCGAGGCGGGCGCGCGGCGTCGACGACACGGTCCCGGTGGGGGCCTTCATGGACGGGCGCATCCTGACGGTGGCGTGCCCCAGCGGCGAGGTGCGGCTGGAGACGCCCACGCGCTCGCTGAGCTTCGTGGCGGCCTCCGTGAGCGACCTCTTCGGGATGCTCGTGCTGCAGACGCCGTAAGGGGGGACGCTCACTCCGGCTTTCGGTTGAAGTCCGTCGGGGCTTCGCCGCGGTCGCAGCGCACGCAGTCGAGCTCGAAGCCGAGCATGGAGGCCCGGCCCTCGGCGGTGGTCACCCACGGCCGCAGGAAGAGCGGTGGTTTGTGGCGCACGTGCTGCCCGTGCCCGCAGCTGAGCTCCGCGACGGGGTCGCCGACGTCGTCCCAGTGATAGCCCGTGATGGCCCTGAGCATGGTCTCTCCCTACCACTACGGCGTCGCGGTGGTGGGGCGCGGCGCGCTCGACTCCATCTGCACCCGGGAGCGCAGCGTCACCTGGCCCGGCACCTCGATCCGGAACCACCCGCGGCTCTCGTCGAAGGCCCCGCCCACGCTGGGGGTGAAGAGCCTGCGGGTGGCCACCACGGTGAAGCTCCATCGGGAGCGTCGCCCGCCGGGGAGGGGCATCGGGTCCTGCTCGTCGAGGCCATGGCGCACGGCCTCGATGGCCGCGCGGTCGAAGCCCGGGATGCCCGACGGGTGCAGCAGCCTCACGTCGAGCACGCGACCGTCCTCGTCCTGGTCGACCTGCACCTCCGCGCGGGTCGTCCGCACGTTGCGCCGCCACGACTCGTCGCCGGCGTTCGTGGCCATCGATGGGCGGTTGGCGGCGAGCCCGTTGCCCGACACGCCGCCGATGGCCTCGATCGCGTCCGCGGCGCCGCCCACGCGCGGCTGCGCGGCGGCCTCCAGCACCTGTCGCTGGCGGCGGATCATCCGGTCGCCGAAGATCCGGATCGCCTGCTCCGGCGCGATGAAGCCCGCCATCAGGGTGTCGGCGAGGTTGGGCACGCGCACCACCCCCGGGCGCCACGCCTCGGCGACGCGGCGGTGGACGTTCCAGAGGTAGCCCCGCACGCCGGGGGCCTCGCGCACCACGGTGGCGTCGAGGGCCTCGCGGACGAAGCCCTGCGTCGCGCCGCGAGCGCGCTCCTCGGCGGTCCCGACGGAGCCCGGGAAGAAGCCCGCTCGCGCAGGAACCACGGGTGTTTCAGCGGCCGCGCGCATCGGCATCGAGAAGGCATCGACGCTGGGGCGGAGGAGGTCCGAGGCGCGCAGCACGGGCGGCGGCGCGGCGGGCGGTGGCGCTGCGGGCGGTGGCGTCGCGGGCGGTGGCGTCGCGGGCGGTGGCGTCGCGGGCGGTGGCGTCGCGGAGCTACGAGGGGTCGGGAGCGCGGTGTTCCTCGTAGCGACCGGGCGGGCTGCGGGCTCGACGGGCAGCGGGATCGGCGCGGCCTCGACGGGCGCGGGCGGAGTCGGAGTCGGCGGCGTCTCGATGGCGAACTCGGTGACGCGCAGCACCCGGGCGCGCGAAGAGACCGCGGGAGGTGCAGGCAGCGCGACGAGCAGCGCGACGACGAGCGCGTGCCCGAGGCCCGAGGCGAGCAGCCATCGCGAGCTACGGGGGAGCGCCATCGCCGCTACGATGACACGCCCCCTCGGGGCCGCGCTCGCTCCCCCCTTACGGAACCAGCACCACCTTGCCCAGCACCTCTCGTCGCTCCAGCCGTTCGAGGGCCTCCGCCGCCTTCGCGAAGGGGAACACCCGGTCGACGTGCGGGTGCAGCCTCCCTGCGGCCACCAGGTCGAGGATGCGCTCGGCGTGGGCGCGGTTCTTCTGCGGCTCCCGCATCGCGAAGGAGCCCCAGAACACCCCGACGATGTCGCAGCCCTTGAGCAGCGTGAGGTTGAGCGGGATCTTCGGGATCTCCCCCGACGCGAAGCCGATCACCAGGTAGCGCCCCTGCCACGCGATGGCGCGCAGCGCGGGCTCCGCGAAGGCTCCGCCGACCGGGTCGTAGACCACGTCGACGCCGGCGCCGTGGGTGAGCTCCTTGGCGCGCTCCTTCAGGTCTTCGCGGGCGTAGTTGATGCCGAGGTCGGCGCCGTGCTCCCGGCAGAACGCGACCTTCTCGTCGGTGGAGGCCGCGGCGATCACCGTCGCGCCGAGGGCCTTGCCGAGCTCGATCGCCGCCACGCCGACGCCCCCCGCGGCGCCCAGCACCAGCAGGGTCTCGCCGGCCCGGAGGCGCCCGCGGTCCTCGAGGGCGTGGAGGGTGGTCGCGTAGGTGAGCAGCGTCGCGGCGCCGACCTCGAAGCCCACCGCGTCGGGGAGGCGCACCGCCGCGAGCTCGGGGACCACCACGCGCTCGGCGAAGGCCCCCATAAGCATGGTGGCGGCGACGCGGTCCCCTGGGGCGAAGGTGGTGACGCCCGCGCCGACGGCGGCCACGACGCCCGACACCTCGCCGCCCGGGACGAAGGGCGGAGCGCTCTTGAACTGGTACTTCCCTCGGGTGACGAGCACGTCGGGGAAGTTCACCCCCGCGGCGCGCACGTCGATCAGGATCTCCCCGTCGCCCGCGACCGGCTCCGGGAGCTCGTCATCGACGCGGAGACTGGAAGGCCCGGTGAGCTCGTGACAGCGGACGGCGCGCATGATGGCCGCGACGCTATCGCACCGGATCATTGCCCGCGAGCGCCGAGCCGCGGCATCGTGCGTCGATGGGACACACCGCGATGAGGTCGATCGTGCTCGCCGGGGTCCTGGCGGCGCTGAGCGGGTGCAGCGAGACGACGTCGACGAGCGTGGCCGACGCCGCGGACGTGGTGCAGGTGAGCGACGCGGCGGACGCGAGCGACGCGATGGACGCGAGCGACGCGATGGACGCGAGCGACGTGGCGGACGCGGGCGACGTGGCGGACGCGGGCGATGTGGTCGATGCGTCGCGCGTCGACGTGGGGGATGGGAGCGACGCGGTCGATGTTCCGGCGGACGACGGAGCGGCGACGGACCTCGGCAGCGACACCGGCGTGCGCTGTGGAGCCACCGAGACGGCGTGCATGTCCGGGGCGACGGTGGAGTGCGTGACGCTCCAGTCCGATGTGCGTCACTGCGGCGCCTGCGGCCACGCCTGCTGCCTCGGGCAGTTCTGCTCAGGGGGCTTCTGCGCGACCGGTTGCCCGGCGGGTCAGACGGTGTGCACGCCCGCCGGGGCCACCTGCCCGATCTGCGTGGACGCCAGCACCAGCACGGACCACTGCGGCCGGTGCAACTCCGCGTGCGCCGACGGGCAGGTGTGCGCGCTCGGTGCGTGCGTGGCGCCAGTCTGCGTGACGGTGACCGAGCCGCCGCCGCCAATGGGCCAGTGCGACGGCCGGGGGCGCATCGCCTGTGAGATGTGGGCGCAGTCCATCGCCGGGGGGCGCGCCACCGTCACGGCGCAGTGCCTCAGCGCCCCATCGGGCTGCGCGAAGGCCGACCGCTGCGATGACGCTCGCGACGCGTCGACCTGCCGCTGCGGCGCCGGGCCGTCGTGCGGTCCGAATGAGGTGTGCGAGCTGGTGGGACCGACCGCGCGCTGTCAGTGCGCGCGACGCTGAGCCGGTCGCGGGCGGACTCCCCCCGGTACGAGCGAGAGGCCGTCGGCGGGGAGTTCTTGGTACGAGCGAGAGGCCGTCGGTAACCCGAGCCAGACCCTGAGCGTTGGCGCTGT
>CBIHPK010000152.1:0-20144 GCA_966211675.1 uncultured Myxococcaceae bacterium
CGAGGTCGCCAAGGACCGCTGCTACGGCGACCTCGCCGTGCGCCGCATCGCCGCGCACCCGCTGCGCTGGCTCTCGCTGATGCCCGCCAAGCTACAGGCCCTGCTCGACTACGAGGTCTCCCCCGCCTACTACCTCCACGAGGCGGGCGCCCTCCCGGAGGCCACCGCGGAGCGCGCCGCCCGCTGGCTCACCGCCTTCCACCGCTGGGTGAGCGCCCTCGCCCTCCTGGCGCTCATCGCCCGCCGCGGACCGCTCCCACGCCCCGCGGCGCTCTGCCTCGGCGCGGTCGTGGGCTCGCTCGCCGTGCACGCGGTCTTCTTCGGCGGCGACCGCTACCACATGGTCTTCCTGCCGCTGCTCGCCGTGCTCGCGGGCGCCGTGCTCTCCCCGGCGCGGGCGCGATGACCCTCTCCCCCGCAGGGCACCGCACGGCCACCGCCGCGCTCTTCGCCGTCGCCTTCGCGACCCGCCTCGCCGTCGGCCTCGCGGTGCGCGCCCCGCCCGCCTGGGACGGCGTGCTCTACGAGCGCGGCGCCGTCGGGCTCGCCCGGGGTCTCGGCTACTCGTGCTTCCTCTTCGGTCCTCAGGCCGACCCGACGGTGCCGACGGCCTTCTATCCCGTGGGCTACCCCGCCTTCCTGGGAGCGCTCTACCGCCTCTTCGGCGTCTCTCCGCTCGTCCTCATCGTGAGCGGCGCCCTGCTCGGCGCGATCACCGTCGCGCTCTCGCATCGCCTCGCCCTGCGCTGCGGCCCCGCCCTCGCGGCGCACCTCGCGGCGCTGCTCTTCGCGCTCGCCCCGGGCCCGGTGGTCTTCTCCACCACCCCCATGAGCGAGACCCTCTGGGGCGCGCTGCTCACCGCCGCGGCGCTGGTCCTCGCGCGCTCGCCCTCGCCTCCACGCCCGCGTCACCTGCTGCTCGCTGGAGCCCTCCTCGCGGCCGCGGCCTACGTGCGCCCGCAGGCCCTGCTGCTCGCGCCCCTCCTGCCCGCGCTCCTCGACGGAACCCTCTCGCAGCGCCTCCGCCGCGCCGCCGTGGTCACCGCGACGGTGGCCGCGCTGGTCGCTCCATGGACGCTGCGCAACTGCCGCGCCCTCGACGGCTGCGCGGTCGTGAGCACCAACGGCGGGAGCAACCTGGCCATCGGCGCTGTGCCCCGCGCCACGGGGATGTACCTCACCCTCACCCGCGCCGACGGCTGCGGCGGCGTGGTGGGCGAGCGCGCGAGGGAGCGGTGCTGGCAACGGGTGGCCGCGCAGAGCGTACGCCGCGACCCCTGGCGGTGGGTGCGTCTTGCGTGGCCGAAGCTCTACTTCACCTACGCCAACGAGACCTTCCCCGCGGACTACCTCCGCGAGGCCGTGCCCCGCCTCGTCGACGCACGCCTCAACGCGCGCCTCCGCGACTGGATGACCTGGACCTGGTGGCCCCTATGGATGCTCGCCCTCGTGGGCGCGCTGCCGCTCCCCTGGAGGCGGCCGCTGGCTCCGGCCGGGGCGCTCTCGCTGGCGACCGTCGCGGCCACCACCGCCACGCACCTCGTGGTCTTCGGTGGCGATCGCTACCATCTCCCACTCGTGGGCTTCATGGTCGTGCTGAGCGCCGCGGCCTTTCGCGGTCGAGACGAGGCCCCCGCTCAGGCGAGGTGACCGCAGGGCGGGCCGCAGGGCGGAGTGAGCGACCACTGCCGCATGGCGTCCGGTCCCGGGCGATCGACGTGCACCTTGTCGTCGACGGCGGTCACCCACTGCATCGGGATGTAGTGGTAGCGGCCATGGGCGTCCTTGCTCAGCTGGATCATCTCGTCTCCGACGAGGTGCTCGACCACCGCGAAGGGCACGTCCTCCGAGCCGACCACGGGCATCTGCGGTCGAATCCTGTCGATGTCGATCATGGCGAAGCCTCCCGAAGGGAAGCGTTCTGCACCGATCGTTCCAGACGCTCTGCCCTGCGCCGTGGAGGGCTGCGAGAGCTCCCGCCGGGTGTGCACGATCGCCACGACCGGAGGCCATGTGTGTCGCGAAGGTACGCACGCTCGTGGCGTCTCGGCGTGGGGCTCTTTCGCTGGAGATCCGACCGATCGCGTCGACCGTCGCACGCCCGCGTCGTTGAAAAGTTCGCGCGGCGAGCGACCGCGCATAGAGTCCATCCACACCGCGGACGGGCGATATCAGGGGTGAGCGCCGGTCGTGGGACGTCTCCGTCGTGGGAGGCGCTCGCGCCCGCTTGCTCACACCTCCGACCCTTGCTCCGCGCTCATGGACGCATGACCTCGATCGACCTGCTGATCCATCGCGCTCCGACCCGCACTGCCCGGGCCGAGGTCCGCGGTTCTGTTGCCGCCGAGACCTCCCCGGCCACCGAGGGGGCGCACCTGCTCGACCTGGACCTCGCCGGCCAGCGCTGCACCCTCGCGCAGGACGCCGAGAACGCCGCGTACCTCCTGCGCGACGTCGCGGCCGCCCTGGTGCCGGTGCTCGAGGGCCGCGCCGCCAAGGCCCAGGTCGTCGCCCACGACACCCCGTGGGAACTCTGCTTCGTCCCCGGCGACGGCGTGTTGCTGGTGAGCGTCTTCCGCGGCGGCCCGGTCCCCGAGGTGCGAGCCCTCGACCGCGCCGTCGGGGTGGGCGAGTTTCTCACCGCGCTGCGCCGGGCCGCGGCCGCGCTGCCCTCGCCCGCCGACGGACTCGACGCGCTCCTCGACCGCCTCGAGCTCCAGGCCGGCCACCGCCTCGTCGCCCCGACGCGCGGTCCGGCCACGATGCTCCAGTGGGAGAGCCGGCCGGGCGAGCTCGGCGACGACGCCCTCTCGGTGAACTTCCAGGCGCTCAGCCCCGGCGAGGCCTCCTCCCGGCGGGAGAGCGCCCAGTCCGACCTGCACGCTCTGCTCGTCCAGGGTCGCGTGGGCATCAGCCTCCGGGGCCGCGGCGTCGAGCTCGCTCCGGGCTTCGTGGTGCTGCAGTTCGAGCGCCTCGTCGCGCTCTGCCGCCCTCTGCTCGAAGCCTGGGCCGCACGCCGCCCGCTGCACCTCCGGATGCAGGTCTCCGACCTCTCCCTGGGCCTGCGCCTCTCGGCCGACGAGCGCCTCGCGCTCACCCTCACCCGCAGCCCCGCCGGGTCCGTCACCCTGCCCGCGCTCTCCCCCGAGGCCTTCATCACCCCGGTGCTCGACGGCGCGCTCGCCCTCGCCGCCGCGCTCTCCCGCTGCGACCGCAGCCTCGCCCGCAACCTCCGCCTCCGAGCGCTGCGCCACGAGGCCCGAGCGCTGCGCCGATGGCTGCGCAACCTCGGTCGAAACGACCGCCGCACCAACCCCGACCCCACGCTCTACCAGGTCGCCGCGGAGCCCTCCGCCCCGCACGGCGCGGCCGACGCGCTCGACCTCCGGGACGCCACGCGCCTGCGCTACACCAACCGCTGGCGCGCGGAGATCGAGGGCCTCGACCTCGCCGGAACGCTCCTCTGCGGCGATAGGCTCATCGTGCCGGGCGCCCGCGAACTCCACGCCCTCGACCGCATGACCGGCACCGCGATCTGGTCGGTGCCCGTGCCTCGCGCCTCGACCACGCTGGCGGGCGACGCGCTGCTGCGACAGAGCCCTCGCGGAGAGATCGAGCTGCGCGCCTCGTCGAGCGGCGAGGTGCTCTGGACCACGCGCATCACGCCCCGCGTCGGGACCCTCTGCCTCCCCCACGCGGTCACCGCCCCGGGCCTGCCCCGGCTGGTCATCGTGGCCGAAGGGGAGCGCCGCCTCGTGGCCCTCGACCTGCGCACCGGCGAGCCCCGCTGGAGCTTCACCGCCCGCCACGCCGGGACCTTCCGCATGCGCCGCGCAGGCCGCCTGCTGGTGGTGGTGTCCGGCGACGCCACGGTGACGGCGCTCGACCTCGCGAGCGGCGAGGTGGTCTGGCGCTTCGGCGATCGGGTGCCCTTCCACACCACGCCCCTCTTGCACCGCGATCAGCTCTTCGCCGTCGCGGGCGAGGCCACCCGCGGCGCCGCCCGCCTCTACGCCCTCGACGCCTACGCGGGCGAGCACCTCTGGTCGTGCGCCATCGACGCGACCGTGTGCGCCCCGGCGTGCGTCACCAAGGACACCGTGGCCGTGCCGGTCTCCACCCGCGAGGGCGTGATGCTGGAGGGCCGCTCGGTCTCCGACGGCATCGTGCGCTGGCAGACCGCGCTCAGCGCCGTGGCGGGCTCCAACGCCCGCCCCGCGGTGACGGCCTTCGACGACCTCTTCGTCGCCAATCTCCCCACCGGCCGCGTGCTCGCGGTCGACGCTGGCGACGGATCGACCCGCTGGTCCCGCACGCTGCGCGCCCCCCTCGGCGACGACCTCCCGCGCCGCCTCGACCCGCAGCTCCGCTCCGGCGCCCTCTTCGTCCCTCAGAGCGCGCTCGCGGTGCTCCGCCCTCGCGATGGCGCGGTGCTCGCCGAGCTCGACGCGTGCGACCTGGTGCCCGACCTGGTGCGCGTCGACGAGCAGTGCGCGGTCTACGTCGCCGAGGAGAGCGGTCACCTCGGCTGCTACGAGCCTGGCGCCCGGCTGCGGGTGATCCGCCCGGTCTGACGGGCGCCCGGCGCGCCGCTCACATCTGCGTGCACATCCAGTCGCGCGAGGTGCAGTCGGGCGTGTTGTGGCAGCTGATGCAGCGGTCGACGCGACCGTCCTCGAGCACCTGCCGGTCGCTCGCCCTCACCCGCTGCCAGTGCCAGTCGCCGTGCGCCGTGTCGTAGCCCGCGGGCTCCTTTCGCATGACGGTCCAGCCGATGATGGTCGAGCAGGTCGGGTCGGCGTACTCCTCCTTGATCACCACGGACCCCACCGGCAGCGTCTGTCCCGTCACGCGGTAGTTGGCCATCGCGGCGGGGCTGAGCACCACGCGGATGTTGCTGATGGAGGGAGTCCCGGCGCCGTAGCTGCTGATGTGCTCGAAGGTCATGCGGCACCCGCGCACCTCGGGGAAGCGCGCGGCGTAGTCCGCCGGGACCATCGAGGTCGCGGGCGGAGTCTCGTCCGGACCGCAACCGCCGGAGAGACCAGCCAGGGTAAGCGCGAGTAGGAGAGCGACCCGGTTCATGGGTGGATCGTATCGCGTCGCTCCCTCGCGTCGACTGATGGATTCCTGAGGTGCGGCCAGGACACCGCGAAGGGTGCGGTGTCGGGAGGACATCCACGAGGTTCGCGGCACCCATGCGGTGCGCGGCGACACCTCCGTCGCTGCGCCCGCCCTACGGAGGTCTCACATGAACTGGAACCGTCTCGGCCCTCGTCTCCTGCCCGCGTTCGTGGTGGTGGTCGGTGCGTGCGGCGTCGACACGACCGGGCTCTCCGTGCCCGACGCCACGGCGCTCGACGCCACGGCGCTCGACGCCACCCCTTCCGACATCGCAGCGGTCGACGTCGCGAGCGATGCGGCGATGTCACCGGACGGGGCGTCCCAGACCGACACGGCCCCACCGACCGACGCGCCGGTGACCTGCATCGGGACCCAGATCCGCTGTGGGGCGAGCTGTGTCGACCCGAGCACCGACGTCGCCCACTGTGGCGGCTGCGGCCGAAGCTGCGGCGCGGGCGGCACCTGCATGGCCGGCGTGTGCACCTGCGCGGCTCCCCTCCAGTCGTGCGGGGGGCAGTGCGTGTCCATCGCGACCGACAACAACCACTGCGGTCGCTGCGGTCGCGCATGCGGCGCGGGCATGACGTGCATGGCCGGGACGTGCGCGTGCAGCGCGGGCACCGTGATGTGCGGGTCGTCGTGCGTGTCGCTGGGCTCCGACACCAGCCACTGCGGGCGCTGCGGCAACGCCTGCCTCGCGGGCCAGACCTGCATGGCGGGCTCGTGCACGTGCGCCGGCGCCGGGCTCCTGACCTGCGGCGGAGCGTGCGTCGACTCGCTCTCCGACTCGCGTCACTGCGGCGCTTGCGGCAACGCCTGCACCGGCGGAACCACCTGTCAGTCGGGCGCCTGCCGCTGCCCCGCGGGCACCACCATGACCGCGACCGGGTGCTCCGGGGCCATCGGCAACCCGGGCAACTGCGCCGGCGCGAGGTGCCGCGCGGACCAGTACTGCAACACCACCAGCAACAGCTGCGTGTGCCTGCCCGGGCTCACCGCGGCGGCCACGCGCTGCGTGAACACCCAGGGTGACCCGGCCAACTGCGGCGCCGTGGGCACCGCCTGCGCCTCGGGTCAGGCCTGCGTGGCGGGCCGCTGCACGATGCCCTCGGCGTGCTCCTCCCCGCAGACGCTCTGCATGGGGACGACCTGCACCACCCTCGCGACGGACCCTACCAACTGCGGGCGCTGCGGGCGGGTCTGCGGCTCCGCTCAGGTCTGCCTGGGCGGCGGATGCCAGGACTACTCCCCCGCCGGGAGCTGCAACACCTGCCCATGCACCGCGTGCCGGGGGCTGAACTGCTGCGCGAACCCCGGCGGGCTGCCGGGCGTCGCGTGCGTCGAAGGCAACTGCCCGTAAGGGGCCCCTCGCACGAAATCACGCCGTCGTCCGCTCTGGGGTGATGGACCACCTCGGTCGCGGCCATCCAACGCGCGATGGCTCATCGACTCCCCGTCCTCCAAACCCCCTTCGATCGACGTCAGGCCCTTCTCCTGGGCGCGGCCGCGGGCGTCGCAGCGTGCGGGCCGACCGCCAACTTCGGGCTGATCGACGAGGCGCTGCCCCGCTCGACGGACGCCGCGGACGATGACGCGTCCGACCCGGGGCTCGACGTCGGATCGGCTCCCGTGGACACGGGCACGGTCACGTACGACAGCGGGCCGGTCCTACGCGACAGCGGACCGGTCCTGCGCGACAGCGGTCCGGCCTTCCCCCCCGACACGGGCCCGATGATTCGCGACAGCGGGCCTGCGACGCCACCCGACACCGGTCCGACCTGCACCCCTCGCGGGACGATGGTCGGCGCCGTCGACAGCCTGCCGATGGGCACCTTCCGGATGATGGGCCGCGGGAGCAGCACGGTGATCGTCGGACGGGACGCCGGCGGCTTCTACGCGATGGTCGGCGTGTGCCCCCACCAGGGCTGCGCGGTCAACGCGCCAGCCGGCGGAGCCATCGCCTGCCCCTGTCACGGCGCGCGCTTCGACGCGAACGGCACCGTCACCCGCGGCCCCGCGCGCACCTCACTTCCGCACCGGGAGGTCACCGTCTGCGACGGCGTCGTCTACCTCGGCACCGCGACCGTCGCCGCCTCCATCCGAACGCCCGCCTGATCGGACCGCCTCGCTGGAATCATTCGCCCGCGCGATCGAAGGAATCCACGACGGGCGGGCATTAGCGCCCACCATGATCCTCGCAACGGTACTGTTCCTGTCGGGGCTGGCGTCGCACCCGGGCGCGATGCTGGGCCACGAGCTCCGGGCGCCCTCGACGGAGTTCGCTCCGGCGTCCGCGCTCGATCCCGCGGGAACGAGCCTCCGCCTGCGACCCGACCGCTTCGGCGGGCTCCACCCCGGCGACCTCAGCGAGCCCATGTCCGCCCAGCGCCGACCTCGCGCGAGGAGCGCTCCGCCGCCGCCCCTGACGCCCGTCGCTCCTCCCCCCGAAGCGCCCGCCGTCGCGCCCTCGCCCGAGTGCCCGGCCGCCGCGACGGGCGAGGCCTGCGACATCGACTGCGAGACCTGCCGTGAGTCCGACCGGATGGCCCGCTACGTCCTCCATCGGCGCACGAGCCTGCTGCGGACGCACCGGGCCTTCGCCATCGCCGCCTGGAGCACGCTGCTGGTCACCGAGCTCTTCGGGACCATCCAGGCCGTCAACCAGGACACGTGGTTCGGCCGTGGGAATTGCGCCAGCGACCCGGGCGCCTTCGGCTGTCACCAGTCGACGCTGATCACCGGCCTGCACGAGACGATGGCCTTCGTGACCGTCGGGCTCTACACGACCGCCGCCGCGGTCGCCATCGCGGCGCCCGACCCCGAGAACGCCTCCGAGGGCGAAGGCACCGCGCCGAGCACCCTTCGCCTCCACAAGGCGATGGCGTGGGTGCACGGGATCGGGATGATCCTCCTGCCCATCCTCGGGGTCGCGAGCGTCGCGCCGCAGATCTTCGGGATCAGCAACAGCGAGTCGCGCGCCGACTTCACCCGCGCGATGCGCTCGGTGCACGCCATCGTCGGGTACACGACCTTCGCCGCGCTCACCTTCTCGGCCTACCTCGAGCTCTGATGCCTGCGATGACACCTCCCTCGCGACCGCGGCTCCGGGCGCACCTCCTCGGCCTCGCCACCGCGGCCCTGCTCGCGTGGTCGCCCGACGCTCGCGCGCAGGACGCGAGCGCCGAGGACGCCGGCCCCGACGACGACGCCTTCGAGCACCGCCTCGTCGCATACGACCCGCAGCGCTCGATGGGCTACGGCGGCTGCGGCGTCGGTGGCGGAGCGGGGCCCTCCGCGGTCGCCTCGCGGTGCGGCGTGCTGCTGGCCATCGGACTGGCCTCGGGCATCCGCCGGCGGCGCGAGCCATGAGGGCGCTCGTGATCGCGCTGGCGCTCGGCGTGGCGGGCTGCGCAGCGGCGGGCGAGCTGCCGCCGGACCCGGATGCGGGCGCACCGCTGGCGTGCGCGAGCGGGACCTTCTGGGGCCGCGGTGATCGGGGCGACAACGAGATGCACCCGGGCGTCGCGTGCATCGGGTGCCACCGCGCCTGGCGCCGCGGCCCGACCTTCTCCGTGGCCGGAACGGTCTTCACCGGGCTCAACGACGAGGACGACTGCGACGGCTTTCCCTCGGACGACTCCGACCAGGATCACCGGGCTCGCATCGAGGTGATCGACGGCGGCAACCACCGCTTCCTGATCTTCGCCAACCGGGTCGGTAACTTCTACACGACCTTTCCGCTGCGGATGCCGCTGCGGCACGTTCGGGTGATCTCCCCGGAGGGCGTCACCTCCGAGATGCAGTCGCCCGCCCCCCACGGGGACTGCAACCTCTGCCACACCCGCGACGGCACCACGACCGCCGCGGGGAGCTCCCCGGGGCGCGTCGTGATGCCGTGACGGCGACGGCGCGGACTAACGCATCATGACGACGCGGATGCGCTGGTTGTACGTGTCGGCGATGAAGAGCCGGCCCGCGGAGTCGGTCTCGACGCCGTAGGGGCGGTCGAGCAGCGCCAGCGTGGGCGAGGCGCCGTCGCCCTGGAACCCTCGCATCCCGCAGCGGCCCGCGACGGTGCGGATGTTCCCGTCGGGGCCCACCGCGCGCACGCAGGAGTTCTGCGTGTCGGCGATGTAGAGCGTGCCGTCGGGGCCGACGTCGACGTCCGTCGGCTGGTTGAGCGTGGCCATGGCGGCGGGGCCGCCGTCGCCGGTGGCGCCCACGGTGCCGGTGCCCGCGATGGTGGTGATCACCCCGGCGGCGTCCACGCGGCGGATCGCGTTGTTGCCCGTGTCGGCGATGTAGAGGTTGCCGCGCGAGTCGAAGTCGATGCGCCCCGCGGGAGAGGCCGCCTGGCCCACCGGGTTGCGCAGCTGCGCCATCAGCGCCGGGCCGTTGTCCCCGGAGTACCCGGCCATGCCGGTGCCGACGACGGTGTTGATGACGTCCATGCCGTTGACGCGACGGATGCGCTGGTTGGCCTGGTCGGCGATGTAGACCTCGCCAGACGGCGAGATGGCCACGCCCACCGGGAGGTCGAGCACCGCGCTCAGCGCCGGGCCGCCGTCGCCGCCGAAGTTGCGGCCGCCGGTGCCGCAGAGGTCCTCGATCATCGAGCCCGCGGTGCCGACGTTGCGCACGCGCTTGATCATGCTGTTGTGCCAGGCGGCGATCAGCATGTTGCCCTGGGCGTCGAAGGCGATGCCCGTCGGGTGGTTGAGCCGGTGGCGCAGCGCCGGCGTCGGCATCCGCGGCGTGCCCGGCGGAACGGGCGGGTCCTCCCCGTCGGAGAGCTCGCCGGTGCCGACCACGGTGCGCACCGTGCCGTCGGGGGCCTGCTCTCGGACGACGTGGTTGTTCCAGTCGAGGAAGTAGAGCCGGCCGTTGGGGCCGAGGGTCATGTCGAGCGGGAGGTAGGCGCGCGACGAGGTGCCCGCGACGTCGTTGGTGCCGACGCCGGCCTCGCCGTTGCCGATGATGGTGCAGATGGTCCCCGCGGCGGGGGTGCAGTGCGTCGGACCCACCGGCGTGACCGGCGTGTCGTTGGCGATGCCGCAGGTGCTGGCGAGGGCCTCGTCCTCGGTGAGCACCGAGGCGCAGGGATCGTTGGTGCAGCTCGCGGCGACGGCCGCGAGGGCGAGCAGGGAGAGGGGGGAAAGCGCGCGCATCGTTCGCTCCATGGAGATCATCGCCATACCCGGCGCACGCGGTCGTTGAGCGTGTCGCAGATGAAGAGGTTGCCCGCCGCATCGAAGGCGATGCCGTGCGGTCGGTAGAGGTCCGCCGCCACCGCCGGGCCGCGGTCGCCGCCGTAGCCGCGACGCCCGGTGCCCGCGACGGTGGTGATCATCCCGGTGGTGAGGTCGACCGCCCGGATGCGGTGGTTGTTGGTGTCGGCGATGTAGAGTCGGCCGTCGGGGCCGAACTCGATGTCCTGCGGGGACGAGAGCTGCGCCATGGTGGCGGGGCCGTTGTCGCCGCCGAAGCCGAGGGTGCCGGTGCCGACCACGGTGGTGATCATCCCGCTGGCGAGCTCGATGCGCCGGATGCGGTGGTTGCCGGTGTCCGAGAGGTAGAGGTTGCGACCGTCGCGGTCGAGCGCGATGCCGCCCTCGGGCTCGGGGTTCTCGCCCGCCTGCCAGTTGAAGGTCGCC
This sequence comes from uncultured Myxococcaceae bacterium, assembly GCA_966211675.1. Lineage (GTDB taxonomy): Bacteria > Myxococcota_A > Polyangia > Polyangiales > SCUS01. The sequence continues at coordinate 10,779 of CBIHPK010000152.1, forward strand.
ATCATGGCGGGGCCGTTGTCGCCGCCGAAGCCGCGCATCCCGATGCCCGCGACGGTGCTGACGGTCTGCGTCGCGAGGTCGAGCCGGCGCACGCGGCCGTTGCCCTGGTCGAGCAGGTACATCGCCGTGCCCGACGGGTCGAGCACGCCCTTGGAGGGCTGCTTGATGCGCGCCATGGCGAAGGGTCCGTCGATCCAGCCGGGGCCGCGGCCGAGGGGGACGAAGGTCATCCCCGTGGCCGGGTCCCAGCGGCGGATCTTGTGGTTGTGCCAGGCCACCACCATCAGCCGCCCGTCGGGCAGGAACTGCAGGTCCGTCGGGTGGTTGAGCGCCACGGTGGTGCCGAGGGCGCCGGGCTCCGTGAGGTCGCCCATGCCGTCGGGCGGACCGTCGCCGGGCAGGTCGGTGCCCATGATGGTCTCGAAGGTGCCGGTGGCGGTGACGCGGCGGATGCGGTGGTTCTGCCAGTCGAGGATGTACGGCTGTCCGCTGGGCGAGAACTCCATGTCCATCGGCCAGTACATCATCGACTCGCGCAGCGGCCGTCCGTCGCCGTTGAAGCCCGCGACGCCGGCGCCCGCGTACGTGCAGATGTTGCCCGGGGTCTGGTCGCAGCGGGTGATGGACTCCGGCGTCACGATGGGCGTGCGGGGAATGGCCTCGCCGAAGCGGTAGATCACGCCGCGCGCGAGGGCGCTGGTCTGCAGGTCACCGCCGACGGTCCAGATGGCCCCAGTGGGGTCTACCCAGACGGCGTGGAAGTCGAGCTGCGTGCGCGGGGGGCGGGCGACCTGGCGCCACGATCCGCTGCGGCGCTGGTAGAGCGAGCCGCCGTTGCCCACCGCGAGGGGCGAGCCCGACTCGGGGACGAACACCCCGCTGAGCCGGGGCGCCGTCTCGATGGCGACCGCGCGCCACGGGGTCGACGCGCCGTCGGACTCGAGCACGATGCCCGACACGTTGCCGCCCACCGCGTATCGCTGGTTGCCCCGGCCGTGCACCGTGAAGAGGGGCCCACGACCGGCCTCGGGAACCGTCTCCTGCGACCAGGCCGAGCCGTTCCAGTGGAGCAGCGCGCCGTTGGTTCCGCAGACGGACACGTCGTTGGCGGCGTTGCCGAAGACCTTGTACCAGAGCGTGCGGTCGTTGAGCCCGCCGGGCGCCTGCTGCGCCGACCACGCGGTGCCGTCGTAGTGCCAGATCACGCCGGTGTTGCCGTCGGTGTTGCCGCCCACCGCCCAGACGTCGTTGGCGCTCGCGCCCCACACCCCGAAGAGGGTCGGCGTGCGCGCCGGCGTGGTCATGCGCTCCGTGACGCCGCGGACCGGGTCGTAGCGCAGCACCGTGCCCTCGCTGCCCACCATGTAGACCTGCGTGGCGGAGACGCCGTGAACCCACCAGAGGCTCCCCCGCCCCGCGCCGGTGTCGATGCGGGTCCAGCGCGTGCCGTCGAAGTGCAGCGCCTGCGGGCCGGTGCCGTCGTTGGCATCCGCCCCGACGGCGTAGACGTCCGACGCGGTGGTGCCCCAGATGGAGAGCATCGCGCCCGGCAGGTCGGACTGCACCGCCTGCCATTGAAAGGTCGGCGGGATCTCGTCGGCACAACCCGACGCAGCCCCCACCGCCACCATCACAAGCGCCATGGCGCCGAGTCCTGCCCCTGATCGAAATGCCATCGTTGCTCCTTATGCTCCGCGGCCAACCACAGCACGAGCTGTTCCAGCTGGAGCATAGCCGCGTTTACCTGGGACGGTGAAGCGCCGTACCGAGCGGTGCTAGGGTGGCAGGCGCGATGTCATCGAGGGACGTGCTCACGCTGGTGATGGCCGTCATGCTCGGCTGCACCGAGAGCTCGGTCATCGAGGTGGACTCGGCGCTGCCTCCGAGTGACCTCGGGGCGAGCGAGGACGCCACGGAGCCCGACGACGACGTCTCGCCCGACGCGGGCTTCGTCGAAGAGAGCCCGATGGAGGAGGACGTCTCGGTGGAGCCCGACCGGCCGCCGCCGAGGGACGTGGGCCCGCCGCGAACGCTGGCCTGCGGACCGAAGGCGCGCGTCGACGACCCGGCGGGCGACACGGTGGTGGTCGGCAACGAGGCGGGCGGGAGCTTCACGCTGGTGGTGGATGTTCCCATCGCCAACGTGGGCGTGATCGCGCGCTCGCCGGTGGACCTCACGCTCAACGGCGAGCACGTGAGCGCCGTGCGGGTGGTGCACTTCGTCGGCGAGGGGGCCGCGGCCTCGACGCTCTACGCCCCGCGAGGGGTGGCGCTGGAGCGAGGCGGGACCCCGGCCGCGCCCTTCGCGGACGTCACCGGGCACAGCACCATGAGCTGCGCGAGCGACTGCCAGCCGGGTCGCGTCCCAGGCGACCGGGGGTGCAACTCCGCGGCGCAGGTGAGGGAGTACTTCCAGCGGCGCTTCGGCGAGGGTCGGCGGATGCTGCACCTGCAGACGAGCACCCTCGACGGGCTCTATGTGTTCGCGAGCCGCGGCGGCTGCTGCCTGCCGTGACCGGCGTCGCTCAGGCTCCGGGCCGTCGCGGCGGCGGCCCCTCGACCCTCGGCGGCGTGCCCACGATCGGCAGCCGCCGATGCGCCGAGTGCGCCGCGTAGTGCGCCCGCACCACGTCGGCCATCAGGTCGATGAAGGCCGGCGAGTCGTTGACCGCCCTCGCCCGGGTCATCGAGAGCCCGATCGCGTCGCAGGTCGCGCGCAGCTCGTGGTCGAGGTCGTAGAGCACCTCGACGTGCTCGCACACGAACCCTAGCGGCGACACCACCGCGGCCTCCAGCCCCTTCGCCCGCTCGGCCCTGAGGTAGTCGTTCACGTCGGGCTCCAGCCACGGGTCCTCGGGCCGCCCGCTCCTCGACTGGAACACCACCGCGTGGCCCGTGCGACCGAGCCGCTCCATCACCAGTCGCGCGGTCTCCTCCAGGTTGGCCACGTAGCGGCTGTCCCTCGCCATGCTCACCGGGATGCTGTGCGCCGTGAACACCACCCTCGCCGCCGCGCGCTTCTCCGCGGGCAGCCGTGACAGCGCCTCGGCGACGCTCTGCGCGTTGGCCAGCACCAGGCCCTCGTGCGCGAACCAGTCGCCCACGAAGCTCACCTCCACGTCGCCGAGGCCCCTCGCCGCGAGCTCCTTGCGAGCGTCGGCCACGTTGACCTTGTACTGCCCGCAGCTCGAGTAGCTCTTGTGCCCCGCGGTGATGAATCCCACCGCGCGGCGCACCCCCGCTCGCGACATCTCCGCGAGCGTCTCCACCAGGAAGGGCCGCCAGTTGCGCATCCCCACGTAGACCGGGAGCGTCGGGCCGTAGGCGCGCAGCCGCTGCGCCAGCCCATCGGCCTGCGCCATGGTGAGGGCCGTGATGGGCGACACGCCGCCAAAGAGCTCGTAGTGGTGCGCCACCTCCGCGAGGCGCTCGGGGCTCACCCGACGGCCACGCAGCACGTTGTCGAGGAAGGGGCGGATCTCGTCCATCCCCTGCGGCCCCCCGAAGGACACCACCAGCACCGCATCGAAGGGCCGCATCACCGCGGGTCGCTCGCTCATCGTCTCAGCCGACTCCGATGCTCAGATGCCCGCGTCGGTGGCGCGCTTCCACCCGGCGCCCGCCATCATCTTCGCGCCGATGCGCCGCCACTGGGCGTGCGCGTGCTCCTTCAGGCCCGCCGCCTCCAGCAGCGAGCCCACGGTCTCGCCCTCCAGGTCGGCCCCCACCGAGACCAGCTCCTCCGCGATGGTCGCCCGCAGCGCCGCGCGCTTCGCGTTGTGCGCCACCACCCCCGGCGCCAGCGCGTCGACCTCGGCCCAGGCCACCCGGCGCAGCCGCTTCGCGCCGTTGGCCTCGGTGCCATCCAGCGCCTTGGCCACCCCGGCTCCCCAGCGCCTGCCCAGGGCCTTGGAGGTCTCGTCGCTCTTCAGCCGCTCGGCGATGCGCTGCTGCACGCTCGACATCGCGCCGTCGACGAAGTCCCCCACCCGCTCCATCAGCTGCCGCTGGATCTCCTCGCCCACGCCGCCCAGCATCTTGCCCGCGGCCTTCGCCCCGAAGGAGAGCGCCCCACGGAGCATGCCGCCGCCCACCGCCGCGGCGGCGCCTCCGCCGGAGCCCGCCTTCTGCACGAAGGAGGTCAGCGCCTCGGTGAGCGTCGCCTTCACCCCGTCGCGCACCCGGTCGCTCGCCACCAGCTCGTCGACCATCTTCGGCGGCAGCGGACGAGGCCGACCCGCGCGCTCCACGATGCGCGCCGCGGCCTCCTCGGGCAGCCAGTCGCGGAGCTTCACGTCGCTCTTCGCCGCGCGGTCGATCAGCCGGTCGCGCAGCGGCACCCACAGCCGGGCGTTCCAGTGGGCGACGCGCTCCGGGTCGCCCAGCTGGTCGAGCGCCGCGAGCGCCGCCTCGGGGTCGATGAACGCCCCCACGGGTTGCGCGCACAGGCGCTCGAAGGAGTCGTCGAGGAGGGCCATGAGGTCGGCGTCGAGGGCTTGCATGGACGGGCGTTGTACCGCATCCCCGGCGCTCGACGCCCCCCTGAGCGTGTTGGTTGGGTGGGTGGAAGCTACGGAGCCGAGGTGTCCACCGGGAGCGTGACGATGAACTCCGAGCCGGTGCCCAGCCCGGCGCTCTCGGCGCGCACCTGGCCGCCGTGGAGGGCCACGATCTCTCGGACGATGAAGAGCCCGAGCCCGAGGCCCGACAGGGACTTCTGACGCTCGTCCACCTGGCGGAAGCACTCGAAGATCAGCTGCAGGCTCGCCGCCTCGATGCCGCAGCCGTGGTCGATGACCGACAGCTTCGCCTCGGGGCCCCGCTCGCCCTCCTGCAGGGTGCCCCGCACGACGACGGTGCTGCCCGCGGGCGAGTACTTGAGCGCGTTGGTGAGCAGGTTGAAGAGCACCTGCGAGAGGCGCTCGGCGTCGCCCCGCACCATGAGCCCCGGCGCCACGTCGCAGGAGACCGTGATCTCCTTCGGGGCCGCGAGCGGACCGATCGCCTCGACGGCCTGGCGGGCGACCTCGCCCAGGTCGAGCCGCGTCGGCATCACCATCAGCTTGTGCGCCGTCAGCCGCGAGGCGTCGAGCAGCCGATCGAGGAGCAGCGCCTGCGTGAGCGCGGTGCGCTCGATGACGCCCAGCGCCCGCGTGTGCGCCTCGGAGTCGAGCCGGTCGCGACGCATCAGCGCCGCCCAGCCGAGGATCACGTTGATGGGCGTCCGGAGCTCGTGGCCGAGGATCGCCAGCACCCGGTCCTTCGCGCGGTTGGAGGCGTCGAGCTCCTGCCAGGTGGGGCAGCTGTCCGAAGGGCGGTCACCCGGGAGCCGCTCGGTACCATCGCGGAGCATCGAGACCTGGTCGTCGGTCGGGCGGGCGCACCAGAGCACCCCGTTGCCCACCGTGGTGGCCCGGAGGATCACCCTCGTCTTGGCGTGGTTGGCGACGTTGAGCCCGAAGGTCACCTCCACCGCCCCGTCAGCCCGCAGCGTCTTCAGCGCCGACGCGATGCGCACGCTGTCGCCGCCCTCGATGACCGCCTCGAAGGGCCGGCCGATGAGGGCCGAGGGCTCGACCCCGAGCAGCCGCCCCGCCGCCAGGTTCACCTCGCGGATCACCCCCAGCGGATCGGCCCGCACATAGGGATCGATCGCCAGGTCGAAGAGATCGCGGTACCGCCTGCGCTCGAACTCCAGCTCCCTCCTCGTCGCCTCCAGCTCGTCGAACTCCGCCTGCAATACCTCCCGCGCGGCGCAAAGCTCCCGGTGCTCCAGCTGCAGGCGCTCGAGCGCGTCTCGCAGCAGCGACGGGTCCTGCCCCTCCGCGGTGCCCCTGAGAATCCCGAAGCGCGGCGGCAGCTCCTGCATGCGATCGAGCACGCTCGAGAACTCCCGCACCCTCGCCTTGAGCGACCCCGAAATGTCCCCCTCCACCGCTTGATCAAATGATCTCACGTCCCACCTCCCGCCTGATAAAGCCACCGTGGGCGGAGCTCCGCAAGTCGGCCGCAAGGCAAATCGCCACCCCGCTCACGCTTCTGTTCAGGGCGCCAATTTTCTACAAAATATTTCTGGCGTGAGGCTTCGATTACGCGGCGATCCAGCGGCGCGCGGAGCCCTCAGCGGTGCAGCTCGCGAGCGCGCAGCGCGAGGCCGCTCGCGACGGAGGTGAGCTCGTCGCCGGCGCGCAGACGCTCCTCGCCGAAGCGCTCGACGAAGATCTTCCGCACCGCGGGCACCATCGACGTGCCGCCGGTGAGGAAGACCCGGTCGACCTCCGCGGACCTCACCCCGGTGCTCGCGAGCAGCCGGTCGATGCAGCCGCGCAGCAGCGCCAGGTCGCCCGCGATCCAGCGCTCGAAGTCGGCGCGCGAGACGGGCAGGTCGATGTCCACCGGGTCGTCGTCGAAGCGGAGGTTCACCCGGTCTTCCCGCGAGAGCTTGACCTTGGTGCCCTCGACCGCGCGGTGCAGGTCGAAGCCGAGGTCGTCCTCGACCAGGTGCAGCAGCGCCGTCAGCGCCCTCGGGTCGGGGCACTGGTCGCGCATCTCCTTCACGAAGCGCAGCGTCTCGCGGCTCCGCAGGAAGGACAGGTGATGCCACCGCCGCACGCGCTCGTAGAGCCACGAGGGCACCGGGATCTCCTTGCCGTCGAGGTACGAGCGGTACTTCGTCCCCTTGCCGAGCCTCGGCGACACCACCGCGTCGACGATCTCGCCGTCGAACACGTCGCCCGCGAGCCCGACCCCCTCGGTGCCGAGGATGCGCTTCGCCGACGGGTCGCGCTTCGCCCCGGGGCCCACGCGCACGAGGCAGAAGTCGCTGGTGCCGCCGCCGAAGTCCCCGATGAGCACCAGCTCGTCGTGGTCGAGGCGCGACTCGTAGTAGTAGGCCGCGCCCACGGGCTCGAACTCGAAGGTCACGTCCTCGAGGCCCGCGAGCGCGAGCGCGGACCGCAGCCGGGAGAGCGCCCGCTGCTCGTCCTCGGGCGTGTCGGCGTTGGAGAAGCGCACCGGCCGACCGACCACCAGGCCCTTCACCACCGAGGAGGGGTCGCCCAGCGCGTCGCCGCACTGCGCCCGGATGCCGCGCACGATCAGGGCGATCAGATCCTCGAGGGTGTAGTTGCGATCGAAGACCGTGGTCGAGCGCAGCAGGTCCGTCGCGAGGTAGGACTTGAGCGACTGGATCAGCCGCCCCGGCGTCTGCGCGTCTCGGTAGCGCTCGAGCGCCTGCGGCCCGGCGTGGGCGCGCACGCCGACGCGAGGGTCGCGCTCGCTCGGGTCGAAGAAGAGCACCGAGCGGAAGGTGCTGCTCGGGCCCTCGCGGGTGGGGAAGCTCACCAGCTCCGAGCGGCCGTCGGCGTGGGCGATGGAGAGGGCGCTGTTGGTCGTTCCGAAATCGAGGCCGATGAAGCGATCCATGCGTGATGGCCTCCGAAGGGTGAACGGTCTCCGCGTCCCGTCGCGAAGAAGGGTCGGGCGGGATAGCAAAGCCCCACCGCCGTAGCAACTCCCCTCCTTCGGCCCTCCAGCGATGTGAGCTAGTCTCGCTCGCACCCGATGCGCGCCCGCTGGATCGTCCTCGCCCTGTGCTGCTGCCTCGTGGGCGCCCTCCTCGCGCTGCGACCAGCCCCCGTCGACGCGCAGCACACCGGCGGCAGCTTCGGCGGCTCGCGCTGGGGCAGCGGCGGCAGCCCGGCCCCCACCAAGACCTGGGGACAGAAGACCGGCGGCGTGTCGCGCCCGCCCTCCTGGGGCAGCTCCTACGACTACGACCGCAGCCGCAACCGCCGCCCCCGCTACGACAACCGCACCGGCGGCGGCGAGTGCGCGGCCTCCCTCGCGATGATCACCATGGGCCTCGTCGGCGGGCTCGTCGTGAGCCACCGCGCGCGCCGCAAGCGCCGCTGAGGTCCATCTGCCATAGAGTGCTCCCGTGAGCCTCACCCTCGACCGCGTCGCACGCGCCCTCAGCTCCTCCTCCGACCGCTGGACCTACGAGGGCGACGTCCGATGGAGGGCCGCGGTGGCGGTCATCCTGCGAGAGCGCGAGGGCGCCGTGGAGGTGCTGGTGATCCGCCGCGCCGAGCGCCTTGGCGACCGCTGGTCGGGCCACGCCGCGCTCCCCGGCGGCAAGGTCAGCGAAGCCGACGTCAGCATCGACGACACCGCCCTCCGGGAGACCCTGGAGGAGGTCGGGCTCGACCTGCGCGCCATCGGCGCACGGAGGCTCGGGCAGCTCGACGACCACCCCTCGCTCAAGCAGCGCAGCTGGGCGCGCTTCACCGTGGTGCCCGTGGTCTACGCGATCGAGGGCGATCCGCCGTTGACCCTCGACGCGCGCGAGGTCGCCGAGGCGATGTGGGTGCCCCTCGAGGAGGTGCGCCGCACGCAGGGGTCGATGCTGTGGTGGTTCCGGCCGCTCAAGGCCATCCCGGTGAAGCTCCCCATGCGGCTGCCGCGCTGGCAGTGGCGCGGGCTCACCATCTGGGGCCTGACCTACGGGATGCTGCGGGAGCTGATGGATCGGGCGGAGTCCGCGCCCTGACCCTCTACCCGATCGGGTAAAGGCCAGGGCGGGACGCCCGAGGGGAGAGGGCTACTTCTTCGAGGAGGAGCGGCGGCGGCGGCGGATCGAGGGGATCGCCACCGCGAGGGCGCCGAGGCAGAGCGCGGCGAGGCCCGGGGCGTCGGTGGGCCCCGGGTTGACCGTGCACGCGAAGCCGTCGCCCGCGTAGCTGTAGCGGGCCGCGGGGACGCCGCCGTCGACGCCCGCGTCGGTCACGCCCGCGTCGGCGCGCGCCACGCAGCGGCCCGCGTTGGTGTCGCAGACGGGCAGCGTGGGATCGGTGCAGTTGGCGTTCGGGTCCGCCGCCGGGAGCCGCGCGTTGACGCGGTTGGCGCCGTCCTCGCGGGGATCGCTGTCGGGCACGCAGTCGTTGTCCGAGTCGCGGTCGAGGAAGTCCGGGTTGTCCGACGCGCCGTCGGTGTTGACCGGCGTGGTGAGCGTGGCGCCGCCCTCGTCGTGGTCGAGGTCCCCGTCGCCGTCGGCGTCGAGGTCGCGGTACGAGGGGTTGCCGTCCATGTCGAAGTCATCGCCGTCCGTGGGGTCGAGCATGCGCTCGACGCGGGTCGGGATGCCGTCGTTGTCGTCGTCCGGGTCGAGGTAGTCCGGCCCGTCGGTCATGTCCGTGTTGCGCGGCGAGGCGAAGCCGCCCATGCCGAGCTCGTCGCGCGTCGGCACCGTGTCGCCGTCGTCGTCGGGGTCGTTGGCGTCGATCATGCCGTCCATGTCCGAGTCGCGCGGCGTGGCGCTGCCGCCCGGGCCGAGCTCGTCGCCGTCGCGGATCGAGTCGCCGTCCG
>CBIHPK010000153.1:0-20089 GCA_966211675.1 uncultured Myxococcaceae bacterium
ACCCCCGGGCCCCCCCGCCCCCCCCCCGCCCGGGGGCGGGGTTTTCGCGACCCGGGGGCTCCCCCACGGGGGGGGGGGGGGGGCGGGGCGGGCGCGACCCGGCGCCTCGGGGGTGGGGCGCTCGGAGGCGGCGCCTCGTCGACGGCCCGAGCGACGCGGGGGCGGAGGTCGGCCGCGAGGGCCTCGCAGGCCGCGGCGTGCTCGGCGCTCGCGGGCGAGGCGTCTCTCGGGGCCTCGCGGACGCAGCGCTCGGCGCTGTCGAGCGCGGCGCCGAGGATCCCGAGGGCGCTCTGCTCCTCGGCGATGAAGCGCCGCAGGGCGGTGGTCATCCCGAGCTGTCCCGCGCGGTTGGCGAGCTCGAGCGCGCGGAGGTGGTCGCGCGAGGCGCGGGCCTGCTGGGCCTCCTGGACGAGCTCGCGCCGGGTGGCGGCCATCACGTCCGGGTCGGCCTGCGCGGCGGCCTGCGCGGCGGCGAGGGAGGCGGCGGCGAAGGTGATCCAGAGCGAGCGAGCGAGCTTCGGCTTCATCGTAGGTCCCTCCGCCAGACGATCCGGCGAACCGGCGGCGACGGTATCACCGCGAGCGGTCGAACGCCGCGGGTGAGCGGCCGCCCGATGGGGTGCCCGCGCCCGGCGCCGTCGTTACCGTCAGTGTCCATGGAAGCACTGGGCTGGATGGTGGGCGGGGCGATCGGGGTGCTGGCGATCCCCTCGATGACGAGCCTCTTCGTGGAGGGCGCGTGGCGCAGCCGCTGGTACCAGGAGGACTCCCGCGAGGCCGACCTCCCGGTGGAGGGACAGGGCGTCTTCCGCGAGGCGACCGTCCGCGCCACCGTCGCCGCGGTGAAGCGCGACCGCGCGCCGGGCTGGCTGCGGGCGATGGCGTTCTCGTGCTGGTTCCTCGGGCAGATGGTGATCCCGGGCTTCCTCGCCTGGTGCGTCGGGCTGCTGATGCTGGACAAGATGCAGACCGATCCGGCCGCCATGGTCTTGATGGCGTCGTTCTTCCCGGGCGCGGTGTGCGCGGGGCTGCTCTGGCGCGCGGGGGGCTCGCTGGTGCGCGGCGAGCGCGACCGGGCCGACCGCGCCACCCGCCACGCCGCGACGGTGATCGTGGGCTACAACGCGCTGGTCCTCGTGGGCGCGGGCGCGTGGCTCAGCGCCCACCACCGCGACGAGTTCCTGATCGGGTGCATGGGCTACGCGCTCGTGTCGATCGTCCACGCGATCGCGGTGCGAGGGGTCTTCCTCGCGCACCGGGCCCAGTTCCCGATCGAGCACGCGCAGCCCTGAGGCCGCGGCCTCAGTGGCTGCTCATGGCGCGCAGGGTCTGGATGTTCTGGAAGGCCAGCAGCCCGAACATGATGGTCAGGAAGAGCTGCCCCGACGAGAGGCCGTAGAGCACGACGAGCCCTGCGACGGCCACGGCGATGATGCGCGCGGTGCGCTCGTACCGGCGCCCGAGGACCCCGAGCAGCACGTGGCCGCCGTCGAGCGGGGGAATGGGCAGGAGGTTCATCACGCCCCAGAAGAAGTTCACGATCATCAACCGCTCGACGGTCCAGTAGGCGAGCGGCGGAAGGGTGGGCACGAGGCGCAGCGTGAGCAGCGCGAGGCCGCCGAGGACGAAGCCCGCGCCCGGGCCGGCGAGGGTCATCGCGACGCTGCGCCAGCGGGAGAGGTTGCGCGAAGGGTGCGTGAGCCCGCCGAAGGAGTGCAGCCGGATGCTCGCGCGGGCCCCGAAGGCGTGGATGGCCAGCGCGTGCCCGAGCTCGTGGACCAGCACCGACACGAAGAACACCAGCAGCCACAGGACGATGCGCGGGCCCTCCATGCTCTGCATGTTGAACATCAGGCCCGAGAGCCAGAACCACGGCTCGACGATCACGGGGATCGATCCGATGCGGAAGCGCAGCTCGAGGCCGGAGGTGTCCATTGGGTGCACGATCTACCAGCGACGGTGAGGTCGTGCCAGCGGGTCGCGCGAGGAGGTATCGTCGCCGGTCGATGCCCACCCGACGTGAACTCGCCGAACAGGTCGACGACGCCCTCCTCGCCCGCGCCCCCGTCGACGCGCTGCGGGGCCTCGTCTCGCTGGTGCGCTCCGCGCCGCACGACTTCGAGTCGCGCCTCCGCATCGGCGACGCGCTCGCCGCGCTCGGCCGGCTGCCACAGGCCGCGCAGGTGTTCGCTCTCGTGCTCGCGGAGGCCAGCGCCGCGGGCCACCCCCTGCTCGCAATGGTGGCGCTGAAGGCCCTGGAGGCCCTCGACCCGGCAGCGCGCGCGCTGCTCCCGTCCTTCGCGACCCGCTACGCCGCAGGCTCGGCGGCCCTCGGTCGCGCCGCTCGCCTCGGCCTCCCTGATCCCTCCGCGCCGGTGCCCTCGGAGGCCTGGGTGCCCGTCGCGTGGAGCGACGCCCAGGTCTGCGACGCCGCCGCGGCGCTCGCCGCCTCGCGCGAGGGCCTGCCCGCGTGGCCGGGGGTGGTGCCCGCGATCCCGCTGCTCTCCGAGCTGCCGCCCGAGGCCTTCGCGAACCTCCTCGGGGCGGTGAGGCGCCGGTCGCTCTCGGCGGCGGAGGTGGTGGTGCGCGAGGGCGATCCGGGCGACGCGTTCTTCCTCCTGGCGAGGGGGCGGGTGCGGGTCACCCGCGGGAGCGCCGCGCTCGCCACGCTGGAGGAGGGGGCGATCTTCGGGGAGATGGCGCTGCTCTCGGCGGCCCCGCGCGCCGCGACGGTGACCGCGTCGGAGGCCTCGGAGGTGCTGGTCTTCGGCCGCGACGCGCTGACCGCGGCGGCGCAGGGCCTGCCGGTGATCGCCGCGGCGCTGGAGCGCTTCATGCGCCAGCGGCTGGTGAAGCGGCTCCTCGACACGCACGCGATGTTCGAGCCCTTCGACGCGGGGCAGCGGCTGCAGCTGGGGTCGCGCTTCGAGGCGGTGGCGGTGACGGCGGGGCAGGTGCTGCTGCGCGAGGGCGAGGCCGGCGGCGGGCTGCACGTGGTGCTGCACGGGAGCGTGTCGGTGACCCGCGAGACGCCGCAGGGACCGGCGTTGCTGGCGGAGCTCGGTCCGGGCGAGGTCTTCGGTGAGATCTCCATGCTGGAAGGCGTCCCGGTGACCGCGACCGTGACCGCCGGGGCAGGGGCGATGGTGCTGGTACTGCCGAGTCAGGTCTTTCTCCGTCTCGTCGAGGGAGTGCCTGGCTGGCGGCGCTACTTCGAGGAGCTCGCGGAGGACCGTCGCATGGACCAGCGGCTGTCGTTCCCGCCGGTGTCGGCGGCTAGCGGGTGGTACTGACCAGCGACCGCGAAGAGCCCACGAAAATGGTGGCGCGAGAAGTGCCGTTGCCATGCGGGGGTCAAGTGACTAAGGTCCCACGACACGCCGCAGAGCCGGTCGTTTTCGAGGTCGCGTGACGATGCGCGCTTGGTGCGCGGCATGGTGCACGACGCTTCGGGGAGAGCGTTGTCTCTACGGTGCAGTCGAGGTGATCGAATGCCCGAGCGCAAGCGTGGGGGACAGACCCCGGATGAGAACGATCTGAAGTTTGGCGACGAGCTGCCGGTGCTGCCGATCCGCAACGCGGTGCTGTTCCCCGGGGCCGTGGCGCCCTTCGACGTGGGGCGGGAGAAGTCCGTCGCCCTGGTCGAAGACCTGGAGAACCTCTCGCAGCCCGTCATTGCGATCTTCGCGCAGCGAGACCCCAACATCGACGACCCGGGGGAGGGCGACCTCTACCCGGTCGGCGCGGCGGCCCGCGTCCTCAAGAGCCTGAAGCACTCCACCGGCAACTACTCGCTCATCCTGCAGGGCCTCACGCGCATCAAGCTCGCGGGCGTCACGCAGCACGGGCCCTACCTCCGCGCGAAGGTGGTGCGCGTCGAGGAGTCGCCGGTGATCGACGACGTCGAGGCCGAGGCCCTGGCGATGTCGCTGCGCGAGGTCGCCAAGCAGGTGATCCAGCTGATGCCCGAGCTCCCGCGAGAGGCGCAGTCGCTCATCGACTCCATCCAGGAGCCCGGGGCGCTGGCCGACCTCGTCGCGGCCAACCTCGACGCGCCCGTCGAGGAGAAGGCCCAGCTCATGTCCACCACGGACGTGAAGGACCGCATCAAGCAGGTGCTCAAGCTGCTCACCCGGCAGCTGGAGATCCTGAAGATGCGCGAGCGCATCAACTCCCAGATCAAGGAGGAGATGGGCAAGAACCAGCGGGAGTACGTGCTCCGCCAGCAGCTCAAGGCCATCAAGGAGGAGCTCGGGGAGGACGAAGGCGACCAGGGGGACCTCGACGGCCTGGAGGAGCGCATCACCAAGGCCAACCTCCCGGGCGAGTCCGAGCAGGTGGCGCGCAAGCAGCTCCGCCGTCTGCGCTCGATGCAGGTGGGCAGCGCCGAGTACACGGTGGTGCGCACCTACCTGGACTGGATCCTCGACCTGCCGTGGACCAACAGCACCCCCGACAACCTCGAGATCGCCAAGGTGCGCGAGGTGCTCGACGAGGACCACTACGGCCTGGAGAAGGTCAAGAAGCGCATCCTCGAGTACCTCGCCGTTCGCAAGCTCAAGGCCGACAAGAAGGGCCCCATCCTCTGCCTGCTCGGGCCCCCCGGCGTGGGCAAGACCTCCCTCGGGCGCAGCATCGCCAAGGCCCTCGGCCGCAAGTTCGTGCGCGTGTCGCTCGGCGGCGTGCACGACGAGGCGGCCATCCGCGGGCACCGTCGCACCTACGTCGGAGCGCTCCCGGGCCAGGTCATCCAGGGCATGAAGAAGTCCGGCACCATCAACCCGGTGTTCATGCTCGATGAGGTCGACAAGATCGGCCACGACTTCCGGGGCGACCCCTCGGCGGCGCTGCTCGAGGTGCTCGACCCGGAGCAGAACCACACCTTCAGCGACCACTACCTGGAGATCCCCTACGACCTCTCGCAGGTGATGTTCGTGGCGACCGCCAACGTGGCCGACCCGATCCCCCCGCCGCTCCGCGACCGCATGGAGATCCTCGACATCCCCGGCTACACGCGTAACGAGAAGCGCGCCATCGCGCGGCAGCACCTGTTGCCGAAGCAGCTCGAGGAGCACGGCATCAAGACCGCGCAGCTCGACATCACCGACGCGGCCCTCGAGGCGATCACGGATTTCTACACCCGAGAGGCGGGCGTCCGCAGCCTCGAGCGCCAGGTCGCGAGCGTCATCCGCGGCGTCGCGGTGAAGATCGCCGAGGGCAACCCGGGTCCCTACAAGATCGACAGCGCCGACGACCTCATCCCCTACCTGGGGCAGGCGAAGTTCACCAGCGAGGTGGCCGAGCGCACCGAAGAGGTGGGCGTCGCCACCGGCCTCGCGTGGACCCCGGTGGGCGGAGAGATCCTCTTCATCGAAGCCACGCGCATGCCCGGCACCGGCAAGCTCCAGCTCACCGGTCAGCTCGGCGACGTGATGAAGGAGTCCGCGCAGGCGGCCCTCTCCTTCGTGCGCTCCAAGTCGCGGCAGCTCGGCATCCCCGAGGACTTCCTCGACAAGAGCGACATCCACATCCACATCCCCGCCGGGGCCATGCCGAAGGACGGGCCCAGCGCCGGCGTGACGATGTTCACGGCGCTCTTCTCGATGCTCAAGGGCATCCGGGTGAGGCACGACGTGGCGATGACCGGCGAGATCACCCTCCGAGGGCGGGTGCTCCCGGTGGGCGGCATCAAGGAGAAGGTGCTCGCGGCGCACCGCGCCGGCATCAAGCGCATCCTGCTCCCCGAGCGCAACAAGCCCGACCTCGAGGAGGTCCCGCAGGAGATCCGCGACACCCTGGAGTTCATCCCCGTCGCCAAGATGGAGGAGGTGCTCCAGTACGCGCTCGAGACCCCGGTGGTGCTGGGCGCCGAGGCCCCCGTCCCGGCCCCCGTCCCCAGCACCAACTGACGCGCCCCGCTCCCCCCGACCTTTACCCCCTTCGGTAATCCCCTCCCGCCGGTCGGACGTCACCCCGTGACGCCCGGCCGGTGAATGCCCGTGACGTGGCGCGCGTCCCGGCGGGCTGAGATGTTGCGACGGCTCACGTCGCGGGAGCAGACTCTGCGCTATGGGTACTCGGCGGCTGATTCGGGCGATCGCGCCCGCGTGCGTTCTGTTCATGGCGGCGTCGACGGCGAGGGCCCAGGACGCGGGGGCGCCCGCGGGGGCGCCGCTCAACCGCTCCAACAACGGGCGCTTCTCGTGCCGGCTCGACGTCAACCGCCGGGTGCTGGTGCCCGGGGCGACCGCGGAGCTGGAGCTTTTCTGCACGGGCATCCCTTCGACCCGCAACCCGACGGGCGAAGGGGCGCCGACGGTCCCGCAGCTGGGCGACCTGGGAGGGGGGCGCTCGCTCCGGGTGCAGTGGTCGTCGAGCGGATCGAGCGACGCCACCGGCGTCGGCGGGCTCACCCCGGGCTTCAACGGCAACGCGAGGTACTCCGCGCCGCTGCAGATCCCCGATCCGCCGGAGCTGGAGGTGCGCGTCCGGGTCGACCTGTCCGAGGGCAACCGGGTGGTCGACAGCCTCGCGCTCACGACCTCGCTCCGGCTCATCGAGCGCTCGTGGCGGCTGGAGGTCGACACCACCCACGCCTCGCGCTGCGTGGGGATGAACGCCCTCGCCAACTACGAGCTCACCTGCCGCGGCATGACCGTCGACCTCACGGTGCGAGACGACCTGCGCATCGAGTCGCTCGGGCCGGGCCGTTGCTCGTCCCGCATCGCCAACTTCGGGACCTGTGACGAGAGCACGGTCCGTCGGGGGCGCGCGGTCGGCGGCAACACCATGACGGCGGTGAGCGGACGGGTCGACCCGGTGAGCGGACAGCTCCTGCTCGACCTCGACGGGATGCGGGTGAGCTCGCCGGAGCTCACGCACGCCGACCGGCACGTCGACGCGCCCCGGACCCTGCCGCTCCTCGGCGCGACGCTCAACCTCCCGGCGCAGGACGGCGCCAGCCGCACCTTTGGCAACCTGGAGGGCGGCCCCTCGGGCATGCAGGTGGAGTTCCGCCTCCATCGACGGAACTGACCCGCGGATCGCGCTATGGTCGCGGCGTGCGTGCCGCCTGCCTGTTGGTGTTCCTGGCCTGGTCGCTCCTGGGGTGTCCTCGTCGAGAGGAGACCGCCGCGCCGACGCTGACCCCGATGGGGTCGCAGGGCGCGCGAGATCGGCCGCATCGTTGCACCCTCGAGGAGCGCCGCTTCACGTCGACCAGCGAGGCGCTCGATGCGCCGTGGCTGCTGCGAGGGCCCGATGGCCCGCGGGTGCTCGGGCGCACGTCGTCGAGCGGGATGCTCTTCTGGCGCGACGCCCGCGCGGAGGCCTCGATCCCCAGCTCCCTCTCGCTCGCCCCGCACGCCGTCGCCTGGACCGGCCGCGGCTTCCTCGGCGTGCTCGACGGCCGGGCGACCTTCACCGACGCGCGCTTCGACGTGCCCCGCCCGGTGCGCCGGCTGGGCCTCGACCGCGCCCTCTCCATCTCGACCGCGGCGCGCGAGGGAGCGGTGCTGGTCTCGTGGCTGAAGGCGGGCCGCGAGGGCGACGCGGAGGGCACCCCCTGGGTCGCTCTGGTGGGCCCCGCGGGAGAGCTCCTGATGGAGGCGCAGCCGCTGACGGGCGCCTCGGCCGCGCTGCGCTCGCTGCACGCGCGCTGGGACTTCGGCCGCTTCGTGGTCGAAGGCGAGACCGCCGGCGGACCCTTCGAGAACTGGTCCTGGGTGCTCGAGCCCGACGGGCGGAGCGCGTGGTCCGGCCAGGGGCCGCTGGTCTGCCCGCTCAGCGGCTGCATGCGGGTGGACTTCCACGCGGGCCCCGGCGGGCGCTCGCAGGCGCTTCGCCTCGTCGCGCTCAACGATCCCAGCCTCACCGTCGACACCAACATCTTCACCAACGACGTGCTCGCGGCGGCGGTGTCCGGCGACCGGGTGCTGGTGCTCCACTCGCCGCTCCAGGGCGAGCTCGGCTGCGCGGTGCACGTCTATGACGTGGGCCACGGCCAGGTCGCGCACGAGTCCTCCAGCGAGACGCTGGGCTGCGCGCCCGGGAGCGCCCTCGCGACCCCGGAGGGCTTCGTGCTCCTGGAGGTCGACCCCTCCCGCGGGGTGGCCGAGCGCTCGCTCACCTGCGGGGACGACGCGTGACCCTGGCCGGATCGCTCTACCGCTCCGCCCTTCGCCCCGCGCTCTTCGCGCTCGATGCCGAGCGAGCGCACGAGCTCACCCTGCGATCGCTCGCGGTGGCGCATCGATCCGCTCCCGCCCGGAGCGCCCTCCGAGCGACCTTCGGCGTCGAAGACGACGGCTCGCTCGCGGTCGAGCTCTTCGGCCGTCGCTTCCCGACGCCGATCGGCGTCGCCGCGGGGCTCGACAAGGGCGCGGTCGCCTACAACGCCCTCGGCGCCATGGGCTTCTCCTTCGTGGAGGTCGGAACGGTCACCGAGCACCCTCAGCCGGGCAACCCCCGACCGAGGCTCTTCCGGCTCCCGCTCGACCGCGCGGTGATCAACCGCATGGGCTTCAACAACCCCGGCTGCGCCGCGATGGCCCGGGCGCTCGCCGAGCACCCTCCCGACCGGGTGATCGTGGGCGTGAACCTGGGCAAGTCCAAGGTGACCCCGCTCGCCGACGCGCCCGCCGACTACGCCGCCAGCGCACGCGCCGTCGCGCCCTTCGCGGACTACGCGGTCATCAACGTGTCCTCGCCCAACACCCCGGGGCTGCGCTCGCTGCAGTCCGTGGACGCCCTGGTGGGCATCGTGCGGGCGGTGCGCCCGGCGCTCGCCGACCGGGGGGTTCCGCTGCTGGTGAAGATCGCGCCGGACCTCGCCGAGGAGGACATCGACGCGGTGGTCGACCTCGCGCTCGCGGAGGGTCTCGCGGGCCTGGTGGCGACCAACACCACGCTCCGCCGCGACGGGCTGCTCACCCCGGCCGACCAGGTGAGCGCCCTCGGCGACGGCGGCCTCTCCGGGGCGCCGTTGCGGGCGCGGAGTCTCGCGGTGGTCGCGCGCATCTCCGCCCGCGCCGGCAGCGCCCTCCCGGTGATCGGGGTGGGCGGGGTGTCCTCCGCCGACGACGCCTGGGCGCTCATCGAGGCGGGCGCGTCGCTGGTGCAGGTCTACACGGGGTTCATCTACCAGGGACCCACGATGGCGCGCGAACTCGCCGACGGTCTGCGAGCGCGGCTGCGGTCCTCGGCGGCGCCCTCCCTGGCCGCGGTGGTCGGGCGCCGCGCATCTGGTTGACGAATCGCCATTCCGGGGAAGAATGCGAACTCGATGCTTGCCCGAATCGGTCCAGACAACCCGCTGCTGCTGGGCTCGCAGTCGCCACGGCGACGCCAGCTCCTGGAAGGCATTGGCATACCCGTCGAGGTATTCGTCGCCCCGGTGGACGAGGCCATGGTGCCGGGCGAGCGGCCCGACGCGATGGCCACGCGCCTCGCGCGCCAGAAGGGCGCCGCCGTGCTCTACGCGCTGCACCGTGACGGCCGCGCCGACCCGCCCCGCTGGATCCTCTGCGCCGACACCATCGTGCACATCGGCGGCGAGCTGCTGGGCAAGCCCCGCGACGCCGACGACGCCCGGCGTATGATGCGCCTGCTCTCCGGTCGCACGCACCACGTGACCACCGGCTTCGTGGTCCACGGGGCCGACGCCTTCGACGCGCCGGCCTACGCCGAGACCACGGCGGTGACCTTCCGAGGGCTGTCGGAGGACGAGGTGCGGCGATACGCGGCCACCGGCGAGGGGGCCGACAAGGCCGGCGGGTACGCGATCCAGGGCCTCGCCGCGGCCTTCGTCGAGCGCATCGAGGGGAGCTACTCCAACGTGGTGGGCCTGCCGCTGCACCGCGTGGTCGAGGTGCTGCTGCGCATGGAGGCCATCGAGGGCTTCCCCCTGTGACCGCCTCCGCGGCGCAGGTGCAGGAGGCGCTCGACGCCGTGCGAGCGCGCATCGAGGCGGCGGCGCGGAGGGCGGGGCGCGACCCTTCGACGGTGAGGCTGCTGGCGGTGTCGAAGACCCACGGGCCCGACGCGGTGCGCGCGGCCTACGCCCAGGGACAGCGCGATTTCGGGGAGAACTACGTCCAGGAGCTCGTCCCCAAGGCCGCCGCGCTGGCCGACCTCGCCGACCTTCGCTGGCACCTCATCGGGCACCTCCAGACCAACAAGTGCCGCGACGTCGCCGGGCTGGTCGCCACGGTGCAGAGCGTCGACTCGGAGCGGCTGGTGCGTGAGCTGGGCCGGAGGGCGGCCGCCGCGGGGCGCACCGTGGGAATACTCATCCAGGTAAACGTGGCCCGTGAGGTGCAGAAGTCGGGCTGCGACGTGGAGGCGCTCCCGGCGATCCTCGCGGCGGCGCTGGGGACCGAGGGCGTCGCGCTTCGGGGGCTGATGACCGTTCCGCCGGCGGCGCACGATCCCCGAGCGTCGCGCCCGTGGTTCGAGGCGCTGCGCGCGCTGCGGGACGCGCACGGGGGCGAGTCGCTCCTGCCCGATCTCTCCATGGGCATGACCCACGACATGGACGAGGCGATCGCCGCAGGAGCCACGGTGGTTCGGGTCGGTACGGCGATCTTCGGGGCGCGCTGATCGACCTGTTGCGAGCCTGAGGGGTGGTTGCATCCGGGCGGGGGATTGCGCCAGAGTGCCGCCGTCGATCGTCGGGTGGCGACGGTCGAGTGAAGAGCCGAGCCCATTCCCCCCCTTCCGCCCTCCGATCGAGGGCGGAGCATCACCGCTACACACCCTCTGAAGGAGAATCCGAACGATGTCGACCCGAGCCTCAGTGACGACCGTTGTCCGCGTCGGAGTGACCGTGATCGCAGGCCTGGCCCTGACGGACTGTGTCGTCCGCGGCAGCGGCACCTACGGCACCACGGGGACGATCAACGTGCAGCCCGCGACCGTGGCCGTGCAGCCCGCGCAGACCACGGTGGTCGCCCAGCCGGCGCCCGTCTACCAGAACCCCGCGGCCGTGGCGCAGACCAACATGTACGCGGCGCCTCCGGGCGTCGGGGTCAACATGGGCGTCAACGTCGGCTTCTCCCCCGTGAGCGCCAACTGGGTCACCAACGGCTACGCCGAGCAGGACTTCGTCTCGTATCACATGTCCCTTCGCGCCCGGCAGTTCGCGGCGGGCTACATGCCCATCACGCAGCTCTTCCGCTCGACCATGGGGCAGGGGCAGCGGCAGTACGTGACCGTCGACGCCCAGCCCGGGCGCTGCTACCGCATCATCGGCGTCGGCGGCGCGGGCGTGCGCGACCTCGACCTGCGGCTGCGCGACATGAACGGCAACGTCATCGATCAGGACGTGGCCACGGACAACTTCCCGGTGCTCGGGCTCCAGCGCCCGCTCTGCCTCAACTGGCAGGGCACCTTCCAGATCGAGGTGATCATGTACTCCGGCGGCGGCGAGTTCGGCGTCCAGGCCTTCGCGGGCAACTGACGCCGATGCGCCTCGCGCGGGCGTCGCTGGTCGCGCTCCTCGTGAGCCGCTGCGCGCCCGCTCCCTCCGCCTCCCCGACCGACGATCCCTCCACTCCTCCGGCCCCATCGGGCGCGATCGCCCCCGGCCAGGCCCTCGACCTCGAGCGCCCGCCCGAGGCCGTCGAGCCGCCGCTCGATCCGCACGTCCTGCGACCGCAGCGCGCCCTCATCGCCCGCGAGGGCCGGAGCTTCACCCGCGCCTACCGCGACACCGTCGGGCTCCTTCGCGGGGCCGCCGCCGTGAGCCTCGCGGTGCCGGTGCGCGCCGGTCGCTGCTACCGCTTCCACATCTCCGCGGAGGCCGGGGTGGGCGACCTCGGGGTCCGCCTCCTCGACGCCGCGACGCTGCTGGAGGAGGACGGGAGCTACGGCACCTACGCCGTGATCGGACAGCGTCGGCCGCTCTGCCCGGAGGGCGACCGGGTCTGGCGCATCGAGCTCAGCGCCGCGGGGGACGGCGGCCGCTTCGTGCTGTCCGTGCTCTCCCGCAGCAGCGCCGACGAGGACCCGGCCACCGGGGTGCTTCGTTCATCGCCCTGGTGAAGAGCCCCGCCGGGTCCCACGTACCATCGCGACGGATCGGTCGCCGCCGCAGCACCACTCCCCGCGCCGCGCGTCACCGCCCCTCGCCAAAGCACCCGCTGGCCTCGTTGGAAAGACCCTCTGGGGGGTGGTAGCGTCAAAGCCATGAACCTCACGACCATCTCCCGATCGCTCCTCCTCGCGGCTGGCGTCACCGGCGCGGCCTATATGCTCGGGGGCTGCGTCGTCGCGGCGCGTCCGGGCTACGCCTCCTACGGCTATGCCACCGTGGCCCAGCCCAACACGGTCTATTACCAGGGCGGCAACTACGGCGGCGTCTATTACCAGCCCGGGTATTACCAGCGCCACGCGCCGTTCTTCCAGGGCGGCTACGGCGGCACCACCGTCGTCACGCAGCCCGCCTACGGCAACACGGTCGTCGTCGCGCAGCCCCAGTATCAGCAGCAGTATCAGCAGCCGTACCAGCAGCCCGTCTACGCCCGGCCGGGCTACGGCGTCGGGGTCAACGCGGGCGTGGCGGTCCCGACCTTCAACGGCGGCGTCAACGCCGGCGTGCGCATCGGCCCGTGACCTGACGGCCTCCTCCGCGATCGCATCCGACAGGGTTCAATGGTCCTCTACCGGTTCGCGTAGAGGACCCCCCGGTCATCCCTCAGAAGAAGCCAGCCTTGCGCCCGCCGCGGTCGGTCGGAGACGACTCCTGGGCGATCGCGTACACGTCGCTCGCGTTGAGCACGTAGCGTTGTCCCTTGGTGGTCTGGGCGACCATCAGGGCGCCGCGCACCGCCGCCGTCGTCACCTGCGTCACCGTCAGCGGCACGCCCTCGTGGCCGGCGTGCAGCGTGAGCAGCGCGGTCTCCGGCGCGGTGAAGACGCCGTCCTCTTCCTTCACGTCGGAGAGGGCGCGGAGCATTCCCAGGAGGCGTTCGTTTTCGGCCATGGCGAAGAAGCGTTAGCCGCGGGCGATGGCCCCCGTCAAGGACACAGGGGCGCCAGGGGGTAGGGCGTGGTGAAGACCCGGAGCTGCGCCTCGATGTCCGCGAGGGACTGGTTGAGGCTGTTGGCGGTCGAGGCGAGGGCCACGCAGATGGTCTTCGGCTGGCCGCAGATGGTGACCGGCTCGCAGCGGGCGCGCGCCGCGTCCGGGAGGGCGTTGAGCAGCGCGGCGTCTCCGTACACGGGTCGGCCCCCGAGGACCACCAGGCGCACGTCCGCCGTGGGCGCGTCGACGAGGCTGTCGTAGGCGTCGCAGCCTCGGTCGGGGATCACCATCACGTCGGCGTAGCGGCCCTCCACCAGGGAGCCCACCTGCGGGCGGTCGACGGCGGTGGCGGCGCGGGAGGTGACCATCTCCACGAGGTCGCGAGAGCTGAGCCGGCCGCCCATCGCGGCCTGCGAGACGTAGCGGCCGTAGCGCAGCTCGGAGAGGAGGTTGGGGCCGCCGGAGGGGGTCCAGTCGGGGGCGAGGGCCACGGTGATGCCCGCGTCGAGCGCGAGCCCGACGTTGGTGGTGCGGCCGTAGAGGATGATGTTGGAGCGCGGCGACCAGATGAGCTTCGAGTGCGCCGCCCCCATCATCGCGAACTCCGGCGCGCCCAGCGCGGTGCCGTGGATGATCACCATCGCCGGGGTCAGGAGGTTGCGCGCGAGCAGCAGGTCGAACTCGCGCCGCGCCGGCTCGTCGATGCCCTCGGCCAGGTGGAGGATGTACGCGGTGAGCTGCCCCGAATCCATGTCGGCCCGCAGGCTCAGCGCGTCGGCGGAGCTCACCGTGGCGATGCCCAGGGTGTTGGGCCGGTGGTGGTCGATGCCCTCGAAGTCGTTGCCCGACTCGATGTTGCGCGCGAGCGTGCGGGTCACGCAGTTGAGGTTGGGCCCGCCCTGGATCGTCGTGGTGCCCGCGATGATCGCGCGGAGCTCGCCCCACTTCACCATCGCGCAGGTGTTGTTGTTGAGGTTCTCGTTGTTGCGGAGCACCTCGGTGAAGGCCCGGTACTCGGGCACGCCCTGCCACTGGTCGGAGCGCGTGAAGCGGCGCGGCGGGGGCCACGGCGGGAGGAAGTCGTACTGCGGGTGGTTGTGCGTATCGATCATCCCGGGCGCGATGATCCCGCCGGTCTCGATGACCGTCGCGCCCGCGTAGCCGGTGCGCGCGGAGCAGCTGGCCGCGACGCAGGTGAGCGTCCCGCCGGTGATGAGCACCTCGCCCGGAGAGAGCACCCCGGTGGGCGTCACCACCCGGCCGCGCAGCACGAAGCGATCGGCCGCGCCCGCCGTGACCCGAGGCATCGCCGGGGTCATCCCGCACGAGACCCGAAGCTCCGGGCGAGCGTCCGGAGAGAGGCCCTCGCCGATGCCCGCGGTGAGCGGACCCACGTCGGCGAGCGGACCCGCGTCGGTGCGAGGCACATCGACCGAGCCCACGTCGACCGAGCCCACGTCGGTCGCGACCCCGGCGTCGCGGCCCGCGTCCACGGGCGATGGGGCGTCGAGCGGGCGGTCGATCACCTGGGCGTCGGAGGGCGCGTCGGAGGGCGCGTCGGAGGGCGCGTCGAGGCTCGGGCCCAGGTCCGTCGCCATCGGGACGTCGGGGGCCGCCGCGTCGGGGTCGTTCGCATCCCGGACCACCACGAGGTCGGGGGTCTCCGCGTCGCCGATCGAGGCGCCGCGATCGAGGGTCGGGACGTCCCCCGGGTCGAGGGTGATCGCGGTGCCGCGACAGCCGAGCGCGACGACCAGGAGGAGCGATCCGCTCCAGCGAGGGATGGGGTTCACCGGAGGGACGGTACCATCACGAGAGCTCCGGGGAGGGGCGTGATAGGGTCCCGCGCGGTTGCACTGATGAGCGACGACAGCCTCCAGGACACCTCCGCGCCCGGGGTCGAGCGCCTTCCGCTCCGCACCCCGACCCTGAGCCCCGCGACGCACACCAACAGCTATTTCGTCGGCCAGCGCGACTTCTACCTGGTCGAGCCCGCCTCGCCCTACGGCGCCGAACAGCGGCGCCTGCACGACCTCATCGAGGCCCGCCTCGACCGTGGGCACCGGCTCATCGGGGTCATCGCCACGCACCACCACGCGGACCATGTCGGCGGCGCCACGGCGGTGAGCGATCGCTTCGGGGTCCCGCTCATGGCCCACGCCCGCACCCGCGACAAGCTCGCCGGGAAGGTCGCGGTGCATACGCTGATCGACGAGACCCATACCGAACTCGGCAAGCCGGTCGGGCTCGACCTCGTGGTGCTCCACACCCCCGGGCACGCCCCGGGGCACCTGTGCCTCTACGAGCGCCGCGAGGGGTGGATGATCGTCGGCGACATGCTCTCGTCCCTCAGCACCATCGTGATCGACCCCAGCGACGACGGCGACATGGACGACTACATCGCCCAGCTGCGGCGCATGGCGGCGCTCGGGCCGACGACGCTCTTCCCCGCGCACGGCGATCCGATCGCCGACGGGGTGGCGAAGCTCGAGGCCTACGTGGCGCACCGCGAGGCGCGCGAGGAGCGCGTGCGAAGGGCCGTGGCGGCGGGGGCCGGGACGCTGGCGGAGGTGGTGGCGCGGGCCTACGAAGACACGCCCGTGTGGCTCTGGCCGGTGGCGGCCCGGAG
The DNA here is from genome assembly GCA_966211675.1 of uncultured Myxococcaceae bacterium. Taxonomy (GTDB): domain Bacteria; phylum Myxococcota_A; class Polyangia; order Polyangiales; genus SCUS01. Next base: position 15,654 of record CBIHPK010000153.1, read on the forward strand.
CGCCCAGGCCCACCTGGAGCGGCTGCGGCGGCGCCAGAGGATCACCCAGACCGGCAACGATGCGGCGGCGCGATGGCGCCCGACGGAGGACGAGAGATGAACGCGGAAGAGCTTCGGGGCGTGGCGCGGCGGTGGATGCTGGAAGACCCCGACCCGGAGACCCGGGCGGAGCTGGAGGTGCTGCTGTCGGGCGGCGACGAGGCGGCGCTGCGGGATCGCTTCGGGAGCGCGCTGGCCTTCGGCACCGCGGGGCTGCGAGGGGTGGAGGGCGCGGGGCCCAACCGCATGAACCGGGCGGTGGTGCTGCGGACCACGGCGGCCCTCGCGCGCTACCTCAAGGCGACGGTCAAGGACGCGGCGCAGCGCGGCGTGGTGGTGGGCTACGACGGGCGGCGAGGGAGCCGGACCTTCTCGGAGGACGTGGCCCGGGCGCTCGCGGGCGAAGGGGTGCGGGCGAGGGTGTTCGCGAGGGAGGTCCCGACGCCGCTCGTCGCCTTCGCGGTGAAGCGGCTCGGGGCGGCGGCGGGGGTGATGGTCACCGCGAGCCACAACCCGCCCGAGTACAACGGCTACAAGGTGTACTGGGAGCACGGGGCGCAGATCGTTCCGCCGGTGGACGCGGGCATCGCGGCGGCCATCGCGGCGATCGGCGCGCTCTCCGAGGTCGCCCAGCTCGACGAGCCCGAGGCCCGCGCGCGAGGGCTCTACGAGCCGCTCGGCGAGGCGGTGGAGTCGGACTACCTCGACCTCGTGCGGCAGACCTGCGCCCCCTCCGCGCCGCTCACCATCGCGTACACGGCGATGCACGGCGTGGGCGACCGGTTCACCATGGCGGTGCTCAAGCCTTACGGGGACGTGTATTCGGTGCCCGAGCAGTCGCAGCCCGACGGGCGCTTCCCCACGGTGCGCTTCCCCAACCCGGAGGAGCCCGGAGCGATGGACCTCGTGCTGGCCCTCGCCGCCTCGAAGAACGCCGACCTCGCGATCGCCAACGACCCGGACGCCGACCGCATGGCGGCGGCCGTTCCGGACGGGGAGCGCTGGCGGCCGCTCACGGGCAACGAGGTCGGAGCGCTGCTGGGCGACCACCTCCTGCGGCGCACCGCGGGGGCCCGCGTGGTGGCCACCACCATCGTCTCGTCGCCGCTGCTCGGGGTGATGGCCGCGGCCTACGGCGCGCAGTACGTCGAGACCCTCACCGGCTTCAAGTGGATCGCCCACACCGCGATCGAGGCGGCGGAGCGCTCGGGGGCGCTGTTCCTGTTCGGGTACGAGGAGGCGCTCGGGTACGCCGTGACCCCGTGGGTGCGCGACAAGGACGGCGTGTCGGCGGCGCTGCTGCTGGCCTCACTCGCCTCGGAGCTGAAGGCCCAGGGGAAGACCCTGCTCGACCGGCTGGAGGAGATCTACGCCACGCACGGGCTCTTCGTGTCGGCGCAGCACAACGTGGTGGCGCCCGGCGCGGCGGGGCAGCAGCGCATCGCGGACATCATGGCGGCCTTCCGCGCTCGGCCGGTGGAGTCGCTCGGGGGCAAGCGCGTGCTGGCCTGGTCGGACTTCCAGGCGGGCTCTCGCCGAGACGCGCAAGGGGAGCGCTCGCTGGGGCTGCCGCCCTCGGACGTGCTGCGCCTGGAGCTCGACGGCGGGGCTCGGGTGATGCTGCGCCCGAGCGGGACGGAGCCGAAGATCAAGTACTACTTCGACCACCGCGAGCCGAGGGTGACGGGGGAGACGGCGGAGGCGCAGGAGGCGCGCGCGGCGGTCAACCTCGCGGCGCTGAAGGAGGCCTTCCTGAAGGAGGCCGCGACGCGCGACCCGGGGGCGTAGCGGTTACTCAGGCGAGGCCGACGAAGAGCGTCTGCACGTCGTCGTCGTCGTCGAGCGCGGCGAGGAAGGCCTCCACCTCGGCGCGCTGCGCGTCGTCGACGGTCACGGGGTTCTTCGCCTTCCAGATCAGCTTTGCGGAGAGCACCGTCCACTTGCGCTCGGCCAGGGCCTTGGAGACCAGGTCGAGGTCCGTGGGCTCGGTGTAGAAGACCGTCGAGCCGTCGTCGTTGGCCTCGAGGTCCTGCGCTCCGCTCTCGATGGCGGCCTCCTCGGGGTCGACCGCCGCGCCCGCCGGGGGCGTCGCCTCGACCGCGCCCAGCCGGGCGAAGTCCCAGGACACCGCGCCGGCCGCCGCGATCTGGCCCTTCTTGAAGAGGATGCGGACGTTGGACGAGGTGCGATTACGGTTGTCCGTAAGGCACTCCACGATCACCGGGACCTGGTGGGGCGCGAAGCCCTCGTAGGTCACCGTGTCGAAGCTCAGGCCCTCGTCGAGCATCCCGGCGCCCTTCTTGATGGCGCGCTCCATGGTGTCCTTGGTCATCGACGCCTTGCGGGCCGCGTCGAGCGCCATGCGCAGCCGCGAGTTGCCGCTCGGGTCGGCCCCGTCTCGCGCCGCGATCATGATCTCCTTGGTGAGCTTGGTCATCACCTTGCCCTTGGCGTTCGCCGCGAGCTCCCGACCCTTCTGCTTCCACTGTGCGCCCATAGGCCGTCGCGGATATCACTTCGGCGCGCCGCGCGCGAGGGCTCCCGCCGCTTCCCTGCGAGGCGGAGACGCGGCACCGTGCGCCCCGTGAGACCGATCCTCTTCGCGCTCGCGCTCTCCTCGATGCCGCTCGGGGCGAGCGCGCAGGGCTGGTCCGTCAGCCGCTACGCCGCACCGCCCTCCGCCGAGGACCTCAACGCCACCGAGCGCGCCCTCGTCACTCCGCACCTGCGCGTCGGCGGTCTGCTCGCCGTCGACTGGGCGCGCTCGCTCGCGGGCCTGCCCGTCGAGCAGCGGGTGACGGCCCACCTCGCCGCCACCGTCGGCCTCTTCGACCGGGTGCAGCTCGGCGTGGTCCTGCCCGTCGTGCTCACGCAGGAGATCTCCATGGCGGGCTCGACCTTCGCGCCCGGCGACCTGCGCGTCGATGCGCGGGTGCGCGTGCTGGGCCCCGCTCGCCGGGGTTCCGGGCGGCTCGCGCTCGCCGCCACGCTGCTGCTCCCCACCGGCAGCGGCGGCGCCTATGCGGGCGACGGCGCGGTGGGGGTCGTTCCGAGGGTGCTCTTCGAGCTCACCAACGCGCGCGATTTCGTCTTCGCCGCCAACCTCGGCCTCGCGGTGAGACCGGGCTGGGAGAACCAGCTCCTGGCGCGCGCGGGCGTCACCATCCCGCTGCTCCCGAGGGTGCTCGTGACCCTGGAGGCGAGCTTCGAGACCCTGCTCAAAGACCCGCTGGCGGGCGGCGCCCTGTCGCTGGAGGCCCTCGGAGGGATCCACCACGTGGGGCGCAGCGGCTTCGCGGTGGGCGTCGCCGCGGGGCCGCGGCTGCTCGATGGCGAGGGCTCGGCGGACGTGCGCGTGCTGGGCCTCGTCGGCTACGCGCCGCAGGTGGCCGACCCCGTGGTCGCCGTGAGCGACCGCGACCACGACGCCGTGCCCGACGCGGACGACCTCTGCCCCGAGGTTCCTGCGGGGGTGCGACCCGACTCGCGTCGTCGGGGGTGCCCCTTCGTCGAGCGCGTGGTGCCCGAAGCCCCGCCCGTCGTCGTCGAGCCGCCACCGCCGCCGGACCCCGATCGCGACCGCGATGGCATCGCCAACGAGGACGACCATTGCCCCGACGATGCGGGTCCGGCGTCGAGCGACCCGGCGACGCACGGCTGCCCTCGCGTCTACGTCACCGCCGATCGGGTGGTGATCACCCAGCAGCCACGCTTCGCCGTCGATCGCGCGGTCATCCTGCCGGAGAGCGCGCCGCTGTTGATGGAGGTCGCGGCGGTGCTGGAGGCGCACCCGGAGCTCGTGCGCATCGAGGTGCAGGGCCACACCGACGATCGGGCGGGCGACGAGCACAACCGGGTGCTGTCGCGGCGAAGGGCCGAGTCGATCTGCGACTGGCTGGTCGGACGAGGGATCGCCCGGTCGCGGCTGGTGGCGCGCGGCTACGGTCGGACGCGACCGCTGGTGGACAACGCGACCCCAGCGGGGCGGGCGATGAACCGGAGGGTGGAGTTCGTGGTGCTGGAGCGGTCTCCCCCCGCGACGCGCTGAGCGTCACGGACGGAGAGGGGGGAGGGAGGTCAGAGTTCCATCTCGCAGAGGTCGGGCGCGGCCTTGAGGGTGGCCTCGGTCTTGTCCTGCACCTCGCGGGCGCTCACGCCCGGGGCGAGCTCCTTCAGGAGCAGCCCGTCGGGCGTGACGTCAATGACGGCCATGTCCGTGATGATGCGGTGCACGACCCTGCGGCCCGTGAGCGGCAGGTTGCACTGCTTCACGATCTTGAGCCCGCCGTCCTTGGCGAAGTGCTCCATCATCACGATCACCCGGCGGGCGCCGTGCACGAGGTCCATCGCGCCGCCCATGCCCTTGACCATCTTGCCGGGGATCATCCAGTTGGCGA
>CBIHPK010000154.1:0-19972 GCA_966211675.1 uncultured Myxococcaceae bacterium
GCGTGTGGTCCCGCTTCGGCGGGTGAGCACCTACGTCCTCTTCATCGAGCGCCCCAGCGCTCGATGCGCCTGCAGAGAGTCCCGCGAAGGAGGGACGCTCAGTTCCAGGCTCCCACTTCAGCGGTTGCAGGCCCGCTCGCGGGCCGACCGCAACCGCGGAGTGGGCGCTCTCTCACGAGACGCACGCTCGAGGACGACCTTGTGTGAGCCATCGTGAACATTCCGGGAAGGATCAGGGTTTCCAACCCGCGGACGCAGGGCGCAGCGACCGGACAAGAGCACGAGTCGTCCTGAGGGCCTCGGTCTCGACGACCGGCGCGCGAGGGGTGGTAGCCTCCCGGGCTTATGAACATCGCGATGATCGGCCTCGGGAAGATGGGCCTCAACATGGTGCTGCGGCTGCTCAAGGGCGGCCACACGGTGGTGGCGATGGACCGCGACCCCGCGCAGGTCGAGCGAGCCCGCGAGGCGGGCGCCGTCGCGGCGGCGGACCTCGACGCGGTGGTCGCCGCGCTGCCGTCGCCGAGGGTGGTGTGGGTGATGGTCCCGTCCGGGGCGATCACCCAGTCGGTGATCGACTCGCTCGCGGCGAAGCTCTCTCCCGGCGACGTGATCATCGACGGCGGCAACTCCAACTGGAAGGACTCGCAGGCCCGCGGCGCCGCGCTCGCCGCGAAGGGCCTGCGCTTCGCCGACGCGGGCACCTCCGGGGGGGTGTGGGGCCTCGCCAACGGGTACTGCCTGATGGTGGGCGCGGAGCCCGACACCTTCGCGGTCATCGAGCCCGCCATCGCCACGCTGGCGCCGACCGACGGCTACCGGCACGTCGGCCCGGTGGGGGCGGGGCACTACACCAAGATGATCCACAACGGCATCGAGTACGGGCTGATGCAGGCCTACGCCGAGGGCTTCGAGATCCTGCAGACCTCGCCCTTCAAGCTCGACCTCGCGTCCATCGCCGACCTCTGGGGCAAGGGGTCCGTGGTGCGCAGCTGGCTGCTCGAGCTCACGGCCGCCGGGCTCAAGGCCGACCCCGGGCTGGGCGACATCAAGGGCTACGTGACCGACTCGGGCGAGGGGCGCTGGACGGTGCAGGCCGCCATCGACCAGGACGTCCCGGCGCCGGTGATCACCCTCTCGCTCCAGATGCGCTTCCGCTCGCGGCAGGCCGACAGCTTCGGCGCGAAGCTCCTCGCGATGATGCGCAACCAGTTCGGCGGGCACGCGGTGAAGAAGGCATGAACCCCTTCCGCCAGGGGCTCGTCGGCGACCGGCTCCCGGCGCCGACGGTGTTGGTGATCTTCGGAGCGACCGGCGACCTCACGCGCCGCAAGCTGATGCCCGCGATCTACAACCTGGCCCTGGCGCGGCTGCTGCCGCCGGGCTTCTCGGTGCTGGGCGTGGCGCGTCGCCCCTGGTCCGACCAGGACTTCCGCGACGAGCAGCGCGCAGGCGCCTCGGAGTTCTCCCGCAACAAGCCCCTCGACGACGTGGTCTGGGACGACCTCGCCCAGGGCGTCGGCTACGTCCAGGGGACCTTCGAGGACCCCGCCACCTACGCCGCGCTCAAGCAGCGACTGGAGGAGCTCGACCGCACCCGCGCCACGCACGGCAACCGGGTGTTCTACCTGTCGGTGCCCCCGGCGGACGTCGCCGTGATCGTCGAGAACCTCCACCGCGCGGGCCTCTTCGCGGACCACCGCGAGGCCTCGCACGCCACGCGCCTGGTCTGCGAGAAGCCCCACGGCACCGACCTCGCGAGCTCGCGCGCCCTCGACAAGCTGCTGCACGACGCGCTCGACGAGTCGCAGATCTTCCGCCTCGACCACTACCTGGGCACGGAGGCGGTGCAGACCGTCCTCGCGTTCCGCTTCGGCAACGCGATCTTCGAGCCGCTCTGGAACCGCACGCACGTCGACCACGTGCAGATCACCGTCGCCGAGGACATCGGCATCGAGGCGCGCGGGAAGTTCTACGAGTCCGCCGGGGCGCTGCGCGACATCGTGCAGAACCACCTGATGCAGCTGGTCACGCTCACCGCGATGGAGCCGCTCGCGGCGATGGACGAGGTCTCCGTGCGCGACGAGAAGGTCAAGGTGCTGCGCGCCCTGCGGCCGCTCTCTCCGAGCTGCATCGCCCACGACGTGGTGCGGGGCCAGTACGCCCACGGCGGCGTCGCGGGCGCGGCGGTGCTCGGCTACCGCGAGGAGAAGGACGTCGCGCCGGACAGCGTGACCGAGACCTTCGTCGCGATGAAGCTGCAGATCGACAACTGGCGCTGGCGGGGCGTGCCCTTCTACCTCCGCGCGGGCAAGCGGCTCACCCGCCGCGTGACGGAGATCTCCGTGCACTTCAAGGGCGCCCCGCTCGCGCTCTTCGGCCCGGCGCCGCCGGAGCCCAACGTGCTGGCGCTGCGCATCCAGCCCGACGAGGGCATCACGCTGCGCTTCGTCTCCAAGGTGCCCGGTCCCTCCACGGTGCTGCGCCCGGTGAACATGGACTTCCGCTACGGCACCTCCTTCGGCCTCGCGGCCCCGGAGGCCTACGAGCGCCTGCTGCTCGACGTGATGCTGGGCGACGCGACGCTCTTCACCCGCGCCGACGAGGTCGACTGGAGCTGGCGCTTCTTCGACCCGATCCTCGCGGCGTGGAAGGCCCAGGGGCGCAGCGAGCCGGAGCCCTACGCCGCCGGCTCGTGGGGTCCCGGCGAGGCCAACGAGCTCATCGCCCGCGACGGCCGCCGATGGAGGTCCCCGTGAACATCCCCCTCGACCAGGTGGAGTCCGAGCTCGCGAGGCTCTGGGCGGATCAGTGCGCCAGGGACACGCACCTTCGAACGCTCGACCTCGTGGCCTTCTGCGCGACGCCCGATGAGCTCCCGCGGGTGCGCGCCGCCCTCGCGCCGCTCGCCAGCAAGCGGCCGTGTCGAACGCTCACGGTGGTCTGCTACCCCGACGGAGCGCCCTCCATCACCGCGAGGGTGTCGCTGCACGTGGACACCTCGCGCAAGTCCGAGCCCGTGGGCGACGACATCTCGCTCGACGTGCGGGGGACCGCGCGCTCCTGGGTCCCCTCGGCGGTGCGTCAGCTGCGGGCGGGCGACCTGCCGCTGCACCTCTGGTGGGCCGGCGACCTGCCCGACCACGACCGGCTCTTCGACCAGCTCACCGAGGAGGCCGACGTCACCATCGTGCACAGCGCCAACATGGACCTGCGAGACCTCGAGCAGCTCCGCCGCGCCATGGAGTCGCGAACCGACGGAGCGGTCTTCCTCGACCTCAACTGGGTGCGCCTCACGCTCTGGCAGGAGCTCATCGCGCGCTTCTTCGACGACGAGGCCGTGGCGGCGGTCCTCCCGGCGATCGACGCGGTCGTCCTGGGCTTCGCGCCGCGCCCGGGATCCAGCGACGCCGCGCCCACGCAGGCCGCGCTGCTCGCCGGGTGGATCACCCTCTGCACCGGCTGGAGCGCCGTGGACGCCGCCTGGAGCACCGACGCCGACGGGGCGCGCGTGGCCACGGTGCGGCGCGCGGACGGCTCTCCCGGGCGCCTTCGCTTCGTCGAGGACGACCGCCCCGGGGTCTACCCCGGCGCCCTACACACGGTGTCCTTCTCGGGCCCCGGGGTGAAGCTGGAGGTCGCGCGAGCCCTCGAAGACCCGAAGGTGCTCTGCTGGTCGGGGGAGGTGGAGGGCGCGTGCGTGCCGTCGCAGTGCATCCGCATGGGGGCGCCCGAGGAGCCGAAGATGCTGGTGCGGGCGCTCGACCGTCCGGCGCGCGATCCGCTCTTCGAGCGCAGCCTCGCGGCCGCCGCGACGCTCACCCGGGCGGTCGCGCCGCTACCGGGCGAAGAGCCCGCGAAGTCATGAGGTCGTGAGATGAGGTCTGGAGAGACGGGGATGAAGTTCATCATCGGAGACTCGGTCGCGAAGGCGGCCGCACAGGGGGCGGAGCTCGTGGCGGCGTGGAGCCGGGAGGCCATCGCCGAGCGCGGGCGCTTCATCGTGGCGCTCGCCGGAGGAGAGAGCCCGAAGGCGCTCTACCAGGCCCTGCGCGCCCGGCGGGACGTGGAGTGGAAGCGCTGGGAGGTGTTCTTCGGCGACGAGCGCGCGGTGTCCGCGCAGGACCCCCGGAGCAACCTGCTCTCCGCCGAGGAGTCGCTGCTCGACAAGGTGGCGGTGAACCCCGAGCGCGTGCACCCGATGTACGCCCTGGGGATGGACGTCGAGCAGGCCGCGGTCGACTACGAGCGGGAGCTCCGCAGCTCCGTGGGCGACCCCCCGGTCTTCGACCTGGTGATGCTGGGCATCGGCCGCGACGGTCACACGCTCTCGCTGCCGCCGATGTGCGGCGCCCTCGCGGAGAAGGAGCGCCTCGTCATGGCCCTGGTCGACCCGGACATGGACCCGGCCGTCGACCGCATCACCTTCACGCCGCCGGTGGTGACCGCCGCTCGCCGGGTGCTGGTGATCGCGCACGGCCGCTCCAAGGGGCCCGCGCTCCGGGCCGCGCTCGAAGACGCCGACGACCGGATGCGGGTGCCGGCGCAGATCATCCGTGACGCCACCGGCGAGGTCACCGTGCTCATCGACGCCGAGCTCGCGAAGGGTCTCGGGCGTTGAGCGAGCCGCCCCGCTCCCTCCGCCTCCTGGCCGCCGGCGCGATGCTCTCGCTCGGCTGTCGTCGCGATGCGCCGCGCCCGGTCGCTCGCCTCGACGCCTCGGTGCACGTCGATGCCCCGGTGCGCCGCGATGCGACGCCTCAGCCCGACGCCGGCTCCGCGGCGACCGACGCGTCCGCTCCCGCGGACGTCAGCGACGCGGCGATCGGGAGCCCGATCTACGTGATGTCCAACGGCGTCGAGATGGTCCGTCCGGGGCAGCCGGTGCGGCTGCGGGTCTATCGCCGGGGCGGTCCGGACGTGGACGTGACGGAGCAGGCGCGGTTCCGCATCGAGGCCCCGGCGGACGGCGAGATCTCCGCCGCCCACGTCTTCCGCGCGAGGGCCACCGGGCGCCATGTCCTCGTCGCGGCCGTGGGCGTCGACGAGGCGCGACTGATCCTCGATGTGTCGCCGGAGGTCCCCGCGGGGCTGTCGGTGGTCCCGTCCATCCTCCCCGGCGCGGGGCTGCCGCCGGTGGTGTCGCTGCACCTGCACGCGGACCCGCAGGGCCAGGTCTCGCTGGAGGTCGGCTTCGTCAACGCGACGCTCTCCGTCTCCGGCCGCCGCTCCGGCCGCACCTTCCCCATGGTGGTGCCCATCGTCCGCGGAACCCGCGGCGCCATCTTCGACGCCCACCGTGGTCCCGCCGGCGTCGAGCCGGTGGAGGGCGAGCTGGTGCTCGACCGGCTGGTGGGCGCGAGGCTCGATGGTCACGCCTCGCTCCGCAGCGCCACCCGCCCGCTGCGGCTCTCCTTCTCGATCTTCTACGGCGACCCGGCGCTCACCGCCCCGCTGCCCTGATTCAGAGGTCTTCGAGGTCGAAGATCTCGACGTCCACCCCGGAGGCGTAGTGCGCGATGGGCTCCGACTCGGGGCGCGCGATGCCGCACGCGGCGAAGAGCGACTCCTCCCACGAGAGCACCTTCGCGGGCTGCAGGGGGTAGGGCGAGTGGTGCACCTGCCCCCGCTGGAGACGCCCGCTGCCGGTGTCGGCGTAGAGCAGGTAGCGCTCGGCGAGGAAGTGCTCCAGCGTCCCCGGGACCGCCGCCGAGGGCTCTCCGGCGGGCTGGTAGCGCACCTTGCAGCCGGCCGGCAGCGGCGGAGGCGAGCGTCGCTCGGAGGCGCAGTCGAACACTCCATCGGGGCCGCGGGTGAGGGACATCTCCGCGTAGTGGTAGGGCAGGTGCCACCCGGCGCGCGCGACCTGCACGGGGATCCACGCCGCGGCCTCCAGGGTGAAGAACCACACGCCGGGGTTCTTGCCCTTGTGGTGCACGTAGGTGCGGAGGTTGGTCTCGTGGAAGTCCGAGGTCCCGGGCACCGGCGGCAGCCACGCGAGGCGCACGCCGCGCATGGTGAAGGGCACGAGGCCCACCCAGGCGTCGCCCTCGAAGGTGTCGACCTCGAGCGCCTCGGGGATCAGCGGCCGCAGCGCCTCCACCGGCACCCGCCAGTGCAGGAAGAGCAGCGTCTCCCAGGTCTGGTGCTGAGCGACCCGCCTGCCCTCCGGGCGCCGCGTCGGGGCGATGCGATCGATGTCGTCCATGGTCTCTCCCTCAGCGCTGCGCGAAGTCGCCCCAGAGGCGCTCGAACTCCGTCCGGAAGCGCTCGACGATGGCGCGGTCGGCGGTGACGATGACGTTCTCCTGGTTGTAGTTGGCCGCGCTGCGCGTCCAGTTGTAGCTGCCCGACAGCAGCCTCGCGTCGTCGTAGAGCGCGAACTTGTGGTGCATGTGCGCCTCGGTCTGGTCGACCCGGACCTCGATGCCCGCGCGGCGCAGCGGCTCGATGTCCGAGCCCTCGTCCATGGCCTTGTCGTTGTCGCTGATGACCCGGATGACCACGCCGCGTCGCCGGGCGTCGAGCATCGCCGCTCGGATGCGGTCGTCGGTGATGGTGAAGACGCAGACGTCGACCTTGCGGCGGGCGCGAGCGAACTCGTCCCGGATCGCCTCGAGGCAATCCTCTCCCGGGCTGAAGGCCACGTGCCCGGGGCTCTCCTTCGGGCTCTCCTTCGGGGGCGGCTTCGGGGCGGGCGCGGCGTCGCGGGCGAGGTCGGCGAGCGTGAGCACCCAGGAGAAGGTGTCGCGCATCCGGGCGTCCGTGAGCGACGCCCGCGCCAGCACGATGGCCTGGGCGCAGAAGAGGGTGACCGTGTCGGGGTCCATCGCGCGCTGGTGAAAGACGCGCTCGATGGAGGCGCGCGTCGCGGGAGCGATGCGGGGGTCGTTGAGGGTCTGTTGGAGAAGCGCCTCGAGCTCGCGTGTGCCCATCGGGATGGCGTTTTACGGCCTCTGGGTCGCGGACTCTAGGCCCGACGATGGGAGTCTACGCTGTGGTCTGGTCGATGGACTTGCGCGCCGCGGCGACGAGGGCCGCAGCGGCGGCAGGCGTCGAGCCGGCGGGGACCAGGATGATGTTGCCATCCCCATCGACCATGGGGGTGCCGTCCGGACCGAAGACGACTTCCATCCCTTCGTCGGAGGGGCCAGCGGGGGCGTTGGCGCGCTGCTCGCGCTTCACGGCCTTCTCACGCTGCTTCTCCTGTCGGGCCATTTCCTTCTGACGCTTGGCCATGGAAGGCCTGCCGTTGGTGCTCATGGGATACCTCACTCCTGACGCGCGGCCTTCGAGGGGCACGCCGCGTCCTGTTGCCCGGGGATGAAACGGTCGTCCCGCGTTTGGGCTATTGCCTGGAAGATGCTCGGACGTTGCTCACGCCGACGAAGGCTGCGCGGGACTCTCTCCCCCAAATTGACACACCTCGGCCGACGGGCACCGTGCATTCGACAACGCACCCCCCGGAGGCCCCACCACCCCCGTCACTTTTCCCGGCGTTACGGCCGCGGCGGGGCCCCATAGCGGAGCATCATGCTCCCGGGCTCCGGGCGCGCCGGGGTGGTGGCCGCCGTGGAGGCATCGGGCGTCGCGGGGGAGGGCTCCGGCGTGGCCACCGGGGTCACGGGCGCGCCGCCGTCGGCCGGAGGGGTCTGCGCCTCGTACGCGACGGGTGGAGGGCTCTGCGGCGACGAGCATGCGCTCGCGCCCACGGTGGCGACGAAGGCGAGGATGCCCGCTCGGCTCAGTCGAGAGGCGGGCTCCGGGGGGACCGCGGCGGCGGACGCGAGCGGAGAGGCCAGGCCGCAGAAGGGGCACGCGGCCTCGGAGCGCCGGACGTGACGGGTGCAGCCATCGCAGGGGACGAGTTGGTTCGGGTTCATGGGTGTTGGCTCCTCGGGGCTCCTCTGGCGCGCGATGCTACCGCGGAGCGCCGCCGTCCTGAGGCGGAACGCCGAGGCCGAAGAGCGCCCGCCGGGCCTCGTCGCCGTTGTGGTTCAGCTGCCAGTAGGGGAGGCGAGCGGTGCCGAGGAGGCGCACCTCCTCGCCGTCCGAGCCGCGCCAGCCCAGCACCCGGTGCGCCCCGCCCTCCTCGACGTCGAAGGTGCGGGTGACCTCGCCGTAGCGCAACACGAAGCGGTGCACCGGCGCCCCGTCGAGCTGGGCGCGAGAGCGGGCGATGGTCGCCTCGACCGCGGCGGTCGGGGTGTGCGCCCGGCGGATCGCCCAGAGCGAAGGCACCAGCGCGCCATGCCAGTCGCCGCCGCCCGCGAAGGGCCCGTCGAGCTCGCGGAGCTGGATCAGCAGGGCGTCCTCGTAGAGGGTCCCCGCCGGGGTCGGGACGTCTCGTCGGCGCTCCCCCTCCCCGGCGAAGTAGGACATCACCTGCTCGGTCGCGCGGTCGACACCGGGCCACATGGCGTGGAAGACGTGGCCGCACCACTCCTGTGCGCTCAGGGTGATCTTCACCGGCGAGAAGGCCTCGGCCCGGTAGCGATCGACCGGCGCGAAGACCGAGGTCAGCACCGAGTACGGGTACACCCCCGTCTGGAACTTCAGCGACGCGTTGAGCTTCAGCACGTGGACCCGGTGCTCCGCGGGCGCGTCGTCGTCCTTCACCCAGGTCCGCCGGTCCATGGGCTCGGTGACGTAGATGAGCACCAGCTCGGCCTCGCGCATCTCGCCGTAGCGGTTGACCCGGGCGCGGTAGCCCGAGAGCTCGGCCCGCCCGTCGCTCCAGGCCCGGGTGAAGGCCTCGCCCGCCGTCGAGCGGGGGCGCTCGGGCAGCGACGGGAAGCGCTCCGCCGGGTGGACCTGCGCCGACGGCATCGACGGCGCGGGCGCGTGGCGCGAGCAGCCTGGCAACGCCCCGAGCACCGCGAGGGAGACGGCCATCGTACGCATCGCGTCAGTCTATGAACCGCTCCCCCCGGAGCGTCGAGCGCGATAGGCTCCGCGGTTACCTATGGGCAAACTCGACCTGCGCCTTCGTGACCTGGAGACGGCTGAGCTCCTCATCGCCTCGTTCGAGAGCGAGGACGACGCCGCGACGTGGCTGCGCGAGCGGCCGCGCATGATGGAGGTGATCGGACTGATCGCCGAGTCGTCGGACCCGGCGCTGCACGTGATGCTGCGCGGCGCCGTGCGCCCGCTCGACCCGGACGAGGCCGAGGTGGTGAAGCGCATGGACGCCGCGGACGCCGAGGCGAGGGTCGCTCGGGAGATCGAGCACGCGCGACGCGCCGCCGCGGAGGCCGAGGCCCACCGCGAGGCGATGCGCACCGCGGACCCCGATCGCCCCATGCAGCTCAGCTGGTCGCTCGAAGGGGACTTCTCCATGATGGACCCGGCGGACGAGCGGGAGATCACCGCGGCCGCGAAGGAGGCCGTGCTGGAGTGGGTGCGCGAGCGCGACGGCTGGGTCGCCGATCGCGGGCTCATGGTCAGCGAGGCGGTGCTCACCGTGTGGCCCGGTCCGCTCCCCAAGGGCGAGACCCGCGTGCAGCCCGGAGGGAAGTTCATCCCGGCCGCGCGTCCCGCCTCCACCCCCTGAGCGCAGCCGAGGCAGGGTCCTGGTGAACGCCGACCTCGAGAAGACCGCTCCCGTAGACTCCTGGCGCTCGGCCGACGGGGCGATGCGGGCGCTCTTCGACGAGGCCGACGACGCGAAGCTCGTCGCCGACGACGAGGGCCTCGTGGTCGCCGCCAACGCCTCGGCCTGCGCGCTCCTCGGCCATCCCCCGGAGGCCCTCGTCGGGGCCGGGCTCGCCTCCTGGATCGCCCCCGACGCGGACTTCCCCGCCGCGTGGCGCGCGCTCCTCGACACCGGCGCCGCGCGCGGCGTGCTGCCGATCGCCCTCCCCGGCGGGGCTCGCCGCCCGGTCGAGTACCGCGGCTTCGCGCGCATCGCCCAGGGCCGGCACCTGCTGGTGATGCGCTCGCTCACGGAGCCCTCTGTCGCCGCCCGCACGGCGCTCGCGAGCGCCGAGGCCCGCTTCGAGTCGCTGCTCCACGTCACGCCGACGCCGACGGTGATCACCCGCCTGCGCGACGAGCGCTACGTCGCCGTGAGCGACAGCTTCCTCGACCTGCTGGGCTACACCCGCGAGGAGGCCGTGGGTCGCACCGCCGCGGAGCTGCGGCTGTGGCCCCACGCGCCGGACCGCGCCCGGCTCACCTCCTCCTTCGCGAGCGGACGTCCGGTGCGCAACCTGGAGGTGCGCGTCCGGACCCGCGCGGGGGTGGAGCTCACCGTGCTGGTCTCCGCGGAGCGCATGGAGTTCTACGGCGAGCCGTGCGTGCTGGCGCTCGCCAACGACATCACCGCGCTGCGGCAGTCCGAGCAGCTCGGGCGCACGCTGGTGCGCTCCTCCCCGGCCGCGATCATCGCCCTCGACCGCGACGCCCGAGTGCGCCTCTGGAACCCCGCCGCCGAGCGCATCTTCGGCTGGACCGCCGCGGAGGTCGAGGGGAGGGCGCCGCCCTTCCTGACGGAGGAGGGCGCGGAGGCCTTCGCGGCGTCGGTGCGGGCCGGCGAGGTGGTCGAGGCGCGCGACGCGACGTACCTGCGCCGCGACGGCGCCGCCGTGGAGGTCACCCTCTCGCGAGCGCCGCTGCGAGGCCCGCGCGGCGCGGTGCGCGGCGCGGTGGGCATCCTCTTCGACATGACCGACCGCCGCATGCTGGAGGACGAGCTCCGCCAGGCCCGCAAGATGGAGGTCGTGGGGCGCTTCGCGGGCGGCATCGCGCACGACTTCAACAACATGCTCCAGGTGATCTCGGGCTTCGCCTCGGTCGCTCGCCACAGCCTCCCGGAGGAGCACCCGGTGCACGCCGAGCTCGAGCAGATCCTCCGCGCGTCGCAGCGCGCCTCGCAGCTCACTCGGCAGCTGCTGGCCTTCAGCCGGGGGCAGCTCACGCCGTCCCGGGTGCTCGACCTCAACGCGCTCGTCGGCGACATGAGCGGCATGCTGCAGCGGCTCATCGGCGAGCACATCCGGCTGGAGGTGCACCTCGACCCGTGCTCTCGCCGCGTCCGCGGGGACGTCGGCCAGCTGGAGCAGGTGCTGCTCAACCTCTGCGTGAACGCGCGCGACGCGATGCCCGAGGGCGGGGTGCTGACCATCGCCGTCGGCCCCGCCCGGCTGGACCTGGACGAGTCGCGCCGCCACCCCGAGGTCGCGGCCGACGGGTACGTCGAGCTCCGCGTGACCGACACCGGCACCGGCATGGACGCGGCGACGATGGAGCGCGCCTTCGATCCCTTCTTCTCGACCAAGGAGCCGGGGCAGGGCACCGGGCTCGGGCTCGCCACGGTCTACGGCATCGTGCGCCAGAGCGGCGGCCAGGTGTGGCTGTCGAGCGAGCCCGGCCGCGGGACCACCGTCACCCTCTGCCTGCCCGGCACCGACGAGGCGCCGCAGTCGATCCGCCCTCCGCCTGCGCAGGCGAAGCGCGAGGGGCGCGGCGAGACGGTGCTGGTGGTCGAGGACGAGGCGCTGGTGCGCCGGCTCGCGGTACAGCTGCTCGAGCGCCACGGCTACAAGGTCCTCGAGGCCCGCGATGGCCAGGAGGGCCTGCGGGTCTACGAGGCCACGGCAGACGAGATCCGCCTGGTGCTCACCGACGTGGTGATGCCAGGCCTCGACGGCGTCGAGATGTCCCGGCGCATCGCGCAGCGCCACCCCGAGGCGCGCACGCTCTACATGACCGCGTGGTCGGGCACCGCGCTCCCGGCCTCCATGCAGCGCTACGCCGCGGTGCTCGACAAGCCCTTCACCACCGAGGCGCTGCTCGCCGCGGTGCGCTCCGCCCTCGACCGCCCCTGACGCGGCCCTTCAGATCTGGAGCAGCGCGCCGAGCACGGCCATGCCCACGGTGCTGGCCGAGAGCGCGACGCCGCCCGTCGGCGGGAGCAGCCGAGGCATCACCTCGGGCTCGGTGCGCCAGGTCACCACCGGCGGCCGCACGAAGCGCAGCCCCTCTCCGGCGGAGGCGGGCGAGCGACGCATCGGGTGCAGGGCCAGCGTGGTCCCTCGCTCCACCTCGCCGATGATGGCCACGCGCTCGCCGAGGCGAAGCCGCAGCTCGTCGACGAGGCTCTCGCCCTCGCCGGTGTCGGCCTCGAAGTCGATGCGGCAGCGCGCCGGGTCGAGCATCACGCGGCCGGTGTCGTCCTCGATCCAGAAGGGCGACTCGCTGCGCTCGACGCGCACGAGCACCCGGCGAGCGCGCACCCCTCGGCCCTCGACGGCGTAGTGGTGGACCTCGCGCACGGCCGTCGCGAGGCCGCCGTGGATGCTCATTCCGGGGTGCTCGCAGCCGAGCGTACCGACGAGCTTCACGAGCCCGGTGGAGGCGTGGGCGATGGGGGTGGGCGCGAGGTGCTCGAGCGCCCGGACCTCGGAGAGGCTCATGGGCCCGAGCTGCTGACGGTAGAACTGCGTGAGGCTGCCGATGGTGGCCAGGCCCGAGACGACGGCGCCGACGAGCAGCGGCGGAAACATCACATCATCCTGACGCCTGCCACGTCGCGGAACAACCCCACCGCCACCCCGAGGATGTGGAACACCCCCATCTCGCGCTTGCGCACGAAGATCGGGCTCATGGTCTTGTTCTCGGGCTGCAGCCGGATGTGGTCGGCCTCGGGGAAGTAGCGCTTCACCGTAGCCTCGTCGCCCACCACCGCGACGACGATCTCTCCTCGCGCCGCGGTCTGCTGGCGCCGCACGAAGAGCGTGTCGCCGTCGTGGATGCCGGCCTCGATCATCGACTCGCCCTTGACCCGCAGCGCGAAGGTCTCGCCGCCGCCTCGGAGCATGGAGGGGTCGACGTGGAGGTAGCGCTCGACGCGCTCGTCGATGGTGCTTAGCGGCCCGGCGGCGATGCGGTTGAACAGCGGGATGGCGATGGCGTCGTTGGCCGGCCGGTCGTCGCGGTCGACGCGGATGACCTTCTCCGGCAGCTCGTCGCCGGTGTCCCGGTTCTGCATCAGGAAGGTGCGGCCCACCTTGGTCGGGCGAAGCGCGCGGGACTTCATCCCGATGCGCTCGAGGTAGCCCTTGCGCTCGAGCGCCCGCAGGTGATCGCTCACCCCGTTGGTCGAGCGGATGTCCATGCGCGCGCCGATCTCCCGCAGCGTCGGGGGATAGCCCTTCTCGTCGATGGCCTGCTGGATGTACTCCAGGATCGCCTGCTGTCGTTCGGTGAGTGGCTGCATCGTCGTCGCGCTCCTCTGCGCAGGCACTGCACATCAGCACCTGGGTAGCAGTTCAGGTGACCGTAGCTGAACGCTCGCGCAGCCGTCAATGCATCGTCTGTCATTCTCTGGCCAGCCTTCGCGCCGCGCTGGTACGCAGCGGCGGTGCGGGTCATGCGGTGGTTCTTGTGGACGCTCCTCACGCTCTGCGGCGTGGCCCGCGTCGCGCACGCCGACCCGCCTGCGCGCGTCCACCGAGGTCGCAACCCCGCCCCGGCGAGGTCGAGCGGGAGCGTGGGCTGGCCCAACCGCGGGAGCCTCGCCAACGGCCGCCACCTCGGCGCCACGGACGGGGTGCGCATCCTCCCGGGGCGGGTGCTCCAGTGGGGCACCGACGAGCTCGTGGGGCTCCTCGAGCGCTGCGCCGCGAGGCTGAAGCGCCAGGGCCTCGGGCCGCTCACCGTGGGCGACCTCTCCGCGAGGGCCGGCGGGCAGATCGCCCGGCACCGCTCGCACCAGTCGGGCCGCGACGCGGACCTCGCGTTCTTCGCTCGCACCGAGTCCGCCCGCGGCCCCTCGCGCCCCGCGACGCTCACCGACTACGTGGTCTTCGACCGCAACGGCCGCTCCCTCGACGGCACCCTCCGCTTCGACACGGCCCGCAACTGGGCCCTGGTGCAGACGCTGCTCACGGACCCCCGGGTGCGCGTCGAGCGGCTCTTCGTGGCCACGACGCTGCGCGCCCTGCTGCTCCAGCACGCCCGAGCGAGCCACGCGTCCAGCCGCGTGATCAGCCTCGCGGCCAGCACCCTGGTGCAGCCCGCGCGGGTGTCACCGCACGACAACCATTTCCACCTCCGCATCGTCTGCCCGTCGGGCGACCGGCAGTGCCACACCGGCGTCTGGCTCCCGCCCCCGCCGCGGCGCCGCCGGGTGGTGCCCGCGGCGCGCCACGCCCGCCCCGCGACGAGCCGCGGCTACGCCCCTCGCGGCCGCGCTACGGATCGATGAACACCTGCACCCCGACCTCGCCCGCGCCGGAGAACACCCGCACCCGGTAGCGGTAGATGCCCGAGTAGCGAGTGCAGAACCTCGCGCTCTCGGTGCCCCGGTGCGTGGAGTCCTGTGCGACCCGGTGGCGCGTCGGGTCCTCCAGCTCGATCACCAGGTCGCCGACGCTCGGCACCGCCGCCGCGGCCACCTCCACGCAGCGGTTGGACGGGAGCGCCACGGTCTGCTCGATCATCCCGTTGGTCGCCAGCGTGTGCCGCGTCATCGCCGTGAGCCCCGTCGCCCCGGGCCGCCTCGCCGCCACCTGCCGGAGCTGCGCGCTCACATAGTCCACGCCGGTGCCCCCGATGGGATGGCGCGCCCCGCTGCCCGCCTCTGGGGCCACCGCCTCCGCCCCGGCGTCGACGCTCACCCTCGCCGTCGAGACCCGCTCGTCCAACGGCAGCACCTCCAGGTGCCACCACGCCGCGCTCCAGGCCTCGACGTCGACGCGGTACAGCTCCGGCGCCTCGGTCACGCAGAACCGCTGCCGCGCCGCGGTGCCCTGCGAGTTGGCCAGCGCCACCGCGGGGCCCTCCACGGCCTCTCGCACCCGCACCTGCGCCCGCACCTGTGCCGCGCCGAGGGCCGCGCCCACCAGCTCGTAGCACCGGCCCCGCTCCAGCCTCGGGTGCAGCGCCTCGGTGCCGGCGATGCGGGTCCGCCGGGCGTTGACCAGCACCGGGACCCTTCCCCCTCGCACGGCCGCCACCAGCGACTCCGGCGAGGCCTCCGCCGCCGCGTCGCGCGCCCCCGCGTCCTGCGCGTCGGCGACCGTCGAGACCAGCGCGAGCGATGCCCCCAGCGCCGCGAACGTGATTGCGTCGATGACCCTCACGGCCGCGCACGCTAGCATGCGAGCACCCCCGCGATGTCGCCTCCTCCTCCCTCCGACGTGACGCTCGACGCCCCGCCGCGACGGCTCCTCGACCGCGCCGTATGGGCCCTCGCGCTGCTCGCCTCGTGGCCCGTGGTGCTGCTCTCGGCGTGGCTGCGGCCCGACCACCGCGGCTTCGGAACGCACCAGCAGCTCGGCCTCCCGCCCTGCTCCTTCGAGGCGGTCACCCACGTGCCGTGCCCCGGCTGCGGGCTCACCACCAGCTTCACCAACATGGCGCACCTGCACCTCGTCGACGCCTTCCGAGCGCACCTCATGGGCCCGCTGCTCTTCACCCTGACGCTGGCGCTCGCGGTGCTCTCGCCCATCGGGATACGGCGCGGCTGGTCGGTCACCCGGGCGCTCTCGCAGCCGTGGGTCACGGTCTACCTCGGCGTGACTCTCGCGGCGGGGATGGTCACCTTCGGAGCGCGGCTCGCCCACAGGTTCTTGTGACAACGACAGGAGAGTCCCATGGCCGACGTCCAGATCTATCTGACGAACTACTGCCCCTACTGCACCCGGGCGAAGGCGCTGCTCCAGAGGAAGGGGGTCCCCTTCAAGGAGATCGACGTGGAGGGCGACCGCGCGAAGCGGGCGTGGCTTCGGGACGAGACCGGCCAGAGCACGGTGCCGCAGATCTTCATCGACGGCCGCAGCATCGGGGGCTGCGACGAGCTGCACGCGCTCGACCGGGACGGAGAGCTCGATCGCTTGCTGGGGCGCTCGTCGCCCTTGCCCTGACGCTCGTCTCGGAGAGCGCCTCCGCGCAGCCTCGCCCGGTGGTCGGGTACGCCCCGGGCGAGTGGGCCGACCACGGCTGGGGCGCCGTACGAGGGGCCACGCTCGGACCCATCGAGAGCACCCAGCACCCGGGCGTCGGCTACGGCACGCCGGCCAGCGCGGCGGCCCTCGACGAGCTCGTGGCGCTGGGCTGCAACTGGGTCTCCTTCACCCCCTTCGGCCGCCAGTGGGACCTCGACGAGACGGACGTCCGCCTGGACTTCGAGGCGCCCTTCCGGGTCAACCGCGAGAGCGTGAAGCGGGTCATCGCCCAGGCCCATGAGCGCGGCCTCCGGGTGCTGCTCATCCCGCACCTCTGGATCGACCAGGGCGGCTGGCGAGGCGAGATCGCCCACGCCGACAGCGAGCGGTGGCGCCGGTGGTTCGCGAGCTACACGCGCTTCGTGACCGCGTGGGCGAAGGTGGCCGAGGAGGCCGACGCGGAGATGCTCTCCGTCGGCGTGGAGATGCAGTCGTCCTCCGGGACGCGGGGCGAGTGGTTCGACGTGATCGCGGCGATCCGCCGGGAGTACCGGGGGCTGCTCACCTACTCGGCCAACTGGGACGAGGAGCGCCAGGTGATCTTCTGGGACCGCCTCGACGTGGTGGGCATCCAGGCCTTCTACCCCCTGGCCGAGCGGCCCGGGGCGACGCTCGACGAGCTGCGCCGCGCGGCGGTGGCGAGGGCCGACCGGCTCGAGGCCTGGGCTCGACGAGAGGGACGGCCGGTGATGTTCACCGAGTTCGGGTACACGGCGCGCACCGACCCCACGCTGCGCCCCTGGGAGTGGCCCGACGGGATGACCGACGTGCGGGTCGACGCGCACGCGCAGGCCATGGGGTACCGCGCGCTGATGGAGGCCTTCATCGGCCGGCGGTGGTTCGCCGGGGCCTTCGTGTGGCGCTACTACGCCAACCCGATGGACTCCTCGCAGGAGTCCGAGTGGGGCTTCTCGCCGAGGGGGCGCGAGGGCGAGCAGGTGCTGCGCGAGCTCTACGACCCGGCGCTCCCCTGGGGCAGCGACCCGCCGCGTTCGCCCGTCTGGTAGCGCCCGCGCGGCGGTCGCGCTCAATCCCTGTCAGCTTTTTGGAGCTCCCGATCGGCGCGCGGTACTGCCCCGAGCCATGGGTCGCTCTCGCGTCTCGAACAATTTCCGCCCGCACTTCCGACCCGATGGTCACTTCGACCGCGCCGCGGCCCACAAGCCGATCCTGGTGCTGGAGAACGTGATGAAGGTCTTCCGCGCCGACGCCCCGGTGCTGCGCGGCGTCGACCTCACCATCGAGCGCGGCGAGTTCGTCTTCGTGACGGGCCCGTCGGGCGCGGGCAAGAGCACGCTGCTCAAGCTGATCTACAAGGCCGAGACCGTCGACGAGGGGCGCATCCTCTTCTGTGGCCGGGACATCGCGCGGCTCACCGAGGACAGCGTCCCCCACCTGCGCCGCAACATCGGCGTGGTGTTCCAGGACTTCCGCCTCGTCCCCTACTGGACCGTCTTCGAGAACGTCGCCGTCGCCCTCCAGGTGATGGGTCTTCCGCCGAGGGTGATCCGCTCCCGCGTGGCGGTCGCCCTGGAGCGCGTCGGCCTCGACGGCCGCGGCGACGAGAAGGTCGCGGTGCTCTCCGGCGGCGAGCAGCAGCGGGTGACCATCGCCCGGGCCATCGTGACCGAGCCCGCGGTGGTGCTGGCCGACGAGCCCACCGGCAACCTCGACCCGGTGCTCGCGCTCGACATCCTCGGGCTCTTCGAGGAGATCAACGAGGGCGGCACCACCGTCATCTTCGCCACGCACGACCGCACGCTGCTGGAGGTCTCGCCGCGGCGCCTGGTGGTCATCGACGACGGCCGCTGCATCGAGGCCCGCGCGGGGCTCGCCGGCCTCGGCGGCGTGCTCGACCACGGCATCAGCCTCAACTGACCGCACGCCAAGGGAACCGCATGTTCGAACGCGCACTCAAGGGACTCCGCCAGCAGCTCGGCACGCAGATGATGTCCGTGGCCACCGTGGCGCTCGCGCTCTTCTGCATGGCCGGCGCGCTGCTGGTCCTCGAAAACGCGGGCGCGATGGTGCGCCGCTGGGGAGCCCCGGTGAAGGTCACCGTCTTCCTCGCGGAGGGCGCCACCGTCGACCAGGTGGACAGCCTGCGCCACGCGCTCGCGGCGCTGCCCGAGGTCGAGGAGGCCCGCTACGTCTCCTCCGCCGAGGCGCGCCAGTCGCTGAGCACCGGCGGCGATCGCACCGTGGCCACGGCGCCGGTCGAGCTCTTCCCCGCGACCATCGAGCTCCGCCTCGTGCCCTCGGCGGTGAGCGCCGAGCGGGTGGCCTCGGTGGCGCTGCGTGTCCGGCGCATCCCGATGGTGGCCGAGGTCGAGACCTACCGCGGCTTCACCGAGCGCCTTCGGGGATTGCTCGTGGGCGGCCGCGCCGCGGCGGGCGTCATCGCCCTCGGCGTGCTGCTCTGCGTCTTCGCGGTGGTGAGCAACACCGTGCGCATGTCCCTCGCCGCGCGACTGCGCGAGATCGAGGTGCTCCGGCTGGTGGGCGCCACGCGCTCGTACATCCGCGCGCCCTTCCTCATCGAAGGGGCCATGCTCGGCGGCGCCGGGGCGCTCGTGGCGGTGCTGCTCCTCGGGGTGGTCTTCACCATGCTGCGCGCGCAGTACGACGCGTCGCTGGGCGCGGTGCTCGGGCTGCACCCGGTGTTCCTGCCGTGGACGGTGCTTGGCTCGCTGGTGCTGGGCGGATCGATGCTGGGCGCGCTCGGCAGCGCGGCGGCGCTCCGTCGCGGCCTTCACTCATGATGCGAGGTCGATCGTGAAGCGCGCGTTGATTCTCGGTGCGATGTGCCTCGGCCTCTCCGCGGCCCCCTCTCGGCCCGTCGCGCAGAACCTCGGCGTCACCCCGATGCCCGGCTCTCCGGTGGTGGCCCTCACCTCCGCGCAGTCGGAGATCGTGCGCCTCTCCAACGAGCTCACCCGCATCGACACGGACGCCTCGACGCTCACCCCCGAGCGCTCCGCCCTGCGCGCCCGCGCGAGGCAGCAGGCCCGCTGGCTCTATCACCTCTCGCAGGGCGACGCGCTCGCCCTGCGCGGCGGACCGGAGATGCTGCTCGACCACGCGGCGCGCGCGGGCCGGGTGCGGAGGGTGTTTCACGCGACGCTGAAGGCGATGGAGCGGGCCGACCAGCGCGCGGAGGTGCTCGACCTCGACCGGCAGCGCGTGGCGAGGCTCCTCCAGGTGGCGCAGGAGCAGCGCACCCGCGCCGAGGCCGAGCAGCGAGCGCAGGCGGCGCTCGGGGTCTACGGAGCGCTCCCGCCGGGGACCCCTCCGCCCTCGGTCACGGTCTACGGCGGCGCGGCCTCGGTCACGCCGGGCGTCGAGCGCTTCGCCGAGAGCGCAGGACGTCTGCTCTTCCCGGTGGCGGGTCGCGCCGAGGTGCGCCGCGCCTTCCGCGAGGGCGCCGAGGGCCCCGGCATCGAGATCAACGTGCCGCTCGGGACGCCTGCGCGCGCGGTGTTCCCGGGGCGCGTGGCCTTCGCCGATCGCTACGGCGCCTACGGGATGATCGTCATCGTCGACCACGGCGACCACTACTACTCGGTGAGCGCCAACCTCGCGCGCATCGAGGTGCGCGTGGGGCAGGAGCTGTCCACCGGCGACATCGTGGGCTCCGCGGGCGACGACGGCCGGGGGCCGATGCTCTACTTCGAGGTGCGCCACGCGGGCGAGACCGTCGACCCGGTGCCGTGGCTGGGGTTGTGAGCCGGGCGACGGTCTCATCTCCTCGGAGACGCCGCCCACTCCGCGGTTGCGGACGGCCCTTCGGGCCTGCAACCGCTGAAGTGGGACCCTGGGGCTGATCGTCCCGCCTGCGCGGCACTCTCTGCAGGAGCATCGAGCGCAGGGGCGCTCGATGGAGAGGACGTAGGGGCCCACGCGCAGCAGCTGGACAAGACGCTGATCGCCGCATGGAGTTCCATCGCGACGGTCGATGACCTCCCGACGGTTGCGCCAGCAACCGGCACTCATCCAGCAAGCCCTGCGAAGGCAGGGCGCCC
>CBIHPK010000155.1:0-19449 GCA_966211675.1 uncultured Myxococcaceae bacterium
GCATTGAGCTGGCACCGCGGTCGCGCCCGTCGCTTCGCGACGGTGAGGCGCATTGGGCTGACGTCGCGGTCGCCCCGCACGATGAGGTCAAGCATCAGGCTCGTAGTGGGAAGCTGAGCTCGGCCCCCATTGGGAGTGGCACTTATGTCACGGCGCCCACTTGCCGAGGGCACCTTGACTTGTCCCATGAACGGGCCGTTTCTCGTGACAACGGACATGTCGTTCTCCCGGGATGCGCGAGCGATCCGACCGTGTCCCTGGCTCGCGCCGGGGGGCGCGCGAGCGTCGCTCCGCGCTCGCTGGAGTCGGGTCGGGACGACGTCTCCGCTGGGCGCTGCGAGGCGCTCATGGTGAGATACCCGACCTCGGTGCCCGTCCTCGCCGCTTCGCTCGCGCCCTTCACCGCGGGCTCGCCCGGCCTGTTCGTGCCGCCCGTCGCCGGCGCCGCCGGGGTGCTCCTCGTCGGGACCCGCGGGCACGCGATCCGCGTCGGCGAGCGGTGGGCCTTTCAGGACGCCCCGCTCTGGGGAGTGAGGGTCGCCACCAAGGACGGCTTCGTGGTCGTCGACATGCAGGGCGCCGCCACCTGGATCGACGCCTCGGGCACGCGCACCACCCCGGGCGTCGCGAGCGGTCCCGACCCCACGCTCGGCGACTTCGCCGCGGCGTGGGACCCGACGCGAGAGACCCTCGTCCTCTTCGGCGGCGCGGCCGGACGGAGGACCTCGCAGGAGACCTGGGAGTGGCGTCGCGGCGAGTGGCGTCGCCCCAAGGTCGACCGCTCCCCGGCGCCCCGCTCGCTCGCCCAGATGACCTGGGTCCCGCCGCTCGACGGGATGCTCGTCACCGGCGGCCTCGGGAGGGAGCGGCCCTTCTACGACCTCGCCTGCTATCGCCGCGGCGCCTGGCAGGAGTGGGCCTACCCCGCCTATAGCGACACGCACCTCGCCCCGGCGATGCTCGCCTTCGACCCGCGCTCGCAGCAGGTCATCCAGGCGCTCTGGACGAGCTCGCCGCGAGGCCTCGGCCTCTGGCGATACGCGGGCCATGAGCGCTGGGAGCTCGCCGCGAGGGTGAGGTTTCCGACGGTGTCCGAGGACCTCGCGGGGCTCCAGCGGATGCAGTCGTTCCTGTTCGCGTTCGACCCGGTGGGGCAGGCGATGATCGGCGTCGGGCTCGACAACGACCTGCGCCCCGCGGTCGCAACCGTACGGCTCGGAGAGTGGCTGGGGACGCTGCCCGCGGTCGACTGGGAGGCCTCCGCCGAAGCTCCCGCGACCGCGCGCTGAGGAGGCCAAAGACCCGCTCAGGGATCGCGGCGGCGACGGAGCGCCCACACGCCGAGGCCCGCCAGCAGCAGGAAGCCCAGTCGGGGGGCCGAGTCAGGCTCCATCCCGACGTGGCAGCCGCAGCCGTCGCCGCTCAGCGTCGTGATGGCCGAAGGCGTGGGCGCAGGGCCCTCCACGCAGATGTGCTGCTCGCTGCAGCGGGTGAGGCCGTCAGTGCGGTCGGCGCAGTGGGCGTCGGTGAGGCAGCCCACGCAGCGGCCCGCGCCGCCGTCCGTCGCGGTCTCGCAGAAGGGCGTCGGCTGCGCGCAGTCGAGGTCGCGGAAGCAGCCCGTGGAGCAGGTTCCGGGGCGGGTGGGGTCGTCGGAACTGCAGGTCATCCCGGTGGGGCAGCCGTTGTGGCCTTCGCCCGGCCAGCAGCCCGCGCGGCAGCGGTGCGCCGTCGGATCGCAGATGCGCCCCGAGTCCGTTGCCCCGCAGTCGGCGTCGCGGGCGCAGCCGCAGCGGCGTGATCCGTCGGCGTCCATCACGCAGGCCGTGCCGTCGGTGCTCGTCGCGCACACGGCCGCGGAGCTGCCCGGGATGCACGCCACGCAGCGGTTCATCGCCGTGTCGCACACGGGCGTCGAGCCCATGCAGGCGGTCATGTTCTCGGCGGTGCAGGCCACGCAGCGGCCCATGTCGCGCCCGGTGGTGGCGCAGGCCGGGGTGGGAGCGCGGCAGTCCGAGGGGTTGCTCGGAGAGCACGGGCGGCAGGTGCGGGTGCCCGTGTCGCAGATGGGGGTCGAGCCGGCGCAGTCGGCGTTGGTGCCGCAGCCCACGCAGCGGTTGGTCGAGAGGTCGCACACGCCGCTGGTGCAGTTGAGGTTGGTCGTGCACTGGACGCAGCGGCCCATGTTGGGACCGGTTCCGGCGCAGATGAGCATGCCGTCCATGGTGCACTCCCCGCCGATGGAGGGGTTGCAAGGGCGGCAGACGTGGCCCGCCGGGTCGCACACCGGGCGCGCCGGATCGGCGCAGTCGCGGCTGGTGAGGCAGGCCACGCAGGTGTGGGCGCCCGTGTCGCAGAAGGGCGTCGCGCCGGAGCACTGAGCGTCGGTGTTGCACGCCACGCAGCGGCCGGGAGCGCTGCCGGTGAGCACGCACGCGGGGCGCGTCGGGTCGATGGAGGCGCACTGCGCGTCGGTCGAGCACGCGACGCAGGTGCGGCTGGCCGGGTCGCAGACGGGAGCGACGGGGGTGCGGGTGCAGTCGCTGGTGGCGTTGCAGAGGCAGACGCCCGCGGCGGTGTCGCAGACCGGCGCGGTGGCCGGGCAGTTGGCGTCGGCGCGCCCGGGAATCATGGGGTTGGTGCGACCGGCGGCGGTCTCGCGGACGTCCGGGAGGCAGTCGTTGTCGCTGTCGATGTCGAGGTAGTCGGGGGTGCCGTCGTTGTCCGTGTCGGCGGAGCAGTCGCCCTCGACCACGTCGGTCCAGTTGTCGCCGTCGGCGTCGGTGAGCGAGGCGCGCGCCAGGGTCTGGAAGGCGATCACCGGCACCATCTCGTCGCCGTCGCCGCGGAAGCGGAAGCGCATCGAGGTGGCCGCATCGCTCACCACCGTGCGGAAGTCGTAGAGCTCGTCGTCGAGGCGAGGCAGCGCCGGGGGGCCGATGATGTTGTCCCCGTCGAGGCCCAGCGGAGAGCCCGCGGCGCGGCCGGGGCCGGGCTCGGTTCCGCCGAAGGTTCCCATGGTGCAGAGGCCCGCGGTGTCGCCGAAGCAGCCCGCGCCTGCGGCGACGCCGGGCCAGTCGTCGGCTCCGCCCGCTCTCGTGGTGAGCGAGAGGTTGTTGACGATGATCTCGCTCTCCTCCTCGGAGCAGGTGTCGCGAGAGGGGTCGTTGGGCGCCGCGGGGTTGGGCCGACGGTTGAACTCCCACATCACCCCGACGGAGGCCGCGAAGGGCTCGCCTCGGGTGAAGCCCGACGGACAGCGGTTGGCCACGGCGCCGGGCAGCGGGAGCGCCGCGCTCTCGAAGCCGTTGGTGGCGCAGCCCTCGTAGACCACCACGTTGCGCCGCGGTCCGAAGTCGAGGTCGTACACCACCACGAGGAAGTGCCCGCCGATCTGGATGAGCCCGGGGCCCTCGCGGGAGGCGTCGTCGCCGCGCTCCTGCACCGTGATGCGGGTGACGCCTCCGCGGGACGACGGACCCACCGCGGCGCGGACGGCGGAGGAGACGTCGGTGATGAAGGTTCCCCAGTAGGCGCTGACCGTGGGGGTGGGCGCCGTGCGCGAGTAGAAGCGGGGCGCGCCCTGGAGGGTGCGGGTGACGGTGGAGGTGCCGTTGCCGACGATCACCTGGCGGGGGTTGCCCGCAGGGCCCGCGGGGATGGAGGGGGGATAGGCCGGGGCCGAGGCGTTGGGGTAGAAGACCGTGATCCCGGAGTAGAGCCGGGCCCAGCGGACGCGGCCGCCGCGAGGGACCTGCACGGAGAGCTCACCGCGGGCGAAGGTGGTGGGGCTGCTGGCCTCGCCCCAGGCGTCGGTGGTGACCCCGCCGCGGACGATCTCGCTGAAGGCCACCTGGAGGGTCTGCGCCGAGGCGGCGACCGGGGCGCCGAGCAGCGCGAGGAGCGAGAGGGCGGCGGCGAGGATCGGGAGACGGGAGGTCGGCTTCACGGTCCACCTTTAGGCCAGGAGGGGCGGCGCTGGCTAGAGAGCGTCGGCCGCCGCGGTCAGGCGGCCAGCCGCGACCAGAGCCTCGCCATGAGGGCGCGGATGGGCCCGAGCAGACCGCCGCGCCGGGGCGGCGGCCTCAGCGTGGCGAGCATCGCGACGCGCGCCGCCGGGCGGGGGATGGTCGGGGCGTCGAGCCCCGGGGGCCAGGAGGAGAGGCGGGCGAGAGGGCGCACGGACACCCGTCGGACGCGCCGGGTGATGAGGGCGGTGAAGGACTCGGCCAGCAGGGGGAAGGCCTTCGTCCGGACGGTCACCCGCTCCGCCGAGGGCGGCGTCTCGAGGAGGTCGGCGCGACGGCGGTGAAAGAGCGCCTCGGTCACCGCCTCGTAGAGCGAGCCCGTGACGCCGCCGGGGGCTCGCGCCTCGCCCGGGTTGCGGGGGCTTACCCACGCGGGGGTGGAGGCCACGGCCCAGGTGCGCAGCGTCTGCCCGGCGCGGCGGGCGCGGTGCTGCCAAGGGGCCGTCGCGGTGGGCGCCTCGGGGTCGAAGAAGCCGCGGTCGGCGGCGAGGTTGGGGTTGTTGGTCGCGGCGGCGATGGGGCTGAAGCGCCCCCTGCGGCCGGCCTCGGAGAGCGGGAGCGGCGTCGCCTCGGGGAGGCGGCCGGGCACGGGCAGCGCGGACACGCGGACGGCCTCGCGCTCGCGCCGCACCTTGTCGGCCGCGACCACGGACATGAACTGCGCGAGCTCGCGCTGGGTCGCTACGTCATGGCGGAAGGCGTTCTCTATGGTCGAGGCGAAGGCCGCCGCGGACTCGAAGCGGTCGGCGGGGTCGAAGGCCAGCGCCTTGCGGCAGATGGCGTCGAGCGCCGAGGGGACCTGCGGGGCGATCTCGGCGAGCGGGCGGTAGTCCTCGCGCGCCATGCGAGAGAGGGGGGAGCCCTCCCGGG
The DNA here is from genome assembly GCA_966211675.1 of uncultured Myxococcaceae bacterium. Taxonomy (GTDB): domain Bacteria; phylum Myxococcota_A; class Polyangia; order Polyangiales; genus SCUS01. Next base: position 4,896 of record CBIHPK010000155.1, read on the forward strand.
TGGGGAAGCAACGGCGCAGGCTGAGCGTCTCCCAGAGCGTGACCCCCATGGAGAAGATGTCCGCGCGGCGGTCGATGCCATAGCCGCGGAGCTGCTCGGGGGCCATGAAGGGCACGTTGCCCTTGATCACCCCGATGGCGGTGACGCCTCGGCGCGAGGCCGCGCGGGCGATGCCGAAGTCGACCAGCCGCGCGACGCCGTCGATGCCGACGAGGATGTTGTGCGGCGAGACGTCGCGGTGGATGAGCCCGAGCGGTGCGCCGTCGGGGCCCGCGAGCTCGTGCGCGGCGTCGAGGCCCGCGAGCGCGTCGAGCACGATGCGCAGGGTGATGCCCACGGGCACCGCGCGGCGGGCGGAGGTCGCGGCGCGCTGCACGGCGTCGAGCGTGTCGCCCTCGACGTAGTCCATCACCATGAAGGGCTGAGGCCCGGTGGCGCCGAGGTCGATGATGGCCGCGGTGTTGGGGTGATGCAGCCTCGCCGCCACACGGGCCTCATCGAGGAACATCTCCACGAACTCCTGGTCGGCGCAGAGCCCGCGGTGCAGGAGCTTCATCGCCGCGAGGCGCTCGAAGCCGGCGCTGCCGATCCTACGCACCAGGTAGACGCTGGCCATGCCTCCGTGGCCGAGGGGGGTGAGCATCTCGTATCGACCGACGCGCCCGGGGGCCTCGTCGAAACCTCGATCTGTCGGCTCGATGATCATGGGCAGTGACCTCCGGCGGTGGCAACGCCAGCGACCACCGTACTGGGATGAATCACCGCTCTTCAATGTATGAATAAGCCGCGTTGTGGGAGCGACACGCGCACGGTGGGGGAGGCCCGGGGGGCGTCCGGCTCCACCTCGCGGCACGGCCCTGGCTTGGCCGAAACCCGAGGGATGCAGAGACCGGGGATGGCGGTGCGAGCCTGGCGGCACACATTGGTTGGTGGGCGGGGGCTGAACCACGTCGGTTCCCGAGATGGACGTTGTGCATGACGCATGAGCACCCAGCGGTCTCGGTCGGACACGCCTCCAGCTCCGGCATGGACGATCCGAACCCCCCTTCAAGGTCCTCCCTCCCCGGAAAGACACCACCATGAGCCACTCCCGACTGTCTCCTCCTGCCGGCCGCCTGGGCGTGCTGCTGCCCGGGATGGGCGCCGTCGCCACCACCGCCATGGCGGGCGTGATGCTCACGCGCCGTGGCCTGGGCATGCCCATCGGATCGCTCACGCAGATGGGCACGCTCCCGCTGAAGCGACGCGACGGGGCCGTGGAGGTCCCGCTGAAGGAGGCGGTGCCCCTCGCGGGCCTCGATCAGCTGGCCTTCGGGGGGTGGGACCTCTTCCCCGACGACGCCCTGCAGAGCGCGACGCACGCCGAGGTGCTCAGCGAGAAGCACCTCGGGCTCGTGGCCGAAGAACTCCGCGCGGTGAAGCCCATGACCGCGGTGTTCTACCCGGAGTTCGTGCGGCGGCTGCACGGCACGCACGTGAAGAAGGCCCCCTCCAAGGCCGACATGGTCGCGCAGGTGCGGGACGACATCCGGCGCTTCCTCCGCGACGAGGGCTGCGACCGGGGCGTCGCCGTGTGGTGCGGCTCGACGGAGGTCTACCGAGAGGCCTCCGCGGTGCACCAGAGCATCGAGCGCTTCGAGGACGGGCTGCGCCACGACTCGCCGGAGATATCCAACTCGCAGGTGTACGCCTGGGCGCTGCTGCAGGAGGGCGTGCCCATGGCCAACGGATCACCCGGGCTCACGCTCGACTTCCCGGCCATGTACGAGCTGGCCCGGGTGCGGGGCGTGCCCATCGCGGGCAAGGACTTCAAGACCGGCCAGACCCTGATGAAGACCGTCATCGCGCCCGCGCTCAAGGCGCGGATGCTCGGGCTGCGCGGCTGGTACAGCACCAACATCCTGGGCAACCGCGACGGCGAGGTGCTCGACGACCCGGAGAGCTTCAAGTCCAAGGAGGTCTCCAAGCTCGGCGTGCTGGAGAACATCCTCCTCAAGGGCGCGCACCCCGAGCTCTACGGCCAGGTCGCCCACAAGGTTCGCATCGACTACTACCCCCCTCGCGGAGACCAGAAGGAGGGCTGGGACAACATCGATTTCTTCGGGTGGCTCCACTACCCGATGCAGATGAAGATCAACCTGCTCTGCCGCGACTCGATCCTCGCGGCGCCCATCGTGCTCGACCTCGCGCTGCTGCTCGACCTCGCGAGCCGCTCGGGGATGAGCGGGATGCAGGACTGGCTCGGGTTCTACTTCAAGTCCCCGATGAGCCCGGCGGGCATCGCGCCCGAGCACGACCTCTTCGTGCAGCAGGTGCGGCTGCACGACGCCATCCGACGCATCGCCCGCGAGGAGGTGACGTCATGAGGACCCTCCGCGGCGCCGTCGTCGGCTACGGCTTCATCGCCTCTCGAGGGCACGTCCCGGCCTTCCTTCAGTCGGGCGCGGACGGCGACGACGCGCGCTTCGAGGTCGTCGCCGTGGCGGACATCACCCCGGCGCGCCTCGCCCTCGCGGCCGCGGCGCTGCCCGGGGTGCGGCTCTACGCCGACCACGCCACCATGCTCGACCGCGAGGCGGACAAGCTCGACTTCGTGGTGGCCGCGGTGCCCCCGTCGGTGCACTCCGAGGTGACGCGGGCGGCCCTCGCCCGCGGGCTGCACGTGCTCTGCGAGAAGCCCCTCGCGCGCACCAGCGAGGAGGCCCGCGGGATGCTCGCGCAGGCGCAGGAGGCGCGGCGGGTGCTCTTCCCCTCGCACAACTACAAGCACGCGCCGGTGGTGAAGGCCGTGCGCGCCATGCTCGACGAGGGCGCCGTCGGAGAGGTGAGCCAGGTCACGCTCGACACCTTCCGAAGCACCCACGCCAAGGGCGTCGCGGAGTGGAACCCCGACTGGCGCCGGCAGCGCGCCTTCTCCGGCGGCGGCATCGGGATGGACCACGGCAGCCACACCTTCTACCTGGCCTTCGACTGGCTGAAGTCCGTGCCCCGCGCGGTCTCCGCCCGCACCTGGACCTCGCCCGGAGAGGACACGGAGGACAACCTCTCGTGCTCCATCGACTTCGAGCACGGCGTCGCGACGGCCCACCTCTCCTGGACCGCCGGCGTGCGCAAGGTGATCTACACCCTGCACGGCGACCGCGGCGCGATCCGCGTGGAGGACGACGCCGTCGAGCTCTCGGTGAAGACGCGCACCGACGAGGGAGACCGCTGGGTGCAGTCGCAGCGGATGGTGTCCTCGTCGTGGATGGACGCCTCGCACACGGCGTGGTTTCGCGCGCTGCACCAGCAGTTCGCGGGGGCCATCGAGCGCGAGGAGTTCGTCGGGCCGGAGCTGCGCGAGTCGTACCGCTGCGTGGCGCTGATCGAGGCCGCCTACGCCTCCGCCGCCGTGCGCGGTCGCGAGGTGTCGCTGCCGAAGAGGGCGGTCTGGTGATCGACCTCGTCTGCTCCCTCGCGCTGCTCGGGCTGCTCGTCGTGGCCGCGCTCGGCTACGGGGCGCGGACGCTCTTGCACGGCCGGGCGCACTACCGCCGCGTCGAGAAGGACGGCGGCAGCGCGCTCCTCGGCGAGGGGACCATGTCCGCGGGCTACTGGGCCCTGCAGCCGGTGGGCAACGCGCTCGCGAGGGCGGGCGTCACCCCCGACGCCATCAGCTACGCCTCGCTGCTCCTCGGCCTGGCCGCGGCCGTCGCGCTGGCCATGGGGCACTTCGGCGTCGCCGCGGCGCTGGTGGCCCTCGCCACCCTCGGCGACGCGCTCGACGGCATGGTCGCGCGCGCCACCGGAGTGGCCTCGGACGCGGGCGAGGTGCTCGACGCCGCGGTGGACCGCTACCAGGAGTTCGCCTTCCTCGCGGGGCTCGCGGTCTGCTACCGCGCGGACGTCCGGTGGATGCTGCTCTGCCTCGCGGCGCTGCTCGGCTCGGTGATGACCAGCTACGTCACGGCCAAGGCCGAGGCGCTGCACACCGAGGTCCCCCGAGGGGCCATGCGCCGCCCGGAGCGCGCGCTCTACCTCACCCTCGGCGCGGCCCTCACGCCCATCGCCTCCGCGCTCGACGCCGGTCGCGACCCGTGGATCGCCCACAGCCCGATGCTCCTCGCCCTGGTCTCGGTGGCGGTGGTGGCCAACCTCTCCTCCGTACGCCGGCTGGGCTCGCTCATGCGCTCTCTCTCCGATCGCCGCCCGACGCCCGTGGCGCCGGGCCCGGACTCGCTCGGTCACACGCTCGGTCGCCACCAGATCGGCTCGCTCGGGGCCACGGTCGTCGACTTCGGCACCCTCACCGTTCTCGTCGAGACCTTCGGCCTCGACCCGGTGGCCGCGACCGCGCTCGGGGCGCTCGCCGGGGCGGTGTTCAACTTCACCCTGGCGCGGCGCTGGATCTTCCGAGGCCACCACGGCTCGCTCGGCTCGCAGGCCCTGCGCTACGCGCTCGTGTCGGGCACCAGCCTCGGGCTCAACACCCTGGGGGAGTACCTCCTCTCCACGCGGATGGGCTTCCACTACCTCGCCTCGCGCGTGGTCGTCGCCGTCGCCGTGAGCCTCCTCTGGAACTTCCCCATGCACCGTCGGGTCGTCTTCCCCAGCACCCTGGAGGCCTCGTGATGCGCCCCCCCTCGCACCCCATCGATCAGCGACCGCACCTCGCGACCCGCATCCCCGGTCCTCGCAGCGCCGCGCTCCGAGCGCGCGAGGACGCCCACCTCGCTCCCGGCGTGCAGGGCTACGCCGTCATGGCCGGGGTCGCCGTCGATCGCGCCGTCGGCAGCGCCATCACCGACGTGGACGGCAACACCTTCCTCGACGTGATCGGCGGCATCGGGGTCAACGCCCTCGGGCACGCGCACCCCGCGGTGGTCGAGGCCATCCAGCAGCAGGTGGCCCGAGCGTCCGTGGGCTCGCTCACCGCGGAGGCGAGGGTGGAGCTGGTCGAGCGCGTGGCCGAGCACGCCCCGGCGAAGAAGCTCCACCGGCTGCAGCTCTACTCGGGCGGCGCCGAGGCGGTGGAGAGCGCCCTGCGCCTCGCCCGCTGCCACACGGGAAAATACGAGATGGTGAGCTTCTGGGGAGGCTTCCACGGCAAGACCCACGGGGCGCTCTCGCTCATGGGGTCGAGCTTCAAGGAGGGCCTCGGGCCGATGGTGGCGGGCTCGCACATCGTTCCCTACGCCGACTGCTACCGCTGCCCGCTGAAGCTCTCGCCGGAGCGCTGCGACCTCGCCTGCCTCGACGTGGCGCGCAAGCAGGTGAAGGCCGCCTCCGCGGGCGCCGTCGCCGCCGTCATCGTCGAGCCGATGCAGGGGACCGCGGGCAACGTGATCCCTCCGGACGCGTGGCTGCGCGGCGTCGGGGAGCTCGCCAAGGAGCTGGGCGCGCTGCTCATCGCCGACGAGATGATCACCGGCTTCGGCCGCACGGGCCGCTACTGGGGCATCGAGCACAGCGGCGTGACGCCGGACATCGTCACGCTCGGCAAGGCCTTCGGAGGGGGCTTCCCCCTGAGCGGGCTGCTCACCACCGACGAGATCTCGCAAGCGAAGCCCTGGTCGGCCCCGTCGGGCTCGTCGTCGAGCTACGGGGGCAACCCGTTGGGCGCCGCGGCGGGCGCGGCGGCGCTGCGAGCCATCGACGAGGAGGCCCTGGTGGACAACGCCCGCGCGGTCGGCGAGGTGCTGCTGGGCGAGCTCGCGCCCTTCGTCGAGCGCTACCCCTTCGTGGGCGAGGTGCGGGGGAGGGGGATGTTCCTGGCGATCGAGCTGGTGCGCGACAAGGCCACGCGCGAGCCGCTGCCGACGAGCGTCACCCGCGCCGTCTTCGACCTCTGCGTGCAGCGCGGGCTGCTCGCCATGACCTACGCCCCGCGCGTGCGATTGCAGCCCGCGCTCACCCTCGACGCGGCCACCGCCCGCAACGCCGCGGGCCTGTTGCGCGAGGTCTTCGACCACGTCCTCGAGACCGGACTCTGGAAGCGCGCATGAGCCTCGCCGACCCGGAGCTGCCCGCCTTCGCGCGAGCCCGCCTCTTCCCCTGGATCGCCTCCGCCCCCTTCGTGCTCTGGCCGCTCTACATCCTGTCGCGGGGCGAGGTGCGCTGGGAAATGATCGCCGTGATGGTGCTCGTCCCGGTGCTCGCCTTCACCCGGCGCAAGCTCTTCACCGGGCTCTTTCCGCTCGCCCTGGTGGCCTTCCTCTACGACACGATGCGCTTCGTGAAGAACGTCGGGCTCACCCCCGAGCGCGTTCACCTCTGCGACCTCCGCGAGGCCGAGATGGCCCTCTTCGGCGTCGCCGTCGGCGACGGCCCGATGGGCACCCTGCACGACCTCGTGCAGGCCCGGCCCTCGCTCGCCCTCGACGCGCTCTGCGCCATTCCCTACGGCACGTACATCTACGCCGTGATCGGCGCCGCGGTGTACCTCTACCGCCGCGATTTCCTCCGCATGCAGCGCTTCGCCTGGACCTTCCTGCTGCTCAACCTCGCAGGCTTCATCACCTATCACGTCTACCCCGCCGCGCCGCCCTGGTACTTCCACGCCCACGGCTGCGTCGTCGACCTCGCCGCCCACGCCAGCGCCGGGCCCAACCTCGCGCGCGTCGACGCGCTCATGGGCGTCGACTACTTCCACGGCTTCTACGGGCGCTCGAACGACATCTTCGGCGCGGTCCCTTCGCTCCACGTGGCCTACCCCACGCTGCTCGCCATCGAGACCTGGCCCTACCTGGGCCTCGCGCCGCGCGTGATCGCCGTCGCCTACGCCTCGCTCATGTGCGTCGCGGCCGTCTACCTCGACCACCACTGGGTCATCGACGTGCTGGTGGGCCTCGCCTACACCGCCGCGCTGCTCACCCTCGTGCGGCGCTTCTTCCGCCCTCCGGCGACGACGCCATGAGCGACCGGCTGCCCCCCTCCGCGTTCTTCCTGCGCATCGCGACCATGCAGGTCGCCCGCGCGCCGATCATCGCCCTGCTCGCGCTGGCGCTCACCCTCGCGCTGATGCCCGTGGTGCACAGCCTCGCGCTCCTCAGCGACTGGACCGAGCTGCTGCCCACCACCGCCCCGAGCGTGCGCGACCTGCGCGCCGGGCAGCACCGGGTGGGCGGGCTCTCCACCCTCACGCTGGTGCTGGAGTCGCGCGACGGCGCCGCGCTGCGCCGCTACGCCTCGGCCATCGCCCCGCGCCTGGAGGCGCTGCCCCCGTCGCTCCGCGTGCGCCGGGTGCAGTGGAACGTCGGCGACTACCAGCGCTTCGTGCGCGACCACCGCTACCTCTACGCGCCGCTCGCGGAGCTCACCCGGGCGCGCGACGAGCTCCGCCGGCGCATCGACTACGAGCGGGCCAGCGCCAACCCCGTGTACATCAACCTCGACGACCCGCCGGAGTCCGCCGACGCGCTGGTGGCGCGGGCCCGCGAGCAGATGCGCCGCGTCGAGGCCGAGGCCGAGCACTTCCCGGGAGGCTTCTTCCTGCACCCGGACGGGCGGCACCTCGCGATCTTCATGAGGGTCGACCTGCCGGGCGGCGACCCGGTGCGAGGGGCGGCGCTGGTCGAGCGGGTGCGCGCGGAGATACGGGCGCTCCCCGCGGCGGGCTTCGCGCCGGACCTCACCGTGTCCGTCGCGGGCGACCTGCTGGTGGGCCTCATCGAGCACGACGCCATCGAGCGCGAGCTGGTGGTGGCCACGCTGCTCACCATCGCGCTCTGCGTGCTGGCGATCCTCGGGCTCTTCCGTCAGCCGCGCTCGGTGCTGCTGCTGGGGGGGTCGCTGCTGGTGCCCGTGGTGACCACCTTCGCGCTCGCGAAGCTCACCGTCGGGCACCTCAACACCTCCACGGCCTTCCTGGGCAGCATCGTGATCGGCAACGGGATCAACCCCGGCGTCATCTGGCTCGCCCGCTACTTCGAGGAGCGACGCGCGGGCCGCGCGGTGACCGAGGCCGTCGCCGCGACGCACGAGGGCGCCTGGTCCGGGACGCTCGCGGCCTCGCTCGCGGCCTCGCTCGCGTACGGCTCGCTGGTGATCACGGACTTCCGCGGCTTCCGCGACTTCGGGATCATCGGCGGCACCGGCATGGTCATCTGCTGGGCGCTCACCATGACCGTGCTCCCGGCGCTCACGGCGCTCTGGGATCGCTGGCGTCCGCTGCCGCCCGGCTCCGAGCGGCCCAACCCCTACGGCGTGCTCTTCGCCCGCGCGGTGAAGCGCTACCCCGTGCCGCTCACCGTGGGGGCGGCGGCGCTGGGCCTGGCGGGCATCGCGCTCTCGGCGGTGGCCATCCGCCGCGATCCGCTCGACTACAACTTCCACAACCTGACCTCCGTGCGCGCGGAGAGCGACCGGGCGAGCGCGCTCAACGGCCTCGCGGGGGAGATCGTGGGGCGCACGGGCTCGGGCAGCGCCATCGCGGTGCTGGTCGAGCGGCGCGAGGACGCGGCGAGCCTCAAGGCCCGGCTCGACGACCTGCGGGACCACCACGGAGCGCCCTTCGGTCCGGTGCGCAGCATCGACGACCTGCTGCCCTCCGACCAGGCGGCCAAGATCGAGCTGCTGGCCGACCTGCGGCGGCTGATGCTGGAGGCCCGGGAGCACGCCTCCCCGGAGACGCAGCGAGACCTCGACGCCTACCTCCCCCCGGCGGACCTGCGCCCGCTCGGGGACGACGACCTCCCGGCCTCCGTCGCCTCGCTCTACGCCGAGCGCGACGGCACCCGAGGGAGGATGATCTTCGTCGAGGAGAGGCCCGGCGCCTCCATCTGGGACGGGAAATACCTGGTGGCGTGGGCCGACGCGATCCGCGCGGCGCGCACCCCCGACGGGCGTCGGCCGCTGGTGGTGGGCAGCGCGCCCGTGTACGCGGACATCATCGACGCCATCTGGCGCGACGGTCCGAGGGCGGTGCTGGCCTCGATCCTGGCCACCGTGGGGCTGGTGCTGCTGTCCTTCCGGAAGTGGCGGTACCGGGCGCTCACGCTGCTGGCGCTGCTCACCGGCGTGGCCTGGATGGGCGGCGCGATGACCGTGCTCCACATCCGGCTCAACTTCCTCAACTTCGTCGCGCTGCCGATCACCTTCGGCATCGGCGTGGACTACGCCGTCAACGTCATGCGCCGCTACCTGCAGGAGGTCGACTCGGGCTCCCGGGGCGACCCCATCGAGGCCGCGGTGCAGGAGACCGGCGGCGCCATCCTGGTGTGCTCGCTCACCACCATCTTCGGGTACAGCTCGCTTCACACCAGCGCCAACCGCGCGCTCAACAGCTTCGGCCTCGCGGCGGTCATCGGCGAGATCGCCTGCGTGCTGGCGGCGCTGCTAGGGCTCTCCGCGGCGCTGGTGCTGGTCGATCGCCATCGCCGGGCCACGCCCGGGTCCCGGCAGGGCCGCGGTCACGAGCCCCACGCGAGCGGAGCGAACATCGAGCCCCCGATCGCGGCGACGCTGTAGCCCCAGCCGGTGCTCCCCGGGGTGAGGGTCATCACCGCGGGAGCGACGCCGCCATCGCCGCTCATCCCCTCCGCCCACGCCACCGGGTCGCCGAAGTAGACCTTCACCGTGCTGCGCGATCCGTCCGTGAGGTTGGGGATCGCCAGCGAGAAGTCCGCGAGCCCGTCGCCGTCGTAGTCGCCCGCCGCCGCGAGGGTGCTCGCGAAGGTGCTCTCCCCGGTCGCGGCGAAGAGCGTGCGGGCCTCCGCCAGCGCCGGTGCGGTGCTCGCCGCGGACACGGGCGCCCGCAGCACGATCATGCACGCGCCCACGTAGGCGAGGCCCAGCTCGTCGCCGCCGTCGCCGTTGAGGTCGCCGAGGTTGGCCACGCGCCGGGGCGTGGCGTCGTTCGCTCGGCCGAAGCACGGCGACGGGTCGACGAAGGTGCTGGAGGCCACCACGCCGGTCACGCCGCCGAAGAACACCCGGAGCCCCGCGGTGCCCGCGACCACCACGTCGCTGAAGCCGTCGCCGTTGAGGTCGCCGCCGCCCGCGACCGCGGCGCCGTAGCCCGCGTCGGAGGCGAGGCCCGTCGAGGGGAGCGCCGCGCGGGTGTAGCCCGCCACGCCGCCGAGGTCCGTCGCGAGGAAGAGCTCGGCGGAGCGCTGCGAGGGACGGCCCACCACGAAGTCTCCGCGGCCATCGCCGTTGACGTCCCCCGCGGTCGAGAGGCTGATCTCGGGCTCCGCGCCCGCCGCCGGGGGAGCGAAGTCCTGGAAGACCCCGGAGCGCGCCGCCGCCGCGCCGCGGTAGAGGCGCACCGTGGCCGTGGAGGGCAGCGCCACCACGAACTCGCCGAGGCCGTCGCGGTCCGAGTCCATCACCGCGGCCATGAGCGCGGGGTTGGTCGTGGCGGAGGCGCGCGTCGAGGGCACGAGCTCCGGCGTGCGGTCGGCGGTCGCGGTGGTTCCCATGACGAGGTACACCGCGCCGGAGTCGCCGGTGCCGGTGGGGAAGCCGGAGGCCACGCCGAAGTCCTCGAGGCCGTCGCCGTCGAGGTCGCCGAGGCGGGCGCCGCGGCCGAAATCGAGCGTGCGCTGCGAGACGTGCACCACCGACTCGCTCGCGCGACTGAACCTCCGGCCCAGCGCGAAGTTGCCTCCGTTGGAGACGCCCGAGCGCGCGGTGACGATGAAGACGTCCGAGGCGCCGTCGCCGTTGAAGTCCCCGGCCTGTCCGATGGCGCGGAAGCGCTGGAGGCCGGTGACGTTGCCCGCGCGAGCCGACTGCGCCGGGCGGAGGCGGAAGGGCCACGCGGCCGAGCGGGTGGTCGCGCCGGTCGGGAGCGACAGCCTCGCGCGCCACCAGAGCGTGCGGTTGGAGCCGATGGGACCGCTGGCCGCGCGGAGCTCGTCGGCGTCCAGGGAGACGAGGTCCCAGGTGGAGACGCCGGCGGTGGTGGTGGGAGCGGGAGGGGTGACCGTGGCGGTGTCGGCCGAGGCGAAGTCGGGGCTGCCGCAGAGCTCGATGGCCGCGGTGGTCCCGGCGGGGACGGCGGTCGCGCGAAACTCGAACCAGAGCAGCCGGGTGTTGGTGAGCGCCCCGGTGGTGGGCAGGATGGGCTGCGGGGTCGGGAGGATGGGGGCATCGACGGGGACGTCCGGCGCATCGACCCCCGAGTCGACAGGGACGTCCATCGCGACCGGGACATCGGGCACGTCGGGCGTGTCGGGCACCACGGGCACGTCGGGCACCACGGGCACATCGGGCGCATCGAGCGAGGCATCGACGGAGGCCTCGGCGCGGGTGACGTCGAAGAGGCCGGAGGCGTCGAGCGAGGTCTGCGCCGTGACGTCGGGGAGCGTCGGGCGGTTGGCGTCCACGCACATGCCATCGACGCAGGTCTGACCCTCGGCGCAGGTCTCGGCCCTGCCCACGCAGGCCCGCTGGAGGAACATCGTCAGCAACAGCTTGCGCTCGGGCAGGAAGCCCGCGATCGCGGTGAGCTCGATGAACCGGTTGGTGTCCAAGGTGGTCGCGCTCACGATGACCCGCACGCGTCGGCTGGCGTCGCCGTTGATGGGCACCAGCCCGAAGGAGAGCGGCAGCGAGTAGGCCGCGGGCCTCGGCGCCGGCCGCAGCGTGAACTCCCGCTGGCTGAACAGGGCCTGTCCCGACGGGTCGGTCACCGAGACCTCGATTCGGTTGAGCTCGGTGCCCACCGCGAGGTCGCTGTCGACCACCACCAGCAGCTGCGTCGCCGGGACCTCCCGGCACCCCGCGACGGAGCCCACCCAGAGCGCGAGCCAGAGCGCCCACAGCCTCGACGCCCTCGTCACCATCGCACCGTCGCTCCTTGCGCCACGTACTGCGTGCTCCCTCCATCGGGCGCCGCAGCGTGCTCGATGAACACCGCGGCCAGCACGCCGCCCACCACCGCCACGCCCACCGCGGACCACAGCCACGGGCTCTGGTACCACGGGCTCCGCAGCGTCGAGAGCGTCACCTCCACCCGCAGGTCGCCGCCCGCGCTCACCGTCACGGGCCGCCGATAGGGGCGAAAGCCGTCCGCCTCCACGCGCACCCGGTGGGCGCCCGGAGCGCCCTGCCAGACGGTGCTCCCGTGGCCCACGACCTCGTCGTCGATGCTCACCGTGGCGTCCGGCTGATCGACGCTCACCGCGACGCGACCCGGCACCACCGCGAGGTCGACCCGCCGCTGCAGGCTCTCCCCGGGGCGCAGCGACACCGTGAAGCGCTGGGTCAACACCCCGCTCGACGACACCTCCACCTCCTGGCGTCCGGGGTCGATGTCGAGCTCCCGCACGGGCTCGCCGCGCCCGTCGGGGATCACCTGCGAGTTGACGCGCACCTCCGCGTCGGGAGGCGCCACCACCAGGCCCAGCCGCGCGAGCGAGCGCCCCACCTGGGCCTCGAGCTCGTGGGCGTCGGTGACGAGGTCGGCCTCGGCGAGCACCCCGGGCATGGCGATGCACTCGCGCAGCGCGGCGCGAGCCTCTCGGTAGCGCTCCAGGTGCTGCAGCGCGAGGCCCACGTTGAAGGCCGTGCGAGGGCGGTCCGCGTGCCTCCGCGACTGGCGGAACTCCTCCAGCGCCTGGCTCCATCGGTCCTGCTGGGCGAGCAGCACGCCGCGAGCGAAGGCCACGCGAGCGAGCTCCACCTCGGAGGCCGGAGGCGTCACGGTCTGCGCATGGGCGGAGGCTCCGAGCGAGAGCAGGGCGAGGGAGGAGAGCAGGACGACGCGCAGCGGGCGGAGCACGGGGGCGGTGGCCTCAGGGGGTGGTGGCGCCGAAGTCCGTGCGCAGCAGCGATCGGGGCGGCGGGGCGGCGGTCGGAGGGGGCGGCGCCACGGCCCCGACCGGAGCGGTGACCGGCGGCGCCGAAGGGGCGGGATCGACCGGGTGCGAGCCCCGCGCGGCGCCATGCCTCGGGCGCTCGACGCGAAGGGCGACCGGGGCCGCGAGGGGAGCCGCGACGGGCGCAGCGACGGGCGCAGCGACCGGAGGCGCCGCGACGGCCGAGGGGAGCACGATGGGCGTGGGGTTCGGGGCGACCACCGCGGGGCGCGCGACGGGCGCAAGCGTGGGGTGAAACCCGAGCGCGAGCACGGCGGCGGTGACGACGGTGACGGCGGCGAGGGCGGCGCCCGCGAGCCAGGGGCGCGAGGGGATCGGGCGCTCGGGGGTCTCGCTCGACGGAACGACCGCGGCGTCGAGAGGGAGGCCGCTGGGGTCGGTGCGGGCGAGGGCGGCGTCGGCGTCGGCGTCGGCGGGCGGAGGGAGCGGACTCAGTTCGTCCTCGGTGGTCGCCGGGCGCTCTCGGGCGCTCTCGACCGCGCCGACGGGGGTGCGCCTGGACGCGGCGAGGGCGTGGTCGCGAAGCTCGGGCTCCCACTTCGCGCGCACCGCTGGCGAGGCCATGGGGAGCATCGAGAGCGCGAGCGCACGCATGTCGGGGAAGCGGTCGTCCGGCGAGCGGGACATCGCGCGCAGGATGGTCTCCTCCAGACGCGGGTCGATGTCCGAGGCGCGCAGCGAGGGCGGCACCGGGTCCTCCAGGAGGATGGCGCTGAGCATCTCGAAGACCGAGGCGCGCTCGTAGGGGAGCAGCCCCGTGCGGCACTCGTAGAGGCTCACCCCGAAGGCGTACTGGTCGCTGCGGGCGTCGACGCTGCGCGCGCTCCGGGCGGCCTCGGGAGAGAGGTAGCAGGGCGTGCCGATGAGCACCGAGGAGCTGGTGAGGCGAGCGATCCTGGGGTCGTTGTGGGCGACGTGGGAGATGCCGAAGTCCACCAGCATCGCTCGCACGCCGCCTCGGTGGGTGCGCGCCAGGAAGATGTTGTCCGGCTTGACGTCGCGGTGCACCACCCCCGCCTCGTGCGCCTGCGCCAGGGCGTCGCACACGGGGATCATGAGGTCGACCAGCTCCGTGTCGTCGAAGCGCCTCCGCCTCGCGAGGCGGTCGGCCAGCGACTCGCCGTCGAGGTACTCCATCACCAGGTAGGGCGCGCCGTCGCGGGTGCCCACGTCGCTCACGTCGACGATGTGCTCGTGGTGGATGCGCGCCGCGGCCTCCCCCTCGCGCAGGAAGCGCTGCACCGCCGCCACGTCGCACGCCGCCTCGGGCAGCAGCACCTTGATGGCCACCCGCTTCCGCAGCGAGACGTGCTCGGCCTCGAAGACCGCCCCCATGGCCCCGCGGCCGATCTCGCGGATCACTCGGTAGCTGCTGAAGGTTTCACCTGGGGTCAGCATCTATGGGGGGTGACGTTGCCCCTTCCCCGGGGAAGAGCCGCGCGCGGCGCGACTGTCGCACGAGCATCGCGGTCGCCGTCAACCCCACACGGAGGCCTCAGGTCCCCTGACGAGGGCGCTCACTCCTTCGCGAGGGTGTCCCACATGCGGGCCAGGACGAGGTGCGCCGCGATGGTGACGAGGCCCAGCAGGTCGAAGAGCCCGGCCGGCGACCAGCGCAGCACCAGCGGCGCCGCGATCGCGCTCGCGCCGCAGAGCACGGTCAGCGCGATGCGGGCCCGGCGAGGGATGTCCTCCAGCATCCCCACGCAGGCCCCGACGACGATCGGCAGCAGCGCCAGCAGCTGCCCCGG
>CBIHPK010000156.1:0-19160 GCA_966211675.1 uncultured Myxococcaceae bacterium
GAAGATCTCCTTGCAACCTGATTTTCAAAGACCGGTTCGGGATCGAAGGATCCCTGTGGAGGCATCGCTCCTCCGGCGCTGGCGTCGCTTTCGCTTCACCGTTTCGCCGTCGGGGAGCGCGGTTCTACTCGATCTCCGCCCCCCGTCAACCCTTTCGACGCGGTCGCCCTCTTTTTCTCTCCGAGGGGGAGACCGCGCGCGGCCCGAAGGCTCGAAATCAGCCCAGGAGGTAGCGGATCAGCCCCTCGGCGACGGCGTCCGGCTGCTCCTCCCACATGCCCGAGGCGGCGCCCGCGACCAGCTCCCAGCGCGCGTCGCGGATCTGCCGCACCAGCTGGTGCCCGAGCGCCTGCGACGACGGCCTCGCGCGGTCGCCCCACATCACCACCGTGGGCGCGCGCACCTTCGCGAGCTTCGGTCCCAGCGCGGAGACGTCGAGCACCGCGCGCTCCATCGTGCGCCACGCGCACTCCCTCGCCTCCGGCGGATAGAACTGCTCGAACCACGCGTCCACCACCGCGCGGTCGTAGCGGTAGCCCGGCGCGAACACCTCCCGCCGGAAGTGCGCGTGGAACATCCCCCGCCCGAACCACTGCTTGAACACCAGCGAGCCCAGCACGGGGATGGTGGGCAGGCGCGTCCCGAGGCTGCGCTCCGCGGGGTTGGTCACCGCGTGCATCAGCGCGAGCCGGTCGACGATCTCCGGGTGGTCCGCCGCGAGGGTGAGCGCGATGCCGGCGCCGAGGGCGTGGCCTGCGACGTGGGCCCGCGCCGCGCCGACGCCCGCCAGCAGGTCGCAGAGCGTCTCCGCGAAGGCCTCGCGGGTGAAGGCGTAGCGCGTGGGCTTCTCGCTCGCGCCGAAGCCCGGAAGGTCGGGCACGATCACCCGGAAGCGCTCCGCGAGGCGAGGCAGCACGCGGCGCCACGCGCGGTGATCGGCGAATACATCGTGGAGTAAGAGGAGCGTCGGGCCGTGGCCGATCTCCTGGTAGTGGACGCGCACGCCCCGCAGCAGGAGGTCGTGGGAGTGGGCCTCCGGGGGCTTCGGGTCCGAGGGGGACATGGCGGTGATCGGGGGGGGAGAGGTGGAGGGTCAGTCCGCGCGGACGGACGGGGCGAGCGGGCGCACGCCGGCGTCGCGCAGCAGGCGCTCGTCGTCGTCGGTGTCGGCGTTGGGGGTGGTGAGCAGCTTGTCGCCGTAGAAGAGCGAGTTGGCGCCGGCCATCATGCAGAGCAGCTGCGCCTCGCGGGTGAGCGACGCGCGGCCCGCGGAGAGGCGCACCATCGAGCGCGGCATCAGGATGCGCGCGGTCGCGATCATGCGGACGAGCTCGATGGGATCGACCGGGGGACGGTCGGCGAGGGGCGTGCCCTCGACGGGGACGAGGGCGTTGATGGGGACGCTCTCCGGGTGGGGATCGAGGTTGGCGAGCGTGATCAGCATGCGAGCGCGGTCGCGGGTGCTCTCGCCCATGCCGATGATGCCGCCGGAGCACACCGTGATGCCCGCCTTGCGGACGTGCTCGAGGGTGCGCAGGCGGTCGTCGTAGGAGCGCGTGGTGATGATGGTCCCGTAGAACTCCCTGGAGGAGTCGAGGTTGTGGTTGTACGCGTCGAGCCCGGCCTCCTTGAGGGCCACGGCCTGCGACTCGCTGAGCATCCCGAGGGTGCAGCACGCCTCGAGGCCGAGCTCCTTCACCCCGCGCACCATGGTGAGCACCCGGTCGAAGGCGGGGCCCTCCTTCACCTCGCGCCACGCCGCGCCCATGCAGAAGCGCGTGCTCCCGGCCTCGCGCGCCCGACGCGCCGACGCGATCACCGACTCCACGTCGAGCATCTTCTCGCTCTCGACGGGCGACTCGTACTTCGAGCTCTGCGGGCAGTAGGAGCAGTCCTCCGGGCAGCCGCCGGTCTTCACCGAGAGCAGCGTGCAGAGCTGGATCGTGTCCGGCGGATGGAAGGCCCGGTGGATCGTCTGCGCCCGGTGCAGCAGGTCGAGCAGGGGCAGGTCGTGGAGGGCGACGACTTCGGAGACGGTCCAGTCGTGGCGCAGGGGGGTGGTCTCGGGGAGGGCGGCGTCCATGGAGGGCGCGGAAGATATCACCGTCGCGCGCCCGGGGGAGGTACCCAAGGGCTGTGAGCCCGTGCGAGCCGCCGCGGGCCGCGCTAGGGTCGCCCGATGCGATACGGCCGGTGGTTGCAGTGCTCGTGGTGCGAGGCCGAGGCGGTGATCGGGCGCGGCGCGCAGAGCTACCTGCTGCCCGCGTGCGAGGCCCACCGAGAGGAGAGCTGCGCCGCGTGCGTGGCCGTGCAGACGCTGCGACCCGCGCAGGGCTCGGCCGCCTATACGAGCGAGCACTCCATGGAGACGCACGCGCTCAAGCGCCGCGTCCTGGCGCGCGACGAGGCGGAGCAGCGCGGCGAGGCCATCGACTGGTCGCGACCCGTCGAGGGCTGGAAGCTGCTCTGATCGGGCGCTCCCCCCCGACGTCGCGAGGTGCCTCCACGCTCGTCGGCGGCCCTGAGGCGCGGTCGTCGGGGAGAAGAACCGCAAGGGCGCAAGGGTCGCAGGGGGGGAGGAGGAGGAGGAGGAGGTCGTCGGGCCCTTGAAGGACGCTCGCCTTCTTCGCCGCGTCGCCCCTTCAGCCCTGACCATCTCCTCCTCCTCCCTTGCGACCCTTGCGCCCTTGCGGTTCTTCGCTCGCCGCGCGTGGAGTCCGTGACCGCTCAACCCATCAAGTCCCCTGTGAAAAGGTACTATGCCCCCGCGAGGAAGCGCGCCAGGTAGGGCGCCGTGCGGCTCGCCGCCACCTTCGCGACCTCCCCCGGAGGACCCGCCGCCACCACCCGTCCGCCCTCCTCGCCGGCGCCCGGTCCGACGTCGATGACCCAGTCGCTGCCGGCCACCACGCGCATGTCGTGCTCCACCACGATCACCGTGTTGCCCGCCTCCACCAGCCCGTCGAGCTGCGCCATCAGCCGCTCGACGTCCGCCGGGTGCAGCCCCGTCGTCGGCTCGTCGAGCACGTACAGGCTCTCTCCCCGCTGGGCGCGCTGCAGCTCCGTCGCCAGCTTGATGCGCTGGGCCTCGCCGCCCGACAGCTCCGTGGCGGGCTGGCCGAGGCGCAGGTACCCGAGGCCCACCTCGCGCACCACGTGGAGCGCGCGGCGGATGCCAGGCTCGTCCTCGAAGAACCCGTAGGCCGCGTCGACGGTCATCCCGAGCACGTCGGCGATGGAGCGGTCGCGGTACTTGATGGAGAGCGTGGCGGCGTTGAAGCGCGACCCCTCGCAGACCGGGCACGGCGCGTACACGCTCGGCAGGAAGAGCATCTCCACGGAGACGAAGCCCTCGCCCTCGCAGTGCTCGCAGCGGCCCTTCGGCACGTTGAAGGAGAAGCGCCCCGCGTCGTAGCGGCGCGCCTTCGCGGCCTTCGTCGCGGCGAAGAGCTTGCGCACGGCGTCGAAGAGCCCGGTGTACGTCGCGAGGTTGGAGCGAGGCGTCCGGCCGATGGGGCGCTGGTCGACGCGCACGAGGCGCTTCACCCCGTCCATCCCCGATCGGATGCGCCCGCCCACCGGCGTCACCGCGGCGCGTTCGAGGCCGTCGCCCTCCTCCTCGTCGCCCGGCAGCTCGTGGCCGAGGGCCTGCGCGACCAGCTCCACCAGGGCCTGGCTCACCAGGCTCGACTTGCCCGACCCCGACACGCCGGTGACGCTGGTGAAGAGCCCCAGCGGGAAGGACACGTCGAGCCCACGGAGGTTGTTGCGCGTGACGCCGGAGAGCGAGAGCTGACCGCGCGCCTTGCGAGGAGCGCGAACGGGCAGCGAAGGCGGGTCGAAGAGGTGCCGCCGGGTCTGCGAGGCCTCGATGCGGCGAAGGCCCTCCGGCGGACCGCTGTAGAGCACCCTGCCTCCGTGCTCGCCCGCGGCGGGGCCGACGTCGACGATCCAGTCGGCGTGGCGGATCACGTCGATCTCGTGCTCGACCACGAAGAGCGAATTGCCTGAAGCCTTGAGCCGATCGAGCGCCCGCAGCAGCGCCTCCGTGTCCGCCGGGTGCAGCCCCGCGGAGGGCTCGTCGAGCACGTACACCACCCCGAAGAGGTTGGACCGCACCTGCGTCGCGAGGCGCAGCCGCTGGAGCTCGCCGGGCGAGAGCGTCGGGGTGCTGCGCTCGGGCGATAGGTACCCGAGGCCCAGGTCGAGCAGGACCGCCACGCGGGCCACGAGGTCCTGCGCGATGCGGCGCATCACGAGGGCCTTCTCGGGGTGAGCGGCCTCCTGCGCGGCCTCGTCGGCGGCGGTCCCGTCGGCGTAGGGGGCGAAGATCGCCCCGAGGCGCTGCAGGGGCAGGTTGGAGAGGTCGGCGATGTCGAAGCCCGCGAAGGTCACGGAGAGGGACTCGCGGCGCAGTCGCTTGCCGTGGCACTCGCCGCACTCGCTGCTCAGCATGAACTGCAGCGCGCGCTTCTTCATCTGCGCGCTCTGCGAGTTGGCGAAGGTGTGCAGCACGTGGCGCCTCGCGCTGGAGAAGGTGCCCATGTAGCTGGGCTCGTCCTTGCGTTTGACCGCGCGTCGCGTCTCCTCCGGCGTGAAGCCCGCGTAGACCGGGACGACGGGCTGCTCGTCGGTGAAGAGGATCCAGTCGCGGGTCTTCTTCGGGAGCTCGCGCCAGGGGATGTCGACGTCGTGGCCGAGGGTCACGAGGATGTCCCGCTGGTTCTGTCCGCCCCAGGCGGTGGGCCACGCGGCGACGGCGCGCTCCCGGATGGTGAGCGAGGGGTCCGGGACCATCGAGCGCTCGGTCACCTCGTAGACGCGGCCGAGCCCGTGGCAGGTGGGGCAGGCGCCCTCCGGGGTGTTGGGCGAGAAGCCCTCGGCGTAGATGATGGGCTGCTCGGGGGGATAGGTCCCGGCGCGGGAGTAGAGCATCCGGAGGAGGTTGGAGAGCGTCGTGACGCTGCCCACGGAGGAGCGCGTGGTGGGCGTCCCGCGCTGCTGCTGGAGGGCGACCGCGGGCGGGAGGCCGTCGATCTCGTCGACCTCGGGCACGGGCATCTGGTCGAAGAGCCGCCGCGCGTAGGGCGAGACCGACTCCAGGTAGCGCCGCTGAGCCTCGGCGTAGAGGGTTCCGAAGGCGAGCGAGGACTTGCCCGAGCCGGACACGCCGGTGAAGACCACCAGGGCGTCGCGGGGGATCTCCACGTCGACGTCGCGGAGGTTGTTCTCTCGGGCGCCGCGGACGCGGACGAAGCCGCCGGGCGTGGGGGCGCTGGGACGAGTGGGCGTCTTCTTCATGGGAGTGCGGGAGTCTGGAGCCTCGTCTCACGATCGGGAGGGCCAGTGAACCCGTGGCCAATTCTCCGGTAGAAGATCTCATGCAACTCCGCCCCGTCGCCCTCTCCTTCGCGCTCTCGCTCCCGTTGATCGGGTGCAGCGGCGACAGCTCCAGCGCCCCGAGCGATGTGCCGACGAGCACCGCGACCGACGCGGGCTCCACGCCGGACACCGCCGCCGTCGATGTGCCCGCCGTCGATGTGCCCGCCGTCGATGTGCCCGCCGGGGGGACGGGCTGCGTCGTCGTGGCGCGAACCTGCGCGCAGCTACGGGCGACCTTTCCGACCGGCAACGCCAACGTCAGCGTGACCTGCGACGAGGCCGCCGGAACCTTCACCATCACCAGCACCGGGGTCCCGAACTACACGTCGAACCAGACGACCCCCAACGCGATCGGAGCCCAGGGGTGGGTCGCCGTGCTGCCGCTGGTTCCGGGCTGCGCGGCCGCTCCGACGAGCGTCATCGCGTCGCGCGGCGAGGTCGGGTTCATGGTCAACGGCGTGCCGTTCTACGGGCCGCAGGACGCCGAAGGCCGGGACGCGCTGGTCTTCGAGGGGAGCTCCTTCGACGACTGCGTCGGGCACGCCGACATGCGCTGCAGCTACCACTATCACACCGAGCCTCGCTGCGTGTTCGGCGTGGGCGACCCCGCCGCCAACCATCCGCAGGCCGACGGACACCCGCCCGTCATCGGCTACGCCCTCGACGGCTTCGCCATCCACTCGAGCTACGCCGCCGCGGCCACCCACGGCCCGCTCGACGGCTGCAACGGCCACGCGGACGCGGCGCGCGGGTACCACTACCACGCGACCGCGACCTCGCCCTACCTCATCGGCTGCTACGCGGGCCGCGCCATCGGCCGCGTCACCCGGAGCATGGCGCTCTGCTCCATGGGGACCCCCGACGCCGGCGTGGCGCCCGACGCCGGGGCCACCATGGGCCCGCGCGCCTGCACCAGCTCGAGCGAGTGCGCCGGCGCGTGCCCCGCCGGCTCCATCGGCTGCACCTGCGCGACGACCCCGATGGGCATGCGGTGCGTGCCGACGTGCAACAGCAACACCGACTGCCCGACCGGACCGATGGGCGCCCTCACCTGCAACGTCGCGATGCACCAGTGCGTCCCGGCGATGGGGATGTAGCTAGAGCCTCGCGAGGGCCTCCTCGGCCAGCGCGCGGGTGAGCTCTCCGGCGGGCAGCTCGCGGCCGAACGCCGCCGCCTGGCCCGCCCAGAGCGGCGAGAAGTCCCCGATCCCCCGGGCCTCCCACGCCGCGCGCAGCGGAGCGATCGCTCCTCCCGCCAGCGGAAAGGCCGGCGCCGCCTCGGACATCGGGCCGACCTCTCGCATGAGCCGGTTGACGATCCCGCGCGCGGGCCGCCCCGTGAAGACATTGGTGAGCGCGGTGTCGTGGTCCCTCGCGCCGCGCAGGGCGCTGCGGTAGGGCGCCGAGATCCGCGCCTCCGGGCAGAAGAGGTAGGCCGTCCCGAGCTGCACCGCGGCCGCTCCGAGGGCGAACGCCGCCACGATGCCGCGCGCGTCGCCGATGCCCCCCGCGGCGATGACCGGCACCCGCACCGCGTCGACCACCTGCGGCACGAGGGCCATGGTCCCGACCTGCGTCGCCACGTCCTCCTCCAGGAACACCCCCCGGTGACCGCCCGCCTCGTAGCCCTGCGCGATGATGGCGTCGCAGCCGCGGTCGGCGAGCCAGCGGGCCTCGTCCACGGTGGTCGCGGAGGACACCACCTTCGCGCCGGCGGCGCGCACGCGAGCCAGCAGGTCGTCCTCGGGCAGGCCGAAGTGGAAGCTCACCACCGCGGGCCTGAGCTCCTCCACGAGCTCGCACGCCGCGCCGTCGAAGGCCGCGCGGGCCGACGAGGCGAGCGGCATGGCGGGGTCGAGCCCGAGCTCGGCGTAGTAGCCCGCGAGGCGCTGACGCCATCGCTCCTCGCGCGCGGGATCAACCGCGGGCGAGCGGTGACAGAAGAAGTTCACGTTGTAGGGCCGATCGGTCTTCGAGCGAATGAGCTCCATCTGCTCGCGGATCTGAGCGACCCCCAGGAGGGCGCAGGGGAGGGCCCCGAGGCCACCCCCCGCGGAGACGGCGATGGCCATCTCGGCGAAGGTCGAGCCCGCCATCGGGGCCTGCAGGATCGGGTGCTCGAGGCCGAACAGATCGAGGACGCGACGGTCAGGCCACATGGGGGCTTTACTCCGTTGGTGCGGGCGGTGGAGCAGCGGAGGGTGACGCCATTCTACCCCGCGCCGAAGAAGCGCTCGCGGTGCTCCTCCTCGTCGGCGACGCGGGTGCGCGCCTTCAGGAGGTCGCTCAGCGCCACCACGCCGACGAGCCGGTGGGGCTCTTCGACGGAGAGCACCGGCAGCCGGCCGACGCCCGCCTGGCCCATGCGAGCGGCCACCTCGCGGCACGACTCGCCCGCGTAGGCCACGAGGGGGCGGCGGTCCGCGAGGTGGCCGCAGGTGAGCTCGCTCGCGCTCACGGTGCCCGCCTCGACGACCACCTCGTGGGGCGAGATCCACTGCTCCAGCAGCGCCAGGCGCTGGACCATCCCCACGAGCGCGCCCCCGTCATCCACCACGGGGTAGCCGTGGTGCGAGAGCGCGCCGCCGTCGGCGACCAGCTCGCTCACCCTGCGCGCCGCGGGCAGCGTCGCGGCGGGCGCGCTCATCACGGCCTCCACGTCCAGGGCCTCCAGCGGATCGACCGAGTACTCCCGGCTCACGTGGTGACCCCGCCGCGCGACCTTCTCCGTGAGGATCGAGCGCTTCATCACCAGCACCGTGAGCGCGTGCGCCGCGGCGGCGGCGACGAGCAGCGCCGGGAGCGCGTTGACGTCGTGGGTGAGCTCCAGCGCGAACGCGACGCCCGTCAGCGGCGAGCGCATCGTCCCGCCGAGCACCGCCGCCATGCCCACGAGCGCCCAGAGCGAGGCGCTCCCGCCCGGCAGCGCCAGCGACCAGAGAGCGCCCATCGCCCCGCCCATCATCAGCAGCGGCGCCAGCACGCCGCCGGAGGTCCCGGAGCCCAGCGCGACGGCCCAGATGATCCCCTTCACGACGATGAGCCCCACCAGCGCCGTGGCCACGAAGTGCCCGCCGAGCAGCTCGCCCAGCACGTCGTAGCCGACCCCCAGCGCTCGCGGTTGCAGCAGGCCCCCGAGGCCCACCACCAGGCCGCCGATCGCGGGCCACCACATCCAGTGCAGCGGAACCCTCTGGAACGCGTCCTCCGCCGCGTAGACCGCGGCCGTGAGGGCCGCCGCGAGCAGACCGCCGGAGAGCCCGATGACCAGCGCCGAGCCGTACGCGCTCGTCGGGAGCGCCGCGTGCGCGGGCGAAGGGAACAACGGCCCCGGGCCCAGCAGGAGCGAGCGCAGCATCACGGCGACCACGGAGGCCACCGCCACGGGCACGAGGCTCCGCGGCTTCAGCTCGAAGAGCAGCAGCTCGACCGCGAGGAGCACCGCCGCGAGGGGCGTGGAGAAGGTCGCCGACATGCCCGCCGCGGCCCCCGCCACGAGCAGCGTCTTGCGCTCGCTCGCCGTGAGGTGGAAGGCCTGCGCGAGGATCGATCCCGCCGCGCCCGCGGTCATGATGATCGGCCCCTCGGCGCCGAAGGGCCCGCCGCTGCCGATGGAGATGGCCGACGACAGCGGCTTGAGCACCGCCACCCTGGGCTGCATCCGGCTGCGCCCGATGAGGATCGCCTCCATCGCCTCGGGGATGCCGTGGCCCCGGATGCGGTCGGAGCCGTAGCGCGCCATCAGCCCGATGAGCAGGCCCCCTACGACGGGGACCAGCACCGCCGCGAGGCCCATCGTGTGCTCCGCGGGAGAGCGCGGCGCGAGCGAGGCCTGCTGGAAGTAGAAGAGGTTGGTGAAGAGCGCGATGAGCGCGAGCAGCGCCTTGGCCAGCACCGCCCCCAGCGCCCCGACCACCACGGCCATCAGGCTGATCAGCACGAGCCGCCGGTCGGCGGTGAAATCGCTCCGCTCGTTCACGGCGCGCCTCCGTCCTCGCCGCCCTCGACGTCGTCCTCGAAGAACAGCGCCGCCGGAGCGTCCGTCGCCCCCATCGCCCTGGCCACCCGACCGAGCAACCGGGCGAGCTCCCTCTGGTCGCCCGCGTCGAGCGCGCCGAGGGCCGCGAGCAGCCGCTCCTGCGCCATGTCCGGAGCCCCTCGCAGCAGCCTCCGGCCCGCGGCGGTGATGGCGATCTCCACCCGGCGGGCGTCGTCGGCCGCGCGCTCTCGCGTCACCAGCCCCTTCTCCACGAGGCGCCCCACCACCACCGAGACCGAGCTCTGGTGCGTCATGGTCCGGCTCGCCACGTCGCCGAGCGAGAGCGCCCGCGCGCCGGAGAGCTTCTGCAGCACGAAGAGCTGCGCGCTGCTCAACCCCACGGACGCCTCCGCGCCCTTCGACGAGACCCGCAGCTCCCGCACGATGCGACGGATCGCGTCGGCGCTGAGCGCCACCGCGTCGGTCGCGCTCTCCTCTCCTCTTCGGACCTGATGGCGTTCCATGGCTGGGCGATGTATGGGATCCCAACGATCTCCCGCGCAAGCGGGAAACGCCCATCGATTTCGCGGCAGCGATCAGCCCTTCATGGGTCTGGCGGGAGGGGATACCTGCGCGACGCGGCGTAGAGCGCGATGGCCGCGGCGGTGGTCAGGTTGATCGATCCGCCGAAGCCCTCGGAGGGGATCTCCACCAGCTGGTCGGCCAGCGAGAGCACCTCGGCGGAGACGCCGTGTCGCTCGGCGCCGATCACCAGGCACAGCGGCGCGTCGGTGCGCATGGACTCCGGCGCGACGCTCCCCTCCGCGAGCTCGATGGCCGCCACGGTGTAGCCCGCGTCGCGGCTCTCCCGCGCCACGCCCGCCGCGTCGGGGCGCGACTCCCACGGGACCCACCCCACGGTGCCCGCGGCGGCGGAGAGCAGCCGCCGCCGGTGGGGCTCCAGGTCATACCCGCACACGTAAAGCCGCTCCACCCGGAAGGCGTCGCACAGCCGGAACATGGTCCCGATGTTGGGCAGGTAGCTCACCCCGTCGAGCACCATGCGAATGGGCCGCCGGGGCAGCGTCGGAAACACATGTCGATCGGGCCGTGGTCTCGGGGGCATCGCCGCCCTGTGTACCAGAGCGCCTCCTCCCCCTTCACGCCGCCAGCGGACCGAAGTGCTGCACCAGCTCCGCCCGCAGGCTGCTCAGCCGGGCGTGCCTCGCCGCGAAGCCCTCCCGCAGCGCCCTCGCCTCGGCCCCTCGACCTCGCGCCGAGAGCACCCGCTCGACCCTCGCCAGCATCGCGCACGCGTCCCGGTACGCCGCCCTCCCCCGCTGCGCCACGAAGGCCTCCGCCTGCCGCAGGTACACCCTCGCCGCGCCCTCCGGGTCGCTCTCCTCCAGGGCCTCCGCCACCGCCAGCCTCGACGCCGCGAAGCCCATCGGCCGCGCCCGCTCGTCCTCCGCCACGCGCCTCGCCGCCGGGAGGTCGCCCTCGTCCAGCAGCCACGCCACCAGCACCGCCGGGGCCTTCGCGTCGAGCACCGCCTCGGCCCGCTCGCGCACCTCGCCCCAGCGCCCCAGCGCCTCGGCCCGTGCCCTCAGCTCGTCCAGCGCCGCCCTCGTCGGATCGGCCGCCAGCACCCCCTCCGCCAGCCCCAGCGCCGCCTCCACGTCGGCCCGCTCCTCGCGCCCTCGCAGCCACGCCACCAGCCGATCGCGGCTCGCCGCCCCGGCCCTCGCCGCCCTGGCCTTCACCGCCTCGGCATACTCCGCCCCGAGCCCTCGCTCCTCGAAGCGCTCGGCCAGCGTGAGCAGCTCCACGTCGGCCACCTCCGAGAGCGCCGACCACGCCTCCTCCACGCGCCCGAGCGCCAGCAGCCGGCGGCACCTCGCCGAAGGCCGGTGGTGCGCCCTCGCCAGCTCCATCCACGCCTCCTCGTCGTCCGTGAGGCCCTCCTCCAGCTCGACCAGCACCGCGCCCCACGCGTAGCGCGCCCACTCGTCGCCGCGCGCCATCGCCCCTCGCACCCGACGCGCCAGCGCCCGCCGCTCGTCCGCCGTCGCGATCGCCAGCGCCGCCGTCACCGCCGTGCGCCCCAGCGCCTCGACCACGCCCGCGCAGCCGTGCTCGATGTCGTAGCCGTAGAGCCCCACCAGCCAGCGCAGCCCTCGCGCCCTCGCCTCCGCGTCCGCCGAGCGCAGCCCCTCCGCGACCGACGCCACGCAGCGCCTCGCCACGGCCAGCACCGGACCCGCGTCGCCGCCCACCCTCCGACGCCGCCCCACGATGGCCACCGCCAGGCGCTCGACCTCTCGCGGATCACTCGACTCCGTGCGCAGCGCCTCCAGCCGAGAGGCCAGGGCGTCCAGGTCCTCGCCCGGCCATACACCGCGCAGTAAAGCCGCCGCGCGACGACGGGCGTCGGCCGCCTCCGAGGGGCGAGCGAAGGCCGCCGGGAGCGCCTCCTCCACCAGGGCCTCGAGCTCGGGCCGTTGCAGCAGCAGCCGCCCCAGCAGCGCGCGCAGCCCCGAGGCGTCGACGCCCTCCAGCGCCTCGTCCACCGTGGGGACCTCCACGAAGGCCTCCGGCTCCTTCGCGTAGGTGAGCAGCACCGCCGCCACGTGCTTGCAGTCCCCCTCCTCGCCCATCGGGCAGTCGCAGGCCGCGTCGCGCACCCCCGTGGGATCGAGCGTCACCCGCACCCGCCACGCCTCCTGCCCGCTGCCCTCGCAGCGCGCCCGCAGCACCGCGCCCCGACGCCTCCCGTCGAAGACCGCGCCCCACGCCACGTACCGCCGCCCCCGCTCCAGGGTGCGCGCCCCCACCCTCGCGAGCGCCGCGGCCTCGACCACCGCGCGCGCGTCGCCCACGTCGTTGGCCGGCCTCTGGAGCGCCATCCTCGTCATCGCCTGCATGCCCTTGAAGGTAGGCGTCCGCGGCGCTGCTGCAACGAGACTGGTGACATACCCTGACCATGGGGCGTAGGCTCGGGAGACCTATGGAAGAGGACGCACCGAAGCCGAGCGGGGACGAGTACACGGCGCAGTACATGGAGGGCGGCCGGGCGCGCATCGTGACCAAGCAGCGCATGCCCGGGTGGTTCTTCGCGCTGATGGCGGCGGCGATGGCCGTGGTGCTGGGGACGGGCCTCGCGGCGGGCACCTTCGCGAGCATGGTGGGGATCATCCCGCTGGCCCTGGTGACGCTGCTGCTCTCGCACCTTCGCGTGGTGGTCACCGACGACGCGGTGCATGTGCAGTACGGGCTGTGGGGTCCGACCATCGCGGTGGAGACCATCACCCGATGCGAGGTGAAGCCCTACGAGCCGATGCGCTTCGGCGGCTGGGGCTTCAAGCGCTCCTTCGACGGGACCATGGCGTACAGCGTCCCGGGCGGAGAGGGCGAGTGCGTCGCGCTGGAGATCACCGAGGGGTCGAAGACCCGCAAGGTGGTCATCACCACGCCCAACGCCGCGGCCGTGGCGCTCGCCATCGAGGAGGCCCGCGCCCGCAAGCTGGGCTCCGGGGTGCGCATCGACGCCGCGGCCGAGAGCGACGACGCGGCGGCCGACGAGGAGCCCGCCTCGACGCGCTCCGTGCGCCAGCGGCGCTGAGCGCTCACATCGCCTGGAGCACGTCCCGCCAGCAGTCCCGGTCGGCGTCCTTGAAGAGCACCACGCGGAGCAGTCGCACGTGCTGCGGCTGCACCCACGCGAAGGTGCGGAAGGCCTCCAGGATGAGCTTCGCCCCCTGGGCCATCGGGACCTCTCCGACCCCGGTCCCCAGCGCGGGGAAGGCCACCGTCGTGGCGCGCCTTGCCTCGGCCTCCAGCAGCACCCGCAGCACGCACCGTTGCAGGCAGATCGCCCCGTCGAGCGCCGCCACCGCGTGGGCCACGTAGCGCGCGGACAACTTCCCCGCGGAGGTCCACACCACGTCGCCCATCGCCACGGGCAGCTCCCGCTGGGCCTTCGCCTCCGCGGCGACCTCCTCTCCGCCCGCGCGCAGCAGCGAGAGCGCCACCCCGCGGTCCATCTTGAGCTGCGTGTTGGCGGCGCTCACGATCACGTCCACCTGCTGCTCGGCGATGTCGCCCACCACCAGCTCGACGCGCACCTCGCCGATGGTGGCGTGGTCGTGCTCCTGGGGGATGATCCTCGCGCCGGCCTCGGTGACGACCCCGAGCGAGCGCACCACCTCGTCGGCGCTGCCGTAGCGCTCGTCGGGCCGCTTGCGCAGCATCCGCCCCACCACCGCGAAGAGGTACGCCTCCCTCGGGTCGCGCGGGATCGGCGGGATGTACGGCTCGGACACGTGCGCCACCCCCAGCAGCAGCGCGCTCTCCCCATGGAAGGGCGGCACGTTGGTCGACAGCAGGTGCGCCGTCGCGCCGAGGGCGTAGAGGTCCGTGCGCCGGTCGATGACCCCCTGGTTCCACTGCTCGGGGGCCATGAACTGCGGCGTCCCGACGATGGGCTCGTGCGCGTTGCCGCCGAAGGTCTCCACCGCGATGCCGAAGTCCCCCACGGAGGTCGTCCCGTTGCCGCCCAGGAAGAGGTTCGCGGGCTTTACATCCCTGTGGATGACCCCGGCCTGGTGGATCGCCCGCAGGCCCATCGCCGCGTCGAGCACCAGCCTGCACACGAGGTCCACCGGCAGCCGCCGACCGATGGCGCGCTGCGCCCGCAGCAGCTCCTCCAGGTCGATGCCGTCGACGTAGCGCTGCACCACGAAGGGCACGGCGTCCTCCACGCCCGCGTCGAGCACGCTCACCACGTGCGGCGACGACACGCGCGCCGCGAGGTGCGCCTCGCGGAAGATCTGCGACGGCGCCGCGCTCTTGAAGGTCTTGATGACCAGCGGCACCCGCAGCACCTTGTGGCTCGCGAGGAAGGCCGCCCCCATGCCGCCCTCGCCGAGCATCCCGTGGACCTTGAGCCCATGGAAATCCCTCTCTGGGCGAGGCCCCGGAGGGGTGGGGCTGGTGGTCATGGCGGGGAGCGGGTCGAGCGAGGGCATCGCCTCGAGCGACACCCCCGACGACGGAGGCGCCAGGAACTCGGTGGCCATCTGCCCCACCGCGGTCGACGGAGCAGGGAGGGAGGTGTTCGGAGAGTGGGGGTCGTTCATGGCGCTCGGGCCATGCGGTTCTACCGTGCGGTCACCAGTCGCCGCCACCGCCGCCCGCGTCACCGCCGCCGCCGCCGTCGAAGCCACCGCCGCCACCGCCGCCGTCGTCCCAGCCGGAGCTGCTGCCGCCCGCGTCGAAGCCGCCACCGCCGCCGCCGCTGTTGTCGGAGCCGCCGAAGCCACCGTCGCCGCCGTGGTGCTCCTCACGGTTGGCCATCGCCGAGCCGAGCGCGTAGCCCGCGAGGCCACCTACGCCCGCGCCGAGGATGCCCGCGCCGAGGCCGCTGCCGCCCTGCGGACCGTAGCCCGGACCATACCCGGGACCGTAAGAAGGCCCGTTGGGGTTGTACCCGGGCGGGTACTGCTGCGCGCGGTACGGATCAGCCCCGGGGCCCATTCCGCCCATCTGCGCGCGGTTGCGCATGCCGCGGAAGACCATGGCCAGGACCGCGACGCCACCGAGGCCCAGCAGCACCAGGCCCCACGGGAAGGACGGCGCCTCCTGGGGGGATCCCACCGGGCTGGACTCCAGCGGGCCGTTGGCGACGGTGCCCG
Source organism: uncultured Myxococcaceae bacterium (assembly GCA_966211675.1). GTDB lineage: Bacteria > Myxococcota_A > Polyangia > Polyangiales > SCUS01. The sequence goes on from CBIHPK010000156.1 coordinate 15,055, forward strand.
GCGAGCCGCTGCCGACGGCGCTGCTGGCCGACGACAGGATGGCCTCGATGCCGCCGCGCCACTGCCCCTGACGGAACCACCCGTCGCCCGCGTTCTCGATGGCGCTGAAGCGCTCGCGGGCGATGCGGGTGCCGGTGCCGAAGTGCACCGAGGTCATGCGGTGCGTCGGGTCGACGCCGACGACGACCATGTTGGCGCTCGCCACCTGGGCGCCGACGTAGCGGTCGAAGTCCGCGCGGGAGGACATCTCGGTGGTGACCACCACGCGGGCATCGAAGGGCCAGGCCCGTGCGGCCTCGCGGAGGTTGGTCTCTTCCAGGGGGGGCAGCACGTCGCCCGGGTCTCGGATCTGGAGCGTCCCGGCGAGAGCGGTCGCCGGGACGAGGAGGAGCGCAAGCAGAGCGCCGCTGAGCAGCCTCGGTCGCGTGGTCATGGTGGGGGACCTTCACTTTCCGCGACCGTCGACCCACCCCGTGAATTCGCGCGGTGGACCTACGGAAGCGTTGGTCAGCTTGGGTCCCGGTGGGGTGGATGTCGAGCCGCGGCGCCGAGGCCTCTACGGGGTCTGCGCGAGGTAGCTCTCGACGTCGCGCAGCGCGGCCTGCACCGCCGACGCGATGAGCGTGCCCTCGACGCGGCGCTGCTCCTGCGCGCCGCCCATGGGGGCCGGGAGCGAGGCGGCGCCGGTGACCATGCCCACGATGGAGTGCTGCGGCTCGGCGACGATGACCAGGCTGACCTCGGCGCGCAGCCGGTCGCCCCCGGGCGAGGGCACGCGGCGCACCGCCTGGAGGCCGCCGTCGAGGGAGAACTGACGGAGCGACCCGCTGCGCACCCGGCGCTGCGCGGAGGCCGGGAGGACGCCGGGGTGGAGCGCGACGGTGCCGCGGTTGCGGAGCGCGGAGCGGACGGCGGCGCGGAGCAGCTCGGCCCGGTCCTCGTCGGAGCGCTCGCGGTCGGCGAGCTCGCCGGGGCGCACGAGGAAGCGCACGCGGGCGAAGTCCACGGGCTGCGCGGGCTCGAAGGCCGCGCTGGCGGAGGGCGTCTCGAGGCGGCCGAGGGCGCGCTGCACGGCGTCGCGGACGTTGGCGTCGGGGTCGCTCGCGTGGGCGCGGAGCGAGGCGATGGAGGCGGAGTCGTTGAGGTCCGCGAGGGTCACCGCGGCGGCGGCGCGCACGACCGCGGCGCGGTCATCGAGGGCGCTGCGGAGCGCGGCGGGAGCGTCGGCGCTGGGGAGGCGCGCGAGGGTGATGGCGGCCTGGGCGCGGGTGCGGGCGTCGGGCGAGCGGCGGAGCATCTGCACCACCGGGGAGTCGGTCTCGACGGCGCGCTGGGCCTGCGCTCCCGAGGCGGCGAGGAGGACGGCTGCGAAGACACCCGGGGCCGACCACACACCACGACGCATGCACCCTCCAATGGCAACCGCAGGAGACTCTTCGGGGACCGCGACTCGACTCGGGGGTGATATCGGATATCCGCGATCACCTCCGGAGGGTCCGCCCGGGCGAAATCGACCATCACACGAGATGGGCGGGCTGTCAGCTTGTTGAATGAGGAAAAATGGAGTGTTCTCTCAGCCCACATGGGAGCCCATGTGCGGTCACGGTTCAACCGTGACGTTCGCCGACGAGCGCTTCGAACATCGGGAGAAGCACGCGCTCGAAGGCGGGCGCCGCCGTCGCGGGGGCCTGCGGCGCGGGAGGGGTCGGCGCGGGCGGGCCCGGCTCGACGGCGACCGGGAGCGGCATCGGCGCCGCGGCCGGGGCGGGGGCCTCGATCTGGGCGAAGGGGTCTCCGCTCGCGTCGACGGCCCAGTCGCCCGCTCCGCCATGCTCGAATGGACTCGCCAGTGACGGAGAGGGTGCCAGTGGGGCCACGGGTTGTGGATTGAACTGGAGCGCGGGCGGCGGGGGCGGGGTATCGATAATGGGTTGTGGGTTGAACTGGAGCGCCGGCGGCGGGGGCGCCACCGGGGCGATGGGCTGTGGGTTGAACTGGAGCGCCGGCGGAGGGGGCGCCGCGATCACCGGTTGTGGATTGAACTGGAGCGCAGGCGGCGGAGGGGCCGCGACCACGGGTTGTGGATTGAACTGCAACGGAGGCGCAGGGGCCACGACCGCGGGTTGTGGGTTGAACTGCAACGGAGGAGCGGGCGCCGGCTCGACCGGTTGTGGCTTGAAGGAAGGCGCGGCGACCACGGGCGGAGGCACCGCGAAGGGCATCGACGGGGGAATGGCCGTCGCGATGCGCTGCCGAGGCGGCGCCACGGAGGGCAGCGGCGATGGGGCGATGGAGCCCTGCGCCGGCGGGGTGACGGAGGGGTCCCGCGGGGCCTCGACGCGAGCGGGCTGCGAGGGCAGCGGAGGCAATGGAGGGAGCGACGGCGGAGCGATGACCGGAGGAGGCGGCGCAGCGATCACCGGAGGCGGGGCCGAGGCGACGAGCGGAGGCGGCGGAGCGACGACGACCGGAGGCGGCGGCGCAGCGGCGCCCGGAGGGGGCGCAGCGACGACCGGAGGGGGCGGCGCAGCGGCGACGACCGGAGGGGGCGGCGCAGCGACGACCGGAGGCGGCGAGGGCTCACCGAAGAGGCTCTCGTCGATGATGATGGAGTCTTCCCTGGCGACCACCGGAGCGGGCGGCGCCACGGGCTCCTCGACCGGAGCGCTCGTCGGCTCCGGCGGCATCGGGACCACCGCCATCTCGGCGGTCACGGAGCCCGGCGGCGGCGCGCTCTCCTCGTCGGCCGGGGACGGCGAAGGCTCGGAGGCCTCGGCGGGGATCGGGCTCGCCTCGGGCAACCTCACGCCTTGCAGCGGGGTCCGCTCGTCGTGCTCCTCGGGTACCGGCGTCGGAGCGGGAGGCGGGGTCGTGGGGGCGGCGGGCTCCTCCTCGTCCGGCTCGTGGGCGATCTCCTCCAGCAGGTCGTCCGGCAGCTCCGAGGGGGCCTCCTCGGCGAGCGCCGTGGACACCGGGGTCTTCTCGATCGGCGCCTCGGGCGGCTCGGGCGTCTCCGCGGCGGGTCGCTCGACGGCCTCGGGCTCGACGGCCTTCTCCTCCATGGCCGCGAGCACCTCCTCCATGACCACCGCGCCGGTGGGCTCCTCCACCTGGATCTCATGGAGCGCCACCGCGCCGGTGGGCTCCTCCGCGGCCTCGTCGTGCTCGACGGCCACCGCGCCGGTGGGCTCCTCGGCGGCCTCGACGGGCTCGATGGCCACCGCGCCGGTGGGCTCCTCCGCGGCCTCTCTCGCCTCGGCGGCCGTCTCTCTCTCCGCCTCCGCCTTCAGCTCCTCGAAGGACACCGGCGCGGTGCCCGGGTCGTCGAGCGTCGCCACCAGGCTCTTCATCGCGTCGTCGTCGGGGCTGAAGCGCAGGGCCCGCTCCGCGAGCTGCGCCGCGCGCTCCTTGCGGCCCAGCTCGAAGGCCAGGTGCGCGGCCCTCGCGTAGAGCTCGCCCGCCTTCCGACCGGCCGCCACCGGGTGATCGGCGTAGGCCACCAGCGCGGTCAGCAGCGCCTCCCGATCGCCCAGAGCGCCCAGCACCCTCGCCTCGGCCTGCCACGCGAGCGCGCTCGTCGGGTCGATGGTGCGCGCGCTCTGCCACGCCTCGGCGCTGCTCTCCAGGTCGCCCACCCGCTCCAGGTGCTCGGCGAGCTGGCACCACCGCGACGCCGCGTTGGCCGGACCCGCCCGCTCGATGAGCGCGTACAGCACCTCGGTCACCCCGAGGTCGTCGCCCGCCCGTCGGCGCGCGTCCACCAGGGCCCGGGCCACCGCGTCGTCGTCCGGGTGCTGCGCCCACAGCTTCTCCAGCACCGCCACCTCGCGCGCCGGGTCCGACCGGTGCTCTCGCCGCACCTGCACCCAGCGCATCCAGCGACGCCGCGCCTCGGAGGCGTCCTGCTCCGCCTCGGCCTGCGCCTCCAGGCGCTCCAGCACGTGCTCCCAGTCCTCGCCGCGCGCCATCAGCCGGACCAGCGCCTCCTGGGCCTCCGCGCGGTCCTCCGCCTGCTCGGCCACGCGCTCCAGCGCCTCCCACGCCGCGCGCGCGTCCGCCAGGTCGTCGAAGCGCCGCTCCGCGAGCTGCGCCACCTCTCGCAGCCA
>CBIHPK010000157.1:0-19053 GCA_966211675.1 uncultured Myxococcaceae bacterium
CGGCACCGCCGACGCCCCGGTGCAGGTCGACATCGTCGAGCGCCGCTCCTACGCGGCCCCCACCCTCCCGGGCCAGGCTCCCCCCCGCACCTGCGGATCGCTCGCGGTCACGGCCACCGTGCGCGACGCGGGCACCGGCCCGGCCGCGGTCGAGCGCGGCACCGCCGACCTCGGCGAGCCCTGCCGCACCAACAACGAGTGCCGGCGCGGCCTGCGCTGCGGCCTCAACCACCAGTGCGTCTTCGATCGCTAGCGTTGCCAGTCTGGCAACGACCCTCCGCGATGACCCGTACCCACCCTGCCAGTTCGGCACCCGGCGTCCCCGGCGCCGCGCTCCCTTCGCCCGAGGAGAGCGGGGATTTCAGCGCGCGCCCACGTGGCACGGGCAGCGCATAGGGAAGCTCCACCGATGGCTCGCTGGCTCAACAACCTCGAAGGGGTCCTGCGTCGCTACCCCTGGGTGATCCCCCTGGGGGCGCTGGTTCCGTGCGCGTACTTCGCGGCGCGAGGCACCAACGACCTGGTGGCCGCTCGGCTCTTCGCCGCCGACACCGACTCCCTGGCGCGGGCCCTCCCCGGCGCGGCCGCCATCGCGGCAGCGAGCGAGCCCGAGGCCAACCACCACGTCCGCGACCGCGCGGCGATCATCCACCGCAACATCTTCGACTCCGACGCCGGCTGCCTCGACTGCGACGCGGGCCCTCCCGCGGACGCGGCGGGTGCCGACTCCACCACCCCCCCGCCCGTTGAGCCCCTGCTTCCGCCGGAGTCCTGCTACCGCGTTCCGCCCGCGGACGGCCGCGTTCGCCCTGGCCCCTGCGAGACCACCGCCAAGATCGTGGGCGCGGTGCAGAGCGACGACGAGCTCTGGTCCTTCGTGCTGGTTCAGTCCGCCCCCAACGGCCCGGCGATGCCCTACCGCTTCGGCTCCACGCTCGACGGCCGCAACGTCGGCCTCGTGTCGTGGTGCCAGTCCCTCGGGGCCTACGTGCTGCTCCGCCCCCAAGGGGGCCAGCGCTGCTTCCTCGCGCAGAACATGCCGCCGCGCGCCGCGCCCGCCGCGCCCGCCGCGCCCGTCGCCTCCAGCACGCCCTCCGAGGGCGGCGCGCTCGGCGGCGTGCTCGAGGGCATCGAGCGAGTGAGCCCCAACGAGTTCAACGTCCGGCGCAGCACCGTCGACCGCATCCTGGAGAGCCAGGCCGAGCTCATGCGCACCACGCGCATCATGCCCGTCGACCAGGGCGGCCGCGTCATCGGCGTGCAGCTCTTCGGGGTGCGAGGCAACTCGCTGCTCGGCCGGCTGGGCATGCAGAACGGCGACGTCCTCAACCGCATCAACGGCCTCGACATCGGCTCCCCCGACCGCGCGCTGGAGGCCTACTCGCGCCTTCGCACCAGCGACAATCTTCAGGTGTCCGTGACCCGTAACGGACAGCCCGTCAACATCGACTTCCACATCCGCTGAGCCAACGCTAATGACCCGCCGATCACCGACCGCCCTGCCTCCGCTCGTCGCGCTCTGCGCCGCCCTCGCCGTCGTCCTCGCGCACGCCGCGGTCGCGCTCGCGCAGCCTGCGCCCCAGGCGCCGACCCCCACGCGCACCCGGCGCGATCGGCTCAATCCCCCCGCGGTGGTCGTCGCCCCGCCGGGCACCGCCGTGGCCGTGCCCGCCGCGCCCGCGGTGCCCGCGGTGCCCGCGGTGCCGACGCCGGGGCGCCCGACCGGGCCCGCGCAGGTCGTCACCCCACAGCCCGGCATCACCTCGGTGGCTGGAGCCGCGGGCACCGGCGCCAACATCCATGAGTTCGACGCGGGCATGGAGTACCAGGCGCTGCCTCCGGGCGCTCGCATCACCTTCAACCTCCAGGACGCCGACCTGCCCGACCTGATCCGCGCGATCGGCAACATCACCGGGCGGCGCTTCATCCTCCCGGGCAAGGTGCGGTCGATCAAGACCACCATCTACTCGCCGACCAAGGTCACCCCCGCGGAGGCCTACCAGGCCTTCCTCTCGGTGCTCGCGGTCAACGGCATGACCGTCATCCCGTCGGGCCGCTACCTCAAGGTCGAGGAGACCGCCGGCGCCGCGACGCAGGTGCTCCCGACCTACGGCGCCGGACAGGACGCGCCCGGCGACGACCGCTTCATCACCCGCATCGTGCGCCTCCGGAGCATCTCCGCCGACGACGCCTCGACGGTGCTCGGGCACTTCAAATCCCGCGACGGGGACATCACCCCGTACGCCGCGACCAACACCCTGATCATCACCGACCTCGCGGCCAACATCCGGCGGATGCTCCAGATCCTGGGCGAGGTCGACGTGAGCGGCGTGGGCGAGCAGATCTGGGTCGAGCCGGTGCACTACGCGCTCGCGAGCGAGCTCGCCACGAGGCTCACGGAGATCCTCGGCGGCGGCGCGGCGGCGGGCGCGGCGGCGCGTCCGGCGACCGCGGGCGGGTCCGAGGTGCGCCTCGGCCGCATCCTGGCGGACGACCGATCCAACAGCCTCGTCATCGTGGCCACGCAGCGGATGTACGTGCGCGTGCTCGAGCTGCTGCGGCGGCTCGACGTCTCCATCGACGGCGAGGGGCAGGTGCGGGTGCTGCGGCTCCAGCACGGCGACGCCGAGGAGATGGCGACGGTGCTCAACAACATCACCGGCGGCGGCCGCCAGGCGGGCGCGGCGGGGCAGAACCCGCGCGGCACCAACGCGGTCTTCGAGGGCCCCGTGCGCATCACCGCGGACAAGCCCTCCAACGCCCTGGTGATCACCTCGTCGCCGCGGGACTACGTCGCCCTGCGCCGGGTGATCGACGAGCTCGACCGCTCGCGCCGGCAGGTGTTCATCGAGGCCGTGGTGATGGAGCTGTCCATCAACCGCTCCAACCGCCTCGGGCTCAACTTCCACGGCGCGCTGCCGCTCGACGAGAGCGGCCAGCAGGGCATCGCCCTCGGCGGCTTCAACCCCCTGTCGAGCATCATCCCCAGCGCCGACACGCTCACGGGCCTCGCGCTCGGCGTGCGCGGCCAGCAGGTCGCCGGCTCGCAGAACCTCATCCCCGGCATCGGCGTGTCCATCCCGGCCTTCGGCGTGACCCTCAACGCCCTGGCCTCGACCGGCGACGCCAACGTCCTCTCGACGCCGCACATCATCGCGACGGACAACTCCCCGGCGGACATCAACGTCGGGCAGAACGTCCCGCTGCAGACCAACATCGGCGGCATCGCGTCGAGCCTCGCGGGCGCCGCGGGCCCCCAGGCGGGCGCTCTCGCGAGCCTGCTGGGCGGCGGCCAGGGCTTCTCCGCGCCGCGCCAGGACGTCGGCACGAAGATCCGCATCGTGCCGCACATCAACGACTCCAACGAGGTGCGCCTGGAGATCGACGAGGAGATCTCCGAGGTCGGCGCCTCGGCGGGCGGCCAGCTCGGGGCGGTGACCATCAACCGCCGCACGGCCAAGACCGTGGTGGTCGTGCGCGACCAGAACACCGTCGTCATCGGCGGCCTCATCCGCAACACGGACACCAACACCGAGACCCGCATCCCCATCCTCGGGGACATCCCCATCCTCGGGGCGCTCTTCCGCAACACGACGCGCTCCACGCAGCGCTCCAACCTGCTGCTGATCCTCACGCCCTACGTGATCCGCGACCAGAGCGACCTGCGGCGCATCTTCGAGCGCAAGATGCGCGAGCGGCAGGAGTTCCTCGACCGGTACTTCGTGTTCGGCGACCAGGACTACGAGCCGCCGCGGGACTACTCGCGCACCAACGGACTGGTCGAGGAGATCCGCCAGTCCATCCGCGAGCTGCGGGGCCGCGCGGAGTTCGAGGCCAGCTCGCGCCCGGTGCGACCGCCGCCGCACTCGCCCGGCGAGAGCATCGAGCTCCCGGTGGAGCTGCGCTCGCCCACCACCTCCGGCGCGCCCCCGGCGGCCCCGACCAACGCGGTCCCGGTCCCCAACGCGGGCCCGGCGATCATGGCCCCGGCGATCCCCAACGCGGTCCCCACGCCTCCGTAGCGCCGGGCGCGACGCCCGCTACCGCCACCCGATCCCTCGCTAGGAGCCCACAGCCGATGTCCGCAGCTCAGTACATGGCCGACGTGTTTCGCCGCCACGGGGTGGTGCAGCCCGACCGCTTGTCCGAGGCTATGGCGCAGGTCGACCGCGGCGGCACCCTGCTCGACATCCTCTCCCGCGACGGCCTCGACGAGACGCCCCTCAGCCAGGCCCTCGCTCAGGAGCTGGGCCTGCCCTTCCTCGACCCCCTGCCCCGCACCGGCGACATGCCCGTGGCGCTGCTGCGCGAGGTGGGCTTCGACTTCGGCTTCGCCCGCCAGCGGCAGGTGATCCCCGTGCGCGACGAGCCCGGCGGCGCGCTGCTCGTGGCGCTGGGCAACCCCCTCGACACGGTGGCCCTCGACGACCTGCGCATGGTGCTACAGCGCGAGCTCGAGCCCGTCGCGGCGACGCCGAGCGCCGTGCTCGACGCGATCAACCGCGCGCAGGCGGAGATCAACCGCACCAACGAGCTCACCACGCAGGGGGCGCAGGAGAGCGACGAGCGCACGGACATCCTCGAGAGCGACGAGGACGCGCAGATCATCCGATGGGTGAACTCGCTCTTCGTCGAGGCCGTGAAGGAGCGCGCCAGCGACATCCACATCCAGCCGGACGCGGGCCAGGTGGCGGTGCGCTACCGCATCGACGGGCGCCTCTACCAGATGCGCACGGCGCCGAAGAGCGTGCTGCCCTCCATCGTGGCGCGCGTGAAGATCATGTCGGGCCTCAACATCGCCGAGAAGCGGCTCCCGCAGGACGGGCGCATCGGCTTCAAGATCGGCGCGAAGGAGATCGACATCCGCGTGAGCACCATCCCCATCGGCCAGGGGGTGGGCGAGCGCATCGTGATGCGTATCCTCAACAAGGCCTCGGTGATGCTCGAGCTCACGGACCTCGGGTTCGCGCCCGACCGCCTGGAGAAGATGCACGACCTCATCGGGCGGCCGGAGGGGATCATCCTCGTGACGGGCCCGACGGGCAGCGGCAAGACCACGACGCTCTATGCGTGCCTCAACAAGATCAACACCCCCGACGTGAACATCCTCACGGCGGAGGACCCGATCGAGTACGACATCGCCGGGCTCTCGCAGATGCAGGTCAACCCTCGCATCGGGCTCACCTTCGCCTCGTGCCTCCGCGCCTTCCTCCGGCAGGACCCGGACGTGGTGATGGTCGGCGAGATCCGCGACAAGGAGACCGCCGAGATCGCCGTGCACGCCTCGCTCACGGGCCACCTGGTGCTCTCGACGATCCACACCAACGACGCCGCGGGCGCGGTCACGCGCCTCGTGGAGATGGGCATCGAGAACTTCCACCTCACCAGCTCGCTGCTGGCGATCCTGGCGCAGCGCCTCGTGCGCGTGCTCTGCCCCCTCTGCAAGGAGGCGTACACCCCGCGCGAGGTGGACCTCGCCCGCATCGGCATCGAGCCCGACCGCCTCGCGGCGAAGCTCGCCCGCCCGGAGACCCGCTACGGCCGCAGCGCCTTCGGCGGCTCTCCCGCGGCCAAGGTCGCCGCGCGCATCGCCGCCGGGGCGCCGGTGACGCTCTACCGTGCGCGGGGGTGCGCCGCGTGCCAGAACACTGGATACCAGGGACGTACGGGCATCTACGAGCTGCTGCTGGTGAGCGACGCGGTGCGCTCGCTGGTGTTGAAGAACGTCGACTCGCCGACCATCCGCCGGTGCGCCGTGGAGGAGGGCATGGACACGCTCCGGGACGACGGCATCCGCAAGGTGTTCGAGGGTCACACGACCCTCGAGGAAGTGCTCGCGGCCACGCAGGACGAGATCTGAGGCGGCGATGGCCCACTTCGCGTACACCGGCGTCGACGCTCGCGGAAAGACGGTGCGGGGCACCGTCGACGCCGACGACCTGAAGGGCGTGCGCCAGACGCTGCGCCGCCAGGGGATCTTCCTCGACGACGCCACGCCCCTCGCGCAGGGCGCGACGGACGCCAAGGCCCGCTCCGTGGCGAGCGCCGCGGCGGGCGGCGGGCTCGCGGTGAGCGCCCCGGGGCTGCTCAAGATCCTCAACGGGTTGAAGCGCCTCGCGTCGAGCCCGGGCCAGGCGGTGGCCCTCTCCACGCGGCAGCTCGCGACGCTGGTGAAGGCGGGCATCCCGCTGGTGGAGTCGCTCACGGCGCTCATCGAGCAGCTCGACAACGAGGAGCTGCGCGAGGCCTACCGCGAGGTGCGCGACCGGGTGAACGAGGGCACCGGCTTCGCGACGGCGCTGGCCCAGCACCCGAGGATGTTCCCCGGGCTGTACATCTCGATGGTCGCGGCGGGCGAGGCCTCGGGGACGCTGGAGGCGGTGCTCATGCGCCTCGCGGACTTCATGGAGGGCCAGGTCAAGCTCAAGGGCAAGATCGTAGGCGCCCTCGCCTACCCGGCCTTCATGGCGCTGATGGGCGTCGGCATCGTCGGGATGATGATGGTCGTGGTGGTGCCGAAGGTCAGCGCGATCTTCGACGACTTCCGCCAGGCGCTGCCCTGGTACACGGCGCTGCTCATCGCGGTGTCCAACATCGTCGCCAAGTGGTGGTGGCTGCTCTTCATGCTGGCGGGGCTCGTGGCCTACGGCTTCTCCCGCTGGAAGAAGACCCCGGAGGGCGCCTACCGCTGGGACGCGTTCCAGCTCCGGGTGCCGGTGTTCGGCGAGCTCACCCGCATGGTGGCGATCTCGCGCTTCACCCGCACCCTGGCGACGCTGCTCTCCTCCGGCGTGCCGCTGCTCAAGGCGATGGACATCGTCAAGAACGTCATGGAGAACCGCGTGCTGGAGGCGGTGATCACCGAGGCGACGGTGTCCATCAAGGAGGGCGAGAGCATCGCCGAGCCGCTGAAGCGCTCCGGGCGCTTCCCCCCGATGGTCACGCAGATGATCTCCGTGGGAGAGCGCAGCGGCGAGCTGGAGTCCATGCTCGAGGCCGTCGCGAGCTCCTACGACAACGCCATCGACGCGCGCGTGTCGGTGCTCACCTCGCTGCTCGAGCCCGTGATGATCGTGGTGATGGGATCGACCTCTGGCGGCATCGCCTTCGCGATCCTGATGCCGCTGCTCCAGCTCAACGAGTTCGCCAATTGAGCCCGCGGCGCCGCATCGAGCCGGGGGTGGAGTTCTCCTGGGAGCGCCGTCGCCGGTGGTTCGCCTGGGCCTCCGTGCGGCACGCGCGGGGCCTCGTGGGCGGCGGCGTCGCGCTGCTCGCCATCACCGGCGCGGTGTCCGTGAGCGACCACGAGCGGCGGGTGCACGCCACGCGCTCGGCCATCGTGTCGGTGCAGCGCGCGACGGAGGCCTTCCGCGCCGACCACGGCCGCTGCCCGAGCGGCGTCGCGGAGCTGGTGCGGCCGCCGGAGGGCGGCGACGGGGCGCCCCGCTACCTCGCGCAGGTGCGCCTCGACGGCTGGGGACGAGAGTTTCTCTACACGTGCCCGGGGGGGAAGTTCCCCGCCTCCGCGGACGTTGTGTCAGGCGGCCCGGAGGGATCCTTCGGGCTGGATCGCGTCGAATGAACGAGACCCCACAAAGGAGCCTTACCGGCATGAACACCCTCCGCCACCGCCTCGCCCTCGCGCTGCGCGCGCTCTCGCGCCCGGCGCCCCGCCGCCGTCACCGCATGCGCGGCATGACCCTGGTCGAGATCATGATCGTCGTGGTGATCATGGGGCTGATCGCCAGCGCGGTCGGCATCGCCGTGTTCGACCAGGCCAAGAAGGCCCGCGTCGACACCGCCAGCCAGGAGGTGCGCACCATGGAGCACGCCATCGAGCTCTGGCGCCAGGACCACCCCTCCGGCTGCCCGACGGTCGAGCGACTGGTCTCCGACGGCATCCTCAACCGCCGCCAGCGCACCAAGGACCCGTGGGACAACGACTACCTGATCTCCTGTGAGAACGGCGAGACCAGCGTCCACTCCAAGGGCCCGGACGCCATCGACGGCAACGAGGACGACGTCCCGCGACGCCGCAACTGAGCCGCAGACCTCCGGTGCCCGCGACGCCCGCCGACCATGGATCTCCGACGCGCCTCTCGGCGCGGTCGCGGTCGCGCGGGTTCACGCTGCTGGAGATCATGATCGTGGTGCTCATCGCGGGGCTGATGGCGTCGAGCGCGGTGGTGGGCTTCGGCGCCACCCGCCGCGGGCGCCTGCGCGCGGGCGCGGCGAGGGTGGCCGCGGCGATGCGCTTCGCCTACGTGCACTCGCTCACCAGCGGACGCGCCACCCGCCTGGTCATCTCCATGGGCGGCAACCGCGTGTGGATCGAGGACACCGAAGACGCGCACGTGCTCGACCCCAACGACCCGATGCGCGCTGGCGGCGCGACCGTGGACGCGGAGCAGATCGAGGAGCTCGCCCGGCGCGAGGCCGAGGCGCAGATCAACCTCCGGCCGCGCGCCCCGAGGGCGGAGTTCGCCCGGCCGCAGGGCAGCCGCTTCCGGGTGCGCGAGCTGGAGGGGATCGAGTTCACGCGGCTCTACAGCTCGCACGAGTCCGAGCCCCGGGAGCGCGGCGACGGGTACATCTATTTCTTCACCGGCGGCTCCGCGGAGCCCGCGGTGGTGCACCTGCACGGCGGCAACGACGAGACCTTCTCGGTGATGCTCCACGGCGCCTCCGGGCGCCCGGAGATCTTCGACCACGCGGTGGAGCTGCCCCGGGTCGACGACAGCGCGAGCGACGAGCGCGACACGGACCTGCGAGAGCAGCCCATCCGGGAGGCGACGCAGTGAGGCGGCGCTCGCAGTCGGGCTTCACCCTCATCGAGGTGATGTTCGCGATCGCGATCCTGGCGATGGCGATGACCGTGGTGTTCTCGTCGAACATCATCGCGGCGCGCAGCACCATGCACTCTCGCTCGCTCACCCGAGCGACGATGATGGCCCGCTGCCGGCTCACGGAGGCCGAGGCGTGGCTGGTGCGCAACCAGCTCCCCCCGACGGACAAGGCCCTCGAAGACCCGCCCACGACGGGCGACGAGCCCTGCTGCACCGACGGCGTGACCTGCGACGCGCAGGTCGACAAGATCGAGCTGCCCAACCCCGCGACGGTGGAGACGGCGGCCGGCAGCCAGATCCTCGGGCGGGCCGCGAGCGCCGCGTCGGGCACCGCGTTCGGAGGCACCAGCGGGGTGACCGGCGGCGACGGCGGCGCGGCCCTCGGCGGCCTCGCGGGCGCCATGGGCATGATGGGCGGCGGGGGCGCGGGCGGCAGCGGCAGCGGCGCTCCGACCGGGGCGCCCTCCCCTCGCGACATGGCGGGCACGCTGCTCACGACCGTGTACCCCACGGTGAAGCCGCTGCTGGAGGGCGCGATCCGCCGGCTCACGGTCACCGTGCGCTGGCACGAGGGCGAGCGCGAGCACTCGTTCGCCATCGTCGAGTACGTGACCAACCCGGGCCAGACGCTGCCCAGCGCCGAGCTGCTCAACGCCCTGCCGGGGGCGAACCCTCCGGGGAGCCCGCCGAACTCGCCGCCCAACACGCCGACGCCGCCGAGGTTGCCGTGACCGCGCGACGGCCCCGACGCCGCGCCCAGCGCGGGCTCACGCTGCTGGAGGTGCTGATCGCGTCGGCGATCCTGATCATGGTGTCGACGATGATCTGGGCGTCCTTCGACCAGACCTCGAAGCTGCGCGCTCGCATCGGCTACCGGCAGGAGAACGACTACCTCATGCGCACGGCGCTCGGTCGCATCACGCGCGACCTGCGCGGGGCGTACCTCTCGCTGCACGTGAACCAGACGCAGACGCTGCTCGCGGCGACCACGCAGTTCATGGGTCGGGGCGGAGGCTCCGGGGGGTCGCAGCTCGACATGGCGACCTTCACTCACCGCCGGCTGCGCCGAGGCAGCCACGAGGGCGACGCCTGCGAGGTGGGCTACCGCCTGGCCGACCGGCGCGGCTCCAGCGGGATGGACCTCCTGCGCCGCGAGCAGGCGCGCATCGACACGGACCCGCAGCACGGCGGCGTGCTCGACGTGCTGGTGCCCAACGTGCGGCGCTTCGAGCTGAAGTACTTCGACTCCACCAGCGAGCAGTGGGTCGACGCCTGGGACACCACGCAGGCCGCGGGGCAGCCGGGGCGCCTCCCGGCGAGGGTGCGGGTGCTGCTCTCGGTCGAGGAGGGGGAGCGCCGCGAGGAGCGCGTGTACCGCACCGAGACCCCGCTGGTGATGAACCGAGTGCTGACCTTCGGGCTGCCGATCTACTGAGACCACGATGAGCGACGAGACCACCACCCCGAAGCCCCGACGCAGGCGCCGCCCGACGCGACGCCGACGCGCGTCCGGCCGCCGGGACCAGGCGGGCGTGGCGCTGATCATGGTGCTCGCGGCGATCGCGCTGATGTTCGTGATGGCCGAGCAGACCCGCGACGACGTGGAGGTCTACTCGCTCTCCGCAGCGGTGGCGCGCGACCAGCTCATCGCCGAGGCGCAGGCCCGCAGCGCGGTCAACCTCGCCCGCGTGGTGCTCAACTCCGAGCCGATCATCCGCCGCACCATCGCGCCGATACTCACGCCGCTCATGGCGATGATGGGGCGCGGGCTCGCGGCGCCGCCGCAGATCCCGGTGTGGGAGCAGGCGGACCTCATCATCGGCCCCTTCCGCTCGCAGGAGGGCGCGAGCGCGCTCGGCGACCTGGCGCGGGTGAGCTTCGACAGCGCCAAGAACCTCGGCGGTCTCACGGGGCTCTCGCCGGTGGTCATCATCGACGAGGACTCGCGCATCAACGTCAACAGCGCGGTGCGATCGTCGGTGGCGCAGATCCTCCTCGCGCGGCAGCTGCAGGGCCTCGTGTTCAACCCCGGGCTCAACGGCTTCTTCGAGGGCCGTGACTCGGACGGGCAGTTCACCGACCGGCCGACGCTGCTCTCCAACGTCATCGACTACATCGACTTCGACGAGACGACCTTCGACGCGCAGAGCCTCCTCGCCAGCACGGCCACGGCGGCGTCGACGGCCCCCGAGGACAGCTTCTACCAGCGGCTTCGCCCGCCCGGCCGGCGCCGCAACGCGCCGCTCGACAGCATCGAGGAGCTGCGGATGATCCGCGGCTTCGGCGACGACGACCTCTGGCACGCGGTGGTCGACCCGGACCCGGCCAACCCCCGGCGGCGCACGCTGACGGTGTGGGGCCAAGGGGCGGTCAACGTGAACACGGCCAACGCGCAGACGCTGCTCGCGCTGGTGTGCGCGTACTCGCCGGACGCTCCGCAGTGCCAGGACCTCTCGCAGGCCTCGGCGTTCATCACGACCATCACCATGGTGCAGGGGATGACGCTCTCCATGGGTATCCCCCTCTTCTCGTCGCCGTCGAACTTCGTCGGCACGGTGCAGGGTCGGCCGCCGATGGGGACGATGCTGACGCAGCTGGGGATGCGGCCCTTCGTGGTGCGCGACGTGTCCGGCCTGGAGCGCTCGGTGACCGTCGAGAGCAAGGTGTTCTCGGTGTACGCCGAGGCCGAGGTGGGGGCCGCGCACGTGCGGGTGCACGCGGTGATCGACATGCGACCGCAGCCCGAGCTGCCGTCGACCTTCATGCGCGCGGCGGGGATGAACATCGCGACGACGGCGTCCGGCGGACTGGGCGTATCGTCCGCGCAGGGTGGCACCGTGATCTACTGGCGGGAAGACTGAGGACCGAGACGGATGGCACGCTACCTGGGCATCGAGGTCACGGAGACGCAGCTGAAGGGCGCGGTGTTGAAGACCGCGTACAAGAAGCTGCTCCTGGAGGCCGTGTACGTGGTCAATCGCCCCGTCAGGGCCGAAGGGCTACAGGCCGCCACGAGGGACCTCGCTGGGCTGGTGCAGGGGCTCCTCGCGAGCGTCACGCCGGGGGGACAGGCCGCCGAGCTCGACGGCGTGTACGCCTCGCTGCCCGGCCACGAGGCCTCCATCCGCTCCATCTCGCTGCCGCGCGCGGTGTGGAAGCGCGGCGAGAAGGCGCTGCTGGCCGAGCTGGAGGGCGCGGTGCCCTTCGACGTGGACGACGCGGTGGTCGACGCGCAGGTGACGGCCGCGGGTGACCCGGTGCCGCTGCTGGCGGTGGCGTCCATCCGAGAGCGGGTGAAGTCCTACCTCGACGCGATGACCCTCGGGGGCCTGGAGCCCCGCGAGCTGGGCGTCTCGCCGATGGCGATCGGCGAGCTGGCGGCGGAGATCCCCGAGCTCGCGGTGGCCGGGCCGGTGCTGCTGGTCTACGCGCAGGACGCGCGGGCCGAGGTGGCGGTGCTGCGCGACGGCGTGACGGTGTTCGCCCGCACGGTCACCGCGCTCACCACGCCGGCGGCGCGCAGCCGCGCGATGCGCCAGAGCGTTGCGGCGTGGGCGGCGGCGGACGGCCCGCCCATCGAGCGAGCGTACCTCTGCGGCCTGGAGGCCCAGTGGACGCAGCAGCCGGTGCTGGAGGCCACGCAGCTCCCGGTGGAGCTGGTGATGCCGCTGCCGAGCGGGGCGATCCAGCTCGGTCCGTCGGCGGGGGAGTACGCGTTCTGGGAGGCGCCGGTGGCGGTGGCGCTCGCGGCGCGAGGCCTGGGCCGCTCCAAGCGCGTCGACCTGCGCAAAGGGGCCCTCGCGGTCTCCGGCGGCGCTCAGGTGCTCCGGGAGCGGGCGCCCTACCTCGCGGCCGCGGCGCTGGCGATGGTGGGCTTCTGGGGCGCGGCGTCGTGGGCTCGCTACCAGGGCCTCGCGGCGGAGCGCACCCGCCTTCAAGAGACCCTTCGCACGGTGACCCAGGAGGTGTACGGCGAGCCGGTGGACGATCCGACGAGAGCGATGGCCATGGCCCGGGGGGACGCGCACCGCGACGACGTCGACCCGATGCCCGCGGCGGACGCCTTCGACGTGCTGGGCGTGCTCTCGCAGCGCATCAACGAGACGGTGCGGCACGACGTCGAGCAGCTCGACATCCGCGGCGAGCACGTCCAGCTGCAGGGCGTGGTGAGCACGCTGGCGGACCGCGACAAGGTGGTCGAGTGGCTCGGGGCCTACCCCTGCTTCCCGGAGGTGCGCCCCGGTCGGGTGACCACCACGCCGGGGGACAACCGGCAGAAGTACACGTTGGACATCGAGTTCCGCTGCCCCGGCGCCCGCACCGAGAGGCCCCGCACGACGGGGAGCGGCAGCGGCGGCACGGGCGGCACCAGCAGCGAGGGAGGCCGAAGTGGCGGCGGCGCTTAGTACGGTCCGAGGTGCCTTCGCGGGGCTGTCGCCGCGAGAGAAGCGTCTGCTCATCGCGCTCTCGGCGGTGTTCGTGCTGCTGCTCTTCCTGGGCTTCTGGATGTGGTCCAAGCGTCGGCTCGACGCGATCGACAACGAGCGCGCGGACATGGTCGAGGCCCTGCGATTCATCCAGCGATCGCGGCCCCGCATCGCCGCGCGCAACCAGCGGCGCGAGGCGATGCTGGCGCGCTACCGCACCCGGGCGCCCGCGCTCACGAGCTACGTCGAGGAGCAGGCCCACGCGGCCAACGTGCAGGTCGCCGAGGCGCAGGACCGACCCGCCACCCCGGCGGGCCCGCGCTTCACGCAGCGGAGCGTGTCGATCCGGCTCCGGCAGGTGAGCCTCGAGGCGCTCGCGGACTTCTTCGAGCGCATCGACTCCGCGGCCTTCCCCGTGGCGATCACGTCGGTGCGCATCCGGCGGCGCTTCGGCGAGGCCAACAAGTACGACATCGACGACCTCGTGATCACCACCTGGGACCGCGTCCCTGAAGGCAACCGCGCGGGCGCCGCGGGCACGACCGGCAACAGCGCCGGGGCCGCCGAGAGCGACCGCCGCCCGGAGGACCGGCGATGAAGGAGCGACTGCTGGCCTTGCGGCCGATCCTGCTGCGGGTGATCGGGTATCCCCTGTTCTTCCTCTTCTTCTTCGTGGTGTTCCTCTACGCGACCTTCCCCTGGGACCGGCTGCGCGAGGCCATTGTGGCGGCCGCCGAGGCCCCTCGGGTGTCGCCCGCCGGGCGCGCCACGCCGTCCAACATGGAGCTCGCCATCGGCTCGCTCTCGCCGACCTTCCTGCCCGGCGTGGAGGCCCGCAACGTCCGCGTGACCTTCCTCCCGCAGCGGGCGACCGAGCGGCCGGTGTCCATGGACATCGACAAGCTCCGGCTGCACCTCTCGCTCTTCGCGCTGCTCGCCCAGCGCGCCAGCATCTCCTTCTCCATGCTGGGCATGGGCGGCTCCGTCGAGGGCAACGCCTCGGTGGCGCTCGGCACCCCGGCCACGCCTCGCATCTCCCCGCTGCGCGCCTTCGAGGTCACGCTGGAGAACGTGCGCCTCGGCCAGGTCGCGCCCCTGGTCTCGATGGTCGGCCTGCCCCTCGGCGGCAACCTCTCGGGCAACATCACCGTCAACATCCCCGAAGGGGACGTGGCGCAGACCGAAGGCACCGTGCGGCTCACCACCGACCGGCTCACCGTGGGCGATGGCCACGCGCAGTTCCAGATCCCCCACTTCGGCGGCGTGACCATCGAGCAGATCCGCGCGGGACGGCTCGAGGCCAACGCGGACATCCGCCGCGGCGTGGTGCAGTTCACCCGCGTGGGCGCGCACTCCGAGGAGTTCGACCTGCAGGCCGACGGACGCATCGACCTGCGCCCCAACTTCGCCGACAGCGCGCTCAACCTCGGGCTGCGCTTCCGCCTCACGGACGTCTACCGCGCCAAGAGCGAGCAGGCCGGGCGGATCATGTCCGTCATGGACATGGCCCCGGACCTGCGCCGCGCCCGCCGACCGGATGGGCTCTTCGCGTTCCGCTGTAGCGGCACCTTCGAGCGCTCGATCAGCTGCCCCCCCGACTCGCGCGCCACGGCCCCGACGCCCGGCGCCGCGATGCCCGCCGGCTTCTCTCCCTGAGCGCAGGTCTCTCCGTAGGGGTCCCGTGGTACCGTCGCGGGCTCACGCGGCATCGAGAGCTCCAAACTGGATTCCTCGGCCGCCGCGCGTAGGATCGGCCCTCCCTCCGTGATGTGGTCCTGGCTCCAGCGTCGCCCGCTCCTCGCGTACCTCGCGTACCGCACGCTCGCGCTCACCTGGGCCTTCGCGCCGTTTCAGGTCTACTACCTCCAGCGCCGCGGCCTCTCCGTCGCCGACGTCTTCGACCTCAACGTGGTGTTCTGCGTCGCCGCGGTGGCCTTCGAGGTGCCCACCGGCATGGCCGCCGACCGCTACGGCCGCCGCGTCGCCATGAGCGCGGGCGGCTTCGTGATGTCCCTCGCCTGCGCGCTCTTCGTCTTCGGCCACTCCTTCGGCGCCTTCGCCGCGGCCAACGTCCTCTGCGCGCTCGCCATGTCCCTCTCCTCGGGCGCCGACTCGGCCTACCTCTACGACCACCTCGCCGCGCAGCGGAAGGTCTCGCTCTATCCCCGCTGGGAGGGCTGGTCCACCGCCGCCAAGGGCGTCGGCAACCTGGTCGCCGTGCTGGTCGGAGCGCTCGTCTACCAGTACGTGCACCCCGCCGCGGTCTTCGTGCTCACGGCCTTCACCACCGCCGTCGCGGGCGTCGTCGCGCTCTCGCTCCCGGAGCGCGCCACGGTGCACGAGGGCCACGTGGCCGACCACCTGCGCCGGGCGTTCAACACGCTGCGCACCGACGGCCGCCTCGCCAGCGTGGTGGCCTTCGGCGCGGTCGCCTTCGTCCTGCTGCGCCTCTCGCTCTTCGCCGACCAGCCGCACCTCGAGGCGCACCTGCACGGCACCTGGCTGCAGCACACCGTGCTCACCATGGGCCTGCTCGCCGCCGCCAAGGAGGTGGGCACCGCGCTCGTGGCCGGGAGCGCGGGGTCCATCTTCGCCCGGGTGCGCTCGCGCACCATCGCCGTCTCGCTGGGCGTCGGCCTCACCGCCGCGTACCTGCTCATGGGCGAGGCGCACGGCACCCTCTGCATCGTCCTCATGGTCCTGCTGGCCAGCGCCTTCGGCGTGTTCTCGCCGCTGATGCGCGCGCTCATGAACCGCCTGATCGAGGGCCCCCGAGACCGCGCCACGCTGCTCTCCGTCGAGGGCATGGGCCGCCGCCTGCTCTTCGCCGCGACCTCTCCCCTCTTCGGCCGCGCCGTCGAGGCCTCCTCGCTGCACGCCACCTTCTCGGGCACCGCGTGGGTGGCCGTCGTCGCGTTCGTCCTCCTCGGCGCCTCGGCCTGGCTGGCCTTCCGCGCCCCGGCCGCCTCCGCGCCGCGCAGCTCGCAGCCCGCGGTCGCCTCGCTCGCGCGCTGATCCGATGCGGTACCGAGTGAGCTTCGTGCTCGACCCCGAGCGCCACGTCGACCCGGTGCTCCACCGCGACGCCTCCCCCGAGGAGCCGCCGCCCGGAGCCCTCACCCGCATCGACGAGCACCTCGCCCAGTGGGTGCTCATCGGCTCCACTCGCATCGACGCGGGCTACGACTTCGACGAGGACTACGTCCGGGCGCACCCCGAGGCCCTCGACGCCCGGCACCTCTCGCTCCTTCACGCGCTGCTGGTGTTCAAGCTCTTCGACGACGGCGAGGTGATCGTTCCGCCGCCGCAGGTGGAGGCCGCCCTGCGCTGGCCCGCCATCGACCGCCCCCGACGGGCGCTCGGCGGCTGAACGACGGCTCAGCGCGGGAGCGCCACGCGGCGCATCGGGCCGCGGATCTCGCCGCCGGGGAACATCGCCGACGCCGCGCTGGCGTAGACGCTGCCGGTCGCCAGCGAGGCGAGGAGCGTCGAGTCCTGCGTGAGCATCCGCATCGCCCGGAAGGAGCTGCCCTGAGCGTCGAGGCGAAGCAGGGCCGCGCCGCCGTCCTCGACGGCCCCGTCGCCCAGGAACGCCCCGGTCGCCTCGATGTTGGCGAGCGCGACGTCGTAGATCACCCGGTCGCGGTCGCTGTCGACGATGAGGGCCACGGTGCCGGTCGCCTGCGAGCTCACCGGCGGAACCGACTGCTCGCCGCTCATCCGGGCGAGGTACAGCTGCTGTCCGGGGCGCAGGATCTGGCCGCGCACCTCGCCCGCCGGGAAGCGGTCGCTGCGGACGTCGACGTACCAGCGGCCGAGGTCGAGGTCCTCGGTGGAGGTGAGCGAGCGCGCCCCGGAGAGGGCGGCGGCGGGGGGCGTCTTCGGGTCGGCGAGGTCGAGGGCCATGGGGCCATCGACGCCCGCGGGGCCCATCCCGATGAAGAGCGTCGTGGGCGCGGCGGGCATCCCCTGCACGTTCACCACGAAGCGCATGCGGCGCGTGGTGCCGTCGACCAGGAAGGACCCGAGGCCCTGGCTGGCGGACTCCGTCGGGGGGTTGACCTGGTCGGCGGAGAGTCGCGCCACATAGACGATCTCGCCCGGCAGCACGACCTGGCCGCGGATCTCGCCGTCGGGGTGCTCTGCCGAGTGGATGTCCACGTAGGCCCGGCCCTCCTCGATGAGGCGCGCCTGCTCAGTCGTGACAGGGACCGTGCCCGAGAGCACACCCGGCGAGGCCATGAGGGAGAGCATCACCTCGCCCGACTCGCCCGCGATGCCGAGGTGCAGGTGCGCCCCGGTCGGGGCCTCCACGGTGTGCGTCAGCTCGTAGCTCAGCTGGGTGCGCGTCGCGTCGAGGGAGAAGCGGCCGGTGCCCGTGGCGTGGGTCTCGTAGACCGCCGGGACCTGCTCGCGCCCGGTCATCGTGGCGTTGAGCCCCAGGACCTCGCGCACCTCGGGAGGCGTCCCGACGTCGGGCCCCATGGCGGGCTCGGTCGGAGAGGGGTCGGTCATCGAGGGGATGCTCTCCGCCGGAGCGGGAACGGACACCTCACGGCTGCACGCGGCGAGTCCGAAAGAAGCGCAGACAGCGGTCAGCAGGAGATGGTGGTGAAACTTCATGGGGGCCTCCGCGGTCGGTGCGCGACGCACGCTCGACGGGGCTTCAGTGCAGTTGGCGTTCCACAGCCTGGAATCGCGGCGGGGCGGCGGGGGACGCCCGCAGACCGTGGTCCTGAACGGCCACACCTGAGACGGGACGACACGTCCCGTCGGGCGACGCCGCGTGAATCTTGCTCCAGCGCCCGCGGCGTCTATGGTGCGCCGCACATGGCGCTACGACTGGTGCGATCGGGAGATGGTGACGACGGCTCGACCACGCTGCGCGACGACCCGGAGGCGTACCCCTTCGGCGAGACCCCGCTGGTGGTGTGCTTCGCGGCGCGCGACGACCTCGGCGAGGTCGCGCCGGGACAGCGGCTCCCGCTCGCCGCGACGCCGGAGATCTCGCAGGACGACGCCTACCTGGTGATGCCGATGCGGGCGCGCGAGCACCTGCTGACGGCCTTCGCTCGCGGCCAGTCGGGGCGCGTGGCCCAGTGGTTCTCCGAGGCGTGGGTGGTGCGCGCGGACGCGGAAGGCGGCCGCTCGCCCAGGCTCTGGATCGGCGCCGCCTGGAGGGCCTCGCTGCTGCTCGCCGGGCGCGCGGGGCGGGTGGTGTCGATGGGCGGGCTCGGCGACCCGATGCGGGTCATCAACCGGCTGCCCTTCATCGAGTCGCTCGCTCGCGGCGGGCTGCTGGACGCGCGCGGGACCGAGGCGATCCTGTCACGGGGGAGCTACGTCGGCGTGTCGCGCATGGGGATGCCCGAGCTCGGCCTCGGCGCCGACACGGTCGAGCCCACCTTCGTCTGGACCGAGCGCGACGGCCACGAGACGCGCGTCCGCGTGGCGCTCGCCGCGGCGGAGGACGACGCGCCCATCGCGCTGCTCTCGCCGCTCACGCTCGTGGCCTGAGCGCGACCCTCCGGGGAATACTGGCCCCGCTGCGGGGTTGCAGCCGACCCGTCGGCGTCGGCGTGGACGATGTCCGCGAAGCCCCGTAAGGTCCGCTGCCCCTGATACCCCACCGCGAGGATGCCGAGACGTGACGACGAAGACCCGCACGGGTGACCAGAAATCCGCCGCGACGCCGCGGCCCACGACGCGCAAGGCGCCCGCCGCCCGGAGCCCGCGAGCGGCGAAGCCGCAGCGACCGAACGAGGAGCTCGAGGAGGAGG
>CBIHPK010000158.1:0-19000 GCA_966211675.1 uncultured Myxococcaceae bacterium
CACCGCGGCCGGCTCCGGGGCGGCGGGCGTCGGGGTGGGCGCGACCTCGGGCGTGGCGGCGGCCGCGGGCTCCGGGGCGGCGGGCGTCGGGGCGGCGACCGCGGGGGGCGCCACCGAGGGGGCGACCACCGCCGGGACGGCGGGCGTCTCGGGCTGCGGGTTGGTGGCGCTCGTGCGGCCCTTGCTCACCACGAGCAGCACCGCGAGGCCGAGGCACACGCCGCCGAAGACCACGCCGGCGATGAGGCCCTTGTTGGAGCGGCCCGCGGCGGCCTTCTCGTCGGCAGCCGCGCGCTGGATGACCACGGTGCTGTCGCCGCGGCGCGCCACGCGGAACTCCACCACGCCGAGCTGCACCATGTCGCCCGCGGCGAGCTCGCACTTGCGGTGCTTCTCCCCGTTGACCTGGACGCCGTTGGAGCTCCCCATGTCCTCGATGAAGAGCTTGTCGTCCTCGACGAAGAGGCGGGCGTGCTCCCGGGAGATGGAGCTGAAGGCCAGGGCGATGTCGGCGGACTCGCTGCGCCCGAGGATCATCGGCAGCCGGTCGAGCATCACCGGCGCGGGCACGCCCGCGGGGGCGAGGAAGACTACGCGCATCCCTCGGATGTGCTCGGGCACCGGGCCGCTGGCGGCGTGGGTGGCCGGGGCGAGCGGGTCGTTGAGCGCGGCGAGGCCGGGCGCCCCGTTGGCGGGAGCGCTCGACGGGGTCGCGGCGAGCAGCGGCGCGGCGTGCTCGGAGGCGACCGGGGCGGGGGCCGGTGGAGGGGGCGTGGGCTGGGCGCCGGCCTCCTCGACGACCTGGAGCTTGTAGTCGCCGATGAGGATCTGGTCGCCGCCGCGCATGGGCTTCGGCTCGGCGAGGCGAGCGCCGTTGATGACGATGCCGTTGTAGCTGGCGAGGTCTTCGAGGAAGAAGCCCTCCGAGCGCTTCACGATGCGCGCGTGGCGTCGCGAGACGTTGCGCTCCGTGAGCCGGATGGAGTTGCCGTCCTTCCGCCCGATGGTGAGTTCATCCCGGGTGAGCGGGATGACCATGGTCTTGCCCTCGTCGTCGGAGATCACGAGCTTCAGCATCGGCCCTTCAACCCCTCCGCTGGGTGAACCCTTGGGGCGCCCCGCGAAGACTTCGCACCACCGCAGGAATTACGGCGGTTTCTACCGGGCGCAGTCTCTCCGGGCCCGTGGGGTGGTGTCAACGAAGCGCAGAGGGAGGGACAGGCTTTGTCCGGCCGCGGCTCGCGCGAGGGGTGGGGGTGGTGGTATCCCGATCCGCCGCGGATACCCCTCCAACCACAGCACGCAGCGTCAGGGAGCGTCATCGGATGAGCACAGGCAAGCTGGTCGAAGAGGTCACCCTCAACTGGACCGACCTCACCGGAAAGAAGACCGGGGCGACGTCGCTCGGGTCGAACAAGTTCTACAAGGCGCAGATCTTCGACGAGGGCGGGAGCTTCCGGGTGGTCTTCACCTACGGCCGCGTCGGGCAGGCGGGGCAGGTGCAGGAGGTGGTGGCCAGCACCCTCCCGGCCGCCAAGGTCGCCCTCGACAAGAAGGTCAAGGAGAAGGTCGCCAAGGGCTACACGAAGCTCGACATGCGCTCGCTCGACGAGGAGAAGTCGAAGACCGACGCGAAGGTCGCGCCCGTCGACGACGGCAAGCCCAAGGCGAAGGCGGTGAGGACGAGGGAGTTCCATCCCGAGGTCGAGGCGCTGCTGAAGCTGATGTACGGGGCGACCGGGCAGGCGGTGGCCGCGGGTCTGTCGTCGAGCGCGGGGGCGACGAAGGAGTCGCCGCTGGGCAACCTCTCCGACCGGCAGCTGGACAAGGGCGCCGACCTGCTGGTGCAGGCCGAGGCGATGGTGAAGGGCACCGTCAAGGCCACCAAGAACGACTACATCGAGCTCACCAACGAGTACCTCTCCAACATCCCGCGCAACATCGACAGCGCGCGCAAGAAGGGGAAGCTCGACCTCGACGCCATCGTCATCAACTCCGACGACCGCATCAACGAGCAGCGGAAGTTCATCACGCTTCTCCGCGACGCCTTCCTGCAGCGCGACGTGTTCTCGGCGGCGGCGGAGGTCGATGACCCGACGGAGGTCTGGTACGACGGCTTGAAGTGCGACGTCTCGCACCTCGACCCGAAGAGCGACGAGTACAAGCACATCCAGAAGCTCTTCGATAAGGGCCAGTCGCCGAAGAACTCCAACTTCTACAACCTGCTGAAGGTGGGGCGGATCTGGAAGGTCGAGCAGCAGGGCCGCAAGGGCCACTTCGACAACTACGCCGCGACGGTGGCGAAGAAGCCCGGTGCGACCGGGGTGATCCCCGGCTGGCACGGCACCCGTACGGAGAACCTGATGGGCGTCTGCAAGACGGGCCTGGTGCTCCCGAAGAACCTCCCCAAGGGCGTGCACGTCACCGGACGCACCTTCGGCCTCGGCATCTACCACACCCCCTGCTGGCCCGACTCCGGCGAGAACATCGCCGTCGACGAGAAGGGGAAGAAGTACACGCGGCACAACGGCGCGCTCAAGAGCATGAACTACTCGTCCCTGCGCGGCGCCTACTACCACCACAACAACACCGCCGACCGCGGGTACATCATCCTCGAGGAGCTCGCCCTCGGCGTGCCCGAGCTCGCGCTCAAGGTCTGCTGGAACAAGCCCGAGCCCGACCCGGGCAACGACTACATCTACGCCC
Organism: uncultured Myxococcaceae bacterium; assembly: GCA_966211675.1. Classification (GTDB taxonomy): domain Bacteria; phylum Myxococcota_A; class Polyangia; order Polyangiales; genus SCUS01. The sequence goes on from CBIHPK010000158.1 coordinate 2,707, forward strand.
GCGCCCACGGGCACGAGTCGCTCGCCAACGACGAGGTCGTCACCTTCGACGAGCACGCCTCGCGGCGCACCGCCATCCTCGAGATTCTCTACAAGAAGTGACCCCGCGGGCCCGCGTCCTGGCGCTCGCCATCGCGACGATCCCGGCGCTGGGCGCGGCCTTCGTGGCGGCGCTGGAGGGCGGCTTCTTCGCCCCCGTGGCGTCGGTCTCGCTCGGGTGCGTGCTGGCCCTGGCGTGGCTGCTCTTCCGCCGCCGCCCTTCGGCGCTCGCGCCCTTCGCCGAGGCGGCCGAGCGCGTGGCCCACGGGGAGCGCGGGGTGCGCGTCGAGCTCGAGGACGACGACCCGGAGGCCCAGCGCCTCGGGGTCGCCTTCAACCGCATGACCGACGCGCTCGCGGTCGCAGAGAAGCGCTCGCGGCGCGCCGAGCGGCTCGCGGCCTGGCGGGACATCGCCCGGCAGATGGCCCACGAGATCAAGAACCCGCTCACGCCCATCCGCCTCGCCGTGGAGAGCCTGCGCAAGGCGAGGGGCCGCGACCCGGCGCTCTTCGAGGAGATGTTCGACGAGGAGACCGCCATCGTGCTCGAGGAGGTCGAGCGGCTGCGGCGGCTGCTCGACGCGTTCTCGCAGTTCGCCCGCATGCCTCGCCCGAGGCCCGAGCCCGTCGACGTCGCGGAGCTGCTGCGCCACGCGACCGACCTGCACCGCGCCTCGGGCCCCGAGCTGCGCTGCGAGCCCGCGCCGGACCTGCCGCCGCTGCGGGCGGACCGCGACCAGCTCACGCAGGTGCTCATCAACCTCGTGGGCAACGCCGTCTTCGCCGCCGGGGAGCGCGCCGCGGCGTACCCCTCGAAAGGCCCCGCGTGGGTGCGCGTCGCGGCGGAGTACCCCGGCGGGCGCACGCTGAAGATCACCGTGGCGGACAACGGCGGGGGCATCGACGAGTCGGTGATGGCGAGGCTCTACGAGCCCTACGTGACCACGAGGCAGGGCCGCGGGGGGACGGGGCTCGGCCTGGCCATCGCCTACCGCATCGTGAGCGAGCACCAGGGGACCATGGCGGTCGAGACGGGCCCGAGCGGGACGCGCTTCACCCTGGAGCTGCCCCTCGCCGGGCCGGTGCTGACCCTCGGCGACTCGACGCTCGGGTGAATGGTGTATGGTCCCGCGCCCGCTGCGTTTCCCTGTGTCGGCGGCGGTGAAGGAGAGCGGTCGTGGCCAGGTTCATTGAGGAGTTGAAGCGCACGCACTCGTGCGGGGGTCTGCGCGCGAAGGACATCGGCAGCGAGGTCGTGCTGTTCGGCTGGGTGCAGGTCTCCCGCGACTTCGGGAACTTCCGCTTCGTCGACATCCGCGACCGCGACGGCATCACGCAGCTGGTCTTCGACCCGGACGCGCACCCCGAGGCGACGGCGCTCGCCACCACCATGCGGGGCGAGTGGGTCATCGGCGTCCGAGGGGTCGTCCGCGACCGCGGGATGCAGTTCTCCAAGAAGCTCGGCAAGGAGGTCTCGGCGCACAACCCGTCCATGGCGACCGGCGAGGTCGAGGTGCTCGTGCACGAGGCCTTCGTGTTCAACAAGTCCGAGACGCCCCCCTTCGAGATCGCCGACGACGTGCAGACCAGCGAGGAGAAGCGCCTCGCGTTCCGGTACATCGACCTGCGCCGGCCGAAGCTCCAGCGGGTGCTGCGCACTCGCTCGAAGATGAACCAGACGGCCCGGCGGTTCCTCGACGAGAACGGCTTCCTCGAGCTCGAGACCCCGGTGCTGGTGAAGTACACCCCCGGCGGAGCGCGCAACTTCCTGGTGCCGTCGCGCATCCACGCGGGGAAGTTCTACGCGCTCGCGGAGAGCCCGCAGCTCTTCAAGCAGCTCTACATGGTCGCCGGCTTCGACCGGTACTTCCAGATCACCCGCTGCTTCCGCGACGAGGACCTGCGCATCGACCGGCAGCCCGAGTTCACGCAGGTGGACATCGAGATGTCCTTCGTCACGCAGGAGGACATCTTCACCATCGTCGAGGGCCTGCTCTTCGCGGTGTGGAAGACCGTCTTCGGCACCGACCTGCGCGACCGCTACCCGGAGGGGCGCTTCCCCCGGATGCGCTTCGCCGAGTCGATGGAGAAGTACGGCAACGACAAGCCCGACCTGCGCTTCGGGATGCCCCACACGGACCTCACGGGCCTCGTCATCGAGCACAAGGGCGGCGGCGTCCCGATGCTCGCCGAGGTGGCCGAGGGGTACCTCTCGGGCGATGACCGGAGGGATGTTCCGCGGCGCATCGTGAAGGCGATGGTGGTGCCCGCGAGCGCCACGCTCTCTCGCGCCGACGTCGACAAGCTGGAGGAGTTCTGCAAGGGCATGGGGGCCAGCGGCCTCGCCCGCGCTCGCCTCGCCGAGGACGGAGCGTGGACCCAGTCGGCCATGGCCAAGACCGTGACGCCGGAGTTCCGCGCGGCGGTGAACGAGGCCACGGGGGCGAAGCCGGGCGACCTGCTGCTCTTCCAGTTCGGCTCGACCTCCATGGTGCACACGGTGATGGCCAACCTGCGGCTGCACCTGGGGCGAAAGCTCAAGCTCATCCCCGAGTACGGCACCGACAACGACTGGAACTTCCTCTGGGTGGTCGATCCCCCGCTCTTCGAGTTCGACGAGGAGAGCGGGCACTGGGCCGCCGCGCACCACGCCTTCACCCGCCCCCACGACGACTGCGTGCAGTACCTGGAGAGCGACCAGGGCAAGGTGCTCTGCCACCGCTACGACCTCGTGCTCAACGGCTTCGAGATCGCCGGCGGCTCGGTGCGCCTCCACGACCCGGAGGTGCAGGCCAAGGTGTTCCGAGCGCTCGGCATCTCCGACGAGGAGGCGCGCACCAAGTTCGGCTTCCTGCTCGACGCGCTCAAGTACGGCGCGCCCCCGCACGGCGGCATCGCCATCGGCTGGGACCGCGTGGTGATGCTGTTCTCCGGCGCCGAGAGCATCCGCGACGTGGTGGCCTTCCCGAAGACCCAGCGCGCGACGGACCTCATGACCGACGCCCCCAACGCGGTCGCCGACTCTCAGCTTGCCGAACTGCACGTAAAGCGCGACATCAAGCCGTAGACGCATCGACCACTTTCGCGTCGCTGCGTCGTCGTGGGCCCGTCGGAGCCCACAGAGGGAGCACTGTCGACGTGAGTGACAAACCCCGCTCGGACGCCCTGATCTTCTTCGGGGCGACCGGAGACCTCGCCTACAAGAAGATCTTCCCCGCGCTGCAGTCGCTCGTGCGACGAGGCCGCCTCGACGTGCCCATCGTCGGCGTCGCCAAGTCGGGGTGGAACCTCGATCAGTTCATCGAGCGCGCCCGCGCCAGCGTGACCGAGCACGGCGGCCTCGACCCCATCGCCTTCCCGAAGCTGGTCTCGCTGCTGCGCTACGTCGACGGCGACTACGCCGACCCGGACACCTTCACCCGGCTCAAGGCGGCCATGGGCGGGGCGAGCCGGCCGGCGCACTACCTGGCCATTCCGCCGAGCATGTTCCCGCTGGTGGTCGACCACCTCGCCGCCGCGGGCTGCGCCGAGAACGGGAGGGTGATCGTGGAGAAGCCCTTCGGCCGCGACCTCGCCTCGGCCAAGAGCCTCAACGCCACGCTGCGCAACGCCTTCCCCGAGTCGTCGATCTTCCGCATCGACCACTACCTGGGCAAGGAGGCGGTGCAGAACATCCTCTATTTCCGCTTCGCCAACGCCTTCCTCGAGCCCGTGTGGAACCGCCACTACGTCGAGAACGTGCAGATCACCATGGCGGAGAGCTTCGGCGTCACGGGCCGAGGGAAGTTCTACGAGGAGACCGGGGTCATCCGCGACGTGATGCAGAACCACCTGCTGCAGATCGTCAGCTACCTGACCATGGAGGCGCCCTCGTCGACCTACTCCGAGGCCATCCGCGACGAGCAGGCCAAGGTGCTTCGCACGGTGCGCCCCATGTCGCCGGATCACGTCGTGCGGGGGCAGTTCAGGGGATACCGCGACGAGCCCGGCGTCGCGGCCGACTCGCAGGTGCCGACCTACGCGGTGCTCCAGCTCTTCGTGGACTCGTGGCGCTGGCAGGGCGTGCCCTTCTATGTGCGCGCGGGCAAGTCGCTCGCGGCCAACTGCACGGAGGTCACCGTGGAGCTGAAGAACCCGCCGCAGGTGGTCTTCAACGAGGCCGCGCCCAGCATGGGCAACGTGGTGCGCTTCCGGCTGAGCCCGGAGGTGACCATCGCCATCGGGGCGAGGGTGAAGCGCCACGGCGAGGAGATGGTGGGCGAGCTGCGCGAGCTGTCCCTCACCGAGGAGCCCGCGCAGGGAGAGGGCGGCCGCATGGACGCCTACGAGCGGCTGCTCGGCGACGCGATGCTGGGCGAGTCGACGCTCTTCGCCCGGCAGGACGTGGTCGAGGCCGCGTGGGAGATCGTCGACCCGGTGCTGCACCTGCCGGGGCCGGTGTACGAGTACGAGCCCGGCTCGTGGGGTCCGGTCGAGGCCGATCGCCTCGTGGCGGAGGTCGGCGGATGGAACATCCTGAAATGAACGTCCTCGTCATCGACGTCGGCGGCACCAACATCAAGGTCGGCGGCACCGGCCACGAGACGCCCTTGAAGATCAAGTCGGGGAGGGACTTCACGGCCTCGCAGATGGCCACCGCGGTGAAGAAGGCCGTCGACTGGCCCTACGACGCCGTCGCCATCGGCTACCCGGGGCCGGTGGTGAGCGGACGCCCCGCCGTCGAGCCGGCGAACCTCGGCGGAGGCTGGGTGCGCTTCGACTACGCCGACGCCTTCGGCAAGCCCGTGAGGGTGATCAACGACGCGGCGATGCAGGCCCTCGGCAGCTACGAGGGCGGCCGCATGCTCTTCCTCGGCCTCGGCACGGGCCTCGGCTCGGCGCTCGTCGCCGAAGGGGTGCTCGAACCCCTGGAGCTGGCGCACCTGCCCTACCGCAAGGGCCGCACCTACGAGGACTACGTCGGTCTGCGGGGCCTCGAGCGCCTCGGCCGCAAGAAGTGGCAGCGGCACGTGGAGAGGGTCATCGCGCTCTTCCACCACGCGCTCCAGGTCGACTACGTGGTGCTCGGCGGGGGGCAGACCAAGGAGCTCAAGGGCATCCCCCCGGAGGTGCGCCTCGGGGCCAACGACAACGCGATGCTCGGAGGCATCCGGCTGTGGGTTCCGGCGCAGCCGGGGCAGGGCGACCCGCGGCGTCACGTGCTGCCATCGGCGTAGTACCGCCGGCGCTCTCAGCCCTCCTTCGAGCACGTCGCGCGGGTCTCGGCGACGCGCTCCAGGATGTTGGCGGCGAGGGCCGTCCAGCCGGTCTGGTGGCTGGCTCCGAGGCCCCGGCCGGTGTCGCCGTGGAAGTACTCGTGGAAGAGCACGAGGTCGCGGAAGTGGGGGCTGCCCGAGTAGCGAGCGTCGTCGCCGTGGCACGGTCGGCGGCCCTTCTCGTCGGGGAGGAAGAGCCGCGAGAGCCGGGTCTCCAGCTCCGCGGCGACCTCCAGCAGGGTGAGCATCCGGCCCGATCCGACGGGGCACTCGACGCGCAGCGAGTGGCCGTAGAAATGGTGGTGCCGCTTCAGGGCCTCGATGAGCAGGTAGTTGATGGGCATCCACACCGGTCCGCGCCAGTTGGAGTTGCCGCCGAACATCCCGGTGTCCGACTCGGCGGGCGCGTAGCGCACCTCGTGGCGGCTGCCGCCGAGGTCGACCACGTAGGGGTGCTCGCCGTGGATGCGAGAGAGCGAGCGCACCCCGAAGGGCGACAGGAACTCCCCCTCGTCGAGCACATAGCGCAGCACTCGCACGAGCTGCTCCCTCGTCGGGATGGAGAGGATCCGGTGCAGGTGCCCGGGCCGAGGCTCCGCGAGCGAGACGTGCGAGGCGACCTCGGGCTTGTTCTCGAGGAACCACTGCAGGCGCTTCTTGAAGAGGGGCAGGTGCTGCAGGTGCTCCTCCTCGAGGGACTCGGCGGCGAGCAGTGGGATGAGCCCGACCACGGAGCGCGCCCGCATGGGGAAGGTCTGCCCGTCGACGTGGGCGAGGTCGTAGTAGAAGCCGTCCTGCGGGTCCCAGAGGCCGGTGCCGCCGAGTCGGTTCATGGCCTGGGTGATGGCCATGAAGTGCTCGAAGAACTTGGACGCGATGTCCGCGTACGCGTCGTTGTCGCGGGCGAGCTCGAGCGCGATGGCGAGCATGGTGGTGCAGTAGAAGGCCATCCACGCGGTGCCGTCGGCCTGGTCGAGGTGACCGCCCCCGGGCAGGGGCTTGGAGCGGTCGAAGACGCCCACGTTGTCGAGCCCGAGGAAGCCGCCGGTGAAGAGGTTGTTGCCGTCGACGTCCTTGCGGTTGACCCACCAGGTGAAGTTCACGAGGCACTTCTGGAAGGCGCTCTCCAGGAAGGCCACGTCGCGCCCCTGGCCGCTCTGCGTCGCGAGGGTGAACACCCGCCACGCGGCCCACGCGTGCACCGGCGGGTTCACGTCCCCGAAGGCGAACTCGTAGGCCGGGAGCTGCCCGTTGGGGTGCATGTACCACTCGCGGCAGAGCAGCAGCACCTGCTGCCTGGCGAAGCCCGGGTCGATGCGCGCCATCGCCACGCAGTGGAAGGCCGTGTCCCACGCCGCGAACCAGGGGTACTCCCACTTGTCCGGCATCGAGAGCACGTCGCGCGCGTAGAGGTGCCGCCACTCGGCGTTGCGCACCGACTCTCGCCCTGGAGGCGGCGGCGGCTGCGCGGGGTCGCCGTCGAGCCAGTGCTCCACGACGAAGTGATAGAACTGCTTCGACCAGAGGAGCCCGGCGTCCGCCTGGCGCACCACGCGGCGCTCCTCGGCGGTGAGCGCGGCGCTGCGGCGGGCGGCGAAGAAGGCGTCGGCCTCGGCGATGCGGGCGTCGAAGACCGCGTCGAAGTTCGCGTCGAAGGGCTGCGCGAGCTCGAGGGACTCGGCCGAGAGCCGCAGCCGCACGACCACCGAAGCCCCCGCGGGGACCTCCAGCGTGTGCCACGCGGCGGCGCGCGTCCCGACCGCGTCGGGGTTCACCGCGTCGGGCTCCGCGTCGACGACGTGCCGGTGGAAGGCGTCCTTCACCCAGGGCGAGGCGCTGGCCACGCCGAAGAGGCGCTCGGCGTTGGTCTCGTTGTCGGTGAAGAGCAGGCGCGCCGCGGTGCCGCCCACCGGCTCGCAGGCGAGGCGGTAGCGGCCGAGGGAGGGGTGCTCGGCGAGCAGGGTGGTGTCGTCGAGGCGGGAGATGCGCCCCTTGTCCCAGTAGCCCTCGCCGCGCCGTCCCCAGGACCAGGTGTTGCGCTGCCAGAGCGTGGGCAGCAGGTGCAGCGTCGATGCGTCGGGGCCGCGGTTGGAGGCCGTCACCCGCACCAGGATGTCCTCGGGCGTGGCCTTGGCGTACTCGATGGTGACGTCGAAGTAGCGGCCGTCGTCGAGGAGGCCGGTGTCCTCCAGGTCGAACTCCGGGTCGGCCTGCGTGCGCCGCGCTCCCTCCGCGACCAGCGACGCATAGGGGAACTCCCGCTGCGGGTACTTGTAGAGCCCCTTCAGGTACGAGGCCGTCGGGGTGGCGTCGAGGTAGTAGTAGAGCTCCTTGACGTCCTCGCCGTGGTTGCCCTCCGGTCCGCTCAGCCCGAAGAGGCGCTCCTTGAGGATGGGGTCGCGGCCGTTCCAGAGGGCGAGGGCGAAGCAGAGCCGGCACTCGCGGTCGGTGATACCGAAGAGGCCGTCCTCGCCCCAGCGGTAGGCGCGGCTCCGGGCGTGGTCGTGCGGGAGGTAGGTCCAGCACTCGCCGGTGGCGGAGTAGTCCTCTCGCACGGTGCCCCACTGGCGCTCGGCCAGGTACGGACCCCAGCGCTTCCAGTTGGCCTCGCGGCGCGCGTCCTCGTCGATGCGGCGCTGCTCGTCGTCGGCGCTCGCCTCACAGCCCATGGGGCACGGTCTCGCTGGTCACGAGGCCCATGATCGGGCCCGCGACGGGGCTTTCACAGCCCCATCGGTCGCGTCAGTCGAGCTCGACCCCGGTCGCGTCGATCTCGAGGCGGGCCACCGGCTGCCCGGTCTGCGCGGCGGCCTCCTGCTCGCAGTGACCGTTGGGGTTGCCCGAGATCACGGTGCCCTGGACCGTCGCGTGGCGCCCGGAGGCGTTGCGGGGAATGAAGAACGAGTGACCGTGCATCTTGATGTGCACGTGCTGCTCGCTGTCGGCGAGCTGCATCCAGCAGCCGGCGGCCTGGCACACGGCGGAGACGGTGCCCTCGAGGCGCACGGTCTGCCCCGAGAAGCGCGCCGGGGTGGCGATGATGGCGGCGAGCGGGGTGCGCTCGGTCACGGTGATGGGCGTGCCGAGCTGGCGCGCTCCGGCCGCGGCGGTCGGGACCGCGGGGGCCTGCGCGTGGGCGGCGCAGGGCGCCTCGGGGGCGGGGGCGGGGGCGGTCACGGCCTGGGCGACGGGGGCCTCGGGCTGCACCTGCGGGGCGCTGGCGGGGCCGGGGGCAGGAGGCTGGCGGAGGCACCCGGCGGCGGCGAAGAGGGTGACCAGGACGGCGCGCTTCATGACGGCGCTTCGTACCACAACGGCCCTCCGAGACAACGGAGCGCTCAGTCGAAGCGCACCACCCAGCTCTGAGGGAGCTCGCGCACGAAGGAGGTCTGCGCCTCGACGACGCGCCCGAGGTCGCGCCCGTCGAAGGTGACTCGCACCCGGTGGTCGTCGTTGCCCCAGTGGGGATAGCTCCCGACGGAGACGTCGGGGAAGCGGGCCACGACGGCGTCGAGGTGGGGCTTGAGCGGGCCCTCGTCGATGCCGCAGTCGACGCTTCTCAGGACGAAGGGCGCCTCGTCGCCGCGCAGGCGAGGGAGCAGGCCCTCGAGCTTCAGCGCGAAGATCTGCGGCACGCCGGGCAGCACGAACACGTTGCCGAGCACCATGGTCGGCCACGCGGGAGAGCTGCCGGGGTAGAGCTCGGTGCCCTCGACGAGGTCGGCCATGTGCAGGTGCCCTTCGGTGAGTCGCTCGCCGTAGTGGTCGCGCAGCAGCGCCTCGACGACGGGGCTTCGCACCACGCGTCGGCCGAGGCCGAGCGCGATGCCCTCGACGGTGACGTCGTCGTGCGTGGGGCCGACGCCCCCGGAGGTGAAGACGAAGTCGTGGGCGTGGCGAAGGCTGTTGACCTCCGAGGCGATGAGCTCGACCTCGTCGGGGATGACCACCACGCGGCGCAGCTCGATGCCGAGGGGGCGAAGGGCGCGGGAGAGGGTGAGCGTGTTGGAGTCGTGCACCTTGCCGCTGAGGAGCTCGTTGCCGATCACCAGGGCCGCGGCGGTACGGTTCATCGCGGAACGATAGAGCCGCCGTCCGCGCGGTCGCAAGCCGTCGATGCGGGGGGTACAGTGCGCGCCATGCGAAGGGCTGAGCGGATCCTGGCGTGGTCGTGTGTCGCCGCGGCGCTGCTCGGCGGGTGCAAGCGGTGGCGCGACGGGGGCGACGACGCGGGGGTGGCCGACGCCGGGCCGCGCGGTCCGGCGGTGGTGCAGCTGCCGCCGACGGAGGAGCGCTGGCAGTGGGTGGGCACGCTCTACCCCGGGGCCGAGGGGACGACGGGCGCGGTGCTGCTGCTGCATCAGCTCGGCTCCAACCGGGCGGAGTGGCGGCCGCTGATCGAGCGGCTCCAGTGGGCGCCCGCGGTGACGGTGCTCGCTCTCGACCTGCGCGGCCACGGAGACAGCGTGCAGGGGCCGAGCGCCCTCCGGCAGACCTGGGAGGGCTTCGGGGAGGACCCGGCGCGCTGGGCGGGCCTCGCCCGAGACGCCGCGGCGGGGGCGCGGTACCTCTTCAACGAGGGCGCGGCGCGCTCGGTGGTGGTGGTGGGCTCGAGCATCGGCGCCTCGGCGGCGGTGGCGGGCCTGGCCGAGGAGCCCAGGGTGCTCGGGCTCGCGATGATCTCGCCTGGGCTCGCGTACCACGGGCTCGACGCGGTGGGTCCGATGCGGGCCTTCGCGACGCTGGCGACGCCGCCCGCGATGCCCCGGCGCACGGCGTGGATGATGGCCGCGGAGGGCGACGAGGAGAGCGCGCGGGCCGTGGCGGCGCTGGCGTCGGAGGCCAGCGGAATCGCGGTCGAGCGCGCGCTGGTGCCCGGGTCGGACGCGCACGGGGTGTCGCTGCTCAACGCCGACGTGAGGCGCTGGGAGGCGCTGGAACGCTACATCCGCGGGGTGTTGCACGCGCCCCGGAGGTCGGGCGAAGGAGCCCGCTGAAAGAAACTTCGAGAAGATTGTTGACAGGGGGGCGGGGTTCTAAGTACAAGCCGCATCCCGCTTCGAGGAGTACAGCTCTTCGGGGATCGTCTAATGGCAGGACGACGGTTTCTGGCACCGTCTATCTAGGTTCGAATCCTAGTCCCCGAGCACGTTTTGTCAGCAAAGGCCCCATCGTCTAACGGTTAGGACATCGGCCTCTCACGTCGGTAATACGGGTTCAAATCCCGTTGGGGTCGCCGAAGAAAATCCCGTGTGAGAGCGGGTTTTTCAGACTAGAGCCTCCCAGGAACGAAGAGTTCCTGGGGGGCTCTAGTCGTTTCCAGCGCCTAGATTCCCGTCTCACCCACCCCGATGACCCCTCCGGACCTCCTCCCGGTCGCTCGCGAGGGGCAGCCGGTCCCACAGCAGGTGCGGGTACTCCGCCGGCGGGCGCGCGTGATGAAGCCCGCGTCCAGCGCCGCGACGTCGTCGTAGGGCGCGAGCAGCAACGCCGGACCGACGGGCGTCTCCCGCTCGGCGGTGCGCAGCGGTCGATGTACGGCCGGACCCGTCGCGCATCACGATTTCGTTCCCCTGGATCGGGGATTCACCCCGACGGGGACATGAGCCGGTTTGCCCATCCCCAAGGCCGTGGTCGTGGTGGCGGCGGGCGCGGGCGCGGGGCTGGGCGCGGCGACGGTGATCGAGCGGGTGTGAGCGCGTTACGGGCGCACGTCGAGCGTCAACACGTCGGCGCTCGCGAGCGCGTCGTCCGGGCGGAAGCTCGCCAACAACAGGTAGCGGCGCGCGGTGATCCCGGGGCGCGTCGTCACCCGCAACGCCGTTCCGTCGGCCGCGAGGCTCACCTGCACGTCGCTCCCCGTGTCCGCGCGGCGCCGCAGCGCGTCCCAGTCCGCGCGGGACATCGGGATCTTCGGGCGGAACGTCGTCTTCCACCCCAGGACGCCGCGCCACGTCGGCTCGTCGACGAGGACGAACCCGGTCACCGCGTCGGGCGTCGATGGAGGCAGCAGGCCGGGCGCTTCGGGCCACTCACGGGGCGCGATGCCCGTCGAGAAGGGGAGCGACAGCGCCGCGCCCGCGGGGATCGTGAGGGTCGCCGACGCCCGCCCGTCGGACCTGCTCCGGGACGCGGCGTGCACGAGGCCATCCCACCCCTGCGAACGGAGCGCGAACCGCGCCACCGGCAGCGCGGCGGCGTCGAGCTCGACCCGGACCGACCGCACCCCCGGCGCATAGAAGTAGATCGTCGAGGGCAGGAAGTAGACGTGCCTCCGCAGCACCGCGACGTCGCCCTCGCGCGTGGCGTTGTCGAGCGGGTTGTCGGCGCCGCGCCCCTGGTCCTCGCCCGGTTGCTCGGACGGACGGGAGTTCTGCGGGGCGAGGCTCACCCGCATGGGGCCCCCGCCGATTTCGATCGACTCCAGATGCTCGGCGCCGAGGGAGAAGTAACGCAGGGGCACCGCATCGACCGTGACGCGATCGCCGTCCGCGTCGACCAGGCGCGTCTCGACGCGCCGCTCCAGGACGTCCATCCAGCAGTTGACGAAGAGGATGCAGCGCGTCGCGTGGTAGTTGAGCGTGACGGGCACCGGGCCGCCGTACCGCAGGCCTCGCACCGTGAGCTGCATCTGGACCCGGGTGATTGGAACGCGGACGCGGAGCGTGATCACGACGGCGACGAGCGCGATCGCGGCGGCGACCAGGCGCGGATGCGATTTCATGGGGTACGTGTGGGTCCCTTCGAGCGGCGCCCGTCACCACCTACCACGACCCCACGGACCCGGTGGGCCGCTTCGCCGGCGCGCTTGACCTCCGAGACGATGAAGAGCTGCCGGAAGATCAGTTTGAAGGGGAACGTGACGATCCCCTTTGCGACGTCCAGGAGCAGGCCATCGCCGGGGTCGTTGGCCAGCGCGGAGACCGCGTCGTCGCTCAGCGAGACGCCGTGCAGGGCGGCGAGCTGGCGGACGAGGCGGCGCTCGATCGCGGCCTTCACCGCGTGTTGGGGCGCGCGCAGCGGCAGGTCGTCGAGCACTCCTCCAGCGCCGTGCACGCCTGGCCGCACGGGAAGCAGCAGGTCGCGTCGTTGCACGCCTGGTTGCAGCTCGCGGTCGCGTACGCGCAGGGGGTGCAGTGCCCGCTGTTGCAGCCCCCGCCGGGGCCGCACACGTTGCCGCAGCGGCCGCAGTTGCGGGCGTCGGTGTCGAGGTTGACGCAGGCGCCGCCGCAGACCGTCTGCGCGCAGCCGCAGGCGCCCGCCCGGCACGCCTCGCCCGCCGCGCAGACGCGCCCGCACGCGCCGCAGTTGGCGGCGTCACGCGCGAGGTCGACGCAGCGGCCGGAGCAGAGCGCCTCCGTCGCGGCGCACGTCAACGGTCGGTCGACGGCCGCCACGTCCGGCACGCCCGGGACGTCCGCGGCGTCGGGGACATCGGGCGCATCGACGGCGACGACCCCATCGGGGGCGTCGGAGACGTCGGGGGCGTCGACGGAGGTGCCCGCGTCCGACGGAGCCGCGGCGTCGGGCGCGTCGAGGGCACCGGCGGCGTCGATCGCGTCGGGGGCGACCACGTCGGCCGAGCCCGCGTCGAGGGGGCGGTCGCTCGCGACGTCGAGGGCCGCCTCGACCTCGACGGTGTCCGTCGCGAGGGCGTCCACGACGGCGACGTCGGGGGGCGGCGCGGGCGCCGGCTCGGCGCAGCCGACGGCGAAGGCCAGCTACACCGCCGCCATGATCGCGAACGATCGAAGCCCGCCCCACCCCCAGGATTGCGACATCACCGGGGCGATGCTCCGCGAGGTCACCGCGCGGACGCAAGCGTCGTGGCGGAGATCGAGGCCGCCGCCATGCGAAGGGGGCGCGGGCGCGCTGGGGGTTCGCTCGCTCCGGCGTGCGAGGGTCGCCGGACACCCCTAGCGCCGGTCGGGCCCTGGACGGTCGGTGCCCGTCAGCGGGTCCATCACCCGAGCGCCGCCGCGAGGAGCCGGTGGAAGTGGTGCACGCCGGTCTCCTTCGTGGGCGAGTAGCGGCCCCGCTTCGCGAGCGACGCGCGCATCCCCTGCTGCGACGCCACGACCACCGCCTCGTCCTCCATCTCGACCTGGTCGAGGCCGCCGCCCGCGCCCTGGGCGCGCAGCGATTCGTCCCAGGTCCAGGCGCGAAACAGCACGCGCGTGCGCTGCGCTCCGACGGGCTGGACCACGTTGAGCGAGAGCCCCCACGGGTAGAAGTTCAACATCATGTTGGGGAACACCCACGCGTAGAAGGCCGCGACGCGCGCGCCCTCGTCGGGGTGCCCCGCAGGGAGCGCGAAGGCCACGTCGTCGGCGCGGCGGGCGAAGGCGAGCTGGAGGGTTCCCCAGGGGCACAGCTCGGTGCGGTAGTCGTCGTAGCCGATGGCGTCGTGGAGCGCGGGGTGCACGAAGGGGATGTGCAGCCCTTCGAGGTAGTTGTCGCAGTAGAGCATCCAGCTCGCGTCGAACTCGTAGTCGCGGTCGGTCCCGGGCGCGCGGGCGAGGCGGTCGAGGGCGAGCGATCCGACGCGGGCGTCGATCTGCGCGAGGGTCTCGGCGAGCGGCGCCGCGGGGGAGAGCGAGACGAAATCGAGCGGCCCCCAGCGCGCGAGGGCGACCGCCGCGAGGTCGTCGTCGGGGGAGGGGAAGCCCGCCGCGCCGCCGAACTCGGGCATCGAGAGGAAGCGCCCGTCGAGGCCGAAGCGTCGGCCGTGGTAGCGGCAGCGCAGCGAGGCCGCGTTGGCGGCGCAGGCGACCACCGGGTGCCCGCGGTGGGTGCAGACGTTGGAGAGTACCCCCACGACGCCGCGCGCGCGGGTCGCCACCAGCGGCTCGTCGAGGCAGCCGGGCAGCAGCGTGAAGGGCGCCGCGTCGCCGTCGCGCGGGACGGCCGCGGCCTCGGGGCACCACTGCCAGCTCCGCGCGAAGACGCGCTCGCGGAGACGCGCGAAGAGGGCCGCGTCGCCGTAGGCCGACGGGGGGAGCGAGCGCGCGCAGCGGATGTCGGGGTCGATGTCGAAGGGCTCCATCGGGGGGTACCGACGGTGCCACAGGTGAAGGCGCGCCGCGCTCCCATCGTGGCGCCGCGTGGGGGTAGCATCGCCTCCCCAATGGGATCATGGCGCGCGGCGGGGATGGTGTTCTGGATGGCGATGGGCGTCGGCTGCTCGGACCGCACGGCGAGCCCCGACGCGGCGACGGTCCTCGACGCCGCGGTCGATGTTCCCACCGCCGACGCGGCCCCGGTGCCCGACCTCGGCGCCCCGTCCGACGTGCCCCAGGTCGTCGACGCGGGCCTGCCCCCGCTCGACTACTCCCGCGACGATCTCTGGCTCTGCCGCCCCGGCCTCGCCCACGACCGCTGCCTCTCGGCCGACCTCACCGCCACCGAGCTCCGCGCCGACGGAACGCGCGCCACCCTCGACGCTCCCGCCCCCGCGACGAGCCCCGCCTATGACTGCTTCTACATCTATCCGACGGTCGACGTGACCGGGCCGGCGGGCAACCACACCGACCTCTCCAACGTCGAGCCGATGCTCGATCCGCTGCTCAACCAGGCGGCGTGGTTTCGTTCGCAGTGCCGCGTCGTCGCCCCGCTCTACCGGCAGTCGACGCTGCTCGGGCTCAACGGGGCGGGCGCCGCCGAGCGCGAGACCGTCGCCTTCAACGACGTCGCCGCGGCCTTCCGCGCGTACCTCCAGCGCGACAACGACGGCCGGCCCTTCGTGCTGATGGGGCACTCGCAGGGGTCGTTCATGGCCGAGCGGCTGCTCACCTCGGTCATCCTCCCCGACGCCGCGCTGCGCGCGAAGCTCATCGTCGCGCTCCTCCTCGGCGGCTCCGTCCAGGTCCCCATCGGAACCACCACCCACGGCACCCTCGGCGCCTTCCCTCTGTGTACGAGCGACGACCAGACCGGCTGCGCGCTCGCCTGGCACACCTTCGGCCTCGACCACGGCCCCACCCCCGGCGGCGTCTATCCCATGTCCCTCCTTCCCGGCGACGAGGCCGCCTGCACCAACCCCGTCGCGCTCGCCCACGGCGCCACCGATACCCGCGTGCGCGCCGTGTATTTCCCCACCTTCGCGCATCAGGCGCTCTTCTCGGTCGGCCTGACCTTCACGCCCGCGGTCACCACGCCCTTCGTCGTCTACCGCGACTTCTACTCGCTCGGCTGCACCTCCAACGCGAGCTTCCGCTCCTACCTCGCGCTCCACGCGCAACCCGCCGCGGGCGACATGCGCACCGACCCGATCCCCTACGGCGGCCTGCTCTTCGCGCCCTCGTTCCTGGGCCTCCACCTGCTCGACTACAACGTCGCCATCGAAGACCTGATGGCCCTCGTCGCCCGCAAGGCCGCCCGCTTTGCCAGCGCCTCCTGAACGCTTCGCCCGCGCGTCGCCCGCTGCGCTGGCTCGCGCGCCCGCTCTTTGCCCCGCTGTCGCGCGAGGGGGACGCCACGATCGCGTGGCTGGAGAGCGTCCGGCGGCGCGATCCCCACGTGCTGGAGTACTTCGTCCGCCACCGGGGGACCAGAGGGGGCCAACCGCCGCGCCCTCGCCCATGACCTGATGGACTCGCCCGCGGAGCACGGCTCCGTCCCGGGCAGCATCTTCTGGGTCGGGCAGCCTGGGCGGGCCCGCTTCGTTCCCGCCGACCGCACCCTGTCGGGCGAGGCCGTGGAGATTTCTCCGAGCGCAGCCTTGGTCCCGTGCAGCGTGCCTCCGCGGCGCGAGGCGGTGCGCGTCGCCGTCCCGATCGTGACGCGGATCGTGCAGGCAGGGACGCACTACGGTCGCAGCACGGTGGAGATCGCCGACGGCACCGCCTGCATACGCAACGTGCAGTGCGTCTTCGGCTACTCCTCGCTGGCCTGGGCCGGCCCGGGCGGCGCGCTCACCGGCGTCGTGTACGACCCCAACGCCGGAACGTCGCCCGGCTCGGCCGCCACGCGCCTCCGCTGCTCCCTCGTCCCGTCGCCGTC
>CBIHPK010000159.1:0-18923 GCA_966211675.1 uncultured Myxococcaceae bacterium
CCGCCTCACGGTCTGGCCCTCGTCGATGAAGATGTCGCGCAGGTAGCCGCGCTCGAGCGCGCGGACCTCGATGTGCTGGATCGCGCGGATCTGACACACGTAGTCGTGCGTGATCTCCGTGTCCTTCCGGATCGCCGTGGTCACCTCCAGGCGCAGCCGCTCCTCGGCGTGCGGGTGCTGCTTGTGGCAGCCGCTCGCGGCGCCCGCGGACAGCAGCGCGACGACGAACCAGCCCTGCATGAGCCCCTTCATTGCGCCACTCCTGCGTCCGCGCCCTGCGGGCTCTGGGCGCGCGGCTCGGCCGGACGCCATCCGCCGCCCAGGGCCTGATAGAGCGTCACCGTGGCCGTCAGCTGCCGTTGCTTGATCTCGACAAGATTCACCTGCGCCTCCATCAGGTCGCGACGCGCCGTCAGCACTTCGAGGTAGTCCGCCCGCGCGGAGTTGAAGAGCAGCGTCGAGATCTGCACCGACTCGGTGAGGTGCTCGACCTGCTGCGCCTTGAACGCGTAGCTCTGTGAGAGGTTGCGGAGCATGTTCAGGCCCGTGTTGACGTCGACGAAGGCCGTCAGGACCGTGCGCTCGTACCGGAGCACCGCCTGCATCTGCCGTGAATTCGAGGAGAAGTACTCCGCCGTGATGCCGTTCCGGTTGAGCAGCGGCGCCATCACTCCCGCGAAGAGGCTGTAGAGCAGCGAGTCCGGAGTAGCGAGCAGGCGGGTGGCGTCGAAGGACTGATACCCGAGGCCCGCGTCGAGGTGCAGCGCGGGGTAGAAGCGCGCTCGCGCCGCCGCCACGTCGAGCGAGGCCGCCCGCAGCTCGAGCTCCGCGCGCCGCACGTCGGGGCGGTTCTCGAGCAGCTGCGCCGGCACCCCCGCGTGCACCGCCGCCGGCTCGCGGCTCAGGAAGTCCGCCGCGCTCCGCTCCACGTGCTGCGGAAAGCGGCCCACCAGGAGGTTGAGCTGGTTCTCCGTCTCGACGATGCGCTGCGAGATGTCGAACTGCTGGCTCTGGAAGCCTCGCAGCTGCGCCTCGAACCTTTGCACCGCGAGCATCGTGACCTGCGCCGCCTGCTGCTGGAGGCGCACCATCGCGAGCGCGTTCTGCTGGAGTTCGACGTTGCTGCGCACGATCTCGAGCTGACGGTCGAGGGCGATGAGCTCGTAGTAGCGGCTCGCGATCTCCGCCACGAGGCGCGTCACCATGAAGTTCAGGCCCTCCTGGCTCGCGAGGTAGCGGAAGCGGGCCGCGTCGATCGAGTTGCGCAGGCGCCTCCAGATGTCGACCTCCCACGACGCGTACAGACCGAAGGTGTAGTTCTGCAGATTCGGCGCGACGCCGGTGTGCTCGTCGGCCTGACCCTGGCTGCTGTAGCGGCCCACGCGATCGAGGCCGGCGCCCGCGCGGACGTCGAGGCTCGGCAGGTAGTCGCCGCGCCGCGACATGATTTCGTTGTTCGTCACGAGCATCTCTTGAACGTTGATGTTCAGCTCCTGGTTGTGGCCGAGCGCGTGGTCGATGAGCGCCAGCAGGGGCGGGTCGGCGAAGTACTCCCGCCAGTCCACGAGGGCGGAGTTCTGTGGGTCGGGGGGGACGCCGAAGGAGTCCGGGACGTGCCTGTTGGGCGCGCGAGCGGGCCCGCGCGGGAACGCAGGGACGCAGCCCGCGAGGAGCGCCGTGCCGACGACGGCGGCGAGCGCGCGCTGCGAGCGGGGCCTAGTCATTGGCGTGCTCGTCTCCCTCGGTGACCGGGTTCTCTTCCTCGTGCTCGATCAGCGTCCGGCCCTCGGCGAGCGTGCCGAAGATGTAATAGAGGCCGGGGATCAGGATGACGCCGAAGAGCGTGCCGAAGAGCATGCCGCCGAGCGCGGAAGTGCCGATGGTCCGGTTGCCCACGGCGCCGGGGCCCGTGGCGCGCACGAGCGGGATCAGGCCCGCGATGAACGCGAAGGAGGTCATCAGGATCGGGCGGAAGCGCGCCTTGGAGCCCTCGACGGCGGCGTCGAACACCGTCGCTCCCTTGTGGTGCGCCTGCACCGCGAACTCGACGATGAGCACGGCGTTCTTGCCGAGCAGGCCGACGAGCATGACGAGCCCGACCTGGGCGTAGATGTCGTTCGCGAGGCCGAGGATCTTCAGCATGAAGAGCGAGCCGAACACGCCCGCCGGGAGCGAGAGCACCACCGCCAGCGGGATGATGAAGCTCTCGTACTGCGCCGCGAGCACGAGGTACACGAAGGCGAGCACGATCGCGAAGATGTAGATCGACTCGTTGCCGCGGCGCGCCTCGTCGAAGGAGAGGCCCTCCCACGCGATGTCGTAGCCGCGCGGCAGCGTCCGGTGGGCCACGTCGCGGATGGCGTTGATGGCGTCGGCGCTCGTGTGTCCCGGAGCGGGCACGCCGCGGATGGCGGACGAGTTGTAGAGGTTGTAGCGGGTGATCTCGTTCGGGCCGTGCGTCTCGTGCATGGTCATGAAGGCCGAGTACGGGACCATCTCGTCGCGGTTGTTCTTCACGAACAGGTTCATCAGGTCCGACGGCATCCGGCGGTACTGCGGCCCCGCCTGCACGTAGACCTTGTAGAACCGGCCGAAGCGGATGAAGCCCTGCTCGTAGGTGCTGCCGATGAGGATGTCGAGGTTGTCGAGCGCCGCGCGGATCGAGACGCCCTTCTGCATCGCGAGCTCGTTGTCGATCACGAGCTCGAACTGGGGATAGTTCGCCGCGAAGAAGGTGAAGAGGCCGGTGAGCTCGGGGCGCTGCTCGAGGTGGTGCATGAACTCGCGGTTGACGCGGTCGAACTCGTTGTAGTCGACGGTCTCGCTCGTATCGATCAGGCGCAGCGCGAAGCCGTCGGCGGCGCCGTAGCCCGGCACCGACGGCGGCTCGAAGAACTCCACCGTCGCGCCGATGTTTCGCGACCGCTCCTCGAGCTCGTGGATGATCTGGTGCACCGAGTGCGAGCGCTGCGACCACGGCCTGAGGTTGATGAGGCACGTGCCCGCGTTGGAGCCTCGGCCCTCGGTCAGGATCTCGTAGCCGGCGAGCGACGAGATCGACTCGACGCCCTCGACGTGCTGGGCGATCTCCTGGAGCGAGCGCGCGACCTGGTTGGTGGTCTCGAGCGTCGTGCCGGGGGGCGTCTGGACGATGGCGTAGATGAGCCCCTGGTCCTCGTTGGGGATGAAGCCCGCGGGCAGGACCTTGTTCACCCCGAAGATGCCGAATCCGAAGAGCGCCAGGAGGCCGAAGGTGACCAGGCGGCGGTTCACGATGAGCTTGAGGAGCTGCACGTACCGGTTGGTGACCCGGTCGAAGACCCGGTTGAACAGGTCGATGAACATGCCCACCGGCGTGCGTCGCTTGGGCTTTCCGTGGTGGCTCTTCAGGATGATCGCGCAGAGCACGGGCGTGAGCGTGAGCGCCACCACGCCGGAGATGACGATGGACGACGCCATGGTGATGGAGAACTGGCGGTAGAAGACGCCCACCGGGCCGGTCATGAACGCCACCGGGACGAACACCGCCGTCATGAGCACGGTGATGGCGATGATGGCGCCGCTGATCTCGCCGATCACCTTCCTCACAGCCACGTATGGGGTGACGTCCTCCTCGTCCATCTTCGCGTGCACGGCCTCGACGACGACGATGGCGTCGTCGACCACGATGCCGATGGCGAGCACCAGCGCGAAGAGCGTGATGAGGTTGATGGTGAGGTCGAAGGCCTGCATGAAGATGAAGGCGCCGATGAGCGACACCGGCACCGCGAGCGTCGGGATGAGCGTCGAGCGCAGGTCGCCGAGGAAGAGGAACACCACCAGCGCCACGAGCACGAAGGCCTCGAAGAGCGTGTGCACCACCTTCTCGATGGACGCGTCGAGGAACTTCGAGACGTCGTAGTTGATCGAGTAGTGCATCCCCGGCGGGAAGCGCGATCGCTGAAGCTCCTCGAGCCGGGCCTTCACGGCCTCGATGACGCGCGTGGCGTTGCTGCCGTAGGTCTGCTTGAGCACGATGGCCGCCGAGGGGTGGCCGTTGAGGTTCGAGTAGATGTCGAAGAACTCGCTGCCGAGCTGCACGTCCGCGACGTCGCGCAGGTGGAGCGTCTCGCCGTTGGGCGTCGCCCGTATGATGATGTTCGCGTACTGGTCGGGCTGGTTGTATCGGCCCTGGTAGGTGAGCACGTACTCGAGCGACTGCGCGGTCTGGCCGGTGGCCTGCCCCATGCGGCCGGGGCGGCCGATGATGCTCTGGTCGCTGATCGCCCTCATCACCTCCTCGGTCGAGACGTTGTAGGCGCGCATGCGGTCGGGCTTGAGCCAGACGCGCATCGCGAACTGGCGGTTGCCGAGGATCGTCACGCGGCCGACGCCGGGGATGCGCTGAAGCTCCGCGACGAGGTTCACGCTCGCGAAGTTGTAGAGGTACGTCTCGTTGGCGTTGTGGTCGTCGCTGTACAGGTTCACGTACATCAACATGCTCGGCTGCACGGGCATGACGACGATGCCCTCGAGCTGAACCAGCTCGGGCAGCAGGTTCCTCACCTGGTCGACGCGGTTCTTCACGTTGACGACCGCGAGGTCCGAGTCCGTGCCCAGCTCGAAGACGACCTGGATCGTCGCCTCGCCCGCGCTCGTGGCGTCGGAGACCATGTACTTCATGCCCGGCACGCCGTTGATCGAGCGCTCGAGCGTGATCAGCGCGGAGTCGACGAGCACCGCCGCGCTCGCTCCCGGGTAGGCGAGCGTCACGGTCACGAGCGGCGGCGCGATCGCGGGGAACTGCGACGTCGGCCGGCTCTTGATCGCCAGCGCTCCGAGGAAGATCAGGATGAGCGAGACCACGATGGCGAGGACGGGTCGACGGATGAATTTCTGGATCATTCGGGTCGGTCCATGGAGTGGCAGTGAGGCGTCGCCCGGGTGGGGAGGGCGAAACGGTTCTCCGCCAGACAGCGAGCGCCCTGGGCAATGGCCATGCCGCAAGCGCCAGCACGGACTCCGCGCTCCCTCCCGCCTGGGCGTCGCTGCCCCGTTTTTCCACGGCGTGGCGAAGTGCCCCGCCGCCACGGCCGGGAAGGCTCGGCCCTCGTAACCGCCGCCCCGGCGCGGGAGTATCGCCCGCCATGACCCTCCGATACCCGCTGGTCTTCTCGGCCGTGGCCGCGCTCCTCTGGGGCTGCGGCAGCTCGGGCTGCAACGCCTCCACGCGCCCTCCGGCGGGGGCCGTCGCCGCGCCCGCGACCTCCCCCGCGGGGCACGCCGCGCCGATCGCCGACCACGACCCCGACGACTACCCCGTGGTCCCCGAGGGCGGAACCCGCGAGGCCGGTCCGCCCCCCGCGGGCATGGCCGTCGCGACCTTCGCGGGCGGCTGCTTCTGGTGCATGGAGGCCGCCTTCGAGCACGTGAACGGCGTCGTCGACGCCATCTCCGGATACACCGGCGGCGCGCCCGCGCACCCCACCTACGACGACGTGAGCAACCACCGCACGTCGCAGGCCGAGGCCATCCGGGTGATCTACAACCCCGCCGTGGTCACCTACGACCAGCTGCTGGAGGTGTTCTGGCGGCGCATCGATCCCACGGGCGTCGACCGCGCCTTCTCGGATACGGGCCACCAGTATCGCAGCACGGTCTTCGTGCACGACGCCGCGCAGCGCGAGGCCGCCACGCGCACCCGCGCCGGCATCGCGGCGCTCGGCCACTTCACCGACCCCATCACCACCACCATCGAGGACGCCGGGGTGTTCTGGGTCGCGGAGGACTATCACCAGAACTTCTGGCGCACCCACCCCGGTCACTACAGCGCCTATCACGACCACTCGGGGCGGCGGGAATTCCTCCGGCAGCACTGGGGCCCCGACGCGCCGTACTGACCGCCCGCGCCCGCCGGTGGTAGCTTCCGCGCGCGTTCAGCAAAGGGAGCCTCTACCGCCATGCGACTGGTCAAGATCGGCCTCGGCAGCGTCAACCCCACCGTCGGCTCGGTGCACTCCAACACCACCCGCTGCATCGCCCAGGCGAAGGCCATGGCCGCCGCGGACGTCACCGTCGCCGCGCTCCCCGAGCAGGTGATCGGCGGCTACCCCGCGGAAGACCTCGTGCAGTGGGCGGGCTTCGTCAAAGCCCAGTGGGACGAGCTGCAGCGCTTCGCCCGCGAGACCTCCTCGCTCGCCACCGTGTTCGCGCTCGGCGTCTCGGTCTCGCTCCGCGGGCACCTCTACAACGCCGCGGCCATCGTGCACCGCGGCGTCGTGCTCGGGCTCGTGCCCAAGGAGAAGCTCCCCACCTACAACGTCTTCTACGAAGCGCGGACCTTCTCGCGAGGCGTCCCCGCGCAGCGCGACTCGGTGGAGGGCATCCCCTTCGGCGACCTCGTGTTCACCTTCGACTTCGGCACCCTCGCGGTCGAGGTCTGCGAGGACGTCTGGTCGCCCGACGGACCGATGCGCCGCCGCTGCTACGCCGGCGCCGAGCTGGTGCTCAACCTCTCCGCCTCGCCCTACCGCATGGGCGTGATGGGCACCCGCCGGGAGATGCTCGCCACGCGCTCATCGGACAACCAGTGCACGCTCGCGTACATCAACAGCGTCGGCGCCAACGACGGACTCATCTTCGACGGCGGCGGCTTCGTCTTCCAGAACGGCCGCCCGATGCTGGAGGCCCCGCGCTGGGTCGAGTCCTGGGCCGCCGTCGTGGTCGACCTCGACCGCACCCGGCGGCTGCGCACCGAGGCCACCACCTGGCGCAACGACTGCCTCGACGCGGCCCAGTCGCCCATCAAGCCCACGATGATCACGACCGCGGGCAAAGGCGCGAGCCGCGCGTCGCTCCCCTACCCGGCCCCCACGCATGGGAGCTTCTTCCTGCCGGGACCGCAGGCTCCGCGCAACGCCCGCGAGGACTTCTGCGACGACCTGCTCGACGCGCTGGGCATGGGCGTCTGGGACTATTTCGAGAAGACCCGCGCCTTCAAGGGATTCGGCCTCGCGCTCTCCGGCGGACGCGACTCGCTGCTGACCCTGCTGGTCACCTGGAGGGCCATCCAGAAGCGCTTCGCCGACCTGCCCGACGAGGCCCGCAAGGCGAAGACGGGGGAGATGCTCAAGGCGTTCTATATGCCTTCGCGCTACTCCAGCGACCACACCTCGGAGAGCGCGCGAGTCATCTGTGAAGAGCTGGGAGTGCCCTTCAAGGTGGTGGCCATCGAGGAGGCCTTCGAGCGCGAGGCCGCGGCCGCCAAGGCCATGGTGGGCGGAGAGCTCACCGCGCTCACCATGCAGAACATCCAGGCCCGCGTGCGCGCCCAGCGCATGTGGAACTACTCCAACACCACCGGCATGCTCTTCCTGCAGACGGGCAACATGTCCGAAAAGGCCATGGGCTATACGACCATCGGCGGCGACCTCGAAGGCGCCCTCGCGGTGCTGGCCAATGTCCCCAAGACGGTGGTGATCTATCTGTTGGAGTATCTGTTGGAGAAGCACGGCTTCGAGGGCATCTGGAAGACCCTGTCGGCCCCCGCGGGCCCGGAGCTGGCGCCCAACCAGAAGGGCGAGGACGAGCTCATGCCCTTCCGCGTGCTGGACGCGTGCTTCCACCTCTACGCCGCGGAGAAGCTCTCGCCGCCGGAGATCGTGCAGGCGCTGGGGAGCATGTTCCCGGATGACTCCGCGGAGGAGCGGGAGCGCTGGGTGGCGAAGTTCACCCGGATGTTCGTGCAGTCGATCTACAAGTGGGTGCAGGCGCCGCTCTCGCTGCACGTCGGCAACCTCGACCTCGACCGCGAGCGGGCGCTCCAGCTCCCGGTGGTGGAGACCACGGAGTGGACCCGCAAGGCGTAAGGGGGAGCGTAGAGGGATGACCACGCCCTTCCGCACGCGCCCGGACGAGGGCCCGCAGCTCAGCGCCAGCGAGGCCGTGCACGACGCCATCCACCAGATGGTGCGCCAGTTCGCCGACCCGATGGCGTGGCTGCGGGAGCTCGTCCAGAACGCCCTCGACGCGGGCGCCACCAGCATCAACGTCCACCTCGACTACCAGCCCGACCGCGCCTCCGACCGGGGCGCCCTCCTCGCCTCGGTCACCGACGACGGCCACGGCATGGACCAGGACACCATCGAGCGCTCGCTCGTCGTGCTCTTCCGCTCCACCAAGGACCGCGACCCCACCAAGATCGGCAAGTTCGGCGTCGGCTTCTTCTCGGTCTTCGGCGCAGGCCCCTCCGTCGTCACCGTCGACTCCGGCCGCGCCGACGCCCCGGAGGCGCTGCGCCTCACCTTTCGTCCCGACTTCACCTACGAGCTCGAGGCCATTCCCGCTCGCCGCGGCACCACCATCACCCTCACCCTCCAGCGCTCCGCCGCCGAGGCCGACGCCTTCGCCGAGCGCGCCCACGCCGCGCTCTCCCGCTGGTGCCCCCACGTCGCCGCCCCGCTGCACCTGCGCACCGACGGCATCCCCGCGGGCGACCGCGATGTCCGCATCGACCGCCCCTTCGACATCGACGGCCCCGTCACCCTCACGCACCGCGCCGACGCCCGCACCGTCCTCGCCCTCGCGGTCGATCCGGTCGCCTCGGCCGCCTTCTACAACCGCGGCATCCTCCTCTACGAGACCACCGAGACGCCCCTCCCCGGCGTGCGCTGGAAGGTCGACGCGCACGAGCTCCACCACACCGTCTCCCGCGACAACGTGCGCCGCGACGCCGCCTTCGCCCGGGTGCAGCAGCTCGCCGCCGAGCTCGCCCGCACCGCCCTCCGCGAGCGCTTCGTCGCCGCCTTCGCCGCCGCCTCCTCGCGCTGCGCCTCGGCCCGCCACGCGCGACAGTCGCCCCCCGACGCGGCCCTCCTCGCGACCTTCGCCCGGCTCGCCCTCGACGCGCCCTTCAAGCTCAAGCCCGCGGAGGTCGCGTGGCCCCTCGCGCACCCGCTCGCCTCCGAGCCCGCGAGGGTCACCGCGTCCTTCTCTCCGGGCCTCCTCCAGCGCCCCGAGCGGCGCTACGCCGCCGAGCCCTCCGCCCTCACCGCCGCCCTCGCCCGCAAGGACATCGCCGTCGTCGACCTCGGCGCCGCAGGCCCCGGCGCCGACGCCCTCCTCGCGCTGCTGCGAGCCCACCACCACGAGGACCGCGTCGCGCCCGCCGGGGACCGCTACCTCCTCGCGAGGCCGCTGCACCCCAACGACCTCGTACCCCACGCGCGCAAGCTCCTCGACGCCGTGCGGCCGCTGCTCCCCGCGCTCGGGCTGCGCGAGGTCTTCCTCGGGACCATCGACGGATACGGCCACGACCGCGCCCACGTGGCCTTCGACCATGACCCGAGGGCGACGGAGTTCCTGCTCGACGCCACGAGGGACGAGCCCTTCTCGCTCGACCAGGGAAGGGCCCTGCTGCTCCACGTGACGCACCCCCGCGTGGCCTCCGCCGTCGACGCCGCGCGCTCCGACCCCGCCCTCGCCGCGCTCGCCCTGCTCCGCGCCGTCGCCCTCGACGCCGACGCCCTCGACGCCCGACGCGACCTCTCCCTCTTCACCCTCGCCACCCCCCCATGAACGAACGCCGCAAGGTCCTCTCCCGAGGGACCGCCCTCGTCGACCCCCGCGCCGCCGTCGAGCGCCTCCGCAGCTTCCAGCTCGCCGAGCCGCTGCTCTACGTGCTGGAGATCGTTCGCGCCGCGGTCGCGGGCCAGGCCACCGCGGTGGACCTCTACAACGACGCCGACGACCTCGTGCTCACCTTCGACGGCGCCGCCCCCTCCGCGGACGACCTCGCGCACCTCCTCGACCACCTCTTCAGCACCCAGCACCCCCGGCTCCGGCTGCTCGCCATCGCGGTCAACACCGCCCTCGGCTTCGGCCCCCGCCACGTCGACCTCTACACCACCCGCGACGCCCCCGCCGGCCACTGCCACCGCGTGCGCTTCACCGCGGGCGTCTCGCACGACCCCGACGCGCGCGTCCCCGCGGCCCTGGAGAGCGCCCGCGTCGAGCTCGTCGCGCGACCCGCCGACCTCCCCCTCGAGGGAGTGCGAGTGCACCTCCGGGAGTCCTTCGGGCTGCCCGTGGTGCGCGAGTGGTTCGCCCGCGACCCGGCGGAGACCGTGCTGCTGCGCGACCGCCTCGTGGCGCTCCCCATCCCGCTGCGCCGCGACGGCGTCGCCCTCGCCACGGGCTTCGTCCCCGCCGCCCTCGTGAGCGTCCCGCTCGACCTCGGCGCCGAGCTCCGCGGATCGCTCCAGCTCCTCGCCCCCACGCACGGCCACCGCCTCGTGCTCTCCGAGCTCGGGGTCATCCTGGAGGAGCGCCCCCTCGCCCCCGCCGGCGACGCCGCCGTCCCCGACGCGCCGCTGCGCCTCCACCTCGACGCGCGCTCGCTGCCCACCAACGCCTCGCGCTCCCAGGTCGACCTCTCCGGCGGCCTCCAGCACGCCCTGCGCCGCGCCTGGAACCTCCACACCCTCCACCTCCTCGACGCCACGCGCGCCCGCCTCGCGGACCCTTCGCTCCCAGAGCCCGAGCGCGTCGCCCTCCACGAGTCGCTCCTCGCCTGGGCCCACCACGGCCTCGGCGACGCCTGGCCCCGCGCGGAGAGACCCTCCGCCTCCGACGACGAGGTCGACCCCGGCCACACCCCGCCGGCCGTGCTGCGAGCGCTCCTCGCGTGGCCGCTCGTCCCCACTGCCACGGGAGCGCTGGTCTCCCTCGCGGAGATCCTCGACGCCACGCCCCGCCCGACCCTGCTCTGGCGAGGCGCGGAGCCCGTCCCCGCCGAGCTCGCCCCGCACCTCGGCGCCGTGCTCTGGTGCCCTCCCCGGCGGCCGCGCCTCGACGCCCTGCTGCGGCCGCTCTCGCTCCAGCCCGCCGTCGACGCCGTCGAGCACGCCCGCGAGGCCCTCGCCCGGCGACGACGCTTCCTCGGGCTCAGCCCTCGCGAGCCCCGAGTGGCGCAGGCCGACGACGCCGTGCTGCGCGCGGTCTTCGGCGAGGCCTCCACGGAGGAGCGCCCCACGCTGCCGGTCTCCCTCGCCGGGCTGCGCGGCGAGCTGGTGCTGCGGGAGCGCGGCCTCGACGCCACCGGGGTCTTACAGGTCACCGTATTCATCGAGCAGCGTCCGCTCCCCGCCTCGGCCCTCGACACGGCCGGGGTGCCCGCGGAGGTGGCGCTGGAGCACCCCTCGCTCCGCGCCAACGGGGCCTTCCAGGGCGTCGAGCGGGACGCCGCGCTCACCGACGTGCTGCGGGCGGTGAAGCGGGTGCTGGCCGAAGCGCTCGCGGTGCTGGCGGACGAGCTCGCCGGAGCGCTGTCCGTGCACGACCCGCGGCGGCAGTGGTTCGGCCCGGCGCTCGACGAGCTCTCCCCCGCCACGCGCCGCGCCATGGCCCGCGCGGCCTTCGACACGCTCCGCGTCGCCGCGGCCGACCCGGCGGAGGCGCGCTCCCTTTGCAAAGACCTCCTCGACCGCCACCCCGCCCTCGACGAGCTCCCGCTCTGGCCCACCACCGCCGCAGGGGAGCTCGCCTCCACCCGCGAGCTGCGCGCCATGGCCGAGGCCCCCATCGGCTGCGTGCTCTACAGCACCGCGACCCGAGGCGGCCTGCGCGCCGACGGTCGCACGGTGCTGCTCCTCGACCCCTCGGCGCAGCGCTCCCTCGCGGCGATGCTCCCGGCCTCGGCGCGCTTCGTCGACCTCACCGCCTCGCTCCCCACGCGCATCACCGCCGACCCTCGCTCGCTGGTCCCCCTCGATGACCGCCGCGCCGTTCCGTGGATGGTCGTCGCCAGCGCCCACACCCGCATCGCCATCGCCCCGTCGCCCTCCACGAAGGAGACCTTCGCGCTCGCTCACGGCGGCGTGGTCCTCGACTCGCGAAAGCGCCGAGGACGCTTCGGCCCGCTGCAGATCGTCGCCGAGGACGACCGGATCGTCGCGCTCGCGGAGAAGAAGCCCGTCGCGCTGACGGAGAGCGTCCCCGACGACCTGGAGGAGCTGGTCTCCTCGGCCGAGCTTACCCTGGCGGGTACTCTCTGCCTCGCGTGGCGGGGCGACGAGCAGGCCGCGGACTCGCTGGGCGGCGAGGTCGAGGAGATCCGCAGCGTGGCCTCTCGTCGGATGCTGCTCGCGGCCCTGGCGTACACCGCCGAGCACCCGGACGTGGTCCGGCTCCAGGGGCTTCGCGAGGCGCTCGAAGGGACGCCGATGATCCCCTCGCGGCGGGCCGACGGCTCGGTGGAGGAGCTCACCCCGAGGGCGCTGCGGGAGCGCATCCAGGCCACCGGGGGCGCGACCTGGCCCTTCCTCGCGGAGCCCCCGGCGGACCTCGCGGGCGAGGACTTCTTCCCCCTCATCGTCGGCGATCGGGAGCACCGCTCGCTCATCGAGCAGGCCCTCGGCGTCAAGCTCCGCAGCGCCCACACCCAGCTCCCTCCGCTGCGCGAGGCCCGCGCCCGCCGCCTCGCCCGCGCCCGCCTCGCCGCCCACCCCCAGGTGCAGCCCGAGGACCTCCGCGGCTTCGCCTGCGGCTCCCCGGTGCGCACGCTCTCTCAGCAGGACATCGGCACCCTCCACGCCGCCATCGCCCGCGAGCCCGCCTCCGCGCGGCTGGAGGTGATCGTCGACGGCGCGGTGGCCTTCGCCCTCCACGGCGACGCCCTCGGCTTTCCGCTGGTGGGACGGCTGCTCCCCGACGGCGACGATGGGCTGACGGGCGAGCTCGACGGCTTCACCGACGCCGGGCGAAAGGGCCCCGACCTGCTGCTGCGCACCATGGTCCCGGTGCTGCTCGAAGCGGCGCTGGAGGAGGCCGACGCGGGGAAGGTCCTGCCGGTGGGCGTGACGGCGCTCTGCCTGCGATGGGCCCTCAGCGAAGGGTCGCGAGGGCTCGCGAAGCACACGATCCTGCGAGAGCGGCTGCGGCGCGTCCCGATGTGGCGTGCGCCCTCGGGGGAGCGCGTCTCCCTCTCCACGCTGACCCTCTTCACCCCTCGACCGGGCTGGTGCCGAGAGCGCTCGACGCCGTGGATCCCCGCGGAGCCCGGCGAGGAGCCCGACGTGGCCGCGGTGGTGCTCGACCACGACGACGACGCGAAGGCGCTCGCGGCCCTGGTGGGCGAGCTCGCCCTCGACCGCACCGAGGAGGTCGAGCGGCTCCAGCGGAGGCGATCGCTGCGGGCTTCGGGCGGCGCGGCGGTGCGCGTGCCGGGCGACCCGCCGTGCCCCTTGCTGAGCGTGCGCATCGAGGCGGTGGCGCCGAAGATCGGCTTCGGCGAGCTGCGCCTGACCGACGACGAGCCCGCGCTGACGCTGAGGGTCCACGCGCCCGGGAGCAGCGCGAGGGTGCTGACGATGCCCGCGCCCTTCGCGATGGCGGCGGCGCTGGCGTGCATCGACCTCGACCCGTCGGACATCGACCGCTCGGTGCAGTCGCTGGAGCTCGGGACGCGGCTGCTGGAGATCGCCCGAGCGCTGCTGCTGCGGGTCGCGGGCACGAGCGAGCCGCTGCCCTCGTGGAGCGACGCGGCCCTTCGATGGGCGCTGCTCACCTCGCGGGGCGTCGAGGGCGCGGCGCTGGGGAGGGCCGTCTTCGCAGACACCGAGGCGAGGCCCATGACCCTGGCGGACCTGCAGTCGCAGGAGGCGACGCAGCGCTCGGTGGGCTACTGCACCGTGACGCCGGACGAGCCCTGCGCGCTCCCGGAGGCGGGGGTGCGCGCGGTGGTGCTCTCGACGAGGGAGGCGGGCTGGCTACAGACGCTGCGCAAGGGGCGCGACCTTACCGCGGCGGTAAAAGCCGCCCTGCGCGCGCTGGCCTGGGACCGCTCCCCCCAGGCCTCGCGCATCGAGGCCCCGGTGGAGGGGACGGTGCGGGTGCGGGTGCGCTGCCCGATCACGGCGCCGGGCGCGGAGGGGGAGGTCTGCTGGCTGGACAGCGAGGCCCCTTCGGGGAGCACGGTGGCGTGGTACCGCGGGCGTCGTCGCCTGGGGGAGAGCGCGATCGAGCTGCCTTGGCCCGCGCGCATGGCCCTGGAGGCGCCGGGGCTGACGCCGGACGCGACGCGCTCGGCCCCGGTGTCCGACCTGGCGCTGGCGCAGGCGACGCAGCGAGCGATCGACCTCGCGCTGGGCACGCTCCGCCGCACGCTGGGCCCGACGGAGAAGGAGGCGCCCATGGGCTGGGTCGCGGCGCACGACGCGAAGAGCCCGGCGTGGCGAGGCGGCGTGGCGAGCGCGGTGGGCTGGCTCTGGCTGGTCGCGGACGGCTCACCCGGGACCATCGAGGTGCTGGCGGGCGAGCAATCGACGACCTGGAAGGCGCGCGCGGGGGGTAGGCTCTCCGGCGCGGCGCCGCTCACGGGCCGACTCTGGTTGCACGGCGGCGCCCGGAGCGCCTCGGAGCGGGACGAGCTGCTGGAGGCGATCGTCGCCTGGGCCTGGAGGCGCCTGCTGGACGTGTGGATCGGGGCGAAGGGGGTGAGCGTCGACGACGACGGGCACGCGGTGCTGCTCACTCGCGCGGCGCTGGCGGGCGTGCTCACGGGCGCTGCGATGAGGGACGCCTCCAGGGCCCTGCGGCTGCCGGGGACGCGCACGACCTTCCAGCAGCTGCAGACGGCGAGGAAGGAGGGGCGGGCGCTGCGGGTGGTTCCGCCGGGCGATGGCCGGCTGGAGAAGGCGTACTTCGTCCCGGAGGCGAAGGGTCCGTGGATGGCGGTGCTGCGCGAGGCGGGGATGCTCTCCGTCGACGAGGCCCCGGCGGTGACCGTGGTCGCTCCGCCCGCGAGGGAGCCGCAGGCCGAGAAGGTGAGGCTGCGCGAGGCGAAGGAGGCCGAGCTGGCCGCGACCGCTCGCCGGGCGAACACCGCGGCGGAGCCGAGGCGTGAGCAGCCCGCGGTGAAGGTGAGCGCGGCGCGAGAGGTGGCCTGGCCGTGGGCGGCGAGGGTGGAGGGCGAGCTGCGCGCGCTGGGCCTCGCGCCGGAGATGCTGCACACGCTGGAGGGCACGGACGCGGCGAGGGGAGCGCGCGACGCGATGGTGGACTACCAGTCGGGCGCGAGGGTGGCGCGCGTGGCGGTGAGGCACCCGGTGGTGGCGCGGTGGCTGGCGGGCGATCCGCGGCGAGGGGCGACGCTGCTGGCGATGGCGGTCTACGGAGCGATCGACCGGGAGCGCGAGGACGTGACGCCGGCGGAGGAGTGCGCGGCGATGGACGCGGCGCTCGCGGCGATGGCGCGACGGGGGTGATGCGCCCTTGCCTGCGCCCCTCGCGCGGGCGAACGTCCTGCCCGCGATGCCCCCGAAGAACCTCCTCCGCCTGTTCGATCACAACCCGCCTCCGCGCGAGTTCGTGTCGGAGCTGCTCTGCGACCGGGAGGAGCCCATGGAGCTCGGCCTGAGCACGCTGGCGGGCCTGCCCGAGTGCTCGGAGATCCTCGCGGTCTACGGCGAGACCCGCGCGGGGAAATCGCACTTCGTCCGCGCGCTCCTCGACGGCCTGGAGCGCCGCGAGGGAAGGGTGCGCGTCGAGGTCATCAACGCCAACAACCGCGGCGTCGCTCGCGCCGTGCTGCAGGACATCTTCCTCGCGCTCTGGCGCATCCTCAACGAGGAGGTGCGCGGGGTGGTGGCCCCCTCCGAGCGGGCGCACTTCGACGCCTTCCTCGACGACCTGGAGGCGCGGCGCTCGCTGGTCACTCAGGAGTTCTCGGAGCGCAGCGAGGAGAGCAACGAGTCCTCCGCCACGGGCCACGAGTCGGGCCTCGGCGTGAAGGCCGGCCCCTTCGAGGCGAGGCTGGGCGACCGCTCCGAGGCCCGCGCCGGATCGTCCCGCCGCCGGGTGCAGCGCGCCCCGGGCGAGCCCGAGCTGGTGGAGTACATCCGCGACGCGCTCGACGCGCTCCGGCAGCACCAGGTCGACCGCCCGCTGGTGCTGCTGGTGGACGACCTCGACCTCTTGCACCGCCGCGGCCGCGAGGGCTCCGAGGAGAGCTCGCGGCTGGTCGACCGGCTCAAGCCCATCGCGGAGCACCCGCAGATCCTGGTGCTGGTGACGGTGCGAGCGGCCTACTTCAACGGCCGCGACAAGGACTTCAACGACTTCGTCCGGCTGCGCCTGCTGGGCGACGAGGCCCTGCGCGAAGTCTACCGCCGCCACGTCGCGCTCTTCCACGACGGCGTCGAGGTCTTCGATGCCGCCGCGCTCGACGTGCTGGTGCGCGCGGCCAAGGGGCGGGTGGGGATGTTCCTGAAGTCGTGCCGCGACGTCTCGCGCTTCTACGCATCGCGCCTCCGCCGAGGCGTCGCCGTCGGGGTCGACGGCATCGAAGGCTTCGTCCGCTCCGAGCTGGAAGAACTCCGCCAGAACCCCGACAGCCTCCACCTGGTCCCCGCCCTCGAGCGAGCCCTCGAGAACGGCCAGCTGGAGCTGGAGATCACCACCGACCTTCAAGACACTCCGCTGCTGTACTCCGTGCTGCACCCGGTCCCCGGGCAGCCGACGCGCTACGCCATCAGCCCCCTCTGGGCGGCGGCGCTCCGTCCGAAGAAGGGCTCGTCATGAAGCTCGACCCCTCGGTGGTGCTCCAGGTGCGGCGAGAGCTTCGGGTGCTTCGCGAAGAGGCCGACCGGACCATCGCCCTGCTGGAGTCGGTGCGCTCGGTCGACGACCCGGCGACGGCGCAGGAGCGGGCCTTCGACGCGGCGATGGCGCTGCCCGAGCTGGCGGGCGCGGGCGAGCTCGCCTCCCGCGACGAGGCCGAGCGCGACGACCTTTTGCGGGTGACGACCGACGACGCGGAGAGCCGCTCGTGGGTGAGCGCTCTGGTGCAGCGGCTGCTGGACGCGAGGGTGTTCCGCGCCTTCGCTCACGTGCTGCCGTACAGCTTCCGATCGCCGGTGCTGCTGGCCTGGGCGCGATACCGCGATCACCTCAAGGCCCTCCTCCGCCAGCCCATGTGGGGAGACGGGACGCCCTCCCTCGCCCAGCTCTACGTCCCCTCTCCCTGCAACGCGGGCGACGGCCGGAGGAGCGAGGTGCTGCTCGACCCGCTCCCCCGCCTCCTCCACTGGATCGACGCGCCCCATCCCACCATCGCCGTGATCCACGTCACGGGAGAGGCCGGCGTGGGCAAGTCCAGCCTGATGACCGTGCTGGGCGCCCGCCTCGCGGACGCTCCGAGCCTCCACCCCATCGCCCTTCGCGCGGAGGCCCTTCGCGACTCCTATCTCAGGCAGGGCATCGAGGTGGCCCTCTCGGGCTACGACACGCACTGGCTGCTCTCTCCCTCCGCGCTCACCGACCGCCGCTGGCTGCTGGTCGACGGCATCGACGAGGTCGCGGGCGCGGACGACCTGGTCATCCGGGTCACCCGAGAGGCCCACACCATGGGCTTCACGGGCGTGGTCTTCGCGGGGCGTCCGGACGTCACGGCCTCGCAGCGCTCCTCCTCTCATGTGCTCAACCTCCGGCCCTTCCGCGCGCCTCAGGTCTCCGCGTGGTGCGACCGATGGAAGGCCCTGGAGGGTCGGGAATTCCAGGGCCACCGCTTCCTGGAAGAGGAGACCGGAGCGCAGGAGAGCGGCGGTCGCACCGAGTCGGTCACGCCCCTCCTGCTCTTCGCCCTGGCGCAGGTGGAGCGGGAGGGATATCCGCTGGCCCCTCCGGACAGCGAGCGCGGCCGCGCCGGGGTCTACCGCGACCTGATGACCTGGAGCTGCCAGCGCCGCGCCAAGGCCCTGGGCGATGGAGCCTCCGCGTTCTCGCTGCGGCAGGCGCTGCGCTCGGTCGCCGAGGCCCACGCCTCTCCCTTCGAGCTCGAGCCCTGGACCCGCCCGCTGGAAGACCGCTCGCTGGTCGCGAGCTTCCCCTTCCTCCCCGGGAGCGCCCCGGCCGCCTTCCTCCATCGCTCCTTTGGAGAGTACCTCGCGGCCGAGTCCTTCGCGCTCAAGTGTCATCGGATGACGCAGCCCACGGAGGACGTCCTCTCTTCGGAGATGCACGAGTTCGCGCCCGACCTGCTCACCCGCTGGGTCGAGGCCGCGGGGACCGTCGACCTCACGGACGAGACCCGACGCTTCCTCTCGGTGATGCTCCCCGACTGGGAGGCCTTCGCCCAGGGCCGGCGCCGCCGCCGCACCGACCGCATCGAGCGCTGGTCGGCCTTCGAGGAGACGCTCCTCCATCGCTTCTTCCATGAAGACCTCGCCGCCGCGTGCCTGCCGCTGCTGCACCGCAACGCCGGCCGCGTCGACGACATCCGCGCCCGAGCGCTCTCCAACTACTTCGCGATCCTCTCGCTCTCCTCCGCGGCCCACCGCCGAGTGGACGTGCCCCATGGCGCCGAGGCGATGCTCCCGCAATTCCTCGGCTGGATCTCCCTCGGCTACTCGCAGGTCACCAACCCCGTCACCCGGTATCTCTCGCTCGCGGGCCGCTCCATCAGCGTCGACCTCGCTCAGCTCGACCTGATGGGCATCGACCTCCACGACACCGACCTCGACGACTGCAGCCTCGTGGGCGCCGACCTCACCGACGCGGACCTTCACGGCGCCTCGATGACCTTCGTCGACCTCACCCGGGCGAGCCTCCGCGGCGCCAACCTCCGCGGCGCCGACCTTCGCAGCGCCACCTTCCGAGCGACCCTCCTCGACGGCGCCGACCTCACCGACGCGATCCTCACCGGAGTGGACACCAGCGCCCCGGAGTTCGCCCGAGCGAAGGGCCTCTGAGGCAGACGGCTCGTGCTGCTGTCCGCTCGCGGCGCCCCGCGTCCTCGGGTTGAAGACCCTGATCCTTCCCAGAAGGTTCTCGGGGTTGCTTGCAGGGCGGAAGCGACGAGAGCGACCACGACGCCAGCCCAATGCGCCTCACCGTCGCAAAGCGACGAGAGCGACCGCGACGCCAGCCCAATGCGCCTCACCGTCGCT
>CBIHPK010000160.1:0-18815 GCA_966211675.1 uncultured Myxococcaceae bacterium
GGGACCAACCCCACCTGCGGCCAGGTCAACCGCTGCGACGAGGGCGACGACGACTGCGGTCGCACCCAGTGCGGCGCCATGAGCGGCGGTCCCCTCACCCCCACCGCGTGGCGGCGCACGGTGACCCTCCCCCGAGGCCACGCGTGCACCATGCGCGACCCGCCCAACCCCGCGGTGCGCTGCCTGGAGAACGGCCGCGAGCGGGACTTCTTCTTCGTCTATCCCTTCGGCGCCTACCTCTACTGGGCGCAGAACAGCACCACCCGCGCGTGGCTCCACTACGGAGACCGGGTGCAGGTGTACTTCCACAACCGCGACGCGCAGGGCGTGCTCTGGGACTTCATCGAGGTGCTCTCCTCCGGCGCCCCGACGCTCACCCCCGCGAGCGACGGCGCAGGCGCCGGGTCGGGCTGCTCCGACACCCGCCCGGAGAACTGCCACCCCTGCCGCAACGGCGGAACCTGCGGCTGGGTGCAGGACGTCTTCCTCGGCGGCTGATCTACGCCCCGCGAGGTGAGAGACTCCGCCGCCCTTCTGAGGGCGCACGCCCGTCCACCACCCCTCACCTACCGAAGACCCATCGAATGCAAGACACCCCGACGCCCGCCGTTGCCCCCGCTCCCGTGAACCTCTTCGCCGAGCCCACCCCCCTCGGCCTGCTCGGCCTCGCGGTCGGCTGCGCGGCGCTGATCCCCATCGCCTTCGGCTGGAGCCTCACGCCCGCCGCGTTTCGCACCGCTGCGTTCTACTGCCTCTACTTCGGCGCGGGCTGCCAGTTCATCGCCGGGATCATCTCGCTCGCCAACAAGAACCTCCTCGGCGGCACCCTCTTCACCACCTTCGCGTTCAACTGGCTGATGAACTACCAGACGCTCTCCGGGCTCGCCGAGGGTCGCCTGCCCGACCCCCACATCGTGCTCAGCGTCGACGTGATCTTCCTGGTGATCTTCGTCGTGCTCACCTACGCGTTCGGCTTCTTCTCCAAGCTGCTCTTCGCGTTCCTGCTCGACATCGTGCTGCTGTTCTCCTGCCGCATCCTGAAGGAGCTCACGCACTCGCCGGCCTTCGCGCTGCCCATCGCCCTCGCCACCGTGGCGCTCGCGGGCATCGCCCTCTACCTGGCCTTCGCCATCCTGGTGAACTCCGCGGCCGGACGCCCGGTCTTCCCGGTGCCCGGTCCGCTCTTCAAGGCCGCGGGCCCCGCCGCGGCGCACTGACCGCCCCGCTCACCCCTGCATCGGACCCTGTCCGCCCGGCGGTCCGTATCCCTGCGGCGGCGGTCCGTATCCCTGCTGCGGGCCCGTGTATCCCTGCTGCGGGCCCGTGTATCCCTGCTGAGGGCCCGTGTATCCCTGCTGAGGGCCCATGTATCCCTGCTGAGGGGCCATGTATCCCTGCTGAGGGGCCATGTATCCCTGCTGAGGCATCATGCCCATCGGGGCGGCGGGGCCGGCGAACTGGGCCTCCCACGCGCGCACCTTCGAGCGACGCAGCGCGAAGAGCCCGACGGCCAGCAGCAGGTTGAACATCCCGCCGCCACCGCTCGCCATTGCCTCCTCGCGGCGTCGGCGGGCGATCGACGACCAGAACTCCGGGCCCAGCGCGCTGCGATAGCTCGACCCGTAGCTGCTCGATCCGTAGCTGCTGGTGGAGTAGGAGGCCAGGCGGTCGGCGCTGTTGGCGCGGTCGACCATGTACGCCGCGTAGGCGAAGGCCGCGAAGGCCATCAGCGAGAACACCACACCCCCCGCGAGGGCCAGTCCGCCGGGCTTGCCGGGCCGCGACGGGATCGACGCCATCGCCCCGCCCGCCTGCGCCGGCGCGCCGGAGGTGAGCGCCTGGGCGATCTCCTGCTTCAGCCGCTCGACGTCGCCGCTGATCACCATCCACACGAGCCCCCAGAGCAGAAGCCCCGGCAGGATGCCCGCGAAGATCGAGAACACCATCAGCAGCTTCACGCCGAGGTTGGGGATCTCCCAGCCCAGCTCCACGGCGTGAGGACCGGCCTGCTTCACCACCACGCCGGTCACGAGCCCGGCGCCCACCACTGCGTGCCCGCCGCGGGAGAAGTGCTCGTGCTGCGGCAGCGTCGAACGGAAGAACGCCTGTAGCTCCTGCGCCGACGCCGTCGGCTGCGCGATCTGTACCCTCATGGTCGCGCTCCCTACCGTTGTTTCCCCCTCCGGCACAAGCGCCCCACCGGCGACTGCACGATGGCCACGGTGGGTCCTTCCGTCTCACCCGACGGGAGCGACCTCGCTCAACAGAGCAGGGTGATCACAGCGTTTTCTACGAGGCACACGCGATGCACTGACCCCCTCACGATCAGCCATCCCCAATGCCCGGGGGGCTTCGTCGATCGTTGGTCGCTCACTCTTCTACAGGTGCCCTCATGCTCATGATCATCCTCATCGTGCTCCTCGTGCTCTCCATCGGCGGCGGCGGCTGGGGCTACTCACGCTACGGCGCCGCGGGCCTCGGGCCTGCCGGTCTGATCCTGCTCCTGCTCGCGGTCTTCTACTTCACGGGCCACCTGCGCTGAGCCGCTAGCGGCCTATCGGGTCCGATCGCTCGCCGCGCCCGCGCGGGCCGTTGTATGCAACGCCCGCCGTGCGTCCTGCCCTCCTGTTCTCGCTCCTCGTCCCCACAGCGCTGCAGCTACGCTGCTCCGAGACGGCTACGCCGCCGGTCGCTCCGCCCCCCTCCATCGCCCCGACGCCCCCTCCCCCGCCGGCGCGCGCCGAGGCCTGGAGCGAGGCCTTCACCCTCCACCACGGCGTGGCGGACTTCGCCCCTTCGCCCGACGCGGTGGTGCACGCTCCGCCGGGCTTCGACCCGGACGCTCCGCTGCACCTGGTGATGGTCTTCCACGGCATGGGGCACTCGGCCCTGAAGTGGGCCGGCGGAGGGCTCATCGACCCTCGCACGGGGCAGCCCGCTCAGGGCTGGGGCGGAGAGCAGCGGCACGACCTCGCGGGCACCCGCACG
Organism: uncultured Myxococcaceae bacterium; assembly: GCA_966211675.1. Lineage (GTDB taxonomy): Bacteria > Myxococcota_A > Polyangia > Polyangiales > SCUS01. Next base: position 2,989 of record CBIHPK010000160.1, read on the forward strand.
CTGCTCATCGCGCCGCAGTGCGACGACCGCCCGGGGCACCTTCGGCTCGGTCGGCTGCGAGAGCGCGACGGCCTCCGTCGCTTCCTCACCGAGCTGCTGGGCGAGTCGCTGGCGCCGAGGCTCCACGGGCCGCACACCCTCGCCGACGTCGCGAGCGTCACCCTGGTGGGATCGAGCGCGGGCGGTCCCTCCATCGCCGAGCTCCTCGACCGCGACGACCTCGACGGCCGGGTGCGCTCGGTGGTGCTCTTCGACTCCATCTACGCCTCCGAGGCCAGCTTCGCCCGCTGGGTGCGGGGCGGCGACGAGCGCCGGCTGGTGTGCATCCACGAGGGCCTCGCCTTCACGGCGCCGCACGCCGCGAGGCTGCTGGGGATGGTGCGGCCCGCGCTGGGCGACGCGCTGGTGACGCAGCCCGGCGGGGCGATGACCGAGGCCGTGCGCGACCACCGGGCGGTCTTCGCGACGGTCGACTGCGAGCACATCGGGATGGGTCCGGCCTACCTCGACAAGGTGCTGCGGGGCCTCGACCTGCCGAGGCGAGAGGGCGACCCCGACCCGAAGACCCCGGAGACCCCGGCGGTCGTGGCAGGGGCCGCGCTCCCGTGGGGCGCGAGGCGCGAGGGGAGCCTGGAGGCGACCGACGCCCGGATGAGAGACGGCTCGGTCTACGACGACCACGCGATGGAGCTCGCCGCGGGCGAGAGCGCGACCGTGACCCTGCGCGGTGGATCGACCTCCGGGGTGCTCTGCCGCCGACTGGATGTGCAGCTCCGGGTGCTCGACGGCGAGGCGACCCTCGCGGAGGACGACGACGGCGCCGGGGAGCTCGACAGCCGGGTGCGCTTCACCGCGCCTCACGCGGGCCGCTACACCGTGCGGGTGATGTCCCATGGCCCGTGGCTCAACGTCGGGGACTACTCGCTGCGCATCGACCGCTGACGCGCGGCCCACCGGCCCCGTCGAAGCTGGAATCCAGCGGACCAATCGGTTAGGGTCGGCGCAGGGCGGTCCGACTTCACTCCATGGACGACAATTCCGACACCTTCGGGCTGGCTGGTCGGACCCTCGCAGGGAAGTACGAGGTCGAGCGCGTCGTCGCCCGGGGCGGCTTCGGAACGGTCTACTGCGCTCGTCACATCGCGCTCGACGTGCCCGTCGCCATCAAGGTGCTGAGGGTGCCCGAGCGCTTCGAGGGCGAGCTGAGGGCGGAGTTCCTGGAGCGGTTCAAGCTGGAGGCGCGCACCATCGCGGCGCTCGCCCACCCGGCCATCGTGCGGGTGATCGACTATGGCTCGGCGACCCTGTCCTCGGGCGAGTCGCCGTGGATGGCCCTCGACTGGATCGAGGGCCGCACCCTCGAAGCCGACCTGGAGGGTCGCCCCTTCGGCGCCGGTCGCTCGCCCCGCGAGGCGCTCGACCTCTTGCGCCCGGCCTTCGACGCCCTCTCGTGCGCCCACGCCGCGGGCATCGCCCATCGCGACGTCAAGCCGGCCAACATGATCCTGGTGAGGGCGAGGCGAGGCGAGCCGGGCCTGCGGGTGCTCGACTTCGGCGTCGCCAAGGTGATGGAGGCCGGCGAGCAGGCAGGCAGCGGGCAGACCGCCACCCGCACCGAGCTCTCCTCCTACTCGCTCTACTACGCCTCGCCCGAGCAGCTCAGCCACGCTCGCACCGGACCATGGACGGACGTGCACGCCCTCGCGCTCCTGCTCGTCGAGCTGCTCACCGGACAGCGCGCCTACCGCGCCACGGACTCCGTCGCGATCTACTCCGACATCCTCGACCGCGAGCGCCCCACCCCCGGCCGCTTCGGGCTCGACGTCGGCCCCTGGGAGCCCGTGCTCTCTCGCGCCCTCTCGCTCCGCCCCTCGGAGCGCCACGCGGACGCCGACGCGCTCCTCGCCGCGCTCGAAGCCTCCCTCGACCCGGCCGAGGCGGCCTGGCGATCGAGCCGACCGGGCAGCTCCCCCGCCCCGGCGACGCAGCCCTCGACGGACCCCGTCCGGCCCAGGGTGCGGGGCCTCACGCCCGACTCGCTCGCGGGCGCGAGCGGGGTCAAGCCGCCGACCCCTCGCCGCCCTCGCTGGCTCGTCCCCGCCGTCGCCGCCTTCGCGCTCTCCCTCGCCGCCGCTGGCGCCTATCGCTCGACGCGCTCCGCCGCGCCCTCGCCGGTGCGCTCCGCCGCGCCCTCGCCGGTGCGCTCCGCCGCGCCCTCACCCGTGCGCCCCACCCGCGCCCCGTCGCCGCTCGCCGCGGTCCTCACCGCTCCCCGCGAGGAGGCCGTGACGCCGGTGGCCGTGCCTCCGCCCGCTGTACTTCCGGCGCCCGCCCATGGCCCGAGCGACGACCGGGCCTCCGAGCGCCGGGTGCGCCGAGGACGGCCTCGCCGCGAGCCGGACGCCTCGGTGCCTCGCGCGACCGAAGCGATCGCGGCCCCGCCGGCGCCCGCTCCGACCTTCGTGATCGAATGAAAGGGCGTCCGATGCGACAGCGGATCGCCTCGCTCGCGGGCCTCGCCGCGACCGGCCTCGCGAGCGCCCCGACGCGAGCGCAGGAGAACCCCGCCTACGTGGCGCGCCTCGACCTGATCGCTCAGGCCGAGGCGGCCGCGACCGCGGGCGACCACGCGCAGGCCCTCCGTCTCGCCGAGCGCGCCGCGGCGCTCCACGTCACCCCGACGCTCCAGTACTTCCTCGCTCGCGAGCACGAGGCGCTCGACCACCCGGTCGAGGCGCTCGGGTACAGCCGGGCGTGCGCTCGCTCCGCCGAGGCCGACCTGTCGCTCCGCAACCGCGACGCCGTGCTCCAGGCCTGCCGCGCCATCGTGGCCTCGACCGAGCGGCGCGTCGGGCGGATCACCGTGCACGTCCCCTCCCCGGCGCTCCCGGGCCTCGCGGTGCGGGTGCAACAGGTCGAGCTCCCGACGACGCTCTACGGCGTGCCCTACCCCGTGGTGCCCGGGGCCGTGGTCGTCGAAGCGAGCGCTCCGGGGCGCCTGCCGTTTCGTCGCGAGGTGCAGGTCGCCGCGAGCGAGACCTCGACGGTCGACGTGCACCTCGACGCCGCGCCGGTCGTCGTGGCGACGCCGGTCGTGCTCCCGGTGGCCCCCGTGGCGCGCCCGGTCGCGGCGCCTTCGCGTGGTACGGGCGCAGGCCCGTGGATCGTCGCCGGCACGGGGGCCGCGGCGCTGGTGCTGGGCGGGGTGTTCTACGCCCTGGCGTCGGGCGAGCGCAGCGACCGCGACGCTGCGTGCGACCACGGTATCGATTGCCGTCCCGAGGCGCAGACCCACGACGAGCGCTACGCGAGCTACCTCACGGCCACCAACGTCGCCCTCGGCGTCGGCGCGGCGGCGGTGGCCGGTGGCGCGACCTGGTTCCTGGTGAGCCGGCTGGGCCGACGCGACGCGACGCGCTCGGCGCTGCGCTGGAACGTCTCGCCGTCGGCGAGCGGGCTCACGCTCGGCCTCGGCGGAAGCTTCTAGCGCACGACGACGCTGGCGCCGGGAGCGAGGCAGAAGCGCAGCCCGCCGCCCCGCCGATCGAAGAGGTTGGCCGCGTCCAGGCCCTCCTCCGCGAGCGCCTGGCGAAGCCGGTAGAGCAGGGAGTTGAGCTCCGTGCGGCCGCTCTTCTCGCCGGGCCAGACGCGAGCGCAGAGCACCTCCTCGGGGATGAGGTCGCCCGCGCGGAAGGGCGCAGGCGGCTGCAGCAGGCAGGCCACCATGTCGCAGCGCCGGTCGGAGAGTTCCATCGTGTGGACCCGGCCCCCGATCTCGACGGTGAAGCGACCGCCGCGAGGGAGGAACTCCAGCTCCACCCGCACGGCCGACTTCGCCAGCTCCGACGAGGGCCGCGTCTCGCCCCCGGCGTGCGCCTGCTTCGCGCGCGCCGTGAGCGACTCCCCTCGGTACGTGATGCACGCGCCGTCGGCCACCGCGACGCGCTCGCCCGCCTCCAGGGCATGGCCGCACCACACGCCCGGCCGGAGCGCCGTCAGCACCAGCGTCCCCGCGGTCGCCTCGAGCGAGAGCACCGAAGGCTCCCAGCCCACGAAGATCAGGTTGTCCTTGAGGTCGCCGCCGACCCGGTACGACGAGCCCGTGACGTAGTGAAGCAGCCCCGTCTGCCGCTCCAGGAACCACGCCACCTTCTCGACCTGCGCCTCCGCCTCGGTCTCCGCTTCGCCCACGCGGAAGGTCCAGCCGCACACGTCGATCACGTCGTCGGCGCGGAGCGTCGTCAGCGCCCGGCACTCCGCGCCGTTGTCCCGCACCGGCTCGCGCCCGGGCGGGCGCAGCTCGGCGCCCTCGCCGCCCAGCCTCACCACGACGTGGTAGCGGCTGACCTGCGGACCCTCCAGCACGATGGTGCAGTCGGGCGAGCGGCCGATGAGCACCTTGGACGCGGCGATCATCACGCGTCCGTGCGGGGCATCGAGCCAGTAGCACTTCGTCAGCAAGATCGGGTTCGCCCGTCCGTCGAGGTGAAGAGCCCGCGTGAACAGCCGAGCAGCGGCCTCACCGGACGATGCCCCAACGGGGCGTGGCGCACAATCCGTGACCGGCTCGCCACAGGCCACCAGCACCCCAGCTCGACCACGGCCAGTGGGGCTCCAGAACTTCCCCCCATCCGTGGTGTCCTCCCGCACCGATGGCCCCACCCTCCGCGCTCCTCGGTCGCCGCCCCTTCGTGCTCGCCGTCGCTTCCATGGCGCTGCCCCGCCTCGCGAGGGCGCAGACCGCGGCGCCGCTCTCGGTGCGCATCGAGGAGCCCACCGGCGGGGTCGTCACGGCGCACGACACGGTCCGCCTCGTGGCCACCGTCTCCGACCCTTCGGTGCTCACCGCGTGGCTCACGGTGCATGGGATGTCCTACGAGGTCCCGGTGCGCGACGGGCGCGTGGAGCAGACCGTGGTGGTGCTCCCGGGATCCAACCGCGTCGGGGTGGGCGTGCGCCGCGGGGACACGGTCGCTCGCGACGCGGTGACCTTCCACGTCGACGGCGACCCGGTCGACCTCGTGGTGCTGCTCGGCTGGTCCGCCCGAGGGGAGATCATCGACCTGTGGGTGCGCGAGCCCGACGGCGAGACCGTCAAGTGGGATCACCGCGAGAGCACCCCCGGCGGCCGCCTGCTGGACTTCTCCAGCGACGCCATCGGCTTCGGCTCGCAGGCCTACCTCCGCGCCCGCGCCTCCGCGGGGCGCTACCGGGTGAAGGTCCACTACTGGTCCGACGGGGCCCGGGCGGGCGAGCGGGACGACAGCGTCTTCGAGGAGGGCCTCGAGCGGCTCCACGCCATCGACGCTCGCCTCCGAGAGACGCCGCCTGCCTCCGAGGCCGCCGCCCTCGCCGCCGAGCGCGTGGGCGTCACCGCTCGCCTCGACGCCTGGGGCCGCCCCTCCGGAGCGCAGACCCCGTTGCACGCCGAGGTGCTGCTCTTCGCCAACACGCCGCGAGAGCGACGGTGGCGCTTCGAGCTCACCGCGCAGCGCAGCGGTCAGCTCCAGACCCTCGGGGAGGTGGAGGTCACCGGCGCCATGCTCCTCGACGCGCGGAGGACCCTCCCATGAAGAGCCCGAGAGCCCTCACCGTCGCGCTCCTCGTCGGCACCCTCAGCCCCCCGGTGGGCGCCTATGGACCGAACGACCTCCCGCTCCCCTTCGCCCGCCCCGAGCGGCCCTTCCTCCTGGTCGACCCGGAGCATCGCTTCCTCCCAGGAACCCCCGCCTCGCTGAGGGTGCAGCTCCGCGGCGGAGGGAGCCTGCGCGTGGCCCTCTTCCGGCTGCGGGACCCGGAGACCTGGGCCCGCCGGGCGCTCGCCCCGGACGGCCTCGCCATCGCTGGAGAGCCCACGGGCCGGGCGTGCGAGGCGCTGCTTCGGGCGGCCGGTCCGCTGCCTCGACGAGACGGCTCGCTGGAGCTGGTGCGCGACGAGACGGTGACCCTCACCGCCACCGCCGCGACGCGACGCACCGGAGGCGACGAGAGCGCCGTCTACGACTCCAGCGACAGCGACGAGGGGACCGTCGAGACCCGCTGGGTGCACGCCGGTCGCTGGGCCGACCAGCGGGTCTCGCTCGGGGCGCTGCCGGAGGGCCTGTACCTCGCCCGCCTCCACGCCGGGGCCTACGCGGCGAGCGCTCTGGTGTCCGTGAGCGACCTCACGCTGCTGGTCCGACGGGGCGACCGCCACGACACCGCCGTCGCCGCCAGCGCCGAGGGAGCGCCGCTCGCGGGCGTCGAGGTGAGCGCCGACGGTCCCTCTGGCGAGGGCCGGGTGAGCGCTCGCACCGACGCGCGGGGAGAGCTGCGGGTGCCCGCCTCGGACGCTCCCACGAGACGCTTCGTGGCGCACCGGGGCGATGGGTGGGCCTGGGCCGACGCCTCGCACGCGCGGCTCGAAGCCTGTGACGTCCGGGTCTACCTCGATCCGGGGCGACCGGCCTTTCGACGGGGCGAGACGCTCCACCTTCGAGGGCACGTGCGGGGCTGCGTCGACGGCCGGGAGGTTCCGCTCGCTCGCGAGTCGGTGACCATCCAGGACCACGACGCACCGGCCCCGACGCCGGGCACGACCGTGCTCACGGACGCCGACGGCAACTTCGTCACCGAGCTCACCGTCGCTACCACCGGGCTGAGGGCGCTGGTGCGAGGGCGCTCCCATGTGCGCACCATCGTCATCGACCCGAGGGCGCTCCCGGAGCGGGCGCTGGTGGTGAGCGCCGACCGTGGCTTCGCCGCGGCGGGCGAGACCGTGAGGGTGCGGGCGAGCGACGACGAGGGGCGATGGCCCACGGCGGCCACGGTGAGCTTCGAGTTCATGGGGCAGCGGCGGCAGGCCAGCATCGGACCGGACCACGCGGCGGAGGTGACCTTCACGGTGGGCAGCGTGGAGCAGGCCGCGACCCGCGAGGTGGTGCACGCCTCGCTCGGCAGGACCATGGCGCTGACGGAGGTCTGGACCGGCCGCAGCCCGGTGCTGCTGCACGTCGAGACGTCCCCCGAGGCGGCGGCGACGGAGGGCTCCGCGGGGCTCTGGGTGCGCGCGGAGAACCTCGGCGGAGAGCGGCTGCGAGAGGCTCTCTCCCTGAGGGTCTACGGCAGCGACGGCAACCGCGCCGTCGGGCCCGTGCGCTGGAGCGGACGCGTGGAGACGGCGGCGAGCGGCGACACCCGAGCGGCGCTTCGGCTGCCGGGAGCGGGTCCGTGGTGGGTGGTCGCGGCCTCCGAGCGGGGCGCTGCGGTCGAGGCGGGCACGGTGGTCTGGGAGCGCGATCGCCCGCCGAGCCTCGGGGCCCGAGGGACCCTCTCGGTGCGGCCGACGCGAGCCGCTGCGGTGGCCGGAGAGCTGCTGCCGGTGGACCTCTCCCGACCGTCGAGGGGCGCGACCTGGGTGACGCTGGAGCAGTCGGGCGTGTGGTCGAGCGCGTGGGTTCCGGCGGGGCCGCCTCGGGGCGCGAGCGCGTGGTGGAGCGCGGCGCTGCCCTTACCCCCGGACGCCCTCGGAGGCGCCTCGGTGGTGGCCACGCACCTCTCGGGCGGCGCCGTCGAGACCGCGACCGCGGTGGTGGGCGTCTCCTCCGCCGCGCCGATCTCCCTGCGGGTGGGCAGCGACGCGAGGGCCTACCCGGAGGGCGCCACGATGCACGCGACCATCGCCGCGAGAGGCCCCGACGGAGCGCCCCGCGACGCCGTGGTGAGCCTCTGGCTGGCCGACGAGGGCTACTGGGACCTCGCCCCGGAGACCTATCCCCCGGTCGATGCGATGCTGACCGTACCGGGTCGCCCGGCGAGCGGCGCGGACAGCTCTCGCCCGCGGGCCTGGGGCGCCGACGAGGGCCGCCACCTCGATCCTCGGGCCCTCTGGAACGACCAGCCCCTGCCCGAGCTCACCCGCTACGACGCCTGGAACGCCGGCGGCTCGCTGGTGAGCTTTACCAGTCGGGGTATGTTCGGCGCCGTCGCGACGGCCCTCGCTCGCTCCGCGGGTCTTACCGGGGCCACGGTCTGCGAGGCGCGCTCCCGCTCTCTCGGCGCGGTCTCCCTCGACGCCCGCGACGTCCCCTGGGACCTCCTCTCCGCCCGCATCGCGGAGCGCACCGACACGCACGCCTGGGTCTCCGGCAGCACGCTCCACCTCGGCTGCGAGCAGGGCCCTCCGTCTCCTCCCGGCCGGGGGATGCTCGGCTCCGGATCGGGCACCGGCTACGGCGGCGGAGGCATGGGCCTCGGCGGCGTGCGGGAGCAGCGCCTGGAGGGCGACCTCTTCTTCCTGGGAGCCCGTGCTCTCGGCCCCGACGGACGCCTCGACGTGGACGTCCCGCTGCCCCGGCACCCCGGTCGCTGGCGGCTTCAGGCGCTGGCCATCGACGCCCACGGCCGGGGCGACCGGGCCTTCGCGGTGGTGTCCACGACTCGCCCGCTCTCGGCCTCCATCGAGGCGCCCACGGCGCTTCGGCCGGGCGATCGGGCGAGCGCCGCGCTCTCGGTGCACGCCCCCTCGCTGGCCGGACAGCGGGTGGAGCTCACGCTTCAGGCCGAAGGGGTGACCGTCGAGGGCGCCCCACGCGAGGTGACCCTCGATGCGCACGGCGAGGCCCGCGCGGCCTTCACGCTGCTGGCCTCTCGCAGCGGCGCGGCGACGCTGGTGGCCGGGGTGCGCTCGGGCCCCGCGCAGGACGCGGTGCGAGTGGGCCTCACGGTGCGCCCGGACGACGCGGTGGTCCCGATGTCCCTGCACTTCACCGTCGACGGCAGGGCGACGGACGTGGACGTCCCGATCCCTTCGCTCTCGCAGGAGGCCGAGCTGGTGATCGACGCGGACCTCCGCCTCGCGGCGCTCGCCGACGAGGTGCTGGAGTCCCTCAACGGACCTCGCTGGTCGGCTCCGTCCATCGTGGTGGAGCGCCTCGCGGCGATGCGCTCTCTGGCCGCGGCGGTCGAGTCGATGCCCATGCCGGGACGGGAGGCCCTCCGCGGGCGCATCCACGCCGCGATCGCCTCCATGAGCGCGCAGCTCTCGGCGATGCGCGGCCTCGACGGAGCCGTCGGGTGGTGGCGCGGCAGCGGGTCGAGCGGCCACCTCACCGCGACGATGTTGAGCGCCCTGGGGAGCCTGAACCGAGCGCACGAGTGGCAGGACGCGTGGGCCTTCGTGAGGGAGCGGGCGGCCATCGCGCGGGGCGACGAGGCGGGGCGCATCGTGGAGGCTCTGGCGGGGAGCGGGACGCCCTCGGACGCGGTGCTCGCGAGGGCGGTGCTGGGCCGACTGGAGGCCGAGGCGGGGCTCTCGCTGGACGCGACGCGAGGGGCCTACCTGGCCGCGCGAGGGGTGGCTCCGTCGACGGCGGCGCGGTGGTCGGAGCGGCTGCGCTCGGCGCTGGACACGGCCCTCTCCGGACGGGGGGCGGTGGAGTGCCGGGGGGTGGCGGGGTTCCTGTGTTTTGCGAGGGAGGGCGGGAGGGCGGAGGTCGCCCGGGCGGCGGCGGCGCTGCCGACGGGTGACCCGACGACCCCGGCTTTACTCGACCGGGTATGGTCGTGGCTCGCCGCTCGCCCCGCGCCGACCACGGCGTGGTGGTGGGGAAGCTCCGAGGCGGACGTGCTGGCCCTTGTGGCGAGGGCGCAGCCGACCGGAGCGGGTGGAGCGTCGGGCTTCACCGTGTCCATGGGAGGCCGAGAGCTGGCGCGGGGCGATCGGACCCACGCGGCGAGGGTGCGGGTGCGCGAGGCGGGGACGCTGCGGGTGTCCTTCGCGGCGGCGACGGGGCGGCTGGCGAGGGTGCATGTGCTCGGCTCGCTCTCGCTGGCCCCGGTGGGGGCGCCGACGGGGACGGTCGCGCTGGAGCGGCTCATCGGGGCGACGGCGGAGGGACCGACGCTGACGCTTCGCTGGACGCTGCCTCGCGAGGCGACGGGCGTGGAGCTGCTGGTCCCGCTGCCCTCCGGGCTGGAGGTGGCGCGTCCCTCGGGGAGCCGCGTTCGGGTGCGGGCGACGGAGCGCGACATCGGCTGGTGGAGCGCGCTCGACCGAAGCCCCCGGGCGCTGCGTCCGATCGTCGAGCGGAGCGACGGCGCGCTGCGGCTGCGCTTCGACCGCCTCGGCGCGGGGGCCCACTCGCTCACGCTGCCGCTGGTGGAGAGCGCCGCGGGACGCTTCAGCGCGGGCGGCGCCTGGCTGCGGACCGACGACCCTTCACTGTGGGCGGTGACGCCTCCGGTGGCGGTGGAGAACGCCGCGCGGGTTCCTCTTCCGTGACCGTCGCTCTCCCCTCCCCGACGCCGCGCAGCGCGACCGTCGCCAGGTGCTTCGCCATCTCTGCGGGCTCCGGCAGCTCCACGGCCTTCACGCTCGCGGCGACCCGGCGCAGCATCACCTGAGGCGCCACGGCCAGCACGGCCATCGTCACCAGCGCGGCGACCGGGTGCACGTCCGCGGCCACGTCGCCCGAGGCGATCCCGTCGGTGAGCAGCGACAGCATGGCCGGGGTGTGGCCGTGCATCATCCGCTCGAAGACCCGGCTCAGGCGCTCGGAGGAGACCAGCGACTCGCGCAGCATCAGCCGCAGCACCACGAACTCCTCGTCGCTCATGGCCCCGAAGCGGTCGTAGAGCGCGCGCACCCGCTGCCCGAAGGAGGGCCCCGCGGCGACGGCCTCGATGATCGCCTGCGAGAGCGGCGCGTAGTGGCGCTCGACCACCGCGAGGAAGAGGTCGTCCTTCGTCGGGAAGTAGTAGTAGACCATGCCGAGGTTGGTCTCCGCGGCCAGGGCGATCTGCCGCAGCGAGGCCCCGTCCACGCCGTCGTGGAGGAAGCGCTCCGCCGCGGCGCTCACGATGCGCTGAGCGATGTCACTGCGAGGGCGGGCCATCAGCGGTCGGGTGCCTCCCTGCTCACGCGAGGTTCTTGTGGAAGCGCAGCGAGGTGAGCGTGACCAGCACGCAGAGGATCACCGCCAGCCGCGCGAGCTCGCCGTGGAGGTCCTCGAAGCCGGCGCCGCGCAGGGCGATGCCGCGGATGATCTTGAGGAAGTGCGTGAGCGGCAGCACCTCCGAGAGCCACTGCGCGGGCTTCGGCATCCCCTCGCGGGGGAACATGAACCCGCTCAGCAGGATGTTCGGGAGGATGAAGAAGAAGGACATCTGCATCGCCTGCTGCTGGGTCTTGGCGAGCGTCGAGAAGAAGAGCCCCAGCGCCAGGTTGGCCGCGATGAACCCGAAGGCCAGCGCGTAGAGCAGCGGCAGCGACCCCACCACCGGGACGTCGAAGACCAGGCGCCCCGCGATGAGCACCAGGGTCATCTGCACGTAGCCGATGGCCACGAAGGGGAGGATCTTCCCCACCACCAGCTCCCACCGCTTGATGGGCGAGACCACCAGCTGCTCCAGCGTGCCGCGCTCCCGCTCGCGGGCGACGGCCATCGCGGTGAGCATCACCATGGTCATCGTCAGGATCACCCCGACCAGCCCCGGCACCACGTTGACCGCCGTGCGCAGGTCGGGGTTGTACCAGGTGGTCGACTCCAGCGAGATCGGCGCCTCGCGGGCGCCCGTGCGCGCCAGCAGCATCGCCACCGCGCGCTGCGCGACGAGCCCGCCCGCGGCGCTGGTGGCGCTCGCCACGGACTGCGGATCGGAGCCGTCGACCACCAGCTGCACCGTGGCCGCGTGCCCGAGCGAGAGCCGCTCGGCGTAGCGCGCCGGGATCACCAGCCCTACCTTGGCGCGCCCCGAGCGCAGCGCGGCGGAGAGCTCGGCCGGGGAGCGCACGTTGCCCAGCAGGTCGCAGCTCCCGGTGGCCTCCAGCGAGCGGGCGAGCTCGCGCGAGGCGGCGGTGCGGTCCTGGTCGAGCACCGTCGTCGGGATGTGCCGCACGTCCGTGTCGATCGCCCAGCCGAAGAGCATGATCTGCAGGATCGGGAGCATCACCATCATCGCGAGCGTGAGCCGGTCGCGGCGCAGCTGGAGCAGCTCCTTCCAGGCGATGGCGAGCAGGCGGGTCACGCGCTCCTCGCGTCGTCGCGCACCATGGAGACGAAGGCGTCCTCCAGGTTGGCGCGCACCTCCACCGGGTCGTCGCCGCGCAGGCCCGCGGCGGTCATGGCCTCGCGCACCAGCGCCGCCGGGTCGTGCGCCCGCTTCGTGGTAATGCGCAGCCGCGAGCCGAAGGGGGCGACCTCCTCCACCCGGCCGTCGGCGCGCAAGGCGTCGAGCACCGCGCGCTCTCGGCACTCCACCTCGGCCACTCGCAATCCCCGGCGCTCCAGGATCTCCGCGGGGGTGCCGAGGTCGAGCAGCGAGCCTCGGAAGACGAAGGCGAGGCGGTGGCAGCGCTCGGCCTCGTCCATGTAGTGGGTGGTCACGATGACCGTGGTGCCGTCGCTCGCGATGCGATGGATCTCCTCCCAGAACGCCCTGCGGCTCACCGGGTCGACGCCCGCCGTGGGCTCGTCGAGGAACACCAGCGGCGGCTCGTGCAGCATCGCGCACGCGAGGGCGACGCGCTGCTTCCAGCCGCCGGAGAGCGTCCCGGCGAGCTGGTCGCTGCGGTCGACGAGGCCGTTGCGAGCGAGCACCTCCGCCACGCGCTCGCGACGCCGCGCCCCGGAGAGGCCGTAGAGCCCTGCGTAGAAGAGCAGGTTCTCCCGCACGGTGAGGTCCTCGTAGAGCGAGAAGCGCTGGGTCATGTACCCGATGCGGGTCTTGACCTTCTCGGGCTCCTTCGCGACGTCGAAGCCCGCCACGGTGGCCCGTCCGCTGGTCGGGGTGAGCAGCCCGCAGAGCATCCGGATGGTGGTCGACTTGCCCGCGCCGTTGGGCCCGAGGATGCCGAAGATCTCCCCGCGCTGCACCGACAGCGACACGTCCCGCACCGCCACCAGCTTGCCGAAGGTGCGCCCGAGCCCGTCGGTCTCGACGACCTTCTCAGCGGCCATGACCGAGCTCCACCCGGGCCGGGACGCCCGCGTGCAGACGCCCGGCGGGGTCGTCGATGCGCACTCGCACCCGGGCCACCAGGTTGGGCCGCTCTCGCGGGCTGAAGAGGAAGCGCGGCGTGTACTCCAGGCGCCGCCCGATGAACTCCACGCGCCCCGCGTAGGCCGAGCGGTCGCCGTCGACGCGCACCGTCGCCGGAGCGCCCAGCACCACCGAGGTGAGGCCCGCCTGAGGGACGAAGACCTCCACGTAGGGGTGCTCCGTGTTGGCCAGCGTCACCACCGGAACCCCCGCCCCCGCCACCTCCCCGGCCTCCACGTGCCGCTCCAGCACCACGCCCGCGAACTGCGATCGCAGCGTGTAGCGCACCAGCCTCGCCTCCTCGGCGGCCAGCGTCGCCTCCGCCGCCGCGACCCTCGCCCTGGCCGCGCTCAGCTCCTGCGTCCTCGCCCCGCTGCGCAGCCCCGCGAGCCGCTCCTCCAGCGCGCCGCGCTCTCCCCTCGCCCGGGCCCGCTGCGCCTCCAGGTCGTCGAGCCCCGCGGTGGGGACGGCCCCCTGCGCCGCGAGCCCCTGGGCCCGCACGAGGTTGCGCTGCACCGCGGTCTCCGTCGCCCTCGCGGCCGTGAGCTGCGCCTCGACGCCCCGCACGTCCTCCCGCCGGGCGCCCGCCTGGAGCAGCGCCAGCTGCGCCCTCGCGGCGGCCACCTCGGCGACGCGAGCGTCCCTCGCGGGGCGCTCCAGGCCGTCGTCCAGGGTGGCGATCACCTGCCCCGGAGAGAGCGTCTCGCCCCGCTCGACGGCCACCGTCGCGACGCGCCCGCCGAGCTCGAAGCCCAGCGCCCGGTCGTCGAACTCCACCACCCCCTGGAGCACCTCCGGGGCGTTGGCCCCGGCCCGGGCGCAGCCCGCCAGCAGCACCGCGAGCGCCCACGCCCCAAGGGTGGAACGATTCTCTATCATTCGTCTGATAATGGGGAGCCGGGGCCCGGGCGACAATGGGGGGGGTGGGCGAAGAATCGTTTTGGGTAAGGAGCTTCAGCGCTCCGGGACGGGGACGCCGGTGGTGGCCGGGTCGAGGAGGCTGCCGATGTTGTTCACGACGGCGTCGCGGGCGTGGAGCTGGCCGGTGGCGCCGGTGAAGTTCCACTCGAGGAAGCGGACGATGGAGGAGTGCTCCATGGGGACGTGGGAGACGACGTTGCGCCGGGCGAAGCGGCCGATGGCGATGAGCGGGACGCGGGTGCCGGGGGCCTCGTGGTCGACGGCGCTCTCCGCGGGAGGCGAGACGTGGTCGAAGTACCCGCCGCCCTCGTCCCAGGTCACCAGGATCAGCGTGTCGTCGGCGTAGGGGGAGCTCATCACCCGCTGCACGACGCCGTCGACGAAGGCCTGCCCGTCGCTGATGCGGGTTCCGCTACCGGGGTGCTCGGTGCGATACCCGAGGGCCTTCACGAAGGCCACCGCGGGGAGCCTGCGCGCGGCGACGTCGGAGGCGAAGGAGCCGTAGTCCTTGAGGTACGTCTGGTTGTCGGTGAAGCGCCGGTAGTACTGGAAGGGAACGTCCGACTGGTCATAGCTGCACGGGTAGCCGATGCGGTGCGCGGGGCAGTCGGAGGGCGGGAGCGCGCAGAAGGGGTTGACCGCTCGGGCGGCGGAATACCCTTCGGAGTAATGCGCGAAGGTCTCTCCCGCGCCGAGCACGAGGTCGGCGACGGTGGGGTCGTTGTACTGGGCGGTGCGCGCGAAGAGGGAGCAGAGGCGCCCGATGGACTGGGGACCGACCTCGTTGTCGTGGAAGACCATCCTCGCGACCGAGAGGTACATGTCGTTGGACGAGGTGGCGCCGACGATGGGCTGGAAGTACCGGTCGGCGATGGCGTACTCGCGGGCGTAGCGGTGGTAGGTCGCGACGGTCGCCGGGGGAGCGATGGCGAAGTTGCGCGCGTCGGAGCAGGAGGCGCCGCGGACGAAGCGGTCCATGAGCCCGCCGTGGATCTCGGCGGACTCGCAGGAGCGGGAGTGGTTGGGGTCGTAGGAGCCGTTGGCGGAGTCGGTGAGGTTGACGGGTGAGGCGCCGGAGGGCTCGCGGGCGGGCGCCGCCTCGCAGCAGGCGGGCCCCTCGGTGCAGGTGGGGTTGGACCCCGCGGGCGCGGTGCAGTAGCGGCCGAAGTAGGCGTCGAAGGTGTGGTTCTCCTGAACGATGACCACGACGTGTCGGATGTTGCTCCGCGCGGGCGGCGCATCGACGGCGGGCGCATCGACGGAGGGGGTGTCGACGGCGGGAGGGGTGTCGACCGCGGGAGGGGTGTCGACGGCGGGTGCATCGATAGGGACATCAGTAAGCGCGTCGACGGAGGGGGCATCGACGGAGGGGACATCGACGGAGGGGGCATCGGCGACGGGCGCATCGGGGAGGTCGTCGGCGTCGGCAGTGGAGTCCAGCAGCGCGACCTCGGCGGCGTCGGACGTATCGAGAGGGCTCGCGTCGGCGGCGTCCTCGGGGGAGGTGGTGTCGGCGATGGGGGAGTCGGCGACGGGAGTGTCGACCACGGGAGTGTCGACGAGGGGGGCGTCGGGGAGATCGGCGGACGCCTCCTCGGAGCAGCCGAGGCCAGGGAGCGAGAGCGTGAGCAGGAGGGCGGCGAGACGGCGAGCGCGCATGGGCGAGGAGTGTCTCACGGGCACCAGTCGGGACGAGGCGGGGGACTGACGGCGGTCGGTGCCCACGGGTTGGAGACCCTTCCGGTCCTCCACATCTCGCGGCGCGCAGCAGCGCCAGCTACAGACGTCTGTAGCTGGCGCTATGGGCGTTGGTCTCATCGTCGATCGTGGGCGACGCCACGAAGGACGACGCCACGAAGGACGACGCCACGAAGGACGACGCCACG
>CBIHPK010000161.1:0-18793 GCA_966211675.1 uncultured Myxococcaceae bacterium
CTCGGCGCCTTCCACGGCTGCGCCCTCCTGATGGACGGCACGGTGCGCTGCTGGGGCGCCAACCGCTTCAGCCAGACCGGCACCGCGACCGCCGCCTCGCCCATGCAGTGCGACGAGGGCGACGGGACGCCCATCCCGTGCGTTCCGACGCCCACCGCGGTCGCGGGCCTCACCGGGGTGCTCCAGCTCTCCGCGGGCCGCAACCACACCTGCGCGCTCGGGGGCGACCACACCCTTCGCTGCTGGGGGCTCAACGACTCGGCGCAGCTCGGCACCGGACGCCTCGACCCGGACACCGCCCCTCAGGCCACCCCCACCGCGGTCGCCCTCACCGAGGTCGCCGAGGTCTCCTCCGGGGGATCGCACACCTGCGCTCGACGGGCCGACGGATCGCTCCAGTGCTGGGGCTGGGCCGCCCTCGGTCAGCTCGGCGGAGTGCCCGCGGTCGCCTGCGACACCGCCAGCGGATCGGTGCAGTGCGCCCGCGCTCCCGGCGCGGTGCCGGGCCTCGCGGGCGTGGTGAGCGTGTCCGCGGGGCGCTTCCACACCTGCGTGGCGCTCTCCGGCGGCGGGGCGAGCTGCTTCGGCCGGGACGACAACGGACAGGTCGGCGGCGGCGTCGCCTCCACCGGCCGCTGCTCCTTCTCCTTCGACAACTACCCCTGCTCGCTCACCCCTCGCCCGGCCTCGGTCACCAACGCGGCCAGCGTGTCCGTGGGCGACTACCACTCCTGCGCGCTCACCACCGACGGCGCCGTGCGCTGCTGGGGCAACAACACCTTCGGTCAGCTCGGCAACGGCGCCACCGACGACCAGAACGCGCCCGTCTCCGTGCGCCTCCTCCCCTGATCGATGCGCCCGGTCCTGGCCGCGATGCTGCTCTTGATCCCTGCTCGCGCAGGGGCCCAGGTCGCTGGGGATCCTCGCGCGACGGAGGTCTCGCTCACCTCCCGACCGGGCGCTCCGCCCTCCCCCGGCGGGCGCTTCGCCCTCACCTTCGCGCTGGGACCGGGCTTCTCGCACACCGGCTTCTCCGGAGGTCCGGTGGACGTCGGACTCTCCGGCGTGGTGTCCGTGGCCTCGGTGCGGGCCTCGCTCTGGCTGGGATCGTCCATCGCCCTCCAGCTCGGGGCGGCTGGGGCGATCGCGCTCGCTCCCTCGACGACGTCCTCGGTCCCCTCGCAGCGCTTCGACCTGGAAGGGGTCGCGGGCTTTGGCCTGCTCGGCGGGGGCGTGGTGATCGGCGCCCGCTCGGAGGGCGTCCGAGCGTCGCTGCTGGGCGGCGTCGCGTGGACCTGGGCGCCCCTCGGAGGGTCGACCGGAACCCGCGCGGGAGCGGCCCCGGGCGGCGGCGCCTTCGTCGAGCTGAGCCACCACTGGGGGTTAGGCGACGGCACCCTCGGGCTCGGCGTCACGGGCTGGGGCCTCTTCGGCAGCGACACCGTGGCGTGGCTCGGCAACAGTTCCACCAGCTGGAGCACCCTGGGCGGCGGTCTCGTGGCCGTGGTGTCGACGCGATGAGGTGGAGCGTGGCGATCGCGGCGTGCACCGCGCTCATGGCGCCCGCCCGCGGGGCGCTGGCGCAGAGTCCGGACGCGGCCTTCGCCGAGGCGCGGTCGCAGTTCGAGCAGGCGGTGAGCGCGGTGCAGGCGGGGCGGCCGGCCGACGCGGTGGCCCTCTTCGAGCGCTCGTACGCCGCGAGGGCGGCGCCGGTCGTGGCGGTGAACCTCGCGTACTGCCTCCGCGGCCTCGGACGCTTCGGCGAGGCGCGCACCTGGTACCTGCGCTTCCTGGAGACCGCGACGCCCGACGACCTCGCGCGCCACGAGGCGACGGTGAGAGCGCACCTCGAGGAGATCTCGCATCGGCTCGCCCAGGTGACCGCGGGCGACCTCGTCCCGTCCGACGTGAGCGTGGTGTTCGACGGCGCACCGGTCGGGCGCGAGCGGCGCTGGATCGACCCGGGTGAGCATCGAGCGCGGGCGAGCGCCCCGGGTCACGTCGCGGCGGAGCTGACCTTCATGGTCCGCGCAGGCGAGGTGGTGCGGCTGTCGACGCAGCTCGCTCCGGTGGCGACCGCGACGCCGATCACCCGTCGCTGGTGGTTCTGGACGGCGCTGGGCGTCGGGGTCGCGGGCCTCGCGACCGCCGTGCTGGTGCCGCTGCTACAGACCGATCCACCGCCCTACCCGGGCCCGCAGGTGCAGCTGCCATGACGAGGCGATGGGCGATGCTGGCGGCCACGACGGCCGCGCTGGTGACGAGCTGCGAGCTGACTCCGAGGCTCTATCTCACGGTGCGCACCGAGCCCGGCTCGATGGTCCGCCGGGTGACGGTGAAGGTGTATTCACCGGCCCTGAGCGACGCGGCGCTCTCCGACGGGACCATCGAACGAGCCATCGATCCGGCGCACCCGCTGGAGATGAGGGTGCTGGGTCGCGTCGGCGGGGAGCGCATCCGGGTGACCGTCGAGGGGCTCAGCGGAAGCGACACCCTGATCCACCAGGAGTGGGTCGCGAGCATGCCCTCGGACGGCGGCGCCTACCTCCAGATCGTGCTCTGGAACAACTGCCTCGGGCGCTCCTGCGACGCGGGCAGCACCTGCTCGTCGAGCGGCGCGTGCGTGCCCAACACGGTGACCACGCTCCCGGCCTCGGCCTCCGACGCCAGCCTCGGCTACTGCCCCGATGCGAGCGCCGGAGCGTGCCGCGCCGTCGGCGACGCCTCGGTGGCGGACGCGAGCCTCGACCGCCCGATGGGGCTCGACGCGCGCATGGAAGACCTCGGGGGTCCTGTCGATCGACCGGGCTCCGATGTGCACGACGCGGGCGTGGATGTGCCCGGTGACCTCGGCGTGGACGTCCCTCGCGACTCGGGCGTCGACTCGGGCGTGGACTCGGGCGTCGACTCGGGCGCGGACTCGGGCGCGGACTCGGGCGCGGACTCGGGCGCGGACTCGGGCGTGGACTCGGGCGTCGACGGCGGGCGCTGCCCGGGCCGCAGTCCGACGATGGTACGCGACTGGACCAGCTGCGGCGGGGGATGGTGCCCGACCCTGTGCGGCGACGCGGGGACCTGCGTGCAGGCCGAGCGGCTCGTCCTCGGGGCCAACCACGGCTGCGCGCTTCGCTCCGACCGGGGGGTGTCCTGCTGGGGCGACCGCGAGATCGGTCGGCTCGGCGACGGGACCATGGCCGTTGGCGTGACCGCGGTGCCGGTGACGGTGGTCCGCGCGGTGAGCACCATTCCGCTGACCTCGGTGGTCGCGCTCGCGGCGGGCGACAACGGGACCTGCGCCGTCGACCAGGCCGGCGGGCTCCGTTGCTGGGGGGACTTCGGCGCCGATCCGCTGGGCAACGAGAGCCAGCCCGGCTACGCGGCGACCCCGGCGACTCGGATGCTGCGGAGCGACGCGGGCGCCGCGGCCAACCTCTTCGATGGAGTGGCCACGCAGGTCGCGCTCACCTGCGCGATCGTCCGAGGGGGCACCGTGCGGTGCGCTTCGTGGGTGAGGTTCCTCCCCGACGGGACCACCGAGGTGATCGCTCGACCGGCGGACTTCCCTCCCACGGATGTCGCCCGCAACGACGGCCCCGCGCTCTCCGGCGTCGTCGAGGTCGGGGTCGGGATCTACCACGCGTGCGCTCGCCTCGCCGACGGCACCGTGTGGTGCTGGGGCTCCAACCGCTGGGGTCAGCTCGGAGCGCCGCTGCCCGAAGCCGACGCGGGCGCCGTGGGGTCTTCCCTGACGGCGCGACCGGTCGCGGGTCTGACCGGCGCGAGCTCACTCGCGGTGGGCGACCTCTTCTCCTGCGCCCTCGTGGGCGGCGACGTTCGCTGCTGGGGCAACGCCAGCTACGGTCGCGTCGGGACCGACACGGGGATCGTCAGCTGCGTCGAGGGCAGCGCGTGCGCCCCGACGCCGGTGAGCGTCGACGGCCTCGACGAGCTCTCGTCGGTGTACGGACCCGTGGTGCAGGTGACCGCCGGGGCCGAGGAGGCCTGCGCCCGGCTTCGCAACGGCCACGTCTGGTGCTGGGGCCTCAACGAGAACGGCCAGCTCGGCCTGCCCACCACCGGAGCGGGCCGCGTGGAGAGCCGGGTGGGAGCGCGTGGCGCACCCGTCTTCACGGGCGCCGACGACATCGTCACCAACGGCGAGGGCGGCGCCTCGGGCCGCAGCTGGACCTGCGCCCGACGGGCCTCGGACTGCACCTGGTGGTGCTGGGGACGCATCCCGGGAGAGGCGGTTCCGCCCGCTGATCCGGAGCGACCGCGGCTGCTGCGCTGGGCTCCCTGAGCGGGCGTCGAAGGGTCTCAGCGGTACTGCGGGTCGATGCCGACGCCCAGGGGCGAGGCGACCAGCGGCGGCGGCGACTGCACCGGGGCCACCACCGGAGCGAGCACGGGCGGGACGACCACCGTAGGGAGCACGGCGGCCCGGACGCCCGAGTCGACCGACGGCGCCGCTCGAAGCGCGGGGCGTTGCGAGACGTGCACCGGCGGGGCGACGGGAGGGGGCCTCGGCTCGGGCGCCGGCACCGGGACCGGTGCGGGGGTCGGCGGCGGCACCACCGCGATGGGGGCTGCGGGCAGGAGGCGGACCGACGAGGCGATCGGGGTCTGGGGGCGTGCGGTGCCGCGACCGGCGGAGAGCGCCGCAATCGCGAGCGCAGCGACGCCCAGCGAGGCGGCGAGGGCGAATGGAGCGAGGGAGCGGCGCGGTCGCACGGGCGGGGGGTCGGTCGCGGCGGTGGTGGTGACCTCGCGCTGGATCGACGGCAGCGTGGCGTCGAAGGGCGCCGTGGCCATCGACACCGGGTCGATCAGCGCGGGTCCGCGGGCGGTCGGTTCGACGGGCTCGATATCGCCCGCTGGGGGCAGCTCCATCAGCACCTCCTCGCAGACGGCGATCAGCGCTCGCGCGGAGGTGGGTCGGTGCGATGGGTCCTTCTCCAGGCAGCGCATGACCATCGCCGCGAGGGCCGGAGGGAGGCTCGGCGAGCGCTGGCCGAGCGGCACCGGACCTTCGGTGCTGACCGCAACGGCGAGCGCGCCCACGGTGGCGCCGGAGAAGGGGAGGACGCCGGAGAGGAGCTCATAGAGCATCACCCCGAAGGACCAGAGGTCGGAGCGCGGAGTGAGCGCGCGAGGGTCGCGAAACTGCTCCGGGGACATGTACGCGGGCGAGCCCAGCGTGACCTTCGAGGTGGTGATGCGCGCGCTGCCGTCGAGGTCGTCGTTGATGCTCGCGAGGCCGAAATCCAGCAGCCGCGGAGACCAGCGTGCGCCCTCTCGCACCACGAAGACGTTGCCCGGCTTCAGGTCGCGGTGGAGGATCCCGGCGTCGTGCAGCGCCGCGAGCGCGTCGAGCGTCGGGATCATCAGGGGCAGCAGCTCTCGCACCGGCACGACCCCGCGCCAGGTCAGCGCGAAGGCGTCCAGGTCGACGCCGTCGAGGAACTCCTGCACCAGGTACGGCAGGCCCCGCGGGTCGACGCCGACGTCCTCGATCCGCACGATGTTGGGGTGCACCACCCGGCTCGCGGCCTGGCCCTCGCGCAGCACCCGGCGGGCGGTGGTGGCGTTCCAGGCGTGCTCGGGGCGCAGCACCTTGATGGCGACGGTGCGCCCGAGCGCGAGGTGCACCGCGCGGTACACCTCCCCCATCCCGCCTCCGCCCAGGCGCTCGACGAGCCTCCAGCGATCGCCCAGCACCTCGCCGATGCGAGACCCGCCCTGCTCCCTCTCGTGTGCTTCCATCCTCGACGGCCCTGTGGCGCGGGAGTGAAGGGGTCACCGGGGCCGCCGGTCAAGCGCCCTCCCCCATCGGGGATGCGGTCGACCCCAGCGGGCGGACGCGGCGGTGAGCCCCGTCAGCGGGGGAGCATCTCGATCTCCATGAGGTTCTCGGGCGCGTAGGTCCAGGCGCGGATCTGCGCGTCGCGCAGGCCGAGGGAGGGGTAGGGCATCGAGCGCGCGATCCAGAACTCGGCGCGCTGCCACACGGTGCGGATGAGCTCGATGTGGCCCGGGTCGCCGATGATCTCGGCGTAGTCGTCGGGGTGCTGCGTGCGCGCGAGCTTCAGGTAGAGCTCGACGTAGTACATGAGGGTCAGGATGCCGTCGCGCGAGCTGATGCGCTGCCCCGACGGCAGCCCGTCGCGGGTGCAGAACCTCGACGCGAGCGAGTGGGTGTACTGCACGTACTCGTCGAGCAGGGTGTTGAAGCCCTGCGCCCCGGAAGCCCCCCGGAGGTAGACCTCGTCGTAGGAGTCGGCGTCGGGGTTGGCGTGCAGCGTGAGGATCTCGCTGCGGTTGAAGTTGGTGAGCCGCCGCGGGCGGATGACGAGGTCGTCGCGCAGTCGGTAGGGCCACTCGCTGCGGGCCATGGTGATGTCCCAGATGTGCCCGCCCTCGTGCACGGCGACCTCGAAGCCGTTGAGCACGTCGGCGAAGGTGCCGCGCGAGCGAAACCACCCCGCCAGCTGCATGTCGCTCTGCACGTCGATGAACGCGAGGCCGATGGGGTAGCGGCGCTGGGCGATGCCGCGGGCCGCGGCGCGCAGTCCCTCGGCGGAGTTGACGTAGGCCGCGGAGAGGTCGGCGAGGCTGGCGGCGTCGTCGCAGAGCGGCTCGGCGTAGGCCGAGGAGGCACCGGTGTCGGCGGCCGGACGGCCGGTGTCGGAGGGCGTCGCCGCGTCGGAGGGCGTGACGGCGGCGTCGGGGTCGAGGCCGGTGTCGTTGGAGGCGCTGCCGCATCCCCCGAGCGCGACGACGGAGAGCAGCACGGAGAGGCGGCGGTTCATGGGACGGAGCATGGACTACGGCGCCGAGCGTTCGTCAACGGCGTCAGGCGATCGCCGGAGCGCGAGGCCGCCCGGCAAGGTGGACGGAGTCCGGGCTGCGGCGTGCGGCCCCCGTGGTGCCGGTCGGGCGTTGCCGCGATACTGCGGGCATGACCGCCCCCGTCGACCTCGCCGCCTCGCTCGCGACCTTCGGCGACCCTTGGCAGCCGCGCACCGTCGCGGTGCTCAACGACTACGACGTCCGCGTGGCGAAGGCCCACGGCGAGTTCACCTGGCACAGCCACCCCGAGACCGACGAGCTCTTCCTCGTGGTGCGCGGCTCGCTGACGATCCGGATGGAGGCCGGGGACGTCACGCTCGGACCCGGCCAGCTCTACGTGGTCCCGCGCGGCGTGCGTCATCAGCCGGTGTCGAGCGAGGGCGCCGAGATCGTGCTCATCGAGCCGGGCGCGACGGTCAACACCGGCGACTCGCCGGGCGCCCTCACCGCCGCGCGTCGCGTGCTGTAGGTCCGTCTCGAGAGACGGCGATCGGCTCACCGATGTCGCCGCGGAGGATGCGCGCGAGCGCCGGCGCGGGCTCCACGTACGGAATCAGCGTTCGCATGAAGAGCACCAGCGCCACGTAGCCGCAGCGGGGCGACGCCGCGCCAGCGGTGGAGAGTTCGGGAGCCTGGAGGAAGGTGATGGTTCCGTCGGGCGAGCCGTCGTCGCGCTCGATGGCGACGTCGCGGTCACCCGCGGCGAGGTCATCCAGTCGCGGTGAGCGGACGCTTCGCGATCTGCTCGATGACCTTGAACGGGATCGTGAAGATGTCCGCGCCGAATAGCGCCGACCTGGCCACATGGATCGGGTGGCGCACCGAGGCGACCAGCACATGCATGCGGAGATCGTAGTTCTGGTAGATGGTCACGACGTCGCCGATGAGCTCGATGCCGTCTTCGGAGATGTCGTCGAGCCGCCCACGAAGGGCGAGATGCACGTGGCCCGGGCCTTCGCCGCGAGCAGCGCCTGGTTGGCCGAGAAGCAGAGCGTCATGTTGATCGGGATGCCCTCCTTCGCGCAGGCCCTCGTGGCGCGCAGTCCATCGAGGGTGAGCTTCTCCGCGACGTACCTGTGCACCTTGGCCCAGTCGTGGGCCTCGGCCATCATCCTGTCGTACTCGGTGCTCAGCACCTCGGCTGAGATGGGGCCGTCGACGATCTCGCAGATCTCGCGCACCACGTCGAGGTACTTCCGCCCGCTCTTGGCTACCAGCGAGGGGTTGGTCGTCACGCCGTCGGCGAAGCCCATCGCCGCCGCGTCGCGGATCCCCTTCAGTCAGCCGTGTCGATGAAGAACCTCACGGTGAACGCTGCACTGGGGCTCCGCCCGTCGGTCGGGGGCGAGTCTCGGTCGTTGTAGTGTTACGAAAGGCCTGGCGGACGCAGGTGATGGGACGCGGATGAGCCCTCCCCCTGCGCGCGCCAAAGGGCACCACGCGGGCGCTGCCGAGAAAGCCGACGAAGCCGCCCAGCGCGCCCGGCCAGAGGGCGTAGGAGCCTCGTGCCGCTCGGCCATTGGACGCCCTATTCCTTCCTGCACCTCGGTTGACGGCTCGATGAACTCGGGTACGCTCGCCGCAGTCGAGTCCGGGTGGGCCGGTTCGTCGATATGGCAAGACAACATGAGTGAAGTCACGTCGTCCCCTGCTTTCGTGATCATCAGCACGCTGATCCTCGTGATAGTCAGCGTGCTGATTCCCATAGTGGCCCTCTTCGTGGGCTCGAGGACCGGGAACAAGATTGTCGTCGCGATCTCCCTTGTGCTTGGCCTCTACGTGTCTCGAAAAGTCTGGACCTATTTCTATCTCGTACGTGTGACCGTCGAACCGGACGGGGCCCAGAACGCAAGAATCAAGATCGACCGCGACCACTGTGGTGTCGGATCGATGGCTCAATGGTACGTGCGTGATGGGACTCGACATCATCTGATCATCTCCTGCCCAGGATACATCACCAAGACGGTTCCTTTTACGGATACCCCACCGGATCGGAGCGTCACGCTGGATCCTGTCAGGGTGGAACAGGAGCGGGTCGTCGGACCGGTTGTGGACGGCAGGCCTCCCGCGACGGCGCCCGGCGCGGAGCAAACTGTGGGACCGACGGGCGGGATGCTGGGGGATGGACACCAGGGTCACGATCATCACAGCAACCACCACCTTCGTGATTCGTCTGTTGCCGTCGATCCCCTCCCGCCGACTCCCGTCGAGCCGACTCCACCACCAACTCCACCGTCGTTGCCTGTGCCTCCGACGGTCGAGTCCGTCCCGACCGCGGAGCAGTTGAGGCTGGCGGCTCGCGCTCGGGAGACCCTCGGGGAGTTGGTGCAGAACCTCGATCGAGCCCCCAGCGGAGGCAGTGAGCGGCACAAATTCGCGAGCGCCGTCTCCGACGTCTGGCGCTCGGGGGACCGGAGCCTGACCTGCCGGATGTACGGTGGCATCGTGGCCTTCCTGGATCAGGACCTCCACAGCACTCGGCTCCGCGAGGAGAGCGCTCGTCAAGATGTAATGACGTTCTGCAGCTACCTCGATCGGATGTCCGATCGGTGTTCGCGGGATCCTCGGCACGACCGGTCGCTGGCGAACTGCCGCGGACTCGGAGCGCCATGAATCACCGGCGCGCAAAGGGCGCACGGCTCGCACAGGCGTGGCTGTACTCGTTTCTGGCTGTCGGCGCATCCGCCTGTGGACCCACGATCCGCCCGCTGCCGCCGAGCGCACCGTCCAGGACGATTGCGTTCACCGTGCTCGCGACACCAGACCTCCACCGGGTCGGCCAGTACGCGCATGCCGTGGAATTCGAGCTCGCGGTCGATTGTCCGGGAGGCGGTCCCAGCGATTACCGGTCCCACCAGGTCGCGCTCGGCCGCTACGAGCTGGTCTGGCCTGCCGAGTGCCGGGAACGTCCGCTGGAGGTGCACGTGACCGATATCCAGGTCAACTATGGCCGCGGCTGCTCGGCGCAGTCACAGGCTGGTTGTAATTTCCTGAACGTCGCCAGTGGCGATGCTCCGCTGGAGTGCAATATCCTTTGTACGGATGCGGAGGGTGCGGTCAGCGCCTCCCCACCTCGACGTTGAGTTCGAGGACGAGCTCGAGTCGATCAACACCCTGACCCATTTCGCGCGACCAACGGATCACACCACCGAGCCCGTGCCAGGTGCGGGGCAGTGACCCGAAGAGCCCACCGCCCGCGAACAGCGTGAGGTCGGTGTCGCGTTGTGGCGATGCATCCTCGACGTTCGGCGTGTACCCGTGTGAAGCGACCCCCACGCCCGCCTCTGCGAGGAGGTAGGCCCATACCGGTTGCCCCGGAAAGCGCATCTCGCCACGCCCGCGGATGCCGAGCCTCGCGGAGAGGTAGTTCTCGCCGCTGCCTCCCGCCGCATAGAACACGTCGCCGCCGACCGAGGCGGCGAAGCGCAGCGGATACGACTCGGCAAACACCCATTCGCCGTGGGCGCCACCGCCGAAGATCCGGAGCGAGTGACCTCCTTCGTTCGTGAGCGCTACCCCCGTGAACCCGAAAGTCCACAGGACCCCGGGCTCATTTGAACTCGCGGACTGGGGGGTGATCCCTGGCGACCAGACCCTGGGCGGCTCGACGCCACCGACGGCGCGCGCCAGCACCGGTCTCGAAATGACGGGGTCGGCCTGCGTCGACGCCAGGCCGCAGAGGCCGTGTCGACCTACGTCGGCGTCGTTGGGCATCGGGAGGGTAATCGTGGTCATGGGAGCGCCCGATCGAGCCGTATCGACCACCCACAGGCTTATCTGGTAGTGACTTCGATTCGTCGGACCGGGCCTGAAGATCGGGTCCACCTGCCCGACGACCAGCACGGTGTGCGTCTGGTCACGCATGGCGGTGCGTACGTCGTCGAGGAACCGTTCCTCGTCCCCGCCGCTGCTCATGCCCCTCACCGAACTTCCGAGCAGGTGCGTGGGCCGCCGTTGGTCGTTCAGCGCCGTGAACAGGGCGTTGGAGAGCTCGGACCCGAGGGCGCAGTCGTTGCCGCGAGAGTCGGGGAAGCGGGCGACTACGAACCCGGCCGCCGACGGGGCCCAGCTCGTGACGCGGGCGACCATCGTCGCCACCGACGCCGCGAAGGTGTCGACACGCGCCGCCTCCTGTGCGCTGGCGCGATCGGCGTAGGCGACCAGCACCAGCAGACAGAGCGCCGCTGGAACGACTCTCCCAGCCGTGTTAGACGCGGGGCGCATGGAGGGACCGTACTGTCAGCGCAGGCCGTCGCCTGTCAATCGATACGTTCTAGGGTTCGTCCTGGCGTCCACCTGGGTGTCGTTACCCGGCCGGGTCGGCGCCCAGTCGGCCTCCTGCCCCAGCAGCTGCCTACGCCCTGAGGATGTTCCGCTGTGCGTGGCATCCGCCGAGACGATGGAGGACCGTCCGGCGGCGGACCGGTTGGCATGTGCGATGGCGCAGGCGCCGACCAGGGAGACCCTGCGCCTCTTGTTGCTCCGCCTTGGAGGGGCACGCGATGCTCCGGCGATGCTGCGCGCCTGGGAGCGGTTCCAGTCCCTGGGCGGAACCGCGATTGATCCTGACGCCGGGAGTTCCGTCCGAGATCTCCTGGAGCCCGCACGCCGTGCGCTGGGCCGTATTCACTTCGACGGCGCGCCCGATGGCGCCCGGTTCACCGTGCGACAGCGGAGCGACCTCGTCGAAGTGGAGTGCGGCGCTCGCGCCGACCACTGCTGGCTGCGCGCAGGGGCACACGATGTCACCGTGCAGGGAGGGACCTGCCTCGAGACCACGATCCCGTTCCAGGTCGAGGGCGGCAGGGACCAGACCATACGGTTGCACTGCGACCTCCGACCGGTGCTCGAGCTGACCGTCCCCGCATCGACATCCGTCGTGCGTCTTGATGGCATCGTCATTCCCGGCCATGGAACAGCGAGGGAGCTGGGCGTCGAGCCCGGTGACCACACGTTGGAGGTATGGAACGGTGGAACACTCGTCCACCGTGAAAACCTTCGCGCGGCTCCGAATGGGAGGTACGAAATGTCCGCCGCGCCCTCCGCACGCCTGACCGTGTCCTTCTCCCCAGCCGACGCGGAGGTACTCGTGGATGGCGAGGAGACGCAGGCTACCGGTTGGAACAGGGAATTCCGCCTGCGACCAGGGAGTTATCGATTCGAGGTTCGATCGTCCGGGTACAGCTCGCGGATGTTCACCGTCGAGTTGCGTAATGGCGACGCGCGCCAGCAGCGCGTCGACCTCGTCCGGACGCCGCGCACCCGCTCTGCGATCCCGTTCGTGTCCATCGGAGTGGGCGCCGCCGGGGCCATCGCAGGCGGAGTGCTGGCGGTGTTGCACGTCGACGCCCTCGCGAACTTTCGGAGCGCGTGCGGTGACCGGGGCCAGCCGCTACTTTGCGATGACACGCCGGCAAATCGTGATCTCTACGCGGGAGCTTCCCAGTTCGCGACCGCGAGCCTCGTGACAACCATCCTGGGCGGCGCCCTTGTGGCGACGGGCATCATCTGGGCGCTCATTCAGGCTGGGGAGCCCTGACGATGAGAGACCACGCGGGGGCGGTCGGAGATCGTATTCCCTTGGTCCGCTCGCGTATTCGTCGGGCAGGGTTCGCGCTGACCTCGATTCTCATCGGCGCCTGCATGCCCGAGGTCGAGTGGCGCGCCCCGGACGGAGGGGCGCCGACGGTGGCGGTCGACTGCAACGCTGCGGGAGATGATGCGCCCTGCGCGGGTGGTTTTTGTTGCGGCGGCCGGTGCTTGGTCGGTGATTCGCAGGCTCATTGCGGCGCATGCGGCCGCGCTTGCGGTGCGTCTGAGTCGTGCGCGGCTCGAAGCTGCGTTGCGGCGTGTGCCTCGGGCCGGACCAGCTGCGCGGGTTCCTGCCGAGACACGACTTCAGACGTCCAGCATTGTGGAGGGTGCGCGCGTGCCTGCGATTCGGGGCAGTCGTGTGTGGCGGGCCGGTGCGCTCCATCGTGTGCGATCGGATGGGCCGAGTGCGCCGGAGTGTGCGTCGATCCGTCGATGGACCCGAACCATTGCGGGGGGTGTGGGGCACGCTGTCCGGCGGGGCGGTCGTGCCGGGCTGGCGCCTGCCAGCCGGCGCCTACGGTCCAATACGCGCGGCTGCTGCCGCCGGCGGAGGTTGTGTGGGTCGATGCCTGTTCGATACCCGGGCATCAAGAATTGCTGTCCCAGGTCGATGATCGGAACGAGGTTCGCCCGCTCCCGTTCGCGTTCGAGTTCTGGGGGGTGCAGCTTCCCGCGGGATCCAACTTGAATATATCTTCGAACGGCTGGATCGAATTGGGGGGGGCGACGAGCAGTTCCGTGACGACTGGCCGCATTCCCGATAGCGCCGCGCCGAACAACGTGCTGGCGGTCTACTGGAGTGATCTCATCATGCGAATGGGGGTTTGCGTCGCGACCGTCGGCGCAGCCCCGACGAGGCGACTCGTCGTCGAGTGGAACGACGCGATGAGCTATCGGGGCAGGTCGGGCGACCTCACCTTCGAGGCGGTGTTGTACGAAGGCACCAACGTCGTGGATTACCTGTATCAGACCATGAACGGATCGATCATCAGTCCGATAGGCATCGAGAACGGCACCGGGGTGGCCGCGGTGTTCGCGTGCCGCGACGGCACTGGAGGCTGCCTGCCCGCCGGCGGCGACCGCATCAGGTTCGCTCCGATGCCCGCGATGTGAGGGTTCGAGCGACGTCTCGGACCGCCGACTGCTCCTCGAGCGCTACCGCGCCAGCGGGTGCGCCGGGTCGCCGCTCGACCGCCACGCCTCATCGAGGCGCGCGATTTCCCGCTGGTCGAGGCCCAGCGAGGCGCTGCGTACGACCGCTGCCCCGAGCCCGAGGTCGCGCGCGGCGGCGCGTCGCGGAGCGTGAGTCGGCGGCCTTCGCGGACGGCGGAGGACCTCCGCGCGGGCCCGCTCACCGGCCGGTCTGCACCACCGCGCCGAAGATGCGCACGCGCTGGGGCGGCGTGGGCGCCGTCTCGGGGGCGCTCCAGGTCGCAAGGAAGCGCATCGCGCCCGCGCTCGTGCGCTCGATGAACCCGCCGTAGTGGTAGTCGCCGTCGAAGCAGCGCGACCCCGCGGTGCACGCGGCCGCTCCGAAGGCCGAGGGGGTGAGCGTCCAGCTGCCCAGGGTGAGCGGTCCCCCGACGCCGGTGCCGGGGTAGAAGGGCCGCGCGCGTTCGGTGCCCGAGGCGTTGGCGAGCTCGGTCCAGCGGAGGAGCGCCGTGCGGTCGGGCGCGCCCGCGTTGCCCTGCTGATCGGGCGTGACGAACTGCCCCCAGATGGCGTGCGTGTTGGCGGTCGACAGGTCGACGTCGAGCTCCGGGAGCGCCGTCGCGAAGAGGATCGTCCGGGTGGTGAACCTCGGCGGGAAGCCCGGCGAAACCACCGGGAACGCGACGGGCACGAGCGTGACGCGGTCCACGTGGAGCACCTGGAAGCCGTTGTTCACCCCCGACCAGAGCGCGCGCAGGGTGTCGGTCTCGGCCGCGGCGGCGAGGCTCAGCGACGGGATGACGTTGACCACCGGCGTCGCGCCGACCGCGCAGTTGAAGCGCGCCGCCGTCTGCCCGGCGAGCGCGGCGACGGAGATGGTCGACATCCTCGCCCCGGAGCCCGGGTCGGTCTCGACGTCGAGCTGCGCGGTCGTCCCCTGGTTGCCCGAGCACCAGAGCCGCGCGAAGCGTGAGCCGCCCCCGGCGGGCACGGACCCCATCACGGTCACCCCGGGCGCCCCGGACTGCGTGCTGTGCGTCGAGAAGGTGAGCGAGGTCTGGGTGCTGGTGCCCTTCGGGGCGACCAGCACCACCTGGGTGTTGTTGAAGAACCCGTCGCACAACGGGATGATGGTCTGGGCGAGGCGCGCGCTCAGGAACACGCGGTCGGAGAAGGGGTCGACGTAGAGCTCGGGGCGGTCGAGGAAGCCCAGGCCCAGGGTCGTCCCGCTGGCGTCGCGGATCGTGTCCGAGTCGATGGCGGTCGAGGTCCACGACGCGCCGCAGTTGCTCGAGATGCGCACCGCGAGCGCTCGGGTGGTGAGGTAGCGCCCCGCGGAGCAGCCTCCGTTCGGGGTGAGGGCGAGCGTGCAACCCGCGGGGGGCGTGAAGGGCGGCGGCGCCCCGACGCAGCAGCGCCCGACGAGGCCCGCCTGGATCACGCGCCCTCCTGGCAGCCTGCCGATGACGCTGTCGAGGTAGAGGCTCTCGTACCGGCACGACGTCGTTGGGTCGGGCGGCATCGGGAGCGCCGAGGCGGTGCACGTCCCGCTGGCGATGCACGACTCGGGACCGCGGATCACCGTCTGCGGGCTGTACGTCACGAACACCCGGGGCTCGGCCGATCCGCACACCGCCGCTGCCTCTGTCGAGGGGATCGCCGTCGTCGCGAACTCCTTCTGTGCGTTGCCCCCGTTGGCGTCACCGGGCGCGAGCGCGGCGGACGCCGTGACGCTCACCGGCGGAAACAGGTAGTTGATCAGCGAGCCCAGGTCGGCGATCACGGGCGCCGGGCTCGCGGTCACCGCCTGTGGGGCGCTGCCCCGCTCGTCGCCGACGTCCGCAGTCCCACAGGCGGCGGACAGCCCGAGACCGAGCACGAGAGACCAGGCCCTTGCGCGCTTCTTCATCGCGCACCTCCCCTCCGACGAAACCCCTACGGAAGGAAGCCACGCCGCGAGCCGGGCGGCCAATCGATTCTCGTCGCGCGTGGGCGGACTCGCTGCAGGACGGCGCTCGACGGGGCGGAGGTCGGCCGGGTGCGCTGCGGGTCGTACCGCGCGACCTACGCGGCCGAGCTCGGCGAGTGCCCCCACTGCGGGGCCCCGCTCCGTCAGGTGCGCGCGAAGTAGCGGACCGTGTCTTCGCGGAAGAGCACGTAGATCCACGCGGCGTCGAGGAGGGAGTGCACGAGGAGGGTGCGCGTCAGGAAGGGCGGAAGGCGGTCGCGCAGGAGCACCAGCACGACGCACACGACGACGATCGAGAGCAAGTCGAGGGCGATGGAGAGGACGCGCGCCCACGGCCGCCCGGTGGCGAGGGCGCCGAGCATCGCGAGCTGGATGGCCGCCGGGCTCCACGCGCCGGTGCTCGCCGCGCTCGCGAGCGCGACGATCGCCGTGACGATCACCGCGCCGAAGAGCCAGGTCGGCGCGGGCCTCGCCTCGCTGCCGACCAACCCCTCGCGCGCCCTCTCGGCGACGTCCAGCGGGATCCAGGGCGGCGGCGCGGCGAAGGCCTCCTCGCTCGCGGCCCCAACCGGCCCGGCGTCGAGCGCGCGGCCGTCCGCGTCGACCCGGCCGCAGGCGGGGCAGCGGAACACGCCGAAGGTCTCGAGCGTGATGTCCTCCTTCTGACAGCGCACGCAGCGATTGGCCATGCGGGCGGACCTTACGTGCCCCGGCCGCGTCTCCGCTACACCCGCGCGGTCGCCCGGTCGCGCATCGTCTCGGCGTCCGCCCTCACCCGCCGAGCCAGGCGCAGGCTACGCGAGGTGCTCGACGCCCGCGCCGGTGAGGGCCGCCCAGGGGTGCTGCCGGTCTTCGTACACGGACACCGTCGGAGCTGGAAACGCGGGGTCCGCGAAGGCGCCGACGGCGATCACGATGAAGTCCGGGAGCGCCGGAACCTCCCAGTACACGGTCGAGCCACAGGCCGGGCAGAAGTGGAAGGTGATGCTGGCTCCGCTGTCGCCGGCGCGGGTGAAGCGCGTCGCGACGCCCTCCGTGGTGAGCACCTGATCGCGACGGAAGCGGGCCTGCGTGCCGAACACGCTGCCCGTGCGCTGCTGGCACGCGAGGCAGTGACAGACGGAGACCCGCACCGGATCGCCCGCGCAGGCGAGGCGCAATCGCCCGCAGGCGCAGGAGGCGTATCGGGTCGTCATGATGGGTTCCGTCGGATATCACGGGAGACGGACCGTCGGTCAGCCGACGCATCGCACGACGGCCAGAGCGCGCTCGCTGGTGACCCGACGATCGCGCCCACCGCTGCGCCGCGCCGCTGTAGATTGAGCTCACGTCGATCGTGGGGATCTGAACCGCCGAGGGCACGGCCCGATGATGAAGCGCGTATTGCGGTGGGTGCTGGCCGTCGCGATGGTGGCGGTCGGGGTGCGGCACTTCACGGACCCGGAGCCCTTCGTGCGCATCGTTCCGACGGCGCTGCCGGCGAAGCTCGCGCTCGTCTGGATCAGCGGCGCCGCGGAGCTGCTCGGCGGTGTCGGGCTGCTGGTCCCGCGAGCGCGGCGATGGGCGGGCTACGGGCTCATCGCGTTGTACGTCGCGGTGTTTCCGGCCAACGTGAACATGGCCCTGAACCACCTGCCGCTCGGCGACACGGTGATGCCGACGTGGGCGCTCTGGGCCCGGCTGCCGATGCAGGCGGTGCTCATCGCGCTGGCGTGGTGGGTCTCGCGCGAGGACACCGCGCGCTGAGTCCGAGCCCCGGGGTGGGTGACGCGAAGGTCATCGCGACGTCGCGAACTCCCGATCGGCCATTCCCCGACGGTAGAGTCGGCGCGTGTCGAAGCCCACCGATCCGACCGAGGCCCTGCTCGCCCGCGTGCGAGCGATCTGCCACTGCTTCGCCGGGACCGAGGAGAAGCTCTCCCACGGCGCTCCCTTCTTCCATGTGCGGGGCCGAGGGATGCTCACCTTCGCGAGCGATCACCACGGCGACGGGCGCGTCGCGGTGTGGTGCTGGTCGACCCCCGACGAGCAGCGGCGGCTCGTGCGCTCGGACCCGGACGTGTATTTCGTTCCGCCGTACGTGGGCGTGAAGGGCTGGGTGGGCGTGCGCTTGGAGCAGCCCGGCACCGACTTCGAGGCGCTCTCGATGCTCGTCGAGGAGGCGTGGCGCGCGGTGGCTCCGAAGCGCCTCGCGCACGCGGCGCCCTCCGCCCCGCCGCCGCCGCCCGTGTACGCCACCACCGACCCGGAGGTGGTGCGCGACGCGCTCGCCCGCATGACCGCGCTCTGCGCCGCGCTGCCCGGGGCGTCCGTCGAGTCGTCGGCGTCGCAGACCACGTGGCGCGTCGGCCGGAAGACCTTCGCGTACCTGCTCGACAACCAGCACCGCGACGGCATCGTGTCGGTGTGCTTTCGCGTGGCGCCCGAGGAGGCCGCGGCGCTCGTCGAGCGGGCCCCTCGGCGCTACTACCGCCCGCCGTACGTCGGCGCCAAGGGCTGGGTCGCGATGCGCGTCGACTCGGCGAAGGTGCCCTGGAAGGAGCTCGCCCGGCGGGTCACCGAGAGCCACGCGAGCGTCGCGCCCCGGTGAACCGGCGACGCTGAGGTCCGCCAGGCGCCGTGGCCGGTGGTGCACGCCGTGCACTCACACCCGGCTGTGATAGGGACCGTGACAGCATGGCTTCCCTTGAATGCGAGCAATATCGCGCGCTCGTCGAGCAGT
This sequence comes from uncultured Myxococcaceae bacterium, assembly GCA_966211675.1. Classification (GTDB taxonomy): domain Bacteria; phylum Myxococcota_A; class Polyangia; order Polyangiales; genus SCUS01. The sequence goes on from CBIHPK010000161.1 coordinate 18,288, forward strand.
CGCCGACCATGGTCTGGCGCGCCGGGCGCGACGCGGGGTGCGACTACGTCAACGGCCGCTGGCTCGCGTTCACCGGGCGAGCGCTGGCGCAGGAGCTCGGCGGGGGGTGGATCGAGAGCGTCCACCCGGACGACGCCGCGGCGAGCCGCGCGATCTACCTCGACCACTTCGCCCGGCGAGAGCCCTTCGAGCGGGAGCACCGGCTGCGCCGCCACGACGGCGTGTACCGCTACGTGTGCGACCGGGGCGCGCCGTACCATGACGCCGACGGGGCGTTCGCGGGCTTCATCGGCAGCTGCGTCGACGTCGACGATCGGCGACGCGCGGAGGCGGTTGCGGGGGGCATCGAGTTCTTCGAGATGTCCCTCGACCATCTGTGCGTGGCGGGCTTCGACGGGTACCTGAAGCGGGTCAACCCCTCGTGGACGAGGACGCTCGGGTGGACCGAGGACGAGCTCCGGGCGCGGCCCTCCATCGAGTTCGTGCACCCCGACGACCGAGCGATG
>CBIHPK010000162.1:0-18665 GCA_966211675.1 uncultured Myxococcaceae bacterium
GGGCGACGTCCACGACATCGGCAAGAACATCGTCGGCGTGGTGCTCGCCTGCAACAACTACGAGGTCATCGACATGGGGGTGATGGTCCCCTGCGAGAAGATCCTGGAGCGGGCGAAGCAGGAGAAGGCCGACCTCATCGGGCTGAGCGGGCTCATCACCCCGTCGCTCGACGAGATGGTCCACGTCGCGAGGGAGATGGAGCGGCAGGGCTTCAAGCTGCCGCTGCTCATCGGCGGCGCGACCACCAGCCGGGCGCACACCGCGGTGAAGATCGCCCCGCACTACAGCGAGCCGGTGGTGCACGTGCTCGACGCGAGCCGCGCGGTGCCGGTGACCACGAGCCTGCTGAGCGAGGACGGCAAGGCCGCCTTCGTGGCGCAGCACCGCGAGGACTACGAGCAGCTCCGTCGCACGCACTCCGGTCCGAAGCAGAAGCTCATCCCGCTCGCCGCGGCGCGCGCCGACCGAACGCCCATCGAGTGGCGCGCAGAGGACATCGCCCAGCCCTCCTTCACGGGGGTGCGTGTGCTGGAAGACTTCCCCCTCGCGACGCTCCGGGAGTTCATCGACTGGACGCCCTTCTTCCACACCTGGGAGCTGCGCGGCGTGTACCCGCGCATCCTCGAGCACCCGACCTACGGCGAGCAGGCGAGGAAGATCTTCGCCGACGCCAACGAGCTGCTCGACGGGATCGTCGCCGGCAAGCTGCTCACCGCGCGCGGCGTCTACGGCCTCTTCCCGGCCAACGCCGTGGGCGACGACGTCGAGCTCTACACCGACGAGGCGCGCTCGACGGCGCTGGGTCGGTTCCACTTCCTGCGACAGCAGGCGGCGAAGGAGAAGGCCGAGGCGCACCGCTCGCTCGCGGACTTCATCGCCCCGAAGGAGACCGGGCTGCGCGACCACATCGGCGGCTTCGCGGTCACCACCGGCATCGGCCTGAAGGAGCTGTGCGACCGCTACCGGGCGCAGCACGACGACTACAACGCCATCATGGTCGAGGCGATCGCCGACCGGCTGGCGGAGGCCTTCGCCGAGTGCCTGCACCAGCGGGTGCGCGACGAGTGGGGCTACGGCCGCGAGGAGAGCCTGAGCCACCAGGAGCTCATCGAGGAGAAGTACCGGGGCATCCGGCCCGCCGCGGGCTACCCCGCGTGCCCCGACCACACGGAGAAGGGAACGCTCTGGGAGCTGCTCGACGTCGAGCGCAACACCGGGATGAAGCTCACCGAGTCCTTCGCCATGTGGCCCGGGTCGAGCGTCAGCGGGCTCTACTTCGCGCACCCTCAGGCCCGCTACTTCGGCCTGGGCAAGATCGACCGCGACCAGGTGGCCGACTACCAGCAGCGCAAGGGCATGAGCCTCGACGAGGTCGAGCGCTGGCTGCGTCCCAACCTCGGCTACGACTCCGCGGGCTGACCCCGCGGCCCTCCGTCACTCCAGGCGCATCGTCGGGAAGGCCTCTCCCCGCAGGTGCGCCGCCAGCCAGGCCAGGCAGCGCCGTCGATAGGCCCCGTCTCCGGGGACCATGTCCGCGGCGCCCAGCGAGGCCGTCCCCAGTCTCCCGTCGAGGTCGAGCGACCCGGCGGCGATCACCGCCCGCTCGCCAGACTCCAGCGCCAGCGCGTCGGCGAGGCTCGGCGCGTAGAGCGCCGCGACCTCCTCCAGGTGGGGCCGTAGCGTCGCGAACTCCCGATCGCTCACCGTCGCGAGCACCGTCTGCACCTCGCGGTCGACCCCGCCCGGGACGACCTTCTCGATGCGCCGGTGACCGATCAGCACCGTCTCCCCCAGCGAGACGGTGAGCCCGATCTCCTCCTCCGCCTCGCGCAGCGCCTCGCGCTCCGTCTCCCCGGAGCGCAGGTGCCCCGCGACGGAGACGTCCACCAGGCCCGGGTGCGTGTCCTTGGCGAGGCTGCGCCGCTGCAGCACCACCCGTGGCTCGCGCCCGCCCCGGAGGATCACCCACAGATGGAGCGCGCGGTGCCAGTCGCCGTCGCGGTGCACCTCGCGGCGAGACTTCACCGAGCCGAGCAGGGCTCCGTCCCGGTCACAGAGGTCGAAGGGCTCGTCGGGATCCTGCGCGGCCACGGCGCAGGGTACACCGCCGCGCGGGCGGCGCTCAGGGGGCGAGCGACGTGCGAAGCGCGCGACGCAGCGCCGTGGGCAGTGGCCTTCGCACGGTGACAGCCGCGGCACCCACCACTATGGTCCGCCGCCGCGACGGCCCCGGCGCCCGTCCTCCACCCGCAACCTTCCGATCACTTCCCACAGGACACGAGACCCCGATGAGCGAACAAGCATGGTCCACCACGGTCTCGGGCGCGCTCCGCGACGCGGCCGCCATTCGAGGCGACCGCGGCGGATTCACCTTCGCTGACCCGCGCACGACGGACAAGCACTACAACTGGAACGAGCTCCTCGACGCGGCCCGCGCCCGGCTGGCCGCGCTCTACGCCGAGGGTCTGCGCAAGGGCGACCGCCTCGCGATGGTCATCCCGGTCCCCGAGGACTTCGTCCTCAACTTCCTCGCGGCCACCCTCGGCGGGATCATCCCCGTCCCGATGTATCCGCCCGTCGCGCTCGGCAAGGTCGAGAGCTACGTGAAGAACGTCGAGCACATCGTCACCTCCTCCGGCGCCAAGGCGCTGCTCATCAGCAAGCAGGTCCGCCCGATCCTGGGCTCGGTGCTCGACACGGGCTCGGTCACCAAGCTCCTCCTGGTCGAGTCGCTCGACCTGAACGCCCCCCGCGCCGAGACCGAGCCGGACATCTCCCCTGAAGACATCTGCTTCCTGCAATACACCTCTGGGAGCACCGCGTCCCCGAAGGGCGTAGTGGTCACTCACGCCAACCTGGCGGCCAATTGCAGGGCCATCGCGAACGACGGACTGGGCCTCGACCCGGACCACGACCACGGCGTCTCGTGGCTGCCGCTCTATCACGACATGGGCCTGATCGGCTTCGTGATCGTGCCGCTCTTCGGATACATCCCGATCACGTTCCTCCCGACCATGGAGTTCGTGAAGCGCCCTTCGTACTGGCTCGAGATGATGCACAAGCAGCGCGCCACGGTGACCTTCGCGCCGAACTTCGCGTACGCGCTCGCCACCCGCCGCGCCAAGGACGCGGAGATCGAGAAGTGGGACCTCTCTTGCCTGAAGCAGCTGGGCTGCGGCGCCGAGCCGATCCAGCCGGCGACGCTGCGCGACTTCGTCGCCCGCTTCTCCAAGGCCGGCATCAAGGGCACCGCCCTCCTCCCCTGCTATGGAATGGCGGAGAGCACGCTCGCGATCAGCTTCGCGCGCCACGCGACCAACGAGCTTCGCGTCGACACGGTCGACGTCGAGGCCTTCCGTCAGGGCGAGGCTCGATACTCCGACCCCGCGACGGCGGCTCCCAACAGCACGGTGGAGGTGGTGTGCTGCGGCGAGCCCTTCCCCAGGCACGAGGTGTCCGTCCGCGACCCGGATGGCAACGTGCTGCCCGAGCGGACCATCGGCGAGCTCTGCATGAAGGGCCCGAGCGTCTGCCCGGGCTATTACGACAACCCCGAGACCACGGCGGCCTCCTTCAAGGACGGCTGGCTGTACTCAGGTGACAAGGGATACATCGCCGACGGCGCGGTCTATGTGTGCGGTCGTATCAAGGACATGATCATCGTCCACGGTCGCAACTACTACCCGACGGACATCGAGTGGGTGGTCAACGACGTGGAGGGCGTGCGCCGCGGGAGCACCGTGGCCTTCGCCTGCCTGCCGGCGGCGGCGTCGAGCGAGCAGCTGGTCCTGGTGGCCGAGTGGGCCGGCCGCGAGCGTCCCTCCGACGAGGCGCTGGAGACCATCAAGAAGCGCGTCACCGAGGTGGTCGTCGGGACCATCGGGCTGAACCCGTGGCAGGTGGTGCTCATCCCGCCGGGGACGGTGCCGAAGACCTCCTCGGGCAAGCTCCAGCGCCGCAAGACGAAGCAGCAGTTCGAGGAGGGCGCGCTCGGCCAGGAGGCTCCCACCACGGAGAGCCTCGACGCCAAGGTCGCCGTCGCGAAGCAGATGGCCCGCTCCTACGTGAGCCTCGCGAAGAGCGAGGTCGTCTCCCGCCTGCCCGACCCGGTCCGCGCCTTCTTCGGCAAGAAGAAGTAGTCGCCTCTTCGCCTCTCCCCCTCCTTCCCCTCTCCCATCGTCCCCGGTGTCGGCCGTCGCGGGGTGTGCTACTCCTGCGCGCCCTATGGAGACGATCGTCCGAATCGACACACTTCACGACCACGTTGGCGAGACCGTGACCATCCGCGGATGGCTGTACAACAAGCGCTCCAGCAAGAAGCTGGTGTTCCTGGAGGTGCGCGACGGCACCGGCATCGTGCAGGCGATCGCCTCGCGTTCGGACGTCGGCGACGAGCTCTTCGCGGTCGCCGATCACATGGCGCAGGAGACCTCCCTCAGCGTCACCGGAGAGGTGCGCGCTCACCCGAAGCAGGAGGGGGTGTTCGAGCTCGCGGTGAAGTCGCTCGCGGTCATCGGCGCCGTGGTCGGCGAGTACCCGATCTCCCCCAAGGAGCACGGCACCGACTTCCTCATGGACCACCGCCACCTCTGGCTGCGATCGCGCCGCCAGCACGCGATCCTCAAGGTGCGCCACGAGATCGTGAAGAGCATCCGGGACTATTTCGACAACCACGGCTTCACCCTGGTCGACGCGCCCATCTTCACGCCCAACGCGTGCGAGGGCACCAGCACGCTGTTCGAGACCGACTACCACGGCGACAAGGCCTACCTGACGCAGTCGGGGCAGCTCTACTCCGAGGCCGCGGCGATGTCGCTCGGCAAGGTCTATTGCTTCGGGCCGACGTTCCGCGCGGAGAAGTCCAAGACCCGGCGGCACCTCGCGGAGTTCTGGATGGTCGAGCCCGAGGTCGCCTTCATGGACCTCGACGGCGACATGGCCCTCGCGGAGGACTTCCTCGTCTACGTGGTCGGCCGCGTGCTCGAGAACCGCAAGGAAGAGCTGAAGATCCTCGAGCGCGACACGAAGCTGCTCGAACGCGTCCAGGGCCCCTTTCCCCGCATCCGATACGAGGAGGCGATCAAGGTGCTGCAGGACGCCTATGACCTGAGGAAGGTCGGCGGGACGCTGGTGGTGCAGCCCGACGGCGCGGTCGAGCGGCGGCCCGAGTTCGGGGACGACTTCGGCGCCGACGAGGAGACGGTGATCTCATCGGCCTACGATCGCCCGGTCATCGTTCATCGATACCCGGCCTCGCTCAAGGCCTTCTATTTCAAGCGCGACCCGGAAGACTCCCGGCTGGCGCTGGGCATGGACGTGCTGGCCCCGGAGGGCTACGGCGAGATCATCGGCGGCGGACAGCGCGAAGACCTGCTCGCGAACCTCGAGCAGGGCATCGAGGCCCACAAGCTCCCGCGCGAGGCCTTCGAGTGGTACCTCGACCTGCGGCGCTACGGCAGCGTCCCCCACGCGGGCTTCGGCCTCGGCGTGGAGCGCACCGTCGCGTGGACCTGCGGGCTCGGCCATGTGCGGGAGACGATCCCCTTCCCGCGAATGCTCAACCGGCTCGGTCCCTGACCGTCCCGTCCGGCCCCAGCACGAACTCCCCTGACGAGCGCCCCCCATCCGAGGGGGCCTCGGTCACCGACCGGATCGCATCCCTCACCGCGCCCCACGCGAGCGGATCATACAAGACCCCATGATGGCCGACCCCCGGGACGCTCACCACGCGTGAGCCCGGCAGCGAGGCGCTCGCGGCATCGACCAGCAGGTCCTGCTCGGCGATGACGGACGTGACGGCGGTGCGCTGCAGTCGATGGGAGGTCGCGGCCAGCGACGCGATGGCGACGCTCCCGGGCGAGAGCTCCTGCGCGAGACGCCAGGGCCATGGCCGCGCGAGGGAGGTGCCCTGGTGCGGCGTGCCCATGGTGACCAGAGCGTCCACGTGCAGCCCCAGGTGCTGCACCGCGTGGCGCACGATGAGCCCGCCGAGCGAGTGCGCCACGACGATCACCGGACCGGGCACCCGCGCGTCGGAGATCACCGTGGACAGCTGCTTCGCGTGTCGCTCGATGGTGCCGACAGGCGTGTAGTCGAAGTGAACCTGCCTGGGCGCGAGTCCCTCTCTCGCCAGCGCGAATGCCATGGGGCGAAAGACACCAGATGAGGCGAAGATCCCATGGACGAAGACCACCAGATGGTGGGCATCGCCATGTTGCTTGAGCGTTGGGGAAGGTTGGGGGATGAGCCATCCCTGCCGGGCCACCGCGGCCATCTCGCGGAGCACCTCGACTTCCTTCTGCCATCGCGCCCGGCGCTTCATGAGCAACACGGGTAGCACGCGCGGTGCCGTCAACGAAATAGGCTGCGTAGTGCGAAGTCCCGGTGGCGTGCGGTGCGCCTGCCGCTACGCGCTCTCGTCCTCCTCGGCATTGGAGGCGAGCACCCATCGGTCGAGCGTCTGTCGCGCCCGACCCGAGTCGATGGCGCTGGCCGCGAGCGCGGCCGCCTCGCGCAGGTCGGAGGTCACCTCGGCCACGACGAGCCCCGCGGCGGCGTTGAGGACCACCGCGGTTCGGCGCGCCCCCGGCTCGCCGTCGAGCACGCTGCGGACGATGCGGGCGTTGGTCATCGGGTCGCCGCCAGCGAGCGCGTCGCAGGGGACCGGGTCGAGCCCGAAGTCGTTGGGGGTGACGGTGCTCTCGATGAGCACGCCCTGGCGCACGCTCACCACCTGCGTCGGCCCGGAGGGGCTCACCTCGTCCATCCCGCCGGCGCCGTGGAGGACCCAGGCCCGGCGCGCCCCGAGCCGCGAGAGCACCTCGGCCATCTTGCGGAGGTAGTTGGGCGAGTGCACCCCGAGGAGCTGGTGCGTCGCGCCCGCGGGGTTGGCCAGCGGACCGATGAGGTCGAAGATGGTGCGAAAGCCCAGCTCCTGGCGGACGACGCCCGCGTTCGCCAGCGCGACGTGGAAGCTCGGGGCGTAGAGGAAGGTGATCCCCACCTCGCGCAGCGACCGTCGGACCACCGAGCGCGGGGCGTCGATGCGGACTCCGAGCGCCTCGACGACGTCGGCGCTGCCGGTGCGGGAGGTGACCGCGCGCAGGCCGTGCTTGGCGACGGCGACCCCGCACGAGGCCACGACGATGGCCGCGACGGTGCTGACGTTGAAGGTCGACACCGGACCGCCGCCGGTGCCGCAGGTGTCGAGAAGGATGCCCGGCAGCCCCTCGATGGGCTCGCAGCGTCGGCGCAGCGCCCTCGCCGCGGCCTTGATCTCCGTGACCGTCTCGCCCTTCATGCGAAGCGCGGTGGCGAGTGCCGCGATCTGTGCCGCGGAGGCCTCGCCGGAGAGCACCTCCTCGATCGCCTCGGTGGCCTCGTCTTCGTCGAGGTCGCGACCGCTGATGAGCGCTCGAAGCGCACCGTGGATCATCTCCCCACGGTACCACCGACGCGGCGCGAGCGCGGCGTTCCCGCGCGGGAGCGGAAGTCGTCTTGACAGTGCGAGAAGCGCGACGATAGCGTCCGGGCCGCGAAAACGGCGCGAGGTCGTGACCGCCGCGAAGGAGCAGTGATCCCCGATGGCCGAAGAGAAGAAGAAGCCTGACCTGAAGGCTCGATTGAACCGCACCGTGGCGGGTAATCCCCCCGGCGCGGGCGCCGCCCCGGATTTCGGAGGCGCGGGCGCTGGGACTCCTTCAGCGGGGCTCGATCCGGTGGGCGAGCCGGTCATCGCGTCGTCGGGTTCGGACATCGCGGTCCCTGATTTCATCAAGCAGCAGATGGCCGAGAAGGCCGCCGCCGAGGCGCGTGCCGCCGAGGAGGCGAGGCAGGCCGCCGAGCGCGCGACGCGGGCCGCGGCCGAGCGGGCGGCGCAGGAGCGGGCTCGGGCGATGGCGGCCGATCCCTTCGCGTCGGCGTCGGCCGCCGAGGCCCCGCAGGAGATCAGGCTGGTCTTCGATGACAAGGCCGTGAGCGACCTCGAGGTCGGCCGGAAGAACACCGGCGCCATCCTCGGCGTCGTGGTCGTGGGCGCCATCGCCCTCGCGGGCGGCTTCCTGATGGGCGGGTTCATGGAGACCCGCAAGCAGGGCACGCGCACCGTCGAGGCGATCTCCGAGATCCGTCGCAGCGTCGACACCGCCGGGGCGGTCATCGCGACGATGAAGAACAAGGTCGACCACGCCGCGACGGCCGCTGGCATCGCGGCGCAGGGCGAGGAGCCCGCCGGACAGCCGGCCGCCGCGCCGGCCGCCGCGACCATCGACGAGGAGCTCATCACCTGGTTCGCGGCGCAGCCGCCGGAGCCGCCGCTGATGCCCGACGTCTACGCGGGACGCGTGGGTCGGCTCCGGCCGGACCTCGTCCAGAAGCTGATGAAGGTGCAGTTCGAGCTGGCCCAGGCCTGGGGCGACCTGCGTCGTCACCAGGGCACGACCCAGCCGGGCCTGCGGCTCATCCAGGCCTCGATGCAGGATCTCCAGCGGGTGCGCGGCGAGTACCAGCGGCTCGGCGTCGTCTTCGCGCCGGGCCCGGAGAACGGGCCGAGGCTCATCAGCACCCTGGTCTCCCTCGGGGCCGCCGACCCGTCGGGCGCGGTGCCCATCACCCCGGCGCTGCCCGGCACCCCGCCGACCCGCCAACTCTACACCGGCGGCGACCTCGCCTCGCCGACCGTGGTCAACACGGTGGCGATCCCGGTGTCGGTCAACGGCGGCCTCGGCGCCGTCGCGATGGGCGGCCTGACCCGTCCGTGGTCTGAGTACGTCGGCCGGCTGCGCAACCTGCGCACGCTCGTCGACACCCTCGCTCAGGACCACCGCCAGCTTGCCGACGCGCTCAGCCGAGCGGGCGGCGCCCCCTGAACCATCGGGGCCCTCGAAGGGGTCCCTAGGGCAGCGACGGATCTTCGGTGGTGCCCGCGGCCACCGGAGTCGCCGTCGTCACATGCTCGGAGAGGCGCTCCAGCGCCGCGAGCTGCGGGGCATCCTCCTCCGACACCGGGGCCTGCCCGGCGTGGTGGACGGCCAGCAGCCGGTCGAGCGCCTCGCGGAACCCCGCCAGGTCGGTCACCAGCTCGAGGCCCGTCACGATCGCCGGCGGCGGGATCTTGTTCGCCCGGCGATAGGCGTCGAGCACCCAGCACACCCACTGCGAGTCGCGCTTGAGCAGCGCGAGCTTGAGCGCGTACTCGGCGATGCGAGAGAGGTAGGCCGCGTCGATCTCGCCGCCCGCGATGCGCTCCTCGGCCTCCTCCGCGGCGCGGCGGAGGATGCGGTCGGCCTCGGCGAACTTCCCCTGCGGGAGCGCGCGGTCCATGAAGTCGCCGAACATCTGAGCGATCCAGGCGCGACGGACGGGCACGCTGATGCCCGGGACCGTCTCCTCCTCGCGGACCGCGGTGACCGCGTGGCCGCAGTGGGGACAGACCAGCGGCCCCTCCGGGAACGGGGTCTTGCACCGACCGCAGAGCCTCATCGCCCCGGTGGAGCGCGGCGCGAACTGGGAGGTCTCCATGCGGAAGAAGACCAGCTCCTGCGCCCCGAGGCGCACGCGGTCTTGATCAGCGAGCACCTGCGACCCGCTCACCGGCCGGCCGTTGATGCGAGAGCCGTTGCGACTCCCGAGGTCGTGGAAGGTGACCACCCCGTTCTCGACCACGATGCGCGCATGCTGTCGCGAGATCAGGGGATCTTCGATGGTGATGTGACAGTCGGGGCTACGCCCGATAATGGTCTCCCCCGGTGGGAGGTCATGCTCCTGCAGCAGGAAGCGAAGCCGAAATCTCACCACGGTTCCTGATTCTATTCGGGGCGATCTCATGGGGTCAACGCGAGAATGCTCATGCTACCCTAGCGCACGGAATGACCGTTGTCGCAGACCTCCAAGACCATCGCGCGTTGCGCACACTCATAGAGTCCGTCCTGGCGCCGCTCGTCGCGAGGGACGGAGGCAAGCTCCAGTGGGTGCGGCGAGTCGATGGCGTGGTCGAGGTCTCGCTCGGCGGCGCATGCCTCGGCTGCCCCGCCCAGAGGGACACCGCCGACACGGTGCTGCTGCCCGCGATGCGGGCGGTCGACCCGACCGTCTCGTCGGTTAGGGTCGTGCCGCGAGCGCTGCCATAGCTCGCTTCGTGGGCTGAACCCTTCAGAAGCCCCGTCCACCGCGCGGGTCGTCGTCAGGGGGCGTCGTGCGACCGGCGTCGACCGGCGCCGCGGGTCCCGCGTTGGAGGGCGGCCGAACGCCAGCGCTCGCCGCGGCCCCAGCGTCGGCGTTCTGCACGCGGCGGATCTTGCCGGTGATGCGGTCGACGATGTCCGCGTTGGCGTCGCCGGTGGTGTTGCCGGTCTCGGGCACCGCGCTGGTGGCCGCGACGGTCGTACGGGTCGGGCGCGGGGCGACGTTGCGGCGAAGCGTCGGGAGCTGGGCCAGCGTCGCGGCCTCCTCGTAGATGAGGCAGAAGGCGTTGTAGAAGGTCGTCGCGTCGATGATGTGCAGGCGCGTGGTCTCGTCGCGCCACTCCACCGTCCGCAGGCGCGGCCCGTCCATCACCCGCCGACCGGTGCCGAAGATGGTCTCGAGCTGCGTGGCGAAGTCGTCGAGGTTGATGCGGGCACCCGCGGTGTTACGCGCCTGCACCCGCTTCCACAGCCGGTCGTTGATGAACAGGAAGAACTCGCGGTTGCCGCGGTTGTCCTCGTAGACCAGCATCGACTCGTTGTTGTTGTGCGTGTACTCCTCGCCGATGAACGAGGTGTCCCAGCGACGATGCGCCGGCACGCCGTCGAACACCACGTAGGTGCGCTCCACCGCGCGGATCTCCGCGTCGCGCTGCTCGACCATGCGGTACTGCTCGACCTGGCCGAGGTTGCGCATCCGGGGCGCGTAGCTCGCTCGGATCATCTGCCGGAAGTACTCGAGCACCTGCTCGTGGCTGATGCCCCACCGGAGCGTGCCAAGCTCCTGCGCGATGCGCGGGGAGACCGGCGGCTCGGCCGGCGCCGCCGTCACCGTGGGTCGCCGGGGTCCGCGGGGCGGGCGACGTGGCTGCGACGCTCCGGAGAGCGCGACGGCCGACGTTACAAACGACACGAGACCCACTGCCAGCAGCTTTCGCATGGAACCTCTTACTTCCCTTCCGCGGTGCGGCACCATACCTCAACCTGGGCCGGTGCCACGCCGGACTCGCCGTCGTCCTCGCGTGACCCCCGACACGACGGCGCCGCGCGCCCATCCATTCAGTTGCGCCGGAGCCCGGGCGCGGCCACGATCCGCCGCGTTCGCGAAAGGCTGCATCCATGCGCATCGCCCGCCCGCTCCACCGCGTCGTCCTCCCGCTCTCCGTCGCCCTCCTGGCGCTGCCGTCGATCGCGCACGCCGATGACCTCTTCTCGACCGCCCTGCACCGCTACGGCCTGACCGTCGCGCTCGCCTCGGCCTTCGTCGTGGGGCTCATGACCGCCGCCACGCCGTGCGTCTATCCGATGATCGCCATCACCGTCTCGGTGTTCGGCGCCCGTCGCGAGACCCGCGCGCGGGCGATGTGGCTCTCCACGGCCTTCGTGCTCGGGCTCGCCGCGCTCTTCGTCCCCTTGGGGCTCTTCGCCGGGCTCACGGGCACCGTGGCGGGTCGCCTCGCCGGCTCGCCGTGGGTGCAGGGAGCGGAGGCCCTGCTCATGTTCGGCATGGCGCTCAACATGTTCGGCGTCTTCGAGATCTCGCTCCCCTCCAACCTTCAGGACCGCCTCTCCCTCGTCGGCGGCCTCGGCGCGCGGGGGGCCTTCCTCATCGGCTTCGCAACCGGTCCCATCGCCGCGCCGTGCGCGACCGCCGGGCTCGTCGGCATACTCGACTACGTATTCCAGCAGCGCGACGTCACCGGCGGCGGCCTGGCCCTGTTCAGCTACTCGCTCGGGCTGGGGCTCCCGTTCTGGCTCGTGGGCTCGCTCTCCCTCGGCCTCCCCAAGCCCGGTGTCTGGATGGATCGCGTGAAGAGCGTCTTCGGCGTCGTCCTCACGGTGCTCGCGCTCTACTACCTCCGGCACCTCGTCCCGTTCTTCGCGGCGCCGCCGCGGGGGCTGCCCACGAACTCGTGGTTCTTCGTGGCGCTGCTGCTCGCGGGCCTCGGCCTCGGCGCGGTGCACCTCTCGCTCAAGTACGGCACCCCGGCGCAGCGCGCGCGCAAGGTGCTGGGCGTGGCCATGGCCGGCCTCGGCGGCGTGTGGCTCGTGGCCTACGAGCCCCCCGCGCCCGCCATCGCGTGGATCGAGCCCTCCGTCGACCTCACGGCGCTCGCGCGGCAGCGCCACCAGCCCGTCCTGGTCGACTTCGGAGCGACGTGGTGCGCGGCCTGCGAAGAGCTGCTCCGCCACACCTTCTCCGATCCGGCCGTGCGCCAGGAGGCCCGGCGCTTCATCACCATCCGCGTCGACGCCACCGAGAGCACGCCCGCGATCGACGCCCTGCAGGCGCGGCATCACGTGCGGGGGCTCCCGACGGTGCTCCTCTTCGACACCAGCGGCCGGGAGGTGGCGCGCGTCTCCGAGTTCGTGCCGGCGCCGCGCATGCTCCAGCTGATGCGGGGCGTGAATTGACCATGCGGCTCGGCCCCCTGCTCCTCGCGGGAGCGCTCGCCGCGGGCTGCGATGACCCCCCCGTTCCGCCGTTCGACGGCGGCGGCATCGATGGCGGCGAGTGCGCCGGTACGCCCGCGGACATCGAGCTGGGCACCGGGATGGACAGCTCCCTGCGCAACTACCGTCCCCTCTCCGACGGCGACCCGGTCTACCTCGTCCCCGGCCCGCAGGGAGGTCAGCACATCTGGATCGCCCTGAGGGGTCGAAGCTTCGACCCGACCCTCCCCCGCATCGAGCTGCGCGCCTATCGTCCTTCGGACAACGTCCTCATCGGCCGCCTGCGCATCCGGCTGCCCATGCTCCCGGCGCCGGAGGATGCGACCCGACTGGCGCTCCCCTCGCAGACCCTCACCCTCGACGACCGCGCCTACTGCTCGGTGCTCGGCGGCGAGGTTCGCGTCGAGCTCGACTTCAACGACCTCGCCGGCCACTGCCGCACGTTGCGACGAACGGTCCGACTCGTGGACATCGACCCGGGCGCGAACGAGGCGATCCGCCAGTCGTGGAGGCGCTGCTGCGACGAGCGACTGCCGCGATGCTTCGCCCCCATGGACGGCGCCGTCTTCGCGGACGCGGTGGCGACCGACTGAGGCGCTCAGCCCCCGGCGAGCGCGCGGTCGATGGCCTCCGGCGAGAAGCCCACCATCACGTGACCGCGCACGTCGAGGATCGGGATCGACCCGGTCGCCACGCCAGCCCGCTGCGCCTTCTCCCGCATCTCCTGCGCCGCGGCGGCGTCCTGCTCGATGTCCTTTTCGACGAAGGCCACGTGCCGACGGGTGAGGTACGCGGCGGCCTGGTGGCACGCGCTGCACCACGACGCGCCGTACACGATCACCTGCGACGGGCCGTGCGCCGTCGCCGCCCCGGAGTCCGCCGCGGGCGCCGGAGCGGTCGAGCCCAGCGGCCCCTCCTGGCCCACGCGGGCGAGCAGCACGGTCGCGAGCGACTCCGAGCGCACCGCGCGCAGCGGCAGCGAACCGTTGGCCCCGGGGGCGCGCAGGTTGGTCATCCAGATCCAGCCGGGGCGGCGTAGCTCGGGCCGCGAGGGGTCCACCCGAACGAGCTCCCTCGCCGCCTCGGGCACCTCCTCGGCGCGCGTCACCGCGTGCGACTGCCCCTGCGCGTCGAACCAGGAGAACACCACGTCGGTGGAGTCCGTGCGCACCGTGAAGCCCGGCTCCGGCACCGGGTCGGTGCTGGCCGCGCCTCCGTCCGCCGCCGCGCTCGCGACGGGGCTCTTCCGGCACCCGAGCGCCGTCAGCGCCACCAGCGCCAGCACCCAACCCCTGCCATGTCGTCGTTGCATCAGGCGAACTCCTCCGACAACTTCATCCACTCCTCGGTCCAGCTGTCGACCTTCAGGGCCAGGGCTCGCTCCTCCTCCGCCCGCTTCGCGAGCTTCGCCCAGTCGTTGCCGTAGCCCTCGGTGAGCTCCGCCCGCAGCGTCGTCAGCGTCGACTCCGCCTCCGCGATCAGCCGCTCCAGGTCGGCCACCCGCTTCTTCTTGCGCTCCTCCTCGCGCGATCGCTTGCGCCGCTCCTCGTGCGACTCCTTGCCCACCGGGACCGCCGCGGGCGCAGCCACCACCGCGGGCTCGACCCGGGGCTGCCGGCGCCGCGCCACGAACTCGGAATACGTCCCCGGGTAAAGGGTCACCACGCCGTCGTCCAGGTGGAAGACGCGCGTCGCCACGCGGTCGAGGAAGCGCCGGTCGTGGGACACCACCACCACGGTGCCGTCGAAGTTGGCGAGGGCCTCCTCGAGGATCTCCGAGGCCGGGATGTCCAGGTGGTTGGTCGGCTCATCGAGCAGCAGCAGGTTGCGCGGCACCAGCAGGAGGCGCGCGAGGGCCAGCCGCGTGCGCTCGCCGCCGGAGAGGGAACCCACGGCGCGGAACGCGTCATCCCCGAAGAAGCGGAATCGCGAGAGGTACTGCCGGGCCGCGTCGACCACCATGTCGGGCCGCACCGCGCGGATCTGCTCGACGCAGCTGCGCCGCGGGTCGAGCGACTCCAGGTGCTGGTCGAAGTAGCCCATGTCCAGGTTGGTGCCGAGCCGCACCTCGCCCTCGTCGCCGGGCTCCCCGAGGCCCGCGAGGCGCTTGAGCAGCGTGCTCTTGCCGCTGCCATTGGGTCCTACGATGGCGAGGCGCTCCAGGCGGCGCAGCTGCAGGTCGATGCCGGCGAAGAGCCGACGGCCGCCGCGCGCGGCCCCGAGACCCTTCGCGTCGATGACGATGTCGCCCGATCGGCGACCGGGAGCGAAGCGCATCCCCAGCTTCTTGGCGTCGGCCCAGATGTCCTCCGGCCGCTCGATGCGCACCAGCTTGTCGAGCATCTTGCGGCGCGACTTGGCCTGGTTGGTCCCCTGCCCCGCGAGGTTGCGGCGGATGAAGTCCTCCGTCTTCGCGATCTCCGCGCGCTGCAGCTCGAGCTCGCGGCGCTCCCGGGCGAGGTCCTCCTCGCGGAGCGTCAGGTAGGTCGAGTACGGCGCCTCGTAGAGCCGGAAGCGGAACAGCCCGAGCTCCGCCGTCCGAGGACAGGTCGCGTCGAGGAAGGCGCGGTCGTGCGAGACCACCACCACCGCCCCGGGGAAGCCCCGCAGGAAGGCCTCCAGCCACTCGGTGCTCTCGATGTCGAGGTGGTTGGTGGGCTCGTCGAGCAGCAGCAGGTCGGGCTTCGCGGCCAGCACCGCGGCGAGCTGCAGCCGCCCCCGCTCTCCGCCCGAGAGCGAGGCCACCGCGCGCTCGAGGTCGGCGTCGGAGAAGCCCACCCTCGTCGCGAGCGTCGACACCTCGCGCTCCACCGCGTCGGCGCCGATGCGCTGGTAGTGGTCCTGAGCGTGGGCGAGGCGGTCGAGGTCCGCCGGGAGTCCGCTCGCGGCGCCGTGCTCCGCCTCGGTGAGCGCGTGCCGGGCCTCGCGGGCGGCGGAGAAGGGCTTCATCAGCACCTCCATCACCGTCCCCGAGGGGTCCGGCTCGTGCGACTGGTGCAGGTAGCCCACCCGCATCGAGCGAGGCATCAGCACCCGGCCCTCGTCGGGCTGCAGCTCGCCCGCGATGATGCGCATGAGCGAGCTCTTGCCCTGCCCGTTGGGCGCGACCAGCGCGAGCCGCTCGCCCGCCGCGAGCGTGAAGCTCACGTCCTCGAAGAGCAGATCCACGCCGTACCCGAAGGTCACATGATCGACCTGAACGATGGTCATCGGTATTTCGGCGGAGGAATGGATGAAGGGTCGCGGGGTGTCAACGCCCGCGCAGGCCCTGGGCCACGCGCAGCACGTCCGCGAGCACCCCGGCCGCGGTCACCGCGCCGCCGGCGCCCGCGCCCTGCACGATGAGCGGGCTCTCGGAGTAGCGCTCCGTCGTGAACGCCACGAAGGACTCCGCCCCGCGCAGCCGCGTCGAGGGGTGCGCCGCGTCCACCTCCGTGGGCCCGACACGCACGTGCGCCCTGCCGTCGGCGCCGCCGGGGTCGATGCGCACGAGGTAGCGAAGCACGCGGCCCTCCTCGCGGACGCGGCGCATCCGCGCGGTGAAGGCCTCGTCGTACTCCCGCAGCCGCGCGAAGAAGCCCTCGACGGAGGACTCCGCGATGATATCCGCCGGCGCGAGCGGCTCGACCTCGATCTCCGAGAGCGACAGCGGCACCCCGAGCTCCCGCACCAGGATCAGCGCCTTGCGCGCCACGTCGAGCCCCGACAGGTCGTCCTGGGGGTTGGGCTCGGTGAAGCCCCGGGCCCTCGCCGTCTCGACCGCCGCCGACAGCGGGACGCCCTTCATCACCTCGTTGCAGAGGTAGCCCAGCGTCCCGGAGAGCGAGCCCTCGATCAGCAGCACGCGGTCTCCGGTGCGTACCAGGTCTTGAAGCGTCTCGATCACCGGCAGGCTGGCGCCGACGGTGGTCTCGTAGCGGTACCCGCGGAAGTGCCGCCGCGCCGCCGCCATCAGCCGCTCGCGCGCCTCCCACGGCACCGTCAGGGGCTTCTTGTTGGCGGACACCACGTGGATGCCCCGGCCGAGCGCGCCCGCGTAGACCTCGTCCATCCCGTCGAGCGCGGTGCAGTCCACCAGCACCGGCACCGGCAGTCGGCGCAGCCGGTCGAGCACCGAGTCCAGCGCCGGGGTCTCGGGCTTACCGTCGTGGGTAAAGTGCTCTCGCCACCCGAGGAGGTCGATGCCCTCCGGGTCGAACACCGTGCGCCGCGACGCGGCGATGCCGACGACCTTCAGCCGCACCCCGTGCGCCCGCTGGAGGAAGGCGCCCTGCTGCGCGATCTGCGAGAGCAGCTCGGCCCCGACGGTGCCCTTGCCGAGCACCATGAGGTTCACCTCCTGGTGGGCGAAGTTGAAGGCCGCGTGCACCGTGCGCACCGCGAGCGCCGTGTCCGCCGCGTCGATGGCGCAGGAGATCGACCGCGAGCTCGCCCCCTGCGCGATGGCCCCCACCGCCACGCCCACGGCCCCGAGTGCGCCGAAGAAGCGACCCGGAGCGTCGGTCATCCGGTGCATGTCCTCCGCCACGAGCGAGAGCAGCGTCACCGGCGAGCGCACCCCCGTGGGCTCGAGGTCGCCGCGGTCGAACTCCACCGCGAGCTCGCGCGCCACCGCCTCCCTCGCGCCGTCGATGGCCGCCACCGGGATCACCGCGGCCACCGCCTGCCCGTGCGCCGCCTGCGAGGTCATCCACACCGACACGCCCGCGGAGCGAAGCGCGCGCAGCACCCGCTCACCCAGGGGCATCTCCGCCGAGAGGCGCCGCAGGCGCACGTCCAGCAGCGCGAGGTTCTCCAGCGACGTGACGCAGGTCGGCCGCTCGCCGGGGGAGCGGTCGCCGCCGTCGATGCGAGTGCCCGGCGCGTCGGGCGCCATGGTGTTGCGGATGCGCATCGGCACGCCGCTCTCCATCAGCGGGATCATCGTCCGCGGGTGGAACATCCTCGCCCCGAAGCTCGCGAGCTCGAGCGCCTCCATGTAGCTCATGCGCGCGATGGGGTACGCGTCGCGCACGAGCCCCGGGTCGGCGGTCATCACTCCGGAGACGTCCGTCCAGATGTTGACCTCCGAGGCGCCGAGACCGCGCGCCAGCAGCGTCGCGGTGTAGTCCGAGCCGTTGCGCCCGAGCGTGGTGGTGCGCCCGTCGGGGGTCTGGCCGATGAAGCCCGTGTGCACGGTGACCGGCGTCGTCCATCCGGCGCGGAGCGCGTCGAGCCGCTCGCGGGTCGACTCCCAGTCGACGAGCGCGTTGCCGAAGCGGGCGTCCGAGACCAGCCACGTCCGCGCGTCGACGAAGGCCGACGGAATACCCTGCGCGGTAAGCAGCAGCGACACGACCGTGGCGCTCAGCCGCTCGCCGAAGGACATCACCAGGTCCAGCGTCTGCGCCGTGCGCTCCCGCAGCAGCGACACGCCCGTGAGCAGCCGCCGCAGCGGCACCAGGAGCTCGCGCACCACCGGGGTGATCTGCGGTCGCTCTCCCGCGAGGCCCTGCGAGCGCTCGATGGACTGGAGCACCATGAGCCCGCTGGCGATGGCCACGTCTGCGACGAGGTCGACCATGCGCTCGGCCCCTCGGTCGTCCCCGCGCGAGGCGAGCTCCGCGGCCTCGATGAGCTGGTCGGTCGTGTCGCCCATCGCCGAGACCACCACCGCGAGCGGCCCCGCTGGGACCTCCGCGGCGATCAGCGACAGCACCTGCGAGAGCCGCTCCGGACTGCCCAGCGAGGAGCCGCCGAACTTCATGACGCGAGGAGAGGTCGCCATATCGGATGCGGGGAGGTATCCCGCACACGCCGTCGCACAGGCAACCACCGAACGCGTTGACCTCGTCCGCGCGATGGGACATCCACTCGCATGGTGAACCGACCCCTCCGCCTGCTCGTGGCGCTGCTCGCGTCGGCCGGGTGCTCCGGCACGCTCGGCGCGCCCGCAGAGGACGCCTCCGTCGGCGCGGTCTCGCTCGATGGCGTCCGTTCGCTGACCATCACGCCCGCCGACGTGACGCTCGACGCGGGGCCCGATCGCG
>CBIHPK010000163.1:0-18623 GCA_966211675.1 uncultured Myxococcaceae bacterium
GCCTTGCGGGCGGCCTTTCGGTGGGCGTCGTGCTTCGTGGGTTCCATCTGCCTTGCGGGCGGCCTTTCGGTGGGCGTCGTGCTTCGTGGGGGCCCTCTGCCTTGCGGGCGGCCTTTCGGTGGGCGTCGTGCTTCGTGGGTTCCATCTGCCTTGTGGGCGACGTCTCCATGGAGATGAGTCCAACGTTCAGCCCTCCAGCGGCACCCACTGGCTGCCGCTCCAGGGGCCGGGCTCCTACGCCCGCGCCGCCTCCAGGTCCCAGGTCACCGGTCCGCCGCCGCGGCGTCCATCGCTGCGTCCAGGATCACGTCGGTCGTACCCGCGTCGGGAGTCCCCTCGTGCCCGTAGCAGTTGCACCACTCCGTCAGGCAGACGTCATGGCTGCTCTCCGTGCCGTCGGGACACCGGCAGCTGACGACGTCGGTCGCGCAATCCGCCGCGTCGGCGACTGCGACGTCGGAGCTGCACGCGGGGAGGGCGAAGGGGAGGGCGAGGAGGAGCCAGCGCACCGCCCGACGCTAGCACCGAGCGCCCTGGGCCCACGCCCGTCCCTCCGACCCGCGCGCCCCCTCGGCGCTCGAAGGACCTCAGCGCGCCTGGATCAGCTTCCAGCCGTTGCCCGAAGGGTCGCGGAAGCCCGCGTCGACGCTGCCGTAGCGGTCGACGGGCTCCTGCGTGAACTCGACGCCGAGCGCCTTCATGCGATCGAAGGCCGCGCGCATGTCGTCGACGACCAGTACCAGCGGCGGCATCGCGCCCTTGGCCACCGCCTCGCGAAGCGCCTGCGCGGTGCCCTCGTCGACCGCCGGCGACGATGGGGTGAACAGCCCCAGCTGCAGCGACGGCTGCTCGGGGTGCTGCACCGTCAGCCAGCGGTAGCTGCCGTTGCGGGCGTCGGTGTGGACGCGAAACCCGAGCTTCTCCGTATAGAACGCGAGCGCTTCGTCTTGATTGTGCACATACAGACCGACCATCCCGACGCCCTGGCTCATGCGACCTCCGTTGTCATGGGGGCCTTCGTATCAGCCGCCACACGGCGTCGCTTCTCCGAAACTGCGATCGTGAGGTGCGGGCGCTGGGCGGCGTGCAGGAAGCACGGAGGCACGGGCCGCGGGTCGTGCGAGGACACCCCCCTCGCGCGCCGGATCGCCCCGGGGCTCTCGCCCATCACGTCGCGAAAGGTGCGGCCGAAGGTGCCGAGGCTGCGCCACCCGGTCTGGAACGCGATCTCCGTGATCGGCAGGTCGGTCTCCCGCAGCAGCGCCGCCGCCCGCTCGATTCGACGGGTGAGGAGGTAGCGGTGCGGCGGCACGCCGAAGGCCTCCCTGAACGACCGCGCGAAGTGGGCCTCGGAGACGCCGCTCACCCGGGCGAGCCGACGCACGGGCCAGGACTCGTGCGAGGCGGCGTCCAGGCGGTCCCTTGCGCGCAGCAGTCGGCGGAGGAGATCCGGGTCGTGCATGGCGCGAGACTATCGCGCCGCCGGCTCGCGCCGGTAAGGCGGAGCGGCGACGCCGGCGCGACTTTCGGGTAACACCAGCGAAGGAGGGATCCGATGACCACGACCGCATCCAATTCGTTTGCCGCCCCCGGGCCTGGCGCCTGGGAGCTCGAGACCACCCACTTCACCCGCCCCGGCACGCGGCTCTTCGCCGAGCTCTCGCCGCGCGGGATGCGCGACGGCTTCGGCGAGAGCACCGCCCGCTACGGGCTCGGCCTCTCGCACTTCGAGACCGCGCAGGTGCAGGGCTTCCTCTACCAGAAGGCGATCGCGTACGGCGCGCCGCCGAACGCCACGAAGCCGCCGCCGAAGCTGGTGCTGCAGGTGCTCTCTCGGGTGCACCCCGGGATGCGCGCCCGGTGGAGGACCGCCGACGCGGCGATGAGCAACAGGATCTGGCGCGACGACCTCCGGCGCTGGGACGAGGAGGTCAAGCCCGCGGCCATCCGGAAGCACCGGGAGATCCAGGCCGTCGACCCCGACGCGCTCTCCGACGACGAGCTCGTCGCCTACGTGAAGCGCTGCTATCAGCACGCCGGGGACATGGTCTATCAGCACCACGTCTTCACGATCTCCTGCGCGCTGCCGCTCGGCGACCTGCTCGCGCACGTCCGGCAGTGGACGGGGATGCCCACCGCGAAGGTGCTCGACGCCCTGCGGGGCTCGTCGCCGATCTCCGTGGGCGTGGCGGCCGAGGAGCTCGACGCCCTCGCCTCGGCCATCGCCGCGAGCGAGACCGCCCGCGCCACCCTCGCGAGCACCGGGGCCCCGACGGAGGTGCTCGACGGGCTACGGGGAGAGGCCGGTCCGGTCGCCGACGCGCTGAAGGCCTACCTCGACGCGGTGGGGTTCCGCTGCCTGGGCTACGACCCGGGCGACCCCTGCGCGCTGGAGATGCCCGAGGTGCTGGTGAAGGCCATCCGCGCGAAGGCCGCCTCCGGGGCCAGGGCTCCGGCCGACGAGGGGCGCGCGGCTCGCATCGCGGCGCTGCGCGAGGCGATCCCCGAGGCGCACCGCGCGACCTTCGACGGGCTGATGGAGGAGGCGCGGTACATCAACCGCCTGCGCGACGAGCGCGGGGTGTACTCCGACGGCTGGGGCAGCGGGCTGCTCCGTCGCTCGGTGCTGGCGCTCGGCCGGCGCCTCGTGGCCCGCGGGCTCCTCGACGACGCGACGCTGGCCGTCGAGGCGGGCTTCGACGAGCTCATGGCGCTCGCGAGAGGCGAGAGGGCCGCGACGAGCGACGAGCTGAGGGCCCGCGCCGCGTGGCGCCGCACCAAGAGCATCGCCGACGCGCCCCAGTGGCTCGGGGCCGAGCCCGCTCCGCCCCCGCCGGCGGAGTGGCTGCCGGAGAACGCGCGGCGCAGCCAGCGGGCGACCATGGCCTTCCTCGAGTGCCTCTTCCAGCCGGCGCCGGAGGCGAAGTCCGAGCCCACGGTGGTCTCCGGGCTGCCGGTGAACGTCGGGGTCTACGAGGGCACCGCGCGGCTCGTGCTGAACGAGAGCGAGTTCGTGAAGATCCAGCAGGGGGACGTGCTCGTCACCCGCGCGACCTCGCCCTACTTCAACGTCGTGCTGCCCATGCTCGGCGCGATCGTCACGGACCGCGGGGGCCAGCTCTCGCACGCCGCGATCGTCGCGCGCGAGTTCGGCATCCCGGGCGTGGTGGGGACGCGCGACGCCACGGTGAAGATCCCCGACGGGGCGCGGGTGCGCGTCGACGGCACGCGAGGCGTGGTGGAGGTGATCGGTTGAGCCTCCGCTCGCTGCGGGAGGTCACCGACGCCGGGCGCTACGGGGGCAAGGCGGCGCAGCTCGGCGCCTCCATGCGCGCGGGGCTGCCGGTGCCCGACGGCTTCGCCCTCTCGGTGGACGCCGTGGAGGCCGTCGTGGCGGGCGACGAGGCCGCCTGCGCGCACCTGCTCCGGGTGGGCTCGGCCCTCTCGGCGCCGATGGCGGTGCGCTCCTCGGGCATCGGCGAGGACGGCACCGCGCAGAGCTTCGCGGGGCAGCACCTGTCGCTGCTCAACGTCGGCGACGGCGCGCGGCTGAGGGAGGCCGTGGTCGCGGTGCACGCCTCGGGCAACACGCAGGCGGCGCGGGCGTACCGGGCCCGCATGGGCGTCGCCGGCGAGGCGCGCGTGGCCGTCGTGGTGCAGCGCCTCGTCGACGCCACCTGCGCGGGGGTGATGTTCACCCGCGACCCGCTGAACGGCGCGGAGGCGCGGGTCATCGAGGCCTCCTGGGGGCTCGGCGAGGTCGTGGTGCAGGGCCTCGTCACGCCGGACCGGGCGCGCCTCTCGCCGCGCGGCGAGGTGCTCGAGCACGTCGCGGGCTGGAAGGACCTCGCGATGCGCCGCGCCCCGGACGGCGGCGTCCACGAGGTGGCCCTCGACGAGGCGACCGCCGGGGCGCTCTGCCTCGACGGCGCGAAGCTCGCCGCGCTCTCCGAGCTCGCCACGCGCTGCGAGGCGGTGTTCGGCGCGGGGCGCGACGTGGAGTGGGCCTTCGCGGGCGACGCGCTCTACCTGCTGCAGGTGCGCGCGATCACGGCCCGGGGCGTGGGTTGAGCGAGGCGCCGCTCGACCGCCGCCTGATGGCGGCCCTCGCGCTCGCCTGCACGCTGGCGCCGCTCGGCTCGACCTCCCTCGCGGTGGCGCTGCCCAGCATGGGGCGCGACCTCGGGGTCTCCGTCCCGGTGGTCACGCAGTGGCTGGTCACCAGCTACCTGGTGGTGGGCATCGTCTGCCAGAGCCCCGGCGGCAAGCTCGGCGACCTCATCGGCCACCGCCGCGCCCTCGGGCTGGGCCAGGCCATCGTCGCCCTCGGGACGCTCTGTGGCCTCCTCGCCCCGCACCTCGCGGTGCTGGTCGTGGCGCGCGTGCTGATGGCCGCCGGGGGCGCCGCGGTGCTGCCGAGCGCGATGGCCATGGTGCGCGGCGGCCTCGCCCCCGAGCGGCAGGCGCGGGCCCTCGCCGCCTTCGGCGCCATGATGGGCCTCTCCGCCGCCATCGGCCCCACCATGGGCGGCGAGCTCACGGCGCGCTTCGGGTGGCGCGCGGTGTTCGCGCCCAACCTGGTGATCCTGGCGCTCTCGGTGCTCCTCTCGCGCGCCCCATCGGCCCGCGCGGCGGCCACGGGCGGCGCCCGCAGGCCCGCCTTCGACGTCGCCGGGACGCTCCTGCTCGCGCTCTCCCTCGTGGCCACCATCGCGGTGATGAAGTCCGGCCGCCTCGCCGCCCTCCCGGTGGCCCTCGCGGCCCTCGCGGCCTTCGTCGCCTGGGAGCGCCGCGTCGCCGCGCCGGTGATCGACCTCTCGCTCTTCTCCCGCCGCGCCTTCACCTGCGGCGGCCTCGTGGTCGCCCTCGGCAACATGGCCATGTACGCCTTCCTCTTCGAGCTGCCGGGCTTCTTCTCGCGGGTGCGGGCGCAGGGCGCCGGGGCCACGGGCCGGGCGCTGCTCGGCATGATGCTCGGGATGGTGGTCTGCTCCCCGATCGGGGCGAGGCTCTCGGAGCGCGTCGGTCCTCGCCTCGCGGCCTCGCTGGGGCTCACGATCTGCGGCGTCGGGGTGTACCTGCTGGGCGACGGGGCGAGGCTCCGGACGCCGTCGGACGCGCTGCCCGCGCTCGTCCTGATGGGCGTCGGGCTCGGGCTCTCCAGCTCCCCCGCGCAGGCGGCCTCGATCGCGAGCGTCCCTCGAGAGCAGGCCGGGATGGCCGCGGGCGTCACCGCGACGATGCGCTACCTCGGCGGCATCGCGGGCATCGCCGTGCTCGGCGCCCTCGGCGGGGCATCGAGCCCCGAGGGCCTCCTCGCGCAGCACCACCGGGCGGCCATGATCTTCACGGGCGTGCTCGGCCTCGCCGTCGTGCTCTCGCTCGGCCTGCCGGAGCGCGTCGAGCACCCGTCCCGCGCGCTCTGACCCGGAGCGCCGCGGTGGGGCGCAATGGACGCCACACCCTCCGCCCTCCCAGCACCACAGCTCGGGCTCCTACCGCGAGAGCGCAGCCAGGGGAGTGGTCGGCACGGGCGCTGCTCCTGACCGGACGCTGGAGGTCCGCGCATGGCAACCAGGCTCAGCGAGCACCGCAGCAGGAGCGACGTCACCCATCCCCCGGAGCCTCCTGCGACCGCCTCGACGGACCTCGTCGCGCAGCTCGATCGCCTCGAAGCGGAGGGCGGCGGGGAGCTCGCCTTCGAGGACGGCAGCACCCTGGCGGTGACGCACCTGGGGCGGGTGGTGTTCCCCGAGGTGGGCGTCACCAAGGGCGGGCTCATGCGCTACTACGCCCGCGTCGCCCCGACGCTCCTGCCGCTGCTGCGCGACCGGCCGCTCGCGCTCAAGCGATACCCCAAGGGGGTCGACGGGCCGTCGTTCCACCAGCACGAGCCCTCCAACTGGCCCGACGGGGTGCGCACCGCGAAGGTGCGCCTCGAGGACGGCACCACGCGCCCGCGCCTCGTCGGCGGCGACCTCCTGACCCTCCTCTACACCGTGCAGCTCGGCGCCATCTCCGTGCACCCCTGGCATGCGCGCGTGGGCTCGCTCTCGTCGCCCGACTGGATCGTGATCGACCTCGACCCCTCCCCAGGCGTCCCGTACGACCGGGTCGTCGAGGTGGCGCTCACGGTGCGTGATGTGCTCGCCGGGGAGGGCCTCGAAGGGCGGCCCAAGACCTCCGGCGCGACGGGGCTCCACGTCGTCGCGCCCTTCGCGAAGCGCACCACCTGGAAGACCGCCGCGGCGACCGCCGAGCGCGTGGCGAAGGCCGTGGCCGCCGCGCTCCCTTCGATCACGACGCTGGCGCGCGACCCGGCGAAGCGCCCGCCCGGGACGGTCTACGTCGACTTCCTCCAGAACGCGCGTGGCAAGACCGCCGCGAGCGCCTGGTCGGTGCGCGCCACGCCCACGGCGACGGCCTCGGTGCCGCTCTCCTGGGCGGAGGTGAAGCCGGGCCTCGACCCGCGCGCGTTCACCATCGACGTGGCCCTCCAGCGCGTCACGAACCAGCCCGCGGGGTGAGAGCCTCCAACGAGATGGAGTGATACAGACGCACCATGAAGAACCTCGAGGGACAGCGGGTACCGGATGTGACGTTTCGCACGCGGGTCGACGGCGCCTGGAAGGACGTGACCACGGCGGAGGTGTTCGGGGGTCGGCGGGTGGTGGTGTTCGCGCTGCCGGGGGCGTTCACGCCGACGTGCTCGAGCAGCCACGTGCCGCGGTACAACGAGCTCGTGCCGGTGCTGAAGGCGCGCGGCATCGACGCGGTGGTGTGCGTGTCGGTCAACGACGCGTTCGTGATGGAGGAGTGGGCGCGCAGCCAGCACGCCGACCAGATGACCTTCCTGCCGGACGGCAACGGGGAGTTCACCGAGCGCATGGGGATGCTGGTGGACAAGGCCAGCCTGGGCTTCGGGCGGCGCTCGTGGCGCTACTCGATGCTGGTCGACGACGGCGTCATCAAGAAGATGTTCATCGAGCCCGAGAAGGAGGGCGACCCCTTCGAGGTGTCCGACGCCGACACCATGCTCCGGTACCTCGACCCGAACGGCGAGCCGCCGCACGACGTGGTGCTGTTCACCAAGCCGGGGTGCAGCCACTGCGCCCGCGCGAAGCGGCTGCTCGAGGCGAAGGGGTGGGCCTACGAGGAGATCCCCGCGACGCCCCGGCGGCTGCGCGCCGTCAGCGGAAAGGCCACCACCCCGCAGGTGTTCGTCGACGGCCGCTACCTCGGCGGCGCCGACGAGCTCGCGACCTTCCTGGGGTAGGCGCCGCGGGTCATCGCCGTCCCGACGCTCACAAGGGATATCGTGCGGCGATGGTGCGCTGGCACGGACTCCTGGCGCGACGGCGCCTCGCCCCGGCGGCGCTGCTGGCGTGCGCGCTCGCGGGCTCGGTCCCGGCGCGGGCGCAGACCGTGGACGACTGGTTCGGCGCCGACAAGGCGCTGCACTTCTCACTCAGCGTGCTGCTCGCCGGAGGGGGCTACGCCGGCGCGGCGCTGGTCACCGATCGCACGAGCGTGCGGGTCGCGGCCGGGGCGGGCTTCTCGCTCACCCTGGGCATCGGCAAGGAGCTCCTCGACGCCGTCGCGGGCGGCGACCCGTCGTGGCGCGATTTCACCTGGGACGTGATCGGGACCGGCGTCGGCGTGCTCTCGGCGTGGCTCGTCGACACGCTCGTACGATCGTTCCAGCGACGGCCGGTCGCGAGGTAGGCGGGTGAGGCCGTCGCGGCGCGCTCGCGCTTCGCGTCGGAGCGGCATCGGCCGACCATCCTGCGACGGGTGGAGGCCCCGGGCCTCGCGCCAAGCGGACCTTGCGTACACTCCTGCGCCACCATGAGCAACCCTGTCGATGTGAGCGTGACGATCGAGCCCACCGCGCGCGGGCCCCTCTCCCCGGTCGCCGAGCTGCCCGTGATCGGGACGCTCGCCTTCACGCCCGGCGGCAGCCTGCTGGTGGTCGAGCGGCGCTGGAGCGAGCGCTGCCTGGTCGCGCACGAGTTCGCGCCGGGCGCCTCAGGCCGCTGGGCCGAGGCCCGCGCGGTGACCCTCAAGGGCGTGCGCGGCAGCCCCATCGGCTGCGCGGTGAGCGCCGACGGGGCCTTCCTCGCCGCGGGGCCCAAGACCGCCCGCGTCTACGACTGGCCGGCGGCGAAGGCGATCGCGTCGCTGCCCGCGGTGCGCTACCAGCTCGAGCGCAGCTCGCTCGGGTTCTCTCCGGGCGGCGCGCGCGTCGCCGTGGCCGACGGCGGGTACGTCGCCCCGCGCAACCGCACCGTCACCGTCTGCGACGCGGCCACCGGGGCGAAGCTCTCGGCGATCAAGACCAGCGAGTGGAGCTTCCAGTGGGCGGCGATGCCCGACGAGTCGACGGTGCTCACCCTCGGCCTGGCGCTCGACTGGGTGTCCGGCGACGAGGAGACCGACGGGCAGCGCGTGCTCGGCTGCTACGACGCCGACACCGGCGCGGCGCGCTGGCGGCGGGTCCTGCGCAGCGACCAGCGGCCGGGGCTCGACCGCGAAGCCGGCCTCGTGTGGGTCGCGGACGACGAGGGCCCGTACGCCACGAAGCATCTGCTGGCGCTGAGGCTCGCGGACGGGAGCGTGGCGCGCACCGTGGGCTTCGGCGACGAGTGGCGCGCCGACAAGAC
This sequence comes from uncultured Myxococcaceae bacterium, assembly GCA_966211675.1. GTDB lineage: Bacteria > Myxococcota_A > Polyangia > Polyangiales > SCUS01. The sequence goes on from CBIHPK010000163.1 coordinate 8,664, forward strand.
GGCCCCGGCGGTGCTCGGCCCCTCGACGCTCATGATCCAGGTGAGCTCCTACAAGCGCGGGGTGACGCGCGCCGTGGTCGTCGACGCCGAGCAGGGACGCGTGGTCGCCGAGCTCGGGCACCGCGGCGAGCTGTCGGGAGAGGCGTTTCCGCCGACGGCGCACGCCGGGACGCGGCGGGTGGCCGCGACGGTGGAAGGCGCCACCGTCCTCTGGCAGCTGCCATAGCGCGACGCTCAACGCCACGCGTCGGCGGCGGCGTCGTAGGTGTTGACCGTCGCGATGCGACCGGAGCTCGCCCCGCCTCCGACGGAGGCGAGGCGTCCGTCGCGCAGGGTCACGAAGCCGTGGTGCGAGCGGCCCAGCGGGAGCGCGGCGCGCGAGGTCCACGCGGTTCCGCCCGCGTTGAGCTGATAGACCGTGGCGGACACGCTGCCCGACGCCGACTCGCCGCCGGCGACGTAGATCCGCCCGTCGGGGCCGAGGGTCACCCCCTCGGCGGATCGGTTCGCCGGGAGGGAGGGCCCTGGCGCCCAGGTGTTGGTCGCCGGGTCGTAGACGCTGGTGCTGGAGAGGTACGCCGACTGGTCGCGTCCGCCGACCACCCAGATGCGCCCGTCGCTGGCGGTGGCGGCGCGCGCGAAGCCTCGGGCGACGGGCATCGGCGCGAGGTTCGTCCAGCGGTTGGCCGCGGGGTCGTAGACCTGAGCGCCGTACGAGGTGTCGCGGAACATCTCCCCTCCGAAGGCGTAGATGCGCCCGTCGCGCCCCGTGGCGACGGCGATGGCCCATCGCCCGGTGGCGAGCGGCGCTCTCGCGGTCCACACGTCGGAGGACCAGTCGTAGGCCCAGACGCGCACGGACTCGGTGCCGCCGCCGTCGCGACCGCCGACGCTGTAGATCCTGCCCATGCCGTCGGCCACGAGGCCGGGGTGGATGAGGCTCTCGGGGAGCGGGGCGCGCGCGGTCCAGGCGTTGGTGGCCGGGTCCCACGCGTCGTGCGTGTCGACCGCGCTGTAGCCCGCCCAGAGCCCGCCGACGGCGGAGACGCGCCCCGCTCCGTCGACCGCGACGCCCATGGAGGACCACGGTCGCAAGAGGTCCGGCACGGGGGCCAGCGCCGCGCACGCGCCCGACACGCAGCGGGTCGCGCCAACGCACGTCCGCCCGCAGAGCCCGCAGTGCGACGCGCTGGCCGAGAGGTCCGTCTCGCAGCCGTTGACCGGGTTGCCATCGCAGTCACCGCGACCACCGAGGCAGGCGATCGCGCATAGCCCCGAGGCGCACACGCCGCTCGCGCCGGTCGCCGCGGGGCACTCGCTGGTGACGTAGCTGCGCCCGTCGGCGCTGCAGACGCGACGCGCGGTGGCGGTCGAGCACGACGCGCTCCCCGGGGTGCACAGGGGCGGCGGGACATCGGGGACGACGACCACGTCGCGCGGCGGCGGGACATCGGGGACGACGACCACGTCGCGCGGTGGCGGGACATCGGAGGCGGGGGCGTCCATGGCGACCGGGACATCGGGGATGGCGGCCACGTCGCGCGGCGAGGGGACATCGGGGAGCGGGGCGTCCATGGCGACCGGCACGTCGGGGAGGACGGCCACGTCCATCGCGGGGAGAGCGTCGCGAGCGGGAGGCGCGTCGGTGGTCGCGCTGGTGTCACGGGGCGCGCTCGCATCGATCGGGGTGCCCACGTCGCCCGGCCCGAGCGCGTCGGCGGCCGCGTCGGGGAGGTCGCCGAGCGGCGCGCCCGCGTCCCGGTTGCCCCCGAGGAAGCGGTCGAAATCGATGCTGCAGCCGAGGGAGAGCGAGAGCACCGGGAGGAGGAGGACGCTACGGCGCAGGGTCATCGCGCGCGAAGTGGTGCCATAGGGCGGGCTCCGGGGGAACTCGGGGCTGCGAAGCGCTCGTCGGCGACTCCACGCCGCGGCCCGGATCGTTCGTGGCAATCGCGAACTTCGTACACTGGATGCTCTGTCGCCTGGAACTGCTCCGTGCCAGCGAGGGTGCGGCGTTGCTTCCCCGACGCACCGAGCGGTTGGTGGCAGGGATGCGGGGTAACAGTTCAGCGGTGGTGCAAGCCGACGGCGCACGCCGAGTCGCGACGGGTGGCCGCGACGGTGGAGGGCACCACCGTCCTCTGGCAGCTGCCGTAGCGGCTGCGCCCGTCGAGGGGCTCCGCTCCTACGGCGCGACGGCCACGCAGTTGCGCCCGTTGCGCTTGGCCACGTAGACGCCCTCGTCGGCGGCCTTCATCAGGTCTTCCACGCACCGCATGGCCTCGTCGCGCACGGCGGCGCCCACGCTGATGCTGCCGCGCCACTCCCCGCTCCCCGCGGGGACGCGCAGCGCCGCGACCGTCGCGCGCACCCGCTCGGCGAGCTGCACGGCCCCGCCCAGCGGCGTGCGCTCGCAGATCACCAGGAACTCGTCCCCGCCCAGCCGACACACGACGTCGTCCGTGCGGATGGAGTGCTGGAGGGTCCGGGAGAGCTGGCGCAGCACCTCGTCGCCCGCGTCGTGCCCGTGGCTGTCGTTGACCTGCTTGAAGCCGTCGGCGTCGATCATCATGCAGGCCAGCGGGGTGCCGTCGCGGAGGGACTCGTCCCACGCCTTCGCCAGCCGCATCATGGCGTGCCGGCGGTTGGGCAGCCCGGTCAGCGCGTCGGTGAGGCTCAGCTCCTCCAGGTGCCGGTTGGCGATGGCCAGCGCCTCGGTGCGCTCCGCGACGCGCGCCTCCAGCGTCTCGTTGAGGCGCTGGAGCTCGCGGTTGCGCTCGGTCACCTGCTGGAAGAGCCCGTTCAGCGCGCGGACCAGCGGCTCGACGGCGCCGTCCTTCTTGCGCTCCTCGGCGAGGTACGCCTCCGCGGCGGTGTGCCCCGCGTGGATGGCCTTGATCTGCCGGGCCAGCATCTGGTCCGACCCGAGGATGTGATGCGCCAGCCAGTGCACGAGGAACTCCTGCAGCATGCGGGCGCTGCGGAGGTCCTGCGGCGTGACGCCGGCGTGCATGTGCGTCACCTCGTGGAAGAAGTTGGCGTGCTCGCGGCGGTGGTACGCGACGTGTCGCGGGTCGACGCCCGCCGCGATCATCTGCGCGTCCTCGTCCTCGAAGTGATGGTGGGCGTACGCCGCGAGCTCGCCGAACACGCGCTCCAGCGCGTCGAAGGCCACTCCCTCGGGCTGCGCGAGGAGGTGGCCGAAGTTGTTGATCGCGTCGACCAGGCACCGGTGCTGCCGGTCGACCTCCACCAGGCCGGTGACGAAATGGTCATCCCAGACGAACGATTCCATGCGCGATCACTCTCCTGCGGGGCGGTCGACCTGCGCGCTGTGCATAGCGGCCGATGGAGCGGAAATCCCGTGCAAAGAATTCACACGGCCGCGCAGGTTTCGCAGCCCGGTCGAGCGGCTACCGCTGCGGCAGCGTCACCAGGTCGCAGCGCAGGTGCACCGCGTCCACGCCGCCGCCCATCTCGTCGACGTTCGCCATCACCGCCACGACGCCGTCCTCCGCGGGCAGCAGCACCGGCGGCGCGATCACCCTCGCCCTCAGCGGGACCACGTCCCGCCGCGGAAACGGCGTCCCCGCCCCGTCGAAGTACACCAGGTACGCGTGCAGCCCGCCCGCCACCGTGTCGCCGTTCATCGCCAGGTCGTAGAGCACGCCCTCTCCGCCGGTGATCATCGTGTGCCCGAGCGGCGCGCCCTCCAGCTCCCGCGTGGTCCAGAGCCGCGGCGTCTCCACCTGCAGCCTTCCGCGCGTCACCGGCAGCGTCGACACCGCCAGCCCGTGGCCCTCCGCCCACTGCGACAGCAGCAGCGAGCCCCCGCGCATCGCCGCCGCCGTCGGGTACGGACCCAGCCCCAGCCTCGCTGGATCCCCCGAGGGCTCCAGCGTGTCGGTGAGCCGCACCAGCACCTGCTCCCGCGCCTGCTCGCCGGTCACCGTCGCGCCTCGCACCGGCCGCTCCAGCAGCGCCGCCGGATCGGCCCCGTCGGGCAGGGGCAGGAGCTGCATCGCGCCGCCGACGTGCTGCTGCCAGAGCACCGGCGAGCCCACCAGCGCGCCGCTGCCGTCGAAGCTGAGCGCGACCACCTCGCCCTCCTCGGTTCCGCCGAGGGCGACGGCGCCCGGGTGGCCGTGGACCGGGCGCGCGGTGGCCGTCAGCCACACGAAGCCGTGCGTCCCCGCGGCGGTCGCGGGCGGCGCCTGAGCGACCCGTCGCATCGCCGCCACCGGCCCCTCCGGCGGGACCAGCGTGGCGTAGAGGTCGCCCGCGATGTGGGCGATCACCAGCACGCCGCCCTCCACGGTCACCCCCACCGGAACCCCCGGCGGAAAGGTCTCCCCCTCCCTCCGTGACGAGGTCGGGTCCTCGACGAAGACGGGCTCACCGACCAGTCCCAGACTCCGGTCGACCCTCGCGAAGACCATCCCCGGCAGTGCGTCCGGGGCGGTGGCCGCGCCCCGCAGCTCGAGCTCCGTGATGGACCGTCGCAGCCCCCGCCGCTCTCCCACGCGGAGCGTTCGCTCCGGGTCTCGCAGGGCGATCACGAAGGCCGCCCCCTCGCGAGAGGGCTGAGCGAAGGGCGCCGCCACGATGCGGTCGCTCCCGTTGGCCAGCAGGAAGGGAGCGCTCAGCACCCGCCGCGCCTCGGTGGTGACGCACACGCGCTCTCGCGCCTGGGCGCCCGCGGTCGAGGCGCCGAGCAGGGCGAGGCATCCGGCGAGGACAAGACGTCGCGCGATCATCGGGCGGCTCCGGGGAGGTTGCAGGTGAGGTCGATCCATCGCCAGGTGACGCCGCGCTCGGCGCTGCGGGGGTAGAGCGCGACGAGGTGCGTCTCGTCCGCGTCGAGGCTCACGCCCCCGGCGATGGCGCTGGCGTCGTCGGGCAGTCGGAAGTGGGCGCCCGCGAGGGTCCCCCGGTCGAGCGCGGCGAAGGTGAGCGAGGCGGCGCGCTGACCCTCCGGGGCGATCCCCGTGGCGAGGGCGAGCCAGTGGCGAGGGCCCGCGACGGCGCCCGCCAGGATCTCTCCCCCCGACGGGTGCACCGCGAGCAGGCTGCGAGGGTTGCGGAGCGTGTCGCGGTCGAGCTCGGCGATGCGCAGCGCGGGGCCGACGTGCGAGAGCACCGCGAGGGCGCGGCCGGGGAGGTGGTGCCAGAGGGCCGTCCCGACGACGTGGCCGAGCGGGTCGGCGAAGGGGTCGTCGTCGCGAGAGGGCGTGGCGCCGACGAAGCGCGCGGCGAGGGTGAGCGAGACGTCCTCGCCGAGGGTGTCGGGCCTGGCGAGGAGCAGCGCCGTGCGGTCGACGTCGCGCGCGGCGTCGAGCAGCGTGTCGCCGTCGCGCAGGGTCGAGAGCACGACCGGCGGGCGACCGGCGGCGACGCGGGCGAGCACGGGCGATCCCTCGCTGGTCTTCGCGACCACGTAGACCTCGCCGGTCTCCTGGACGATGGCCGCCGCGCTCGGATCGCGCAGCGTGGGGAAGAGCGCGTGCGTGACCGCCGCGCCGCGGATGGTGACGAGGTCGAGGCGCTCCACCGACTGGAGCGGGTACGAGATCACCGCGAGCGCGGCGCCGCCGGGGACACGCGAGGCCGCGAGGATGTCGCTGGCGGACTGGCGCCCGACGAGCAGGGGAGTGAGCCGTCGCTGGGCGTTGAGGGTCGAGACCACGAGGCGCCCGGGGGCGTCGGCGGCGCTCCGCACGATGGCGAGCAGGGTGGTGGCGGAGGGGGTGACGACGACCGCGGAGGTCGTGTGGACGAGCGCGCTGGCGTTGGTGTTGGCGTCGACGTGGGCGACGAAATCCCCGGAGCCCCGGGCGGTGCAGGCCATGTCCGCGGCGGTGGACTGCGGCCGCGCGAGGGTGACCGCGGGGGCGTCCGGGGCGATGGGCTCCTGCACGAAGGTGGAGGGCGGGAGGTCGAGGGGGGCGACGGTCTCGGTGGCGTGGCAGCGGACGCGGGTGAGGATGAGCTGGGGTGTGCCGTCGTCCACGTCCCGGCCGTCGACGGCGACGAGGGCCTCGTCGGCCTCGGGCGCCGCGGCGACGCTGAGCTCCGAGGAGCGAGCGAGGAAGCCCGTGAGCAGGGGCGCCCTCCCGAGGTAGCGGCCGTTGTCGTCGAGGAGCGAGAGGTTGATCGACGCCCCCGCGTCGTCGGCGAGGGTGGAGAGGGAGAGGGCCGCGACGCGGTGGTGGCCGATGGGGGTGAGGGCGACGTGGAGGTCCGAGGCGCCGCGGTAGGTGGCGAGGGTGAGGGGGGCCTCGGCGACGGTGTCGTCGGCGGAGAGCACGGCGGCGCGGGCGGCGGTGTCGCGGCGGGCGACGCGGGCGCGCCAGGCGACGAGGGTGCGGCCGTCGCCGAGCGGGAGCACGCTGGGGTGATCGAGGTCGCGGGCGACGAGGGTGGGTCGGTCGTCGTCGAGGCGCACGAGGGCTCGCTCGTCGGTGGCGCTGGCGTGGTCGCGGGCGACGGTGGCCCACACGGCGACGCCGCGGGCGGTGACGGCGACGCGAGGGGCCTCGCCGGTGAAGGCGCCGCCCTCGGGAGCGGGCGCGGAGTGAACGGTGTCATCGGGGTCGACGCGGTCGATGAAGGCGGCCCACGCGGTGGCGTCGGCGCGGCCGTCGCCGGGAGAGCGCGCGGAGGAGCGGGCGAGGGCGACGACGGGGCGATCGTCGCGGAGCGCGAGCGCGGGCGCGCCGAGCACGCCGGTGGGCGAGAGGAGGCGGGCGGCTGGGCCGGGGGTTCCGTCGGGGCGGAGGGCGCGGAGGGCGATGCGGTGCTGGCCGGGCGGGCCCTGACGCCACGCGAGGAGGTAGCCGTCGCGGGTGGCGACGAGGGCCGGGAGCGCGGGGGAGGCGCCCGCGTCGTCGAGGTCGATGGGGCTGTGGGCGACGCCGTCGGTGACGCTGCTGCCCTCGCGATCGAGCGGGAGCAGGCGCAGCGTGGGGTGCCCGTCGCGGTGCGGATCGACCACGAAGGCCACGAGCCCGCCATCGGCGCGGCGGGCGAGGGCGGGGGTCGCCGGGAGCCCCGGCGTGAGCGACGCGACCGCGAGCGGGTCACCGGCCTCGCAGCGCGGCATCGCCGGTGCGGCGAGCGCTCGGACGACGGTGGAGGTGTCCGCGGGGGCCGGGGCCTCGGGCATGGCGACGGCGGTGGGAGGCACCGGCCGGGGGGCGCTGCGGCACGCGGCGAGGACGAGCGAGAGGACGATCGGGTGGGGGCGTCGCACGGGGGGTGTTTTGAGCGACACCGGGGGAGGGGGGGAAGTTCCCGGCAGCGAGGGACGCGCGGCCCCCTTCTATTCGGACTTCTTCTTCTTGTTGCCGAAGAGGGAGATCTCGTGGGTCAGCAGGGCCTTCACCGCGGACACCGACACGGGCTGCCGCAGCTTGTCCACGAGCGACCCGTCCGGGCGCGCGGGCACCAGGCTGCGCGGCACCGCCTCGAAGGGGAACAGCGGCCGACCGAAGAGCGGCGCGATGCCCGCGGCGATCGCGCGCTGGCGGTCGGCGCTCGCGAGGGTGAAGAGGTTCTTGAGCCCGCGGAACACCTTCTCCTGCGAAGGCGACGGCCGCTCGCCCGAGTGCGAGGCGAGGGCGGCGTCGAGCAGCAGCACCAGGTGCGCGAGGCTCTGCGCGAAGCGAGGGTCGGCGGGCGGAGCGCTGAGCAGCTCGTCCTGCAGCACGCCCCAGAGCGCGAGGGTGATGGCCTCACTGCGCATCGCGTCGGCGGTGGGGAGCGCCGCCAGCAGGGCCGCGGCGGCGGAGTCCGGCGCCTCGGCGCGGATGCGCTGCACGATGCCGGTGATCTGGAGCGACGGGTTGGAGCGAAGCAGGTCGGGGTTGGTGCGCGCGGGCTGCGAGGGAAACTCCGAGCGCGACAGCTCCACGTCCGTCGCGTCGAAGGAGACGGGCAGCACCGTGATGCGCGCGTCGTCGACGAGGCCGAGGGACTCCAGCTCCTTCATGGCCTCGGAGAGCATCGCGCGCACGATGGCCATGCTCTGCGGGCGGCGCGCGGGGTTCTTCTCGAGCATCGCCGCGACGAGCTCTGCGAGGCGCGCGTCGGCGAGCTCGGGCCGGTGCGCCGCGAGGGGCTCCGGGGCCATGGTGAGCTGCTGCGTGATGAGCACCACGTCCGAGTCGCCCAGGAAGGGGCGCCGCCCGGCGAGGCACTCGTAGAAGATCACCCCGAGCGAGTACACGTCGGACACCGGGGCGACCTCGCCGTAGCGCCGGTCGATCTGCTCGGGGCTCATGTACGCGGGCGTCCCGACGACGGTGCCCGCGCGGGTGATGCTGCCGCCCTCCTGCTCCTCGGCGTCGCGCAGGTGGGCGATGCCGAAGTCGAGCACCTTCACCCGCCCGTCGCGGCCCGCCTCGGTGAGCAGCATCACGTTCTCGGGCTTGAGGTCGCGGTGCACGATGCCGAGGCGGTGCGCGGCGTCCATGGCGTCGCACACCTGCGAGGCCACGCGGGCGAAGCGGTCGAGCGGCATGGCCCCCTCGCGGCGCAGCAGCTGGTGCAGCGCGACGCCCTCCAGGTACTCCATCACCAGGTAGATCCCGACCTCGTCGTGCACCCCGAAGTCGGTGACGAACACGGTGTTCTCGTGGCGCAGCCGGCTGCACGCCACGGCCTCGCGGCGGAAGCGCTCGGCCACCGTGTCGTCGTCGGAGAACTGCGCGTGCAGCACCTTCACGGCGTAGGGCGTCCCGAGCGCGACGTGCTCGGCGCGGTACACGGAGCCCATGCCGCCGGAGCCGAGCTTCTCCACGAGGCGCAGGTTGCCCACCACGCGGCCGAGGTTGCGGTCGGCCTTCGCGGGCTTGAAGGTCGCGCCGCAGCGCCCGCACCGGCTGGCGGTGCTCACGACCGGGTTGGCGCATTGCGGGCAAGCGGCTCTCATGCCGCGGATCCTAGTCGAGACGAAGGGCGCGAGGCGAGGCCCCACGGACGAGGCGCGCTTCGGCCGTGCCCTAGCGCACGGGTCGCAGCGTCACGAAGGACACGCTGTCGCTGCCGTCGTTGCGGGTGGCGTCGAGCACGACGCGTACGGTGCCCGAGAGCGCCCGCCGCCCCCAGACGTCGGTCACGATGGCGAGCGCCCCGTCGCCGGTGCGTTGGTCGATGCGAGCGGCCTCGCCGTTGACGGTGAAGAGCGCGCGAAGGCTGTTGCGGTTGGCCGAGTGCCGCGACCCGATGAGCACGTCGTAGGTGGCGGCCGTGACGTTGGCGAAGGTGAAGGTCGCCGTGCCGCGCAGGGTCCCGTCCGGGGCGTAGGCCCCGGTGCAGTCCTCGGAGGCGTGGTCGCCGCGGGCGGTGTACGCGTAGTTGGCGTCGCAGCGAAACACCCAGTTGCCGCGCTGGGTGTAGGTCGCCGCGCGGTACCCGAGCGTGCGCTCGACCACCGGTCCGGCGGGCGTCCCGGCGTCGGGGATCATGGGCATCGGCGCCGACGCCCCGGGGCATCGCTCGACGCGCGCGGTGAACTCCAGCGCCACCCGGCCCACCCGGAAGAACGACCTCGCCAGCGGCCCCGGGCCGAACGCGACCACGGCGTCGCCCGCGCTGATCGCTCCGCCCACGTCGACGCGCTGGCCGGGGACGGTGACGTTGTCCCACGCGGCGTTGGCGGGCATCGGGAAGCGCCGCCCGTCGAGGGTGATGACGCCCTCCTCGCCGGGGTGATCGGCGTCGAAGGAGTCGTAGACCAGCGTGGCCGCCGTGACCCCCGAGGGAATACCGGCCAGGGTAAAGCGCAGCCGCGCGGAGGACGTGGGCCCGGTGTCGAGCTCCTGCATCGGGCCCGCGTAGGTGGTCGACTCGACGCGGCAGCGCTGCTCCGGCAGCGTCGGAGCGGGCGGGACATCGACCCCCATCGGGACATCGACCCCCATCGGGACATCGACCCCCATCGGGACATCGACCCCCATC
>CBIHPK010000164.1:0-18521 GCA_966211675.1 uncultured Myxococcaceae bacterium
GTCGTGTGCCCCCACCCTGCGCTGCCGCGCGCCCCTGCCCCCAAGGCAGAGCCTTGAGGGAGGTGCTGCAAACGTCCGACAAGCATCCGCGTGCCTGACAGCATGCAGAGCCCCTCCCTCAAGGCTCTGCCTTGGGGGCAGGGGCGCGCGGCAACGCAGGGTGGGGGCACACGATAGGGTGCAGCCGGGCCTCGATGGCGGAGGCCCCGAGGCCCAGCGCCCCGCCCATCGCGAGCCAGAGCATCCAGGCCACGCGAGGCTCGTCGGAGCGAGGCGCGGCGGAGGGAAACTCCAGCGAGTGCACGCGCCCGAGGTCCACGTCGACGAGGAGCACCCCGTCCACGTCGAAGGCGACGCGGTACTCCAGCAGCTGCCTTCGCGTGGCGGGCGTCTCCAGCCGAGGCGCGAGCCGTCCGGTCTTCACTTCGGCCACGTAGCGGCGGCCGTCGCGCTCGACCAGGAAGTCCGCGCGAAGGGCGATCTCGAAGCGCTCGCCGTCGACCGCGACCTCGTAGCTGATCGGCGCCTGGCGGGAGACGATCGCGTAGCCGAGGCGCAGCAGCAGCGGCTCGGCCCGTCGCTCCCCGTCGGCCCCCGCGGCGCGAGCGACCGCGAGCCGGTGGCGGGGCAGCCAGCGGGTGAACGCGAGCCTCGCCGTCTGCACGAGCGCGAGCAGCAGCGCCGCGACGCAGACCGCGACCAGCAGCTCTGGAGGAATCGAGGAGAGCGACACCGGGCCGGGACCGTCGCCGCCCGAGAGGGGAGAGTCCAAATTATCGGGCGGTGCGCCACGGGGCAGACGCTTGGGGTGTGGGGTTGATGCACAGCGCTGTGCGATCGCGACACGACCCGAACGGCACTGAGATCACGCGAGACGAGCCGCCACGGACTGCCACGAAGGGCACGGAACTTGGTTGATCGAAGACACATGAAATCACGACTCCCGAGCCTCCGGCGTGCGTGGCTTCCCTCTCCTTCGCGACCATCTCCCACCTCCTCCTTCCCTGGCTTCGACGTGCGCCTCGCGCTCTGGCTCTCGGCGCTCGTAGGCCTCGCGCTCGCGGGCTGCGGTGGCGACGAGGCGGCGTGCGGGCACACGACCGCCGAGGTGCAGTCGCAGATCTTCGCGCCCCGCTGCGGAACCTCCGGCTGTCACGAGGGCGCGCGCGCCTCCGTGGGCCTCGACCTCGTGTCGCCGGACGTCGTCGGGCGGCTCCTCCGCGCGAGCTCCGACGACTGCAACGGCCGCCGACTGCTGGTCCCTGGCAACCCCGACGGGTCCTACCTCTTCCAGAAGCTGAGCGGCGCGTCGCCCGTCTGCGGATCGCGGATGCCGCTGGGCGGTGATCCTCTCTCGTCGACCGAGCTCGCGTGCGTGCGGGAGTGGATCACCTCGCTCCCCGACTCCGACGCCGGGGCGATCGACGCCGCGGTGCGCCCGACCAGCGACGCCTCGATGGACGCCACGATCAGCGACGCCTCGATGGACGCCACGAGCTGTCCGATCGGTCACCTCGCCTGCGGCGCCCGCTGCGTCGACCCCGCGACGGACGGCGCCAACTGCGGCGGCTGCGGTCGCGCGTGCCCGATGGGCCTGGTCTGCGCGGCCGGCGCGTGCGCCTGCCCGGCGGGCCAGAGCTCGTGCGGCGGCCGCTGCGTGAACACCGCCACCGACGGGCTGAACTGCGGCATGTGCGCTCGCGCGTGCCCCGCGGGCCAGAGCTGCGCGGCGGGCGCGTGCGTGTGCCCGATGGGCCAGAGCGCCTGCGCCGGGGCCTGCGTCGCGACGGCGACCAGCGCCCTCAACTGCGGCTCCTGCGGGCACGCCTGCGGCGCCGGTCAGAGCTGCGCGGCGGGGGCGTGCGTGTGCCCCGGGGGACAGGCCCTGTGCGGCGGGCTGTGCGTGGTGACCTCCAGCGACGCGTCCAACTGTGGCGCCTGCGGGCGAGCCTGCGCCACCGGGCAGTCGTGCACCAGCGGCTCGTGCGTCTGCGCGCCGGGCCAGGTGGTCTGCTCGGGGCGTTGCGTGACCACCACCAGCGACGCGTCCAACTGCGGCGCCTGCGGGCGCGCCTGCGGCACGGGCCAGACCTGCGTCGGAAGCGTGTGCGCGTGCCCGGCGGGTCAGACGCTCTGCGGCGGTCGCTGCATCAGCACCGCGACCGACCCGTCGAACTGCGGCGGCTGCGGCGTCGTGTGCCCCGCCACGGGCCAGAGCTGCGCGGCGGGCGCGTGCGCGTGCCCCGCGGGCCAGGTCGCGTGCGGCGGCCGGTGCGTGTCCCTCGCCTCGGACGCGTCCAACTGCGGCGCCTGCGGGCGCGCCTGCGGCGTGGGCTTCGTGTGCTCCGTCGGGGCGTGCGTCCGGGGGGCCTGCCCGCTCGGCACCACCAACTGCAGCGGGAGCTGCGTCACGGTCGCGACGGACGTGTCCAACTGCGGCGCCTGCGGCCGCGCCTGCGCGACGGGGCAGACCTGCTCCGGCGGGGCCTGCTCCTGCCCGGCGGGGCAGCTTCTCTGCGGCGGGCGCTGCGTGAGCACCGCCATGGACGCCTCCAACTGCGGCGCCTGCGGCCGCGTCTGCGCGTCGGGTCAGTCCTGCGTGGGCGGATCGTGCGGCTGCCCGACGGGGCAGACCGCGTGCGGCTCTCTCTGCGTGAGCACCGCCACGGACGCCTCCAACTGCGGCGCCTGCGGCCGCGTTTGCGCGGCGGGCCAGAGCTGCTCCGCCGGGGCGTGCGTGTGCCCGTCGGGCCAGGCGCTCTGCGGCGGGCGCTGCGTGAACACCGCCACCGACGCCGCCAACTGCGGCGCCTGCGCGGCGGCGTGCGCCGCGGGCCAGACCTGCACCAGCGGGCGGTGCAGCTCGTCCTGCCCGGTGGGCGCGACGCTCTGCAGCGGCGCCTGCGTCGACACGCAGACCAGCGCCACGAACTGCGGCACCTGCGGTCATGCCTGCGCCACCGGACAGTCGTGCTCGGGCGGCGCGTGCGTGTGCCCGTCGGGTCAGGCGCTCTGCGGCGGGCGCTGCGTGGACACCGCCACCGACACCTCCAACTGCGGCGCGTGCGGGACGGTGTGTCCGTCGGGGCAGACCTGCGCGAGCGGGCGCTGCACCTCGAGCTGCCCGGCGGGCTCTACGCTCTGCAGCGGCGCCTGCGTGATGACCGCCACGGACTCCTCCAACTGCGGCGCCTGCGGCCGGGCGTGCACCGCGGAGCAGGTGTGCACCGCGGGGGTGTGCGGCTGCTCGGCGGGGCTCACCTCATGCGTCGGGCGCTGCGTGGACACCGCCACCGACGTCTCCAACTGCGGCGCGTGCGGGACGGTGTGCCCGTCGGGGCAGACCTGCGCGAGCGGGCGCTGCACCTCGAGCTGCCCGGCGGGCGCCACGCTCTGCGGCGGCGCGTGCGTGATGACCGCCACGGACCCGGCCAACTGCGGCTCGTGCGGGCACGCCTGCGCGTCGGGCCAGACGTGCTCCGGAGGGGCGTGCGCCTCGTGCTCGGCGACGCCGGTGAGCTACGCCTCGCAGGTGCAGCCCATCTTCACATCGAGCTGCGTCACCGGCTGCCACGGCGGGACGCGCCCCTCGGGTGACATGTCCCTCGTGAGCGGGAGCTCGTACCGAGCGCTCGTGAACGTGGCCTCGGGGTGCGGCACCCGGCTGCGCGTGGCGCCGGGCCTGCCCGGGAGCAGCTACCTCGTCGACAAGCTGACGGGCACCAACCTGTGCAGCGGAGGCCAGATGCCGCTGCGGGGCGCCGCGCTCCCGAGCTCGCAGCTCGACCTGATCCGCACCTGGATCTGCCAGGGCGCTCCCAACAACTGAGCCTCGCCTCGCGGACGCGAGACCCGTTGACACCCACCGGCCCCGCATGGCGGCATCCGCGCCCTTCTCCACCATCGCCTTCGCGAAGGAGCCATCGCCATGATCGACCCCACCGAGATCGTCCAGACCGACGCTCAGCCCGCCGCCATCATCCGCTTCACCATCCCCCGGTCGCAGATCCAGAGCGTGATGGGCCCTGGCATCGGCGAGCTGATGGCCGCCGTCGCCGCGCAGGGCATCGGACCCACCGGGCCGCTGTTCTCGCATCACCTCCAGATGGACGCGGACACCTTCGACTTCGAGCTGGGCGTCCCGGTCTCCGGGCCCGTCACCCCGACGGGTCGCGTGACCGCGGGGCAGCTCCCCGCCGCCCGGGTCGCGAGGACCACCTACCACGGCCCCTACGAGGGCCTCGGCGACGCCTGGGGAGAGTTCATCGCCTCGATCATCGCCCAGGGTCACAGCCCCGCCCCGGACCTCTGGGAGCGCTACGTCGCGGGCCCCGAGTCGAGCCCCGACCCGGCCGCGTGGCGCACCGAGCTCAACCGCCCGCTGCTGGCGTAGCGCTCAGCGCGCCACGATCACCGTCGCGTCGTCGTTGTCCCGGGCGTAGCGCTCGATGAGCTGCTGCGCGACCACCAGCGGGTGCCGCGACGCGAGCTGCCGTGCGACGTCGAGCTCGAGGCGCGAGCCCAGGCCGTCGGAGTAGAGCGCGACGAGGTCCCTGGGGTGCAGCTCGAAGCGCTCCTCGGTCACTCGCTGAGGGCGCGGCGAGGTCGAGCCCAGCACGCCGTGGGTCCCGCTGAACGACCGGCCCTCCTGGGCTCCGCGCACGCTGGTGGTGATGTTGCCCACCGCGGCGTGCACCAGCGCTCCCGTCGACTCGTCGATGCTCACCAGACCCATCACGGCGCCGCGCGTCCCGCGGAGCGCCACGTCCGCCTGCCGCAGCAGCTCCGAGAGCGACGCCTCGGGCGCCCCCGCCACCACCCCGATCGCCCGCCGAGCGGGCTCCTGCGCCTCGGGCCCGTGGCCCAGGCCGTCGGCCAGCGCGAGCACCAGCAGCCCGCTGCGGCGCTCGAAGGTCGCGTCGTCGCCGCTCACCCGCTCACCCCCGCAGTTGCGCCCCAGGATCGCCACCTCGCGCCGGCGCGACACCCTCCCGGCGAACCTCCTCGCCCGCACGCAGGTGCCCACGCCCAGGCGCACGTCGAGGTCCACCTCGTCGGCGTGGTGCTGCACCCTGGAGAGCCCGATGGCCCCTCCGCCGCCGGGTCCGCCGTCGAGCGAGGCGCTCGCGTCGAGGATCCCGCCGCCCCGGTCGGCCGCGATGACCTCGACCCCGGCGACGCCCTCCCGCTCCACGCTCCGCAAGGCGATCACGCCGTCGCGGGCGTGGCGCAGCTGGTTGGTCCCCAGCTCCCCGACGATCACCAGCAGCGACGCGATCGCCGCCTCGGGCAGGCGCAGCGAGCGGGCGAGGTCGAGCGCGGCCTCTCGCGCGATGGACAGAGAGGCCTCGTCGCCGATGGGCGTCCGCTCCCCGCCGCCCACCCAGCGCCCGATCAGAACCGAGTCCATTTCGTGATGACCACCACCGTCCCACCGCCCGGCCGGGTGTCCACCGCGAACTCGTCGACCAGCCGGCGCGTGCCCGACAGCCCGAGGCCTAGCGAGCGCGCCGTGCTGAAGCCCCCGGCGAGCGCGCGCTGCAGGTCCGCCTCGCTCATCCCCGGGCCGCTGTCCCGGAAGGTCAATCGCACGCCCGAGCGCTGTCCGTCGGAGAGGTCCTCGACGGTCGCCGAGCCGCCGCCGCCGTGGACCCAGACGTTGCGCGCCAGCTCCGAGGCCGCCGTGGTCAGCGCCGCCGTCGCGAAGGAGTCGAAGCCCCGGGACTGCGCCAGCGCCCTCGCGCTCCGGCGCACCTCGGCGATGTTCGCCTCGTAGCGGATGGGCAGCTCCACCGCGTCGCGCACCTGCACCGGCATCGGCCGCCGCTACCGGTCCTCTCTGGGGGCCGCGAGCCTCGCGATGCCCCGGTCGACGTCCAGCGCCGTCTCCACGCCGTCCATCGCGTAGCCCATGCGGACCAGCGTCGCCGCCACCTCCGGTCGCATCCCCACCAGCACCGAGCGCGTGCCCATCAGCGCCGCCATGCGCCCGGTGTCCGCGAGCACCCGCGCGACGTAGGTGTCCACCTCCTCCAGCATCGAGATGTCGATCACCAGACCCCCGGCGCCGGTGCGCTCGATGGCGCGCAGCACGTCCTGCTGGAAGGCCTCCGCGATGGAGTCGGTCAGCTCCACGTGGATGGTGGTGAGCAGGTTGGGCCCCACCCTCAGGATCGGGATCGGTCCGCCCATCTCAGCCTGCCTTCGGCGCGATGGTCTTGCCGACGATCGAGAGCGCGAGCTCGATGCCGTCCGCGAGGCGCGCCCTCGTGGGCATCGCCGAGATGTCCACGCCCAGCTGGATGATGGTGCGCGCGACCTGCGCGGTGATGCCCGTGAGGATCGTGCGCGCCCCCAGCAGCCGCACCGCCGCGGTGGTCTTGAGCAGGTGGTCGGCGACCTCCGTGTCCACCACGGGCACGCCCGCGATGTCGATGATGATCACCTCCGCCTTCTCCTCGGTGATGCGCATGAGCACGGCCTCCATCACCTGCTCCGCGCGCTGGCTGTCGATGGTGCCGATGAGCGGCAGCAGCAGCACCTGGTCGTGCACCCGGATCACCGGCGTCGAGAGCTCGCGGATCGCCGCCTGCTGGCGCCCCAGGGTCTGCAGGTTGGCGTCGATGTACGAGTCGATCGCGAGGGACATGTCGAAGGCCACCAGCTTCTGCACGCTCAGGAAGGCGGCGGTCGCCTCGGCGGGCTCCAGCTCGCCGAAGACCCTCTCCAGGATCAGCGAGAGGTACCGCCGGTACGCGCCGATGTACCACTTGGGGGCCATGCCGATGCGCTCGTGCACGGCGCCGACGCGCAGCCGGTTGAGCGCGTAGTCGAGGTCGCAGCGGCCCTCGAAGAGCCCGAGGAAGTACTCGCGCTGCATGCGCTTCACCCGCCGCACGGTGCCCTCGTCGGGGAAGAAGCGCCGGGTCTCCAGGTGCCCCAGCAGCAGCTCGTAGAAGGCCTCGTTGATGTCGTCGAGGTGGCGCTCGGCGAAGGGCCGCAGCGCGGCGAGGCGCTGCAGGTCCTCGTCGGTGAGCTCGAAGAAGGCGAGCCGGCTCCGCAGCTCGCGCTCGTCGATGGAGAAGTTGGACGGGTCTTGGGCCATGTCGCCCCCGGTGGTACCGCGGACGCACCCCGACCGTCACGCCCCGAGAGGGGGGTTGCGTGCGCCGGGCCCTGTGAAGCAAATGCCTGCACGATGTTACGGTCCCATCAGTCGGAGGAGGGTCGACGCGCGCTTGGCGCCCTGGTCGCCTTCAGCCGCCTGGTGACCCGCAGCGCCACGGCCCAGGAGATCCTGACCGCGCTGGCGAGCACCGTGGTCGCGGAGGTCAAGGTCGACGCGGCGGCGGTGCTCGAGGTGACCCCCGACGGAGGCTTGCGCCTCGCGGCGTCCGCGGGCCTGCCGGAGCAGTTCGCCGGGTTCACGGTCAACGACGAGCTCGTCGGCGCGGACATCGGCGACGCGCTCCTGTCGGTGCTGCGCGGGGAGTTCGAGCGCGCGGAGACGATCCCGCTGGTGAGCGGCGGCGACGTCTTCGGCTCGCTGGTGCTCCTGCGCCGCGAGCCCAGCGGCCTGCGAGGGGAGTCCCTGGTGCTGGTCGAGGGCCTGGTCGACCTCGCGGCCTCGGGGCTCTCCGGCGCCGCGAGGTACGCCGAGCTCGCGCGCTCGTACACGCAGCTGCGCGACTCGCGCGCGGCGCTGGAGCGGGGCGAGAAGCTCCGGGTGCTGGGGCAGATGGCCGCGGGCACCTCGCACGACCTGCGCAACATCCTCTACCCCCTGTCGCTGCACCTGCAGTTTCTGCGGCGCTGCGTGGGCAAGGACGCCCTCGACGCGCAAGACTCCATCGCGAAGATGCAGGCGGTGCTCAAGCGGGGATTGGAGACGCTCGACGCGCTGCGGTCGTTCAGCCAGCAGGCGCCGTCGGCGCGGCCCGAGGCGGTGGAGCTCGATCCGCTGGCGCGCGAGGCCATCGGCATCGGGCGGGCGCGCGCGAAGTCCGGCGTCGGGTACCAGATCGTGGAGGACCTCCACGGACCGTCCCCGGTGACCGTCGCCCCGGGAGAGTGCGTCGCGGCGCTGGTGAACCTGCTGGTGAACGCGATCGACGCGATGCCCTCCGGGGGCACGGTCACGCTCTCCAGCGGCGAGTCGCAGGGCGGCTCGTGGGTGTGCGTCGCCGACGACGGACCGGGGATGTCCCCGGAGGTCCAGCAGCGGGTCTTCGAGCCCTTCTTCACGACCAAGGGAAACGAGGGCACCGGCCTCGGGCTGGCGATGGTCTACGCCTTCGCTCGCCGCTACGGAGGCCGCGTCGACCTGGAGACCGCGCCCGGGGCGGGAGCGGCGTTCACGCTCTGGTTTCCGAAGGCGGCTGCGTAGGCGACGCTCTCCGACGCGGAGCCCTTGTCGTCCCTCCCCCTCGCTCCTATCGGTCCGCGGATGAACGAGACCCTTCGCGAGCTGGATGTCGGAGACCTCACCCACCCCGATCGCCACGCCCAGGTGCGCGCGGCCCTCGACGCGCTGGGTCCCGGCGACGCGCTGGAGCTCGTCGGGGCGGAGGCTCCGAGGGCGCTGCTGAGAGAGCTGCTGGAGGCGTCGCCCTCGCGCTACGAGTGGAGCTTCCTGGAGGCCTTGCCGGGGCGCTCCCGCGTGGCGCTCCGACGCCGCCGCGAGGAAGGTCCGCGCAGCGTGACGGGCTATCTCCAGGCCGACCACGATCGCCTCGACGCGATCGCGCTGGAGGTCGATGGCCTGGCCGCCGGGGGCTCCTTCGCCGAGGCCCTCCGTCGCTTCGGCGAGTTCGCCTGCGGCCTCGGCTGGCACATCGACGTCGAGGAGCAGGTGCTCTTCCCGGCCTTCGAGGAGAAGACCGGCATGACGCGCGGTCCCACCACGGTGATGCGCGCCGAGCACGTCGACATCCGCGAGCGCATGCGACGCGTCACCGCCGCGCTCGAGGCCAGCGACGCGGCGGCCACGAAGGCGGCGCTCGGAGAGCTCACCGCGCTGCTCGGCGCGCACAACATGAAGGAGGAGCGCATGCTCTACCCGATGACCGACCGCGCCCTGGGGAGCGCCGAGGCGCAGGAGGCCCTGGTCCGGCGGATCGAGGGGTTCTGATCGCGGGGCGTAGGGCTCAGCGCTCGCTGTCGAGGTGCGCCATCTGGCGGGCGTCGTAGCGGGTGCCCTCGACGGCGTCGCGAGGGACGAGGGCCTCGAGCTCGGTGACCTCGGCCGAGGAGAGCGGGCGCTCGGTGGCCGAGAGCAGGTCGTCGAGCTGCGCGACGGTGCGCGCCCCCAGCAGCGGGACGTAGCCCGGCTGCTTCGCGAGGGCCCACGCAACGCAGAGCTGCGCCGGGGACTGACCGCGGCCCGAGGCGAAGGCGCGCACCCGCTCGACGACCGCGTCGTTGTGCGCCTTGTGGTCCGCGGCGAAGCGAGGGAGGTAGCTGCGGAAGTCGCCCGCCCCCCTGGGCTTGCTGCCGCCGAGCAGGCCGCGGGAGAGCACGGCGTAGAGCGTGGCGCCGACGCCGAGCGAGGAGAGCGCGGGGAAGATCGCGCCCTCGGGGCCGCGGCTGACCAGCGAGTACTCGATCTGCAGGTCGGCGATGGGGTGCACCGCGCAGGCCCGGCGGATGGTCTCGACGCCCACCTCGGAGAGCCCGATGTGGCGCACGTAGCCCTGCTTCACGAGCTCGGCGATGGCGCCGATGGTGTCCTCGACGGGCACGCTCGGGTCGAGCCGCGCCGGGCGGTACACGTCGACCGCCTCCACGCCGAGGCGCTTCAGGGTGTAGCCGAGGAAGTTCTTCACGGCGACCGGGCGGGTGTCGACGCCGACCCACGACCCGTCGGGGCCGCGCAGCGCGCCGAACTTCACCGAGAGCTGCACCTTGTCGCGGCGCCCCTCGATGGCGCGGCGGATCAGCATCTCGTTGTGCCCCTGGCCGTAGAAGTCGCCCGTGTCGAGCAGCGTCACGCCGCGCTCGATGGCCCGCTGGATCGTCGCCACCCCCTGCTCGTCGGAGCCCGGCCCGTACATGCCGGAGAGCCCCATGCAGCCGAGGCCGAGGGGGGACACCATCGGCCCGGTGGCGCCGAGGCGAACGGTGGGAGAGAGCGTGGTCGTCTGGTTCATCGGAAGCTCCTTCGTGGGTGGCGTCACCCTATAGAGCCCGAGGCCGTTCCATCCAGTCGGGGAGCCCGTTGGGCCGCATCGCCGCCGACGCACCCGCGAGGTGAGCTGCGCGCTGGCGAGCGCTCCCGCCAGCCCTCCCGCTCCGCCGACCACCCGACTCGCCAGCGGTTTTCCTCGCGTCTCTCGCGCGATCGCTCGCGGCACGGGCCTCGCTCTGTGTCGCTGCGATGTCCGCCCTCGCTCGACCGCCGACCGTCCCGCTCCTCGCTCGCGGCGCCTCCGTCGGCCTCGTCGCCACGCTCGTGGACCTCTCGCTGCTGGCGCTGCTCTACGACGCCGCCCGGCTGCCGCTGCGGGTCGCGAGCCCCGCGGCGCTGCTCGCGGGCGTCGCGGTGCAGTTCGTCGGGAGCCGCGCGGTCACCTTCCGCGCTCGGGGCGGGCGATGGCTCCCTCAGGCGCTCGGCTCCGCGGCGGTGGAGCTGCTCTCCTTCGCCGCCAACGTGGCGCTCACGGAGCTCGCGGCGGGCGCGCTGGGCCTGCCTCCGACGGTGGTGCGCGTGCCGGTCACCTCGCTGGTCTATTTCGGGCTGTCGCTCCCGCTCTGGTCGCGGGTGTTCCGACCCGTAGAAGGGGTCTCATGACCGAGCTCACGACGCGCGCCGCGCTCTCGCTCGCGGCCTTCACCGCGTGCTGGATCACCCTCGGCCTCGGCGCCCTGCGCCGCGTGGTGCGCCCGGTCGAGGCGCCATCGGAGAGGCCACCGTCGGTGACGGTGCTCAAGCCGCTGGCGGGCGCCGACGCTCGCCTCGCGGACAACCTCCTCAGCTTCTTCCAGCAGGACCACCCCGACTACGAGATCCTCTTCGGCTGCGAGGACGCGGGCGACCCGGCGGTCGCGGTCGCCGAGTCGCTCATCGCCGCGCACCCCGGCGTGAGGGCGCGGGTGGTGGTCCACCAGGGGCCGCGCGGCGGCAACCCGAAGGTGCGCAACCTCCGAGGGATCATCGACCTCGCGCGCCACGACCTGGTGCTGGTGAGCGACAGCAACGTGTGGGCGCCGCCGGGCTACGTGCGCGAGGCCGCGGGCCTGTGGGGCGGCGACGTCGGGCTGGTGACCAACCTCTTCGTGGGCGTCCCGGGCCCTCGAGCGCCGCTGGCGGCGTGGGTGGAGTCGCTGCTGCTCGCGGACTTCTGCGCGCCCGGCGCGGCGCTGCCGACGGCCCTCGGTCACGCCGCGGTGATCGGCAAGTCGATGCTGTTCTCTCGCTCGGAGCTCGCGTCCTTCGGCGGCCTCGGCCGAGTGGCCGACGTGATGGCCGAGGACTATGTGCTGGGGCGGATGTTCCAGCTGCGAGGGCGGCGCGTGGCCATGGCCTCGACGGTGGTCGAGAACACCCTCGGCGAGGTGACCTGGAAGGCCCTCTTCGACCGCCACCTCCGCTGGTCGATGCTCCGGCTGCGGCTGCACCCGCACCTGTGGTTCCTGGAGCCGTGCACGAGCCCGCTGGTGGCGGCCGCGTCGCTGGGCCTGGTGCTGGGAGCGCCGGGGGTGGTGGCGGGCCTCGCGCTGATGGTGGCGCGCGACCTGGTGTCCTGGCTCCTGCTGCGAGGGCCGCGCGAGCTGTGGGCGCCGCTCGGCCTCGGGCTGCTGCGCGAGCTGCTGATGGTCGCGGTGTGGGCGGTGACGCCGTGGAAGCGCCACGTGCGCTGGCGAGGCCACAGGATGCGCCTGGAGAGCGGCACGCTCCTCTACGACGCCTGACGCCGCGCGACCGTCGCCTGCGGTCCAGGCGACGCCTTGCGCTTTCCGGGTCCGAACTCGACAGTGGCCCCCGTCCGCGGTCACACCCCCCGCGGCGGGCCCATGAACGAAGACCCCAGCACCCTCGAAGAGCTGACCCGCGAGGTCGCCGCGCTGCGTCGGCAGGACCAGCGGCTGCGCCTCATCCTCGACGGCGTCCGCGACCACGCGATCTCCATGCTCGACCCGGAGGGGCGCGTCGAGACCTTCAACGCGCCCGCCGAGCGCATCAAGGGCTACTCCGTCGAGGAGGTGCGGGGGCGCTACTACGGGATGTTCTTCACGCCCGCAGACCGGGCGGCGGGGCTGCCCGAGCGGGAGATCGAGGTGGCCCGCACCATCGGCCGCTACGAGGGCGAAGGGTGGCGCCTGCGCAAGGACGGCTCGCATTTCTACGCCATGGTCTCGCTGTCCGCGCTGCGCGACGCCTCCGGCGAGCTGGTCGGCTTCGTGAAGGTCACCCAGGACATCACCGAGCGCAAAGCCCTCGCCGAGGAGGCGCGCCTCGCCCGCGAGCAGGCGGAGCGGGAGCGAGCGAGGCTGCGGCAGATGTTCGACGCGGCCCCGGCCATGATCACCCTGCTGAGCGGGCCGGAGCTGCGCTACGAGTTCATCAGCCCCCTCGCGGTCACGGCCCTGGGCCTCCCCATCGGGCAGATCCTGGGGCGGCGGCTGGACGAGGTCGTGCCCGAGGCGAGCGGCCTGCTGCGGGAGACGTACCTGCGCGGCGAGTCCATCCAGCGCGCCGAGGAGCCGGTCACCCGGGACTTCGGCCACGGGGTCGAGACGCGCTTCTTCTCCTCGACCATCGAGCCGCTGCGAGACCACCACGGCGTGGTCGACGGGCTCCTGATGTTCTCCCACGACGTGACCGAGCGGCGGCGGGCCGAGAGCTCGACGAGGTTCCTGGCCGAGGCCTCCGCCACGCTGGCGAGCTCGCTCGACTACCGGCGCACCCTGGCCACGCTGGCGAGGCTCTGCGTCCCGGCGATCGCCGACTGGGCGGCGGTGGACATGCTCGACCCCGACCGGACGCTGCGCCGCCTGGCGGTGGTCCACGTCGACCCGTCGAAGGTCGAGCTCGCGCACGAGCTCTACCGCCGCTGGCCCCCGCACATCGACGATCCCTCCGGCGTGCCGCACGTGCTACGCACCGGCCGCGCGGAGCTCTTCTACGACGTCCACGACTCGCTGCTCGCGGCCTCGGGCTCCAACCCTGAGCTGCTGGGCTCCCTGCGCGGCCTCGGGCTCACCTCGTCCATGTGCGTGCCGCTCACGGTGCGAGGGCGCGTCGTCGGGGCCATCAGCCTGGCGGCGGCCGAGTCGGGCCGGCGCTTCGCCGCGGACGACCTCGCGCTGGCCGAGGAGCTGGCGCTGCGGGCCAGCGTCGCGGTCGAGCACGCCTCGCTCTACCGGGAGGCGACGGAGGCGTCCAAGCTGAAGGACGAGTTCCTGGCCACGGTCTCGCACGAGGTGCGCACTCCGCTGACGGCCATCCTCGGCTGGGCGAACATCCTGCGCACGCGGCAGAACGACCCCGCCTACGTGAGCAAGGGGCTCGAGACCATCGAGCGCAACGCTCGGGTGCAGGCGCAGCTCATCGAAGACCTGCTCGACCTCTCTCGGATCATCACCGGCAAGCTCCGGCTGGAGGTGCAGTTCGTCGAGATCGGCGCGCTGGTCGAGACCGCGCTGGACTCCATCCGCCCGGCGGCGGCGGCCAAGGACATCAAGCTCCGCCCGGTGCTCGACGCGAAGGCGGGGCCCATCATGGGCGACCCCGGGCGCCTCGTGCAGGTGGTCAACAACCTGCTGACCAACGCGACGAAGTTCACCCCGAGGGGCGGCACGATCCGGGT
Source organism: uncultured Myxococcaceae bacterium (assembly GCA_966211675.1). Classification (GTDB taxonomy): domain Bacteria; phylum Myxococcota_A; class Polyangia; order Polyangiales; genus SCUS01. Next base: position 13,809 of record CBIHPK010000164.1, read on the forward strand.
CTACGTGCGGCGCGTGGACAGCTCCATGGAGATCGTGGTGCAGGACAACGGGTCGGGCATCGAGCCGGAGTTCCTGCCCTACGTCTTCGAGCGCTTTCGCCAGGCGGACGGGAGCATCACCCGCGCGCAGGGGGGCCTCGGCCTGGGGCTCGCCATCTGCCGCTCGCTGGTCGAGCTGCACGGCGGCACCATCACCGCCGACAGCGAGGGCCGCGGCCTCGGGGCCGCCTTCACGGTGCGCCTCCCGATCGCCCCGCTCCGTCCGAGCGTGGCCCCCTCCGCCTCGGACCACGTGAGCGTGGTCTCGCTGCCGTCGGAGTGCCCCGCGTCGCTCGAAGGCCTGCGCGTCCTGGTCGTGGACGACGAGGCCGACACTCGAGAGCTGCTCGTCGCCGTGATCGAGGGCTGCAAGGCCACCGTGCGGGTCGCCTCGTCGGCCGCCGAGGCGATGGAGATGCTCCGCAGCGATCCGCCCGACGTGCTGGTCTCCGACGTCGGGATGCCCGGCGAGGACGGGCTGACCTTCATCCGCAAGGTGCGAGCGCTCTCCCCCGCGGAGGGGAGCCGCGTCCCGGCGATCGCGCTCACCGCCTACGCCTCCACCAACGACCGCACGCGCGCCCTGGTCGCGGGCTTCAACCAGTTCGTCTCCAAGCCCATCGAGAACCAGGAGCTGCTGGTGGTCATCGCGAACGTGATGGGCCGCTTCCAGAGCTGACCGGGCGCGGCCGGGCGCGGACGGCGACCAGCGAGAGGGCGAAGAGCCCCAGCGCGACCGCGTTGGCGATCCCTCCCCCCTGCCGCAGCGGAGCGCTCCCGGAGAGGTCTCCCGCGACGCGCGCCAGGAGCCCGAGGTGCAGCACCGCCAGCGGGAGGTAGAGCATGGGCGAGAAGGGCACGCTCACCCGCGCGACCGCCGGCAGGATGATGGGCGCGTGGGCGAAGACCATCGAGAGCACGTAGCCCACGAAGACCCCGTGGAGCGCGGCGTCGTAGTGCGGCCCCGCGGGGGGTAAGGTCCCCGAGGCGAGGAGCGAGCCCGTGACGAGGAGCCACCCCGCGCCCAGCATCACCCCGCTCGCGGCGAAGCGCGGAAGGCCCGGTCGGCGCAGCGTCCGTCGAGCGAGGTCGAAGCGGAGCTGCCAGAGGGCGGTGAGGCCGAGGGCGATGCCGAGGGGGCGAAGCGAGGCCGCGAGGCCGAGGGCGGCGGCGCACGCGGAGAGCGCGAGGAGCGACGAGAGCGCCACCAGCGCGACGGTCGCCAGGCGGGGCGTCGGGGCGAGGCGGGACAGCTCCAGGCGCTCGGCGACGATGGTCAGCACGAAGAAGCCGAGCCACGTGGGCACCACCTGGAACACCGGCCGACCCAGCGCCCAGAGCGCGTCGCCCAGGAGCAGCACCACCGAGCCCAGGAGCATCAGGGCGGTGAAGGCCGCGGGTTGCTTTCGGACGATCGCGGCGTTGAGGCCCACGAGCGCGAGCGCCGACGCCGTGGCGGCCCACGGGGCCCAGGCGATCCCTGCGAGGGTCGCGACCGCCCCGACGGCCCCGAGCACCGGAGCGAGGTACGCCCACGGGCGGCCGAGGGCCACGGAGCGCTCGAGCGCGATGACCGTTCCGAAGGTGCCGAGCACGAGCAGCGGGCCGTGCTCGAAGGCGTACCGCGGCCCCCACGCCACCAACACGCCGAGGCGCCCGAGGCCCGCGAAGACGCCGGTGAGCGCCGTCGCCGCGATGACCAGCAGCAGCCCCCGCCGCAGGAACAGCTCGGCCCCGGCGCCCTTCACGTGCTCCAACCGAGGGCCTCCTTCGCGGAGGGCGACATCCGCGAAGGGCTCCACGGTGGCTCCCACACCAGCTCGACGTGCGCCTCGGCGACCCCTTCGCAGGCGGCGATGCGCTCCTGCGCGTCGCGGACGATCTGCTCGCCGAGGGGGCACGCGGGCGTCGTCATGGTGACCCGCACCTGCACCCGGCCCGCGTCGACGTCGACCCCGTACACGAGGCCGAGCGCCACCACGTCCAGGCCGAGCTCCGGGTCGATGACCTCGCTCAGCGCCTCGAGCACCCGCTCTCGCAGCGCCGACGCGCCGGCGGTCTCGTCGCTCATCGGCGGAACTCCCCGTGGCAGCCCTGGCACCCCCGCAGCACGCCGCCGAGCGCGTCCGCGGTGGCGGCGACGTCGTTGCGCTGGCTCGCCTCGACGAGGCGTTCGAGCCCTCCATGGAAGGCCTCGTCGAGCTCGACGAAGCGCTGCACCTGATCGGGGTTCCTGGGCAGACGGTAGGCGCCGCTCCGGAGCGCGGCCCCGGTGGCCTCCTTCGCGGCGTGCACCCGGTGCAGCGCGTGCTCCACGGGGCGAACGTCGCCCGCGCCGATGCCTCGCACCGCGGTCTCGAGCGCGGCGGTGAGGAGCCTCATCTCGGCCTGCACCGGGTTCGCGGCGGGACCTCGCGGCGCAGGCGGAGGCGAGTGATCGGAGTGCTCGTGACACCCGACGGCGAACAACAGCAGGAGCAGCAGTGGGAGCGGCCTCGTCGAAGGGGTCATTGGGTGCCAGTGAGAGCACGGGGCGGGCCATCGAGGTCACGGCGCTGCGGCGGGGCACCGAGGGAGCGGCGGGGTGATGGAGATGTTCCATCGGGCGTTCCAGAATGGAGCAGGCGGAACGCGAATGGAGGGGGGGGGCCCATTCACGGAATGGAGAACACTGTATAGTTGTTGCCCGTGCCGCCGCCCCATCCGTCTTCGTAGAAGGCCCGGATGCCGGGGCCGACGTTGACGCCTACGGACAACGAAGAGCGGAGGCCGCAGGAGTCGTCGTTGCACCCGGCGTATCCGCTGGTCCCATCGAAGAACTCCGCCACGGTGTCGTAGCTGGTGTAGCCGGAGCAGGTGTTGGCCGAGAAGGTCCCGCCGCCGACGCCGGGGCAGAGCGTCCAATAGAAGGTGATGTCGCCTCCGGTGGCGCCGCAGCCGAGGTTCACCATGTTGGCCTGACCGGCGGTGCTGTAATAGGCGACCTGACCGGCGCCGCGAGGAACCTGGATCACCGGGTTGGACGCAGGAATGGCCTGGACGCGGAGGGTGAAGTTGCCGCAACTCCCGACGAAGCCGCCCACGGCGATGTAGTAATAGCCGGGATTGACCACGAAGGGCGAGCCCGGAGCGATCTGGCTCTGCAGCGTTCCGCACGAGTCGTCGTTGCAGAAGTAGCTGTTGTATCCGTCGCTGCTGACATTGAGCACCGTGTCGAAGGTGCTCCCGAAGGTGTCGACATAGAGCACCGAGCGCTGCGTGACATAGACGTAGTAGTAGACCTCCGCCTGGCCGTTGCACCACGCGGAGGACTGCGTCGAGGCGCCGCAGGTGTTGCCCGAGGTGAGGAGCTGACCGCCCGGCAGGCTCCCGAGGTAGGTCGCGTACTCGGGGCGGTCGTTGGGGGGGCGGCAGGTTCCGGCGCCGTCGCAGCGGCCCAGCGAGCAGCCCGTCCCCACGGGCAAGTTGCCGCTCCAGGCGCACAGGGTCGAAGCGCCGGAGCAGTACGTGTAGCCGGTCCTGCACTCGCCAGGGCTGCAGGACGAGGAGGCGATGTCGTCGACGGCTCCGTCGCAGTCGTCGTCGACGCCGTTGCAGACCTCGGTGGTCGGAGAGCGGGTGATCACGTTCGTCGGGCACAGCGCCGACGAGCCGGTGCAGCTCTCCGCCGGATCGCAGGCCGCGATCGAGCTCGACCCCCGGCACACCGTCGCCGAGGACTGGAACCCGTCCGCCGGACACAGCCCGCTCGCTCCGTTGCAGGTCTCCGCGACGTCGCACACGCCCGCCGACCCGCGGCACACCGTGCCCGCCGCGGTGAACCCGTTGGCCGGGCAGGCCGCGCTCGATCCGTTGCAGGTCTCGGCCGGATCGCACGCGCCCACGGACCCTCGGCACACCGCGCCCGCGGTGACGAAGCCGTTGGCCGGGCATCCCACGCTCGATCCGTCGCAGGTCTCCGCGAGGTCGCACACGTCCGCCGAGGGGCGGCACACGGTGCCCACCACCAGGGCCGTCACATAGGCCCGACCGGCCACCGCGCCCGAGGGCGAGCACCCGGCCGCCAGCGGCGGATTGAACGAGCCCGTCAGCGAGCAGGTCGCCGTCACCGCGCCGATGCGGATGCGCCCGAGACCCCCGGCGCCGCCGTCGATGCCGCAGCCCGACGAGCTGCCGCCCGCGCCACCCACCGACTGCACCGTGCCGCTCACCGTGAGCGATGGCGCCTCCAGGAACACCACGCCCCCAGAGCCGCCGCCGCCACCCGAGGCGCCTTGGAGGGACGCTCCGCCCGCGCCTCCGTTGGCCCGCAGCGAGCCCGTCACGGTCATGGTGCTCGCCGTCGCGATGCGCAGCGCGCCACCGCCGCCGCCGCCACCGCCACCACCCGGCTTGGAGCAGGTGCATGGACCGCCCCCGCCGCCGCCGCCGGAGCCGGGGTAGAAGGTCGTGGCCACCGCGAGGTCCGCCGACGCCACCGCGCCGATGGAGCCGCCGCCGCCGCCGCCCGCTGCCCAGGTGTCGCACGCCGCCGAACGGCCGCCGGTGCCGCCCACGTAGACCCCCGAAGCCGCGCCGCCCGCGCCGCCCGTGCCACCGCCGCCTGCGCTGCCGGTGCCGCCCGCGCCGCCCGAGGAGCCGCCCGCGCTGCCGCCCGCGCCGCCGTTGTACCCG
>CBIHPK010000165.1:0-18405 GCA_966211675.1 uncultured Myxococcaceae bacterium
CGCCAGGTCGAGGTGCCGCTGCATCCGCTCGTAGAGCTTCGCCAGCGACTGCGCCGCCTGCGGGTCGTCGTCGACCGCCGCCGCGAGCACGGCGATGGCGTCCTCGGGGCGCTGCGTGGCCACGTAGGCCTCCGCGAGGTCGCGCCGCACCCGCTGCCCGCGCGCCCCCCTCGGGTTGGCCGCGAGAAACTGGATCCGCAGCGTGGTGAGCTCCGACTGCTTCAGCGCCGAGCTCTCCTCCATCACGTCGAAGGCGCCCTCGTCGCCGGGCCAGAGCGACAGCGCCGCCTGCGCGAACTCCGTCGACCGCCCGGTCGCTCCCTCTCGCGCCACCGAGCCCAGCAGCCCTGCGGCCTCGCGCCGGTCGGGGTCCACCTCGCCCTCCGCCAGCGGGGCCGTCGCGGCGCGCCGCCGGGAGCGCTCCACCAGCAGCTTCGCCAGCGAGCGACGGTTGGTGGTCGCCGCCGCGCCGGGGCCTCGCTGCGCCGCCAGCTCTCGGCGGGTCTCGATCTCCCGGTCCGGCAGGTCGCGCTCTCCGTAGAGGGCCGCCAGCGCTTCCAGCAGCGGGATCTTCTTCGCCGGCGAGACGGCCTTCTCCAGCAGCCGACGGTAGAGCCCCTCGGCCTGCTCCGCGCGGTTGGTGCGGCGGTAGATCGACGCGAGGCCGAGCTGCGCGCCCTCGTGGTCGGGCTGCGCGTCGAGCACCTGCTTCCACAGCGGGAGCGCGCGCGGGTCGTCGCCGACCTTACCCGACCAGGTAAGCGCCGCGCGGTGCAGCAGCTCCACGGAGCCCTCCGGCGAGCGCCGACGGCCGGCGACCTTCTCGAGGAGCATCGCGAGCACCTCGTGTTCGCCGCGGGCGTCGAGCTCGCGGGTGAGGGTCTCGATGGCCTCGCGGTCCTCGGGGTCGCGATCGAGGCGCTGAACCAGTGGGATCAGGGATGGGTCGAGCATGGGATTCCGCCGACCCGGGACGCTATCACGGCGACGCGGCGGGCCTCTCGGGCGCAGGCAGCGAGGCGGTCCAGGCGAGCACCCGGGCGACGAACTCCTCGGGCTCTTCGAGCATCGGGGTGTGCCCCTGGGTGGGGAGCTCCGCGAAGGAGAAGTCCTCGCGGCGCTTGGCGACGGCGCGGGCGTTGTGCACCGAGACCAGCCGGTCGCGGGTGCCGTGCATGAGCAGCGTGGGGGCGCGCACCCGGCGCAGGTGCTCCTCGAAGCGCGAAGGTCGCAGCACCAGCTTGAGGAGCGAGCGCGCGGCGCCGAGGAAGGTCGCGTCGGTCCACGGCAGGCCGCGGCGGTAGCGGTGCAGCTCGTGGTGCACGTCGAGCACCTCCGCGGGCAGGGCCTTCGTGTCGAGCCCGCAGAGGTCGAAGAAGTACCGCACGGAGGCCTCCGTCGAGGCGCGGCTCACCACCCTGCGGAAGTAGAGCTCGCCCAGCAGCGGGGTCGCGTAGATGGCGAAGACGGTGCCCACCACGCGGTCGACGGGGGCGGAGCCGTAGCGAGGGAGGGCGGGGTTCACGAGCACGGCGCCGCGGACGAGATCGGGGTGCTGCGACGCGGTGAGCAGCGAGAGCAGTCCGCCCATGGAGTTGCCCACGAGCACCACGGGCTCGCGAATCCGCTGCCGGATGAGCGCGGCGATGAGCTCGACGTAGCCCTCCAGCGTGGGCGGTCGGCCCGCGGGCGGAGAGCGGCCGAAGCCCGGGAGGTCGACGGCGTAGACGTGGTGGTCGCGCGCGAGGAGGTGGCCGACGCGCATCCAGTTGTCGGCGGAGCCCCCGAGGCCGTGGATGAGCAGCATCGGAGGACCGTCGCCGCCGTGGTCCACGAGGCGCAGCGGGCCCATCACATCGACGAGGGAGTTCATGGAAGGGGGGAGTGTACACGCCCCGCCGGAGGGCGCCGGTCAGAGCTCGACGGAGCCGAGCAGCGGCAGCGCCCCGAGGCGCACGCTCGGGTCGACGCGGGTGAGGCCCTCGACCAGCCGAGGGAGCTGCATCGCCGGTAGCATCGTCGCCCCGGCGCTCATGGGCGCGAGGAAGTTGTCCCAGTGCGACAGCAGGATCGCCCCCGGCGTGAAGGCCCGCATCACCCGGTCGGTGAAGCGCGCGGTGGTGGTCCAGCCCGCGACGCACATGAGCAGCAGGTCGACGTCGCGGGGGGCGCGCACGTCCAGCAGGTCGGCGCTGCCGAGGTGGTAGAGGGTCTTCCCCCCGACGCGGAGCTCGACGCCGAACACCGCCCCGCAGCGGTAGTGCTGGGCGCGCAGCGGCAGCTGGTCGCAGTCGCTGATGTCCCCGGAGAAGGGCACGCGGCCGAGCAGGAAGGCCGAGTGGACGCTGGGGATGAAGCGCAGCGTGAAGGGCCCGACCTCGACCTGGAGGGGCTCTCCGCGCATGGACCCCTCGACGTCGACGACCTGCGCCCCGGGCACTCCGGCGGACTGGCAGAGCGTCGCGCACGACCTGGAGCCGTAGACCTTCGCCCCGGTGGCGCGGGCGATGGCGGGCACGTCGAGCACGTGGTCGAAGTGGGTGTGGCCCGCGATGATGGCGTCGGCCTTCGGGGCGTGGCGGGCGACCGCCGCGAGGTCGCTGCGGAGCGGAGCGGCGATGAGCCTCGGGAGCGACGCGCGGGTGAGGTAGGGGTCGATGAGGACGACGGTGCCGGCGTGCTCGATGGAGAAGCCCGCGGTGCCGAGCCACGTGACGCGAATGGGCCCCCGACCGGTCGGGACCTCGAAGGCATTGGGGGGGAAGTGGAGGTCCGTGGGCTTCATCGGTGGGCTGCGCGGGAGCATCGCACCGAAGCGCGGGGCGCGCCCAGCCGGTGCGGTCTGTGACACGATGGGCCCCGATGCTTCGCTCGCTCGCTGGTTTCGCCCTCGTGGCCCTGATGGGCTGTGAAACCTCTCCGGCCGTGACCGTGGACGCCTCCACCCTCGACGTGGGAATCGTCGACGACCGCCCCGACGCGACGGCGCCGGATGGGGTCGCCGCGGACGTCCCGGTGAAGGCCCCGTGGCGCTGCGACCGGCACCGCCCGACGCCCGTCACGACGCCCGCCCGCTGCAACGGCGCGGCCTCACGGTGCGCTCGGCGGCTCGACCAGGTGGTGTTTCCGACGACGCACAACGCGATGTCCAACCGGGAGGAGCGCTTCACGCTGCCCAACCAGGAGCGCTCGATCGTCCACCAGCTGGGCGACGGGGTGCGCGGGCTGATGATCGACCTGCACCGCTACGAGGGCGACGCGTACCTCTGCCACGGCGCCTGCACCATCGGCCACCGCCGCCTCGCCGAGGGCCTCTGCGACATCGGGACCTTCCTGGATGAGCACCCCGAGGAGGTCGTGGTGCTGATCCTGGAGAGCTACATCAACGGCGAGGAGCTGGAGCGCGCGCTGCGCGAGGCGGGGATGCTCGACGACCTGCACACGCAACCGGTGGGCGCTCCGTGGCCGACGCTCGGGGCGATGGTGTCCTCGGGGCGGAGGGTGGTGATCCTCGACGACAGCCCCGACGCGACGCGCCCATGGGACATGGGCGTGTGGGACTTCGCCCAGGAGACGCCCTTCAGCGCGGCGACCCCGGCGGACCTCGACTGCCGAGAGAACCGCGGCCGGAGCGGCAATTCCCTCTTCATCCTCAACCACTTCCTGACGGCCCCTTCGGCCCTTCCGCGGCTCGCGGAGATGGTCAATCACGACCCCTTCCTCCTCGACCGGGCGAGGCGTTGTCGGCAATCGCGGGGTCGCCTTCCCAACTTCGTGACGGTGGACTTCTACGAGACGGGCGACCTCTTCGCGGCGTGCGAGGCGCTCGACGCCGAGGCCGCCGACGCGGGGATGTAGGCGTGTACTGGAAGGACGTCGACGACGGCTCCTGGGAGGGGATCTCCGTGACCCTCACCGCGGACGACGTCCCCCGCCGACCAGCCTGGAACATCGACGTGGTGCGCCCGGGTCGGGTGCGGATCACCGCGGGCGAGACCGCGCGCTGGTGGGGCCGCGTCGAGCCCGGATGGGCGGGCCTCGTGCTGCTGCGCGGCGAGCCGATGACCCACGAGGACTCGGTGGTGCGCGCCATCACGACGGGCGACCTGCAGTCGGTGACCGCCAGGGCGGGGACGGTCGCGTGGTGGCGGCACTGGTCGCGCTGGTTCATGGAAGAGATGGTGGCGTCGGGGCGATCGCCGCTGCGCCCTGGGCAGTGGTGGGTGGCGCCGACGCACGCGAGGGACGTGGCGAGCCTCACCGTGGTGGGGGAGAGACGAGCGCGGGACGCGGCCTCGTCGCGCTGGGACGCGGCGCGCCCGGTGATCGCGCGGGCGGAGAGCGACGCCTGGAGGGAGGACCTCTACCAAGAGAGCGCGAGGTTCAACGGGGCCGACGCGGTGCTGCCGATGCGGCGGGCGTCGCCGCCGGAGAGCAGTCGGGTGAAGATGTGGCGCAAGCGGGCGCGCGAGGGGACGCTGCCTCCGGTGCTGGTCACGGACGTCGCGGCGCTGACCCTGTTCGCGCTGCTCGATGGGCACGACCGCTACGTCGCGGCGCGCGCGGAGGGGGTGCCGGTGCCGTGGCTGCACGTCTCGGCGCTGAAGTTCTGGCCGGTGAGCATCGACGAGAAGAAGAGGGACGCGCTCGTCGCGCAGGCCGAGAGGATGTCGGCCATGACCCCGGCGGTGCCGACGGCGTCGATCAACGAGATGTACCGGATGGCCTTCGACGATCGGCCGTGGCCGTCGCGGGCCTGCTATGGTCGGGTGCTCGCGGGGGGCGCGCGGAAGTGGGATGAAGAGGTGAGCCGGCGGCTGGGTCAGCTGGGCTTGTCGGAAGAGGGCGCGGGGTTGATGGTCCCAGGCTGATCAGCCTGTCTTCGCCACCGCCACCTCTTCCACCGCCACTACCGCCACCGCGACTTCTTCCGCCGCCGCGACCTCGCGCGTCGGCCCCGCGGCGCCTTCGAGCACCCACGCGGGCGGCACCCGCAGGTCCCACACCACGCCCACCCAGGAGAGCGCCTTCAATGCATAGAAGGTCATGTCGAGCTCCCACCAGAAGAAGCCATTGCGGGCGCTCGATTGGTAGTGGTGATGGTTGTTGTGCCACCCCTCCCCGAAGGTGATGAACGCCAGGAAGGGGTTGTTGCGAGAGGTGTCCGTGGTCTCGTAGCGCCGCGATCCCCAGACGTGCGCCAGCGAGTTGATGGTGAACGTCGCGTGCCACATCGCCACGATGGCCAGGAAGCCTCCCCAGAACAGCCACGGGAGCCCGCCCAGCGCGAGCATCGTCGCGCAGAGCACCACCGGACCGAGGACCCAGTGGTCGTTGAGGTAGACCAGCTCGGGGTACTTCCCGAACTCCCTCCGCTGCGACTCGGAGGTCTCCATGTACTTGGGCGCCAGGAACCACAGCGCGTGAGACCAGAAGAACCCTCGCCGCGGCGAGTGGATGTCCTCGGGCGTGTCGGAGTTCTTGTGGTGGTTGCGGTGGTGCCCCGACCACCAGAGCACGCCCTTCTGCGAGGTGAGCGTCCCCAGCGCCGCCAGCACGAACTGGAACACCCGGCCGGTCTTGAAGCTGCGGTGCGAGAAGTACCGGTGATATCCGGCCATGATGCCGAAGCTGCCGAGGCAGTAGGCCGCCAGGAAGGCGCCCACGTTGCTCCAGCGGAAGGGGACGAAGAAGACGCCCAGCGCCAGCAGGTGCAGCAGCCAGAAGGGCACCGACGCCCCATCGAGGCTCAGCTGTTCGTCAGGGCCCCGGGCGTACGGATCGTCTTTTTTTGCCACGCGACATAGGTCGTCGCGGAGCGTCCGGCGTCAAATCGCGCCGGACGATTGTGGGCGATGGAGCGCCGTCGATCAGCGCGGGATCTTCTTGCCGTCCTCGACGAACTTCGCGAGGCCCGCGTCCGTGAGCGGGTGCTTCGCCAGCTGCTCGATGACCTTGTAGGGGATGGTGCAGACGTCCGCGCCGAGCAGCGCCGCCTGCGAGACGTGGATCGGGTGGCGCACCGAAGCGACCAGCACCTGCGTGCGGAAATCGTAGTTCTGGTAGATGGTGACGATGTCGCCGATGAGGTCCATCCCGTTCTCGGAGATGTCGTCGAGGCGGCCCACGAAGGGCGAGATGAAGGTCGCCCCGGCCTTCGCCGCGAGCAGCGCCTGGTTGGCCGAGAAGCAGAGCGTCACGTTGACGCGAATGCCCTCCTTCGCGCAGCTCCTCGTGGCGCGCAGGCCGTCGAGCGTGAGCGGGAGCTTCACCACGACGTTCTTGTGCACCTTGGCCCAGTCGTGGGCCTCGGACATCATCCCATCGTAGTCGGTGCTGAGCACCTCCGCGGAGATCGGGCCGTCGACGACCTCGCAGATCTCGCGCACCACGTCGAGGTACTTGCGCCCGCTCTTGGCGACCAGCGAGGGGTTGGTGGTCACGCCGTCGATGACGCCCATCGCCGCCGCGTCGCGAATCTCCTTCATGTCAGCCGTGTCGATGAAGAACTTCATGGCAATCGCTCCTTAGGCGCCACCCATCGTCGGAGGGGGGGGTGGTCTCCGAGCGGCGCAGTGTCACGAAAGGCCCTCGCGGCGCAAGTCACGGCACCCGCGGGAGCCGTCCCTTGCGGGCGTCGAAGAGCACGACCCCCAGGCTACCGAGGAAGCCCACGAAGCCGCCCAGCGCCGCGCCCAGCCAGAGGGCGTAGGGGCGCACGTTCTCCATCAGCCACTCGAACACCGGCTTCGGGATGTACCAGGGCGGCACCAGCGTACCGAGCAGCAGGTGCAGCGCGAGGGCCCCGAGGCCCATGAGCGCGGCCGTGAGGGTGAGGCACTTGATCGCGGTCCAGGTCCAGCCGCGGCGCCAGGTCGGAGTCGTCGGATCCATAGGCGCGAAGGATACCCCCGGGCACGGCCCCAGGCCCGCGCTCCGCACGGCTTGACCCGCCCGGGGGGGGTCGCTAGAAACCCTGCGAAGACCCTTTCACCGGAGCGCCCGCAGCCATGATGAGCCGTACCGACACCCGCGAAGCCCGCGAGACCAGCACCGCCCGCCCCCAGGACAGCGCCCGCACCGCGCGCCGCCCGTGGCAGCGCCCGGACTTCGTCGAGACCTCCGCCTGCGCGGAGATCGGCGCGTACTCCTTCCAGGCGAAGTGAGCGAGCCCGGGCTTTACACCGCCCGGTAAGCGCTCCCTCCCCTCACCCCTCCGATCGTCCACCCGATGCCCCTGACCGTCATCGTCCTCGGCTCCTCCGCCGGCGGGGGCCTCCCCCAATGGAACTGCAATTGCCCCCAGTGCGCCGCCGCCCGCGCGGGCGACCCGAGGGTTCCGCCGCGCAGCCAGTCGTCCATCGCCGTCTCCGCCGACGGTGAGCGCTGGCTGCTCTGCAACGCCTCGCCCGACGTCCGCACGCAGCTCGCTCACACCCCCGCCCTGCACCCGCGCGCCCTGCGGCACAGCCCCATCGCCGCGGTCGCCCTGACCAACGCGGACATCGACCACGCCACCGGGCTGCTCATCCTTCGCGAGGGCGGCGCACCGCCGGTCTACTGCACCGCCCGCACCGAGCGCGCGCTCACCGAGGGCCTGCGGGTGCTCCCGGCGCTCGCCTCCTACGGCGAGGTGACCGTGCGCCCGCTCACCCCCGGGGCCGCCGACCCGACGATCATTTGCGACCGCTCCGGCGACGACATCGGCGTGCGCCTGCGGGTCTTTACGGTGGCGAGTAAACCCCCGCCGTACATGCTGCCGCTGCTGACCCGCGCGGAGGCCGCCGACCTGCACGCGGGCGACACCGTGGGCTTCGAGCTCTCCTCTGCGGACGGCGCCTCGACCGCGGTCTACGTGCCGGGCGTGCTCGACCTCGACGAGCCGCTGCGCGCCCGCCTCTCCTCGGCGTCGCTGGTGCTCATCGACGGGACCTTCTTCACCGACGACGAGATGATCGCCTCGGGCGCGTCGAAGAAGACCTCGCGGATGATGGGCCACGCGCCGCTCAGCGGAGAAGGAGGTCTGCTGGCCTTTCTCGGCACGGTGACCGGTCCTCGCAAGGCGCTGGTGCACATCAACAACAGCAACCCCGCGCTGCGCGCCGACAGCCCCGAGCGATGGCGCATCGAGGAGCAGGGCGTCGCCCTCTCCGGCGACGGCGACACCTTCGTGGTGGGCTAAAGGGCGTCTACCGATAGACGCCGAGCGCGGCCATGGAGCGGTCGTGGGCCTTCGACAGAAGCGGCAGGGCCACCGCCGCGCCGATGAGGGCCATGAGCATGTCCCACTGGGCGTCCCAGACGTCGCCCTGAGAGCCGAGGAAGGCGGTGCCGGTGTCGCCCGCGACCACCAGGGTGGTCCACCACTCGATGAGCTCCCAGAAGGCGCCGATGGCGAGCACCACGGAGAGCAGCAGGAAGGTCAGCCACCCGCCGCGCTGGAGCGGAGTGCGGCGCAGCAGCACCTCGCGGATGGTCAGCACGGGGAAGAACCCGAGCGCGAAGTGCCCCACGCGATCGTAGTGGTTGCGGTGCAGGTGGAAGGCCTCGCGCGCCCAGTCGCCGAGGGGGGTCCGGGCGTAGGTGTAGACCCCGCCGTAGATGAGGATCAGCACGTGGAGGAAGATCCCCACGGCGACGATTCGCGAGACGGGGAAGCGCCGCCAGACGGCCGCGAGCACGGCGATGTACGCGAGCCCGGGGACCACCTCGAGGCACCAGCTGGTGCGGCCCGCGGGCGGGTTCCAGAGCGTGAGGATGCAGACCAGGGCAAGCGCGGCGAGCAGGGCGAGGTGCGTGCGGCCGAGCGCGGCGGTGCCCTGCACGGGATGGGGATGGGTCCAGTCGGGGGCGTTCATGGACGCCGACGAGAGCACGTCTACAGGGCGGTGCGCACGTCCCACAGCTCGGGGAAGAGCTTGGTCTGGAGCATCGCCTGGAGGTAGCCCACGCCCTGGGTGCCGCCGGTCCCGCGCTTGAAGCCGATGATGCGCTCGACGGTGGTCACGTGGCGGAAGCGCCAGACGCGGAAGCTGTCCTCCATGTCCACGAGCTTCTCCGCGAGGTCGTAGAGGTCCCAGTGGGCCTTCGGGTCGCGGTAGACGACCATCCACGCGCGCTCGACCGCGGGGCTCTTCACGTAGGGCTCCCGCCAGTCGCGCTCGACGTGGTCGCGGGGCAGGTCGAAGCCTCGGCGCACCAGCAGCCGAAGGGCCTCGTCGTAGAGCGACGGGGCGACGAGCTCGGCCTCGACGGCCTTCGCCCGCGCGGCGTGGTGGGCGTGCGGGCGGAGCATCACCGGGTTCTTGTTGCCGAGGATGAACTCGATCATCCGGTACTGGTGGCTCTGGAAGCCCGACGACTTGCCGAGCTTGTCGCGGAAGGTCAGGTACTCCGACGGGGTGAGCGTCGCGAGCACGTCCCAGGCGTGCACCTGGAGCGCGAAGATGCGCGACACCCGCGCGAGCATCTTGAAGGCCGGGGCGAGCTCGTCGCGGGCGACGCTGGCCCTCGCGGCGCGCAGCTCGTGGAGCATCAGCTTCATCCAGAGCTCGGTGGTCTGGTGCTGGATGATGAAGAGCACCTCGTCGTGCTCGTCGGTGATCGGGTGCTGCGCGGAGAGCAGCTCGTCGAGCCCGAGGTACTCGCCGTAGGACATCTCCCCGGCCAGGTCGAGGTGCGCCCCGGGCGGGACCTTCACAGAGGAATCGTTGGGGTCGCTCACGGGGCGGGAGACTACTTCACCGCCAGCAGCAGATCCGCCGCCACCGCCAGAAACACCACCACCCACAGCCCGATGGCCACCCGCCACCGCACCGTGTGCCGCCTCGTGAGCTCGGCCATCTCCTGCTGGCGCTTCGCGTCCTGCGCGCGCCACATGGCCTCCTGCTGGGCCATCATCCCGCGCAGCTGCTCGCCCTGCCCCCACGCGTCCTGCTGCAGCCGCTCGACGTCCGCGCGGTGCGCCTCCTGCGCCGCCCGCAGCGCCTGCTCCATCGACTGCTGCGTCTGCCCGGCCCGCGACTGCGCATCCTGCAGCGCCCGCTGGGCCTGCTCCAGCTGCGACTGCGTCTCCTTGAGCGCCGCCGCGGTCTCCTTCGCCGCCCGCTCGGCCCGCTCCCGCTCGGCCTTCTCTCGCGCGGCCTTCTCCTGCTTGCCGCGCTCCGCCGCCTCGCGCTCGGCCTTCGCCTGCTCCAGCCTCGCTTCGCGCTCCAACCGCTCGCGCTCCTGGAGGTTCCACGCCTCCCAGGCGGCGCGCTCGGCGGCGTCCTTCTCCGCCTGCTCCTTCTGCGCCTGGACCAGCGGCCGCAGCGTCGACGGGCCCTCCATCAGCAGCCACCACGGCTCGATGCGCCCCTGCGCCGCCGCGCTCTCCGGGCCGAAGCCGATGAGCGCCCGGATCGCCGGGACCCTCCCCACCAGCGACAGCGGCAGCGCGAAGGCCTCGCGGTCGCCGCACTGCGGGCACTCCGTGGTCTGCCTCCCCTGCGTGAGCACGCGCACGATGAGCGGCGTCCCGCAGCGCAGGCACGGCGGCGCGCCCGGACCCACCCGCAGCCTGAACATCGACTGCATCGGGATGCGCTCGCTGGGCAGGCTGGCGCAGGGCTGCGAGAGGCCCACGTCGGCGAAGGGGTTGAACGCGCCGAGGGCCTCGTTCTGGTGATGGAAGTCCGGGTGCGCGAGGTCGATGACGGCGTGCGCGAGGTGCACCGCCTCGTCCCACCACGCGGGCTCGATGACCGTGGGCTGCTGGCACGACGGGCAGTGCGCCGCGGACTCGATGGCCTCCGGGCGGGGAGAGAACTCGACGCCGCAGTGGGGGCACGGGAGCACCATCTCCAGCCGGGCCCACGGGCGGCCCGGGAGGAGGCACTGCACCATGTGCCCGCGCACCCCCATCGGCTCGCTGCAGATGTGGCAGCGGGCCTGGCCGTTGAGCGCGATGATGCCGCAGCGCACGCAGACGCGGAGCTCGTTGCCCGACGCCGCAGCGCCGCTCGAAACCGCTGGTTGTACCATCGCCGCCGCGGAAGCTACGCCCCGCCGCTACGCCCGGGCAACCTATCGGGCGCGCCTCGCTCCCCCTTGACGGACCCTCCGCCGCTCCGACAGCTTCAGCGCCCCCATGTCGACCCGACTCAGCATCCTCCTCGCGTTCGCCCTCGGCTGCTCGGCCAGCGCCCCCGGCGGCACCGTCAACACCAGCGCCGACAGCGGCTCCTCCACCGGCGCCGACGTCCCCTCCGGCGGCGGCTCTCTCGGCTCGCTCTGCGCGTCGATCTGCAACGGCCCCGGCTCCGACTGCGGCGGAGGCTGCGTGCAGCGCTGCCAGGCCGCGTCCGCGCTCGCGCCCGCCTGCAACGACCCCTACCTGGCCCTCATGCGCTGCGCCGACAGCAACGGCTTCCGCTGCCCCAGCGCCTCCATGACCTCCCCGATCCCGGCCCCCTGCACCGCCCTTCGCGACGCCTGGACGTCCTGCGTCTCGACCGCGCTGGCCTCCGACGCGGGCTCGCCCTAACCCCGCGGCCGAGCGCCCCCGAAGACCACCTCGCGCACCTCTTCCTTCCGCAGGAACTGCGACGCATCCCCCGCCTTCTCGGTCATCCGCCCTTCGCGCCAGAGGCCCAGGCGCTCCATCCACGCCTCGAACTCCGGCGCCGGGCGCAGCCCGTGGATCTCCCTCAGCGCCGCGTTGTTGTGGAACGACGTGGTCTCGTAGTTGAGCATCACGTCGTCGCCCGCGGGGATGCCCATGAGGTAGTTCACCCCCGCCGCCGCGAGGAGCATCTCGAGGTTCTCCACGTCGTTCTGATCGCACTCGGCGTGGTTGGTGTAGCAGGCGTCGCAGCCCATGGAGATGCCGCTGAGCTTGCCCATGAAGTGGTCCTCGAGGCCCGCCCGGGTGATCTGCTTGCCGTCGTAGAGGTACTCCGGACCGATGAAGCCCACGACGCTGTTGACCAGGAAGGGCGCGTACCTCCGAGCGAGCCCGTAGGCCCGAGCCTCCATGGTGAGCTGGTCGGTGCCGTGGTGCGCGTCCGCCGAGAGGGCCGTCCCCTGGCCGGTCTCGAAGTACATCACGTTGGGCCCCTTCGCGGTGCCCAGCGCCCGGGTCATGGCCATGGCCTCGTCGAGCAGCGCCACGCTCACCCCGAAGTTGCGGTTGGCCCCCTCGGAGCCGGCGATGGACTGGAAGCACAGGTCGAGCGGAGCGCCCCGCTGCATCGCCTGCATCTGGATCGTGATGTGCGAGAGCACGCAGTTCTGCGTCGGCACCCCGAGGCGGGTCATCAGCTCCTTGGTGCGGGTGAGGATCTCCGCCGTCGACTCCACGGTCTCCGTA
Organism: uncultured Myxococcaceae bacterium; assembly: GCA_966211675.1. GTDB lineage: Bacteria > Myxococcota_A > Polyangia > Polyangiales > SCUS01. The sequence goes on from CBIHPK010000165.1 coordinate 12,350, forward strand.
GAGGGATTGACCCCGATGACCGCGTCGCCGTTGCCGTAGCTGAGCCCGTCGAGCACCACCGCCAGGATGCCCTCCACCGAGTCTCGCGGGTGGTTGGGCTGGAGCCTCGACGAGATGCGCCCCGGCAGCCCGAGGGTGTTGTTGCACCGCACCACCACGCGGATCTTCCGGGCCGCCACCACGAGGTCCATGTTGGACATCAGCTTGGTGACCCCGGCGACCATCTCCGGCGTGAGGCCGGGTGACACCGCGAGCAGGTCGTCGCCGCCGGTGCGCGTGTCGAGGATCCACTCGCGCACCTCCGCGAGGCTCTTGCCCTTGAGCCGATGGCGCGCTCCCGCGTCGCAGGCGTCCTGGCAGAGCCGGGTGACCTCGTCCTGCTCATAGGGGACGCTCGGGGACTCGTAGAGGTCCTCCAGGGTGAGCTGCGAGAGCACCCGCTTGGCCGCCACCCGCTCCCGGTCGCTCTCCGCGCTCAGGCCCGCCTGCACGTCCCCGGAGCGCAGCTCGTTGGCCTTGTTCATCACCTCCTTGATGGAGCCGAAGGTGAAGAAGCGACCGAACACGCACGCGCTCAGGGGAGATCCCATCGGAGGGCCTATCGATACCATCGATTCGCGGAGTCGACGCTACGGCGCGGCCCAGCGGTCGGTGTGCAGCGAGGCCCCCGCCGCGTCGAGCACCTGGACCTCCACCGCCCTCGCCCCGTTGCGCCGGAACGCCGCCCACGTCCGCCACCGCGGCGCTCGCCCGACGTCCAGCGACTGGCGCCGCACCTCGCGCCCGCCGACCTTCCACACCACGGTGACCGCCGCGGGGGCGCCCGTGTTGGCGACCTCCATCCAGTACACGACCTCGCGCGTGGCCGCCGCCGCCGCCGCGTCCCCCTGCGGCCGGCCGCCCACCACGCGGTCGGTGAACTGCCCCCGCACCACGCTCACCCCATCGGACCACGCCGTCGCCGAGCACAGCAGCACCGCAGAGACCAGGGACACCAGAGGCTTCGTCGAAAGGTTCATCGTCTTCTCTCCCGTTCGCCAGACGGTCGACCTGATTGCACCCGAGAGGCCAGCGAAAACCAGGACTGGTATTCACGAAAACCAGGGCAGGTATTCGTGAGGCACCCGTGGCGCGGCGGACACGGCGCCGTGGCCTGGCGGGCGATCGACGGTGGCGCCGGTCGAGGGTACCGTCGCCGCCGCGCATGAGCATCACCCTCGACGCGATCCAGAAGATGAACTCCGCGGAGCTGTTCGAGCTCGTGCGCGCCGCCGCGCCGCTCGACCTCGACGCCATCGCCGACACCACGTACACGGGCATCGACCTGTCCCTGCCGTCGTGGATGCACTCGCTGCTCTGGAAGTCGTTTCGCAAGACCTTCCACCGCGACCCGGTCACCGGCGTGCTGCGCGGCTGGAACGTGAAGGTCCAGCAGACCGGCTGGGACGCTCCCCCGGAGCCCCGTCGGGACAAGCGCGGCCGGGCCCTCTCCTTCGGCCACTACGAGGTTCGCTCCGCGCGAGGGCTCAGGTTTCCGCGCGCCTGGAAGGGCGAGCACTACCTCGACTACGGCCACGCGGGTAACCCCGCGCTCGACCCGGCGGCGCTGGGCTACTGCCCCCTCGTCTCGGTGAACGCCGGCGACAGCGAGCTCCTGCTCGGCTGGGAGGTCTTCAAGCTGGGCTCCGTGTTCGTCCCCCTGAACGACTTCTGGGTGCTGAAGCGCGAGGGCCCGCTCGAGCCCGAAGACGTGGTGCCTCGACCGGACGCGCGGCCCGCTCCCTCCCCCTGAGATTCCCCCACGAGAGACAACCGACCTCATGACCACGGCCTATTGGTGCATCCTCGTCGCGGGCCTCCTCCCGTACCTCGCCACCGTCACCGCCAAGGCGGGGACGAAGTTCGACAACAACAACCCTCGCGACTGGCTGGCGAAGCAGGAGGGCTGGCGCCGCCGGGCCAACGCCGCGCAGAGCAACGGCTTCGAGGCCTTTCCCCTCTTCGCCGCGGCGGTGATCGTGGCGCACCTCGCGCACGCTCCGCAGGGCCGCGTCGACCTGCTGGCGATGGTCTTCGTGGCCGCGCGCGTGGGCTACCTCGCGGCCTACCTCGCGGACATCGCCCCGCTGCGCAGCCTGCTCTGGATGACCGGCCTCGGCTGCGCCATCGCGCTCTTCTTCCAGTCGGTCTGAGCGCCGTTACAGGTCGTAGCGTCGCCCGATGAGCCGCACCGCGGCGTGCGACTTCCGGCGCGCCGCCATGGCGTTGAGGAGCTCCATGGTGGTGAAGCAGTCGGCGAGGGCGCGGTGCGTCGGCGGGTGCGGCAGCTTCAGGAAGGTCGCCAGCGTGCCGAGCTTGTGGTTGGGCGCCTCGGGGAAGACCACCCGAGCGAGCTTGAGCGAGCAGTACATCCCGCAGCCCGGCGTCGCGACCTTCACGCGCCCGTACTCGCCGTGCAGGATGCGGAAGTCGAAGCTCGCGTTGTGGGCGATCAGCGTGTGACCCGCGACGAACTTCGCGAAGTCCGCCAGCACCGGCGTCGCCTTCGGGGCGCTCGCCACCATCGCGTCGGAGATGCCGTGCACCCCCTGCACGATCGACGGGATGTGCATCTCCGGGTTCACCAGCGACTGGAACCGCCGCACCACCACGCCGTCCTTCACGTGCAGCGCGGCGACCTCGACGATGCGCGAGCCGACGGCGATGCCCGTGGTCTCCGTGTCGAGCACGATGAACTCCGAGAGGTCGGGCAAGGCCGGGACCGGGGCCGCCACCTTGGCCGGCGCGGGGGCCTTGCCCGGGACCGGAGCGGGGGCCGCGAAGGCGAAGGCCGTCTGCGGCGACGGACCCTTGGCGTACGCGGCCTTCTTGTAGGGCTTCGGGGCGTAAGGGGTGAGCTGGAAGGGCGCGGGGTCGACGGCCGGCGCCGGCGGAGGCGCAGCGGGCTCCGCGCTCGTGAGCGACGCGCGCACCCGGGCGATGAGCGCGCGGGTGTTGGGGTGCAGCGAGCGGGTGGTCACCCGGGGGACGTTACCAGCTGTTGCGTCGCTCGCGCACGGCGGTGAAGACCGCGACCGGGTCACCGTGGACCCCCACCGCGGCGGCGACCGCCGGGTCGTCGCAGCGCAGGAAGGGGTTGACCCGGCTCTCGTCGCGAAGGCTCTTCGGCACCGTGGGCTCTCCCGCCGCGCGTCGCCGGGCGGCGTCGGACATCGCGTCGAGCACCGTGTTGTTGTGGGGCTCGAGCGCCGCGGCGAAGCGGAGGTTGTTGGCGGTGTACTCGTGGCCGCAGAAGATTCTCGTGGCCGGGTCGAGGGTGTCGACGATGCGCCGCAGCGAGGCGTACATCATCGCGGGGTCGCCCTCGAAGAGCCGACCGCAGCCGCCGAGGAAGAGCGTGTCGCCGGTGAAGGCCGCGTCGTCGCTCGCGTAGGTCACCGCCCCGAGCGTGTGCCCCGGGACGTGCAGCACCCGCAACGCAGTGCCCCCGAGCATCACCCGGTCGCCGTCCTGCACGGCCCCGGTCTGCCCCGGGACGCGGCCCTGGTCGCTCGCGTGGGCGATCACCCGCAGGCCCGGAAAGGCCTCGCAGAGCGCCTCGTTGCCCCCGACGTGGTCGTGGTGGTGGTGCGTGTTGAGCACCATCGTCGGCCGCGCGCCGAGGGAGGCGAGCGCCGCCAGCACGGGCTCCGCCTCGGAGGGGTCGACCACCGCGCACTCCCCGGTGGCGGGGTCGCGCAGCACGTACGCGTAGTTGTCCGAGAGGCAGGGCACCAGGGTCACGTCGAGCATGGCCGCGCACCCTACGCCCGCGTCGTTGCCCGTGCACCCGCCGGTGGCTAACACTGCACCTCATGACCGACCCGACCTCGACCAGGCTCTCGCGCAGCCAGCGCGGCGTGATGGCGCTGATCTCCTCGCCGCGGCGGCTGTGGCGCTTCCTTCGCGACCCGGCGGCGCCGAAGCTCCCGAAGGCCATGGCCCTGCTCGCGGTGCTCTACGTGGTGATGCCGGCCGACCTCATCCCCGACGTGGTGCCGATCCTGGGGTGGCTCGACGACCTGGGGCTGACGGGCATCGCGCTGGGCTACCTCGCGACGAAGGCCGCGAGCTACGAGGACGCCGAGGATGTGCGGAAGGAGAACGAGGCGAAGGGCGGGGGAGAGGCGATCGGGGTCAAGCCGGTCGGGCCGTAGCGCCGACCGGGGATGATCACGGGTGGTTGCTGGCGAGCTCGGTGATGTGGAGCGCGCCGCGGATCTGCTCGCCCGAGCGGTAGGAACCCACCCAGACGTCGTACTGGCCGGCGCCCGCGTTGGGGATGTCCACGGTCGGGTTGGTGCCCCCGTAGGAGTCGTCGTTGCAGACCCACGAGCCGCCCGCGGTGTTGACCAGCAGGGTGGTGTCGCCCGGCGCCGTCACGTAGATGCGCAGGTTGGCCGAGGTGCCCGTGAGGTTGATGATGTGATCGGGCTGGCGGGTGACGAAGCCACGGCAGCCGGCGCCGAGGCCGAGGTTGCTGGCGTCGATGTTGCCGCCGGAGGTGATGGCGACGTTGATGGGGTCGGGCACGAAGCCCGGGGCCACGCGACGGCTGCCGAAGTTCGCGGTGCGGCCACCGATCTGGAGCGCACCCTGCGCCGTCACCTGGCTGCCGTAGCCGGAGACCGCGAGCGCGCCGAGGAGACCCACCACACTGAGCATCTTGTTGTTCATCGTCGTCTACACTCCTGACAGGCGTTGAGAGCTGTGCGCGGCCGCTGGATCATCGAGCGGGCCTCGCGCCCCCTCACTACGCCATCGCCACGCGCGGGATTCATATCAAACCCTGAGGGAGTTTGGGGGCGACGATTTTCTCTATCGTCCGGACGGGGGGTTTGGGGTCTGATCGGACCGTGGAGCGAAGCCCAATGGACCCTGAGAAGAAGACAGCGGACGAGACCGTTCGGGTGGTGGTGGAGGACGACCGCACGGGGATCTACCCCGAGGCGCTGAGCCGGGCCTTCCTCGACCACGTGCAGTTCTCGCAGGGGAAGCACCCGGACTCGGCCACGGTGCACGACCGGTACATGGCCCTGGCGCTGGCGGTGCGCGACCGGCTGGTGCAGCGCTGGATGAAGACCTCGCGGGCCTGTCAGGAGGCCGACCCCCGGCGGGTGTACTACCTGTCCGCGGAGTTCCTGCTGGGGCGCACGCTGCGCAACAACCTGCAGGCGGTGGGCATCTACGACGATTTCACCGCGGTGCTCTCCGAGCTCGGCCTGGACGTCACCGACCTGCTGGAGCAGGAGCCCGACGCGGGCCTCGGCAACGGCGGCCTCGGCCGTCTCGCCGCTTGCTTCCTCGACTCGCTCGCCACGCTGGGCTACCCCGCGCACGGCTACGGCATCCGCTACGAGTTCGGCATCTTCGAGCAGCGGATGGAGAACGGCTGGCAGGTCGAGCGCCCGGACGAGTGGCTGCGCTTCGGCAACCCCTGGGAGATCGTCCGCCCGGAGTACACCGTGACCATCGGGTTCTACGGGCACACGGAGGAGTTTCTCGACCACCACGGGCACTGGCGCGTGCGCTGGGTGCCCGGGGTGAAGGTCATCGGCGTCCCCTATGACACCCCCATCGCGGGCTTCGGCACGGAGAACGTCAACACCCTGCGCCTCTGGCGCGCCAGGGCCAGCGAGGAGTTCGACCTCGGGTTCTTCAACCAGGGCGACTACGTGCGCGCGGTCGAGGAGAAGAGCGTCTCGGAGACCATCTCCAAGGTGCTCTACCCCTCGGACAGCACCTGGGCGGGGCGCGAGCTGCGCCTTCGCCAGCAGTACTTCTTCGTCGCCTGCGCCATCGCCGACATCGTCCGCCGCTACCTCAAGAACCACTCGGACTTCACGACCTTCGCGGCGAAGGTGGCCATCCAGCTCAACGACACGCACCCGGCCATCGCGGTGCCGGAGCTCATGCGGGTGCTCATGGACGTGCACGGCGTGTCCTGGGAGCCGGCGTGGGAGACCACCGTCGCGGTGATGGGCTACACCAACCACACGCTGCTGGCCGAGGCGCTC
>CBIHPK010000166.1:0-18257 GCA_966211675.1 uncultured Myxococcaceae bacterium
CCACTTCAGCGGTTGCAGGCCCGCTTGCGGGCCGTCCGCAACCGCGGAGTGGGCGGCGTCTCGGCGGAGAAGAGACCGCCGCTCAGGGTTGTGAGCCGGGCGACGTCGGCGTAGAGCGTCGCGCATGGCAGACACCCTGGTGCTGGGGATCGATCCGGGCTCGCACCGACTCGGCTACGGCCTGGTGATCCGCCGGGGCAACAAGTACCTCCACGTCGCGCACGGGATGGTGAAGGCCCCGTCGACGGCGCTGCTGCCCGAGCGGCTGCGGGTGATCGCCGACGGCCTGGAGGCGGTGCTCGCGGCGCACAAGCCCGACGTGGTGGCGCTGGAGCAGGCCTTCGTGAGCCGCGACCCGCACGCGGCGCTGGTGATCGGGCACGCGCGCGGCGTGGCGATGCTGCTGGCGGCGAGGGCGGGGCTGACGGTGGTGGAGTATCCGCCCGCGGTGGTGAAGCGCTCGGTGACGGGCAACGGCCGCGCGGAGAAGTCCCAGGTGGGGGCGATGATCCAGCGGATGCTGGGGCTGCCGGAGCCCGCGCAGGAGGACGCGGCGGACGCGCTCGCGGTGGCCATCACGCACGCCAACGCGACGGGGCTCGCGGCGCTGCTCAAGAGGGCCTGATCGGGTCCGTGCTCCGCCGAGCTGACGTAGCATCGCGAGGACCATGCGTGTCGCGGAGCTGCTCGGGTCGCTCTCCCTCGCCACCGACCTCGCCGACGGGTTCGCCCTGGAGAAGTCGCTGCGCACCACCGCGCTCGCGTGCCGCCTCGCGCGCGTCACTGGCGCCGACGACGCGGGGGTCCGGGCGGCGTTCTGGGCGACGCTCCTGCGCTTCGCGGGCTGCACCGCCTTCGCCCACGAGGAGGGCCGCTACTACGGCGTCGGCGAGGACATCGCGCTGCGCCGCGCCCTCGCCATGGTCGACTTCGGGCGGCCTGCCACCTTCGTCTCCGCAGCCCTTCGCGACATCGCGACGCACGCCCCCTTCGCCGCTCGCGCCACCGCCCTCGGCCGCCTCGTGGCCCCCGGGGCGGTTGCCCGCCACTCCCACGCGCAGTGCGAGGGCGGGCGCAGCTTCGCGCTCGCCGTCGGCATGCCCGAGGTCGCCGAGGTGCTCGCGCTGCGCGGTGAGCGCTGGGACGGGAAGGGGCCGCTGTCGGCTCCCGGCGGCCGCGCGCTCCCGGCGGCCGCGCGCCTCGCCGACGTGGCCGACGTCGCCGAGCTCTTCGCCTGGAACCTCGGCCCCGACGAGGCCCTCGCCGAGCTCCGCCGCCGCCGCGGCGGGGAGCTCGACCCGGCCCTGGTCGACGCCTTCGCCGGCCACGCGGGCGAGCTCTGGGAGGCCCTCTTCAGCCCGTCGGTGTGGGAGACCTTCCTGGCCTCGGAGCCCGCGCCGCACCTCGCCGCCGAGGGGAGCGACGTCACCCGGTACCTCCGGGCGTTCTCGCGCTTCGCCGACCTCGCGTCGGTGTTCACGCTCGGCCACTCGGAGCGCGTCGCCGAGCTCGCCGAGCGGGCCGCGCAGGTCGCGTCGCTGCCCGACCCGGGGCTCGCTCGCGACGCGGGGCTGGTGCACGACCTCGGGCGCGTGGCCGTGGCCAACGGCGTGTGGGAGAAGCCCGGGCCGCTCACTCCATACGAGCGCGAGCGGGTGCGCTCCCACAGCCAGCAGACCGAGACGATCCTGCGGCTGGCGCCCGGGCTCGCGACGCTGGCCGACGTCGCCGCGGCCACGCACGAGCGCGGCGCGGGCGCGGGGTACCACCGCCGGCTCGGTCTCGAGAGCGTGCCCGCCGCGGCGCGGGTGCTCGCCGCCGCGGACGTCTTCGTGGCGCTGCGCTCCAGGCGCCCGCACCGCGAGGCCTTCGCCGAGGAGGAGGCGCGACGGGAGATGCTCTCCATGGCGCGCGAGGGCGCCCTCGATCGGGCCGCGACGGACGCGGTGCTGGAGGCCTCGGGGCAGCCGCGGGGGAGGGCGTCGACGTGGCCGCGAGGGCTCACCGACCGCGAGGTGGAGGTGATCCGTCTGGTGGCCGTGGGGCGCACCAACCGGGAGGTCGGCGCGCTCCTCGGGATGTCGCACCGCACGGCGCAGAAGCACGTGATGAACGTCTACGAGAAGCTCGGGTTGGAGAGCCGCGCGGGCCTGGCGCTCTTCGCGATGGAGCACCGGCTGGTGGACGCCTGAACGCCCGTCCATGCGCCAGGTGGCCAATTATCGGGCCGCGGCGCGCGGCGCAGGCTGCTCCTCGGTTGAAGCACCAACCGGAGGAGCGAGAGCGCGATGATCGTCGTCTACGGAGCAACGGGCAGCACGGGAACCCCACTGGTCAAGGCCCTGGTCGCGGAGGGCCGCCGCGTGCGCGTGGTGGCGCGCGACGTCGAGCGGGCGCGCCGCGCGGTGGGGGAGGGGTCGGAGTTCGTGACGGGTGACCTGGAGCGACCGGAGACCTTCGCTCGCGGCCTCGACGGCGCCGAGAGGGTCTACGTCGCGGTGGGCGGGCCGACCGGGACGCCCGACCTCGTGGCGGTCGAGTGCCGCTTCATCGACGCCGCGAAGGCCGCGGGCGTGCGGCACTACGTGAAGGTCTCCGGCGTCGACGCGAGGCCCGAGGGGCCGGCGCGCATCCAGGCGTGGCACGGCCAGATCGAGGAGCACCTGCGGGCGTCCGGGGTCCCGGCCACGGTGCTGCGGCCCAACTTCTTCATGCAGAACTTCCTCGGCCTCGCGGGCGCGATCCGGAGCGGGGCGCTCCCGATGCCGACGGGCGCCGCGAGGGCCTCGCTCATCGACGCGGGCGACATCGCGCGCGTGGCGGCGAGGGTGCTCATCGAGGACGGGCACGCGGGCAGGACGTACACGCTCACGGGCCCGGAGTCGCTGAGCCACGCCGACGCCGCGCGGGTGCTGGGTGAGGCCATCGGGCGGCCGGTGCGGTTCATGGACCTGCCGGGCGCGGCCTTCGAGCAGGGGCTGCGGGACGCGGGGCTGCCGCCGTGGTTCGCGGCGCTGCTGACGGACGTCTACGTGACGGCCTTCGCCGCGGGCCGCGTGGAGCGGGTGACCGACGACGTGCGGCGGGTGACGGGCACCGAGCCTCGCTCGCTGGCGGCCTTCGCTCGCGACCACCGAGCGGCCTTCGCGGGTTGATGCAGTCGGCTCGTGCTGCTGTCCGTTCGCTGCGCCGAAGCCCGAGAGCCTGAGCTCTCGGTGGTCGTCACTGCGTGCACACGACCCGGACGGCCGTGCGCACGTCCCGGACGGCCATGCACACGACCCGGACGGCCGTGCACACGACCCGGACGGCCGTGCGCACGACCCGGACGCCCGTGCGCACGCTCGAAGTCGCAGCGGGCGAGAGGGGAGACCCTCAGCGGCGCCCGGCGGCGCGCCACACCTCGCCGAAGGTGCCGTCGCCGAGGCGCTCGGTGAGCGCGTAGCGACCATCGATCACGCAGCCCGCAGCGACGTTCGCAGCGCCTTTCGAGGTCCTTTCCCTCGATTCCGCCATGCGTCGACGCCAGACGGGCGTGCGTCGAGGCTCAACGGGCGTGCGCGCGACTGCGCGTACCATCGCCGCCTTGCCGCTGCGCCGCGACCAGCAGCGCGAAGGTCGCGGTTGTGAGAAAGCAGTGCGGCGATGATTTCCCATCCGGTCCCACGAGTCCCCCGCGGGCGCGCCCTCCGGCCGCCCGGCCGCCTCGCCCTCGTCGCCGGGGCGCTCGCGCTCCTCTCGATGGCGCCGGGCCCCGCCCACGCGCAGGACGCCGCGACGCTCTCGGACACCCCGTCGCCGCCCCCCGTCGCCCCGCCCCGGGCGCTCCGCGTCGCGGTGGCCGGGTCGGCGCCCTTCGTGCTGCCGCCCGATCCCGAGAGCGAGGAGGTGCGCGGGCTCAGCGTCGAGGTGTGGCGCGAGGTCGCCGCGCGCAACCACTGGACCTACGAGTACCGGCGCGTCGAGACCACCGAGCAGATGCTCTCGCTCGTGGCCGCGGGCGCGGTCGACGTCGGGGTCGGCCCTACCAGCATCACCGCTGAGCGCGCCCAGCGCGTGGCCTTCAGCCAGCCCTACCAGGACGCGAGCCTCGCGATCCTGGCGCCCGCCGAGCGCCGCTACACCGACCGGCTGCGGCCCTTTCTCTCCAGGGCCTTCGGCTTCGGCGTCGGGTCCATCGTGTCGCTGCTGCTCCTGGTCGGCGTGCTGCTCTGGCTGGCGGAGCGGCGCCGCAACCAGGCGCAGTTTCCTGCGTCGCCCGCGCGGGGGATCGCCAACGGCGTGTGGCTCGCCCTCGTCACCATGACCACCGTGGGCTACGGCGACCGCGCGCCGGTCACCGCCCTCGGCCGGCTGGTCGCCGGTGTGTGGATGGTCTCCGCGCTCGTGATCACGTCGTCCCTCACGGCCTCGCTCACCACGGCGCTCACGCTCTCGCAGCTCGACCCCGCCGCCATCCTGACCGTCAACGACCTGCGCAACCGCCGCGTCGGCGCCATCCGAGGCACCACCTCGCCGCGCTTCGTCAGCCGCCACGGGGGCATCGTGGTGGTGTTCCCCTCCCTCGACGCGGCGGCGCAGACGCTCTCCCGGCGCGACGTCGCCGCGGTGGTGTTCGACCGGCCGGTGCTGCGGCACTACCTCAGCGAGCACCCGGAGCTTCCGCTGCAGATCTCCGAGGCCTCGTACGAGCCGCGTGGTTACGGCTTCTCCATGCGCCTCGGGAGCCCCCTGCGCGCGCCCATCGACGTCGCGCTCCTCTCCCTGCACCAGGAGGGCGTGATCACCACCATCGCCACCCGCTGGCTCGGCGAGTGACGCTCACCCGGTGAGCCTCCCGCGAGAGCGAGGTCCACGGTGCTCCTCCGCCGCGTCGAGCGACGGGGCGAGCCCGTCCTCCCAACACCGCGCGAGCTCCCATTCCTCCGCGGCCCGCGACGGTGCCACCGCCCCACCGCTCCGCCCGCGATACCCTCGCCGTCGATGGGACCCCACCGACACGCCCTCGCGCTCGTCGCCCTCTCGGCCTGCACCGACGCCGCCACCCCGGCGCCCACGCCCGTCGCCGACGCGGGCCCCGTGCTCCCCTCGCTCACCGCCGACCCTGGCGAGCTCACCGAATGCCCCACCGCGACGACCGCCGTCGGCGCCGCTCGCGCCCTTCATCTCCGCTGCGCGACGCAGCGCGCCAGCGGTCCTCTCGCGATGGGTCGCGTCGGTGACGTCATCCTGGAGAACGCCGTCGCGCGCTTCATCCTCCGCTCCGGCGACGAGTCCGCCACCACCATCGGAGCGCCCGGCGGCGGCATCATCGACGCGACGCCCGGCGACACCACGACCCCTGATCTGGTGAAGGAGATCCTCCCGACGCTCAACCTCTTCGGCCTCACCGTCGGCCCGCTGGTCGTGGTGCGCGCCTCCGGTCGCGAGGTCGTGGTGCGCGCCTCCTTCACCCCGCGACCGCTCGAGCTCATCCAGGCCGTGATCCCCCTCGCGCTCCAGCGCCCCGCCCTGCGCGGCGTCGTCGAGTACGCCCTCTCGGCCGATGATCCGGCCCTCCGCGTCCGCATCTGCGCCATCCCTGAAGGCGAGACCGGGACCACCACCGTGAGCGCCGGCGCCGTCGCCATCCTGGGCGGCGCGGGCGAGGTCGTCGCGCCCGGTGGGGCCGTGCTCGAAGGCGACATGGCCACCGCCGTCGGCCGCGCGCTCCTCGCGGAGTCACCCGACACCGCCGTCGGCGTCGCCCTCGATGCCCCGGCCACGGTCCTCCACGCCGGGACCGTCAGCCTCCTCAACGCCAGCGCCCGCATCGACTTCGCGGGCGACACCCTGCGCTGCACCACGCTCCGCATCGCCACCGCCGCCACCGCCGCCGCGGCCTACGACGCCCTCGCGCTCGACGATGGGGCGCCCATGGTCGACGTGCCGGTTCCTGCGGGCGGGCGCGCCGAGCTCTCCAACGCCGCGGGTCGCATCGTGCTCCGTTCGCGCGGCGTCGACGGCCACGTGCGCGCGCACCTCCGCATGGACGCAGCCCGCACCCGGGTGGCCCGCGACGGCGGGGAATTCGGCCCGCCCGAGGCCATCCCCGGCGTCGGGACCCTTCGCGTCACGGCGTCGGTGCGCGACGTGCCGGGCGCTCCGATTCGCATCACGGTGGTGCGCGACGGGGAGGCGTTCGAGCGACGCTGGGTGGTCACCGGCCCGGACGCCCGCGCGCTCCCGGTGGGGCGCTACCGGGTCTCGGCGTCGCGCGGCATGGAGCACTCGGCCGTCTCCTCGGACATCGCCATCACCGCGAGCGAAGAGGCGCGCTTCGAGCCAGTGCTGGAGCGCGTGGTCGCGACGCCGGGCTACGTCGCGACGGACTTTCACCTGCACACCGAGCTCTCGACGGACAGCACGCACCCGGTGGGCGACGCCGTTCGCCAGATGGCGGGCGAGGGCCTGGAGCTGGTCGCCGGGACGGACCACGACTTCATCACCGACCTCGACGCCGTGGCGACGAGCGTGGGCGTGCGCGACTGGCTGGTGCTGGTCCCGGGCGAGGAGGTGTCGACGGTGCGGCTGGGGCACTACGGGGCCTATCCGCTGCGGCGCGACGAGGCGAGGGCGGGGGCCAACGCGGTGCCGTGGTTCGGGTTGTCACCCGCGCAGATCGCGCAGGCGGCGCGGGCGCGCGGCGACGACGTGGTGGTGCAGGTGAACCACCCGCGGCTTCGGGGGACCGGGGTCTTCGACCAGATCGGGCTCGACGCGGCGACGGGCATCGCGCACGGCGACCCGACGCGGGTGGGTCTGCCCGCGGGCACCGACCTCACCCCATTGGACTTCGACGTCGTCGAGGTCTGGAACGGCTACACCCGCGGCGACAACGAGCGCTCCTTCGCGGACTGGCTGGCGCTGCGGGCGGCGGGTCGTCGCTTCGTGATGGTGGGCAACTCGGACAGCCATCGGCCGGACAAGGCGCCGGGGGCGCCGCGGTCCTTCGTGCGCGTGCCCGATGACGGGCGCGGGCGCGTGACGTGGGCGGACGTTCGCGCGGGGCTGCGGTCGGGGGACGTGAGCGTGGGCGCGGGGCTGTACGTGGAGGCCGACGTCGACGGGGTGCGACCGGGCGGGCGCGCGACGGCGCGGGATGGGCGGGTGATGCTTCACGTGCGGGTGCAGGGACCGGCCTGGGCGGACTGCACGCGGCTGCGGGTGTACCGTGGGACCGAGGTGGTGCTCGACCGGGCGGTGACGACGCCGAGCGACCGCGTGCTGCGCATCGACGAGGTGGTGATGGTGGACGTGCCCGGGCCGAGCTTCCTGGTGGTGCGAGCGGACGGGACGCGCGACGCGACGCCGGTGTTCGACTACGCGCCCTTCGGGCTGACCAACGCCATCGACGTGGGGCCTTGAGGGCGGCGATGGCGCGCGGAGTCGGGCTCGTCCTCGTGATCGTCGGTGCGCTGCTGGGCGCCGTGGCCGCGCTCGTCCTGGCGGTCACGGCCTTGCCGTCTTCGAATCTCCAGGGGCGCACGAGCGACGTCGTCTTCGCGCTCTTCCTGGCCCTGCCCGCGGCGCTGGTCTCGCTCCTGGGCGTGGTCGCGGCGGTCGGGTCGGGGCGCGCCGCGAAGGACCGTCGGCTCGCGACGGCGGTGCTCGCGCTCGGCGCCGCGCTCGTCCTCCCCGCCGTGCTCGGCGGGCTCGTGGGCATGCTCGTGACGTCCGGCAACGACAACAAGTGGGCGTGCGTCGTCGCGGGCGCGCTCGGCGCGGGCGCGGCGCTCTGCGTCGCGGGTGGCGGCGGAGCGTTCGCGCGCGCCGCGGGTGAGCGCCGCGCGGGCTGAGCGACCGACGGAGCCGACCGGTCGCGACGCCCCCTCCCGAAGCGCCCCCAGAGGCACCGCCCGCGACGGGTGGACGCACGACCGGGGAACACGCTCTCGGTCCCGAACCGTGAAGGTCGGGGCAAGGGCCTCGGCTCCCCACCGAGCTCCCGGGCTCCTCGGCTTCGAGCTGAGCGAGGCAGCGGATGCGCGGCCTGGGGCGAGCCGATACACTCCCACGGGCGATGGAAGGTTCGGTCTTCGATGAAGAGCTGTTCTTCCGCGCGGTCGGAGAGAGCGGCGCCCGCGCGCTGCTGATCGGTCGCCGCGCGCTCATCGCGCTCGGCCTCCCGCTCCTCACCCGTGACTACGACTTCTGGATCCACATCGACGACATGGCGTCGTTCAACGCCGCCGCGGCGCCGTTCGAGCTGCATCCCAACCGGACACCGGACGAAGCTCGCCGGTATGGTCGGTACGTGCTGGAGGGCGACGAGCGCGTCGACGTGCTGATCGCGCGGCAGGTTCCGACGGTTGATGGGGTCCCGGTCACCTTCGACGAGCTGTGGGTCACCCGCGAGGCGATCGAGGTCGCGCCGGGCGTCCACATCGCGCGGCCTTCCATCGAAGGTCTGATCCTGACGAAGCGCTTCGCGGCTCGACCCAAGGACGCGGAAGACCTCCGCCAGCTCGAGGTGTTGCGGGAGCGGGGGGTCCGATGACGGTCGACGACGAGGCGGTCCGGGCGGTGCGCGCGATGGCGGAGCGGTCGCTCTCGCGGGAGGACTTCGACGCCTACGTGCACGCGCCGATGTCGGACGAGGAGCGGGCCTCGGTCATCGAGCTGTACGAGTGGTTCACCCGGCGCTACCCGACGCCGATGCAGCGCCTCGCGGCCTCGCGACGCCTGCCGCGCTACCTGCCCTGACGAGCCGTGGCGGCCTGTCCAGTCGCCTGGAGCGGACCCGTGACTGCGGGGGGCCGCGTTGCTTTCTCCATGCGCGCGAGAGCCTTGCGAAGTTGTCGGCCCAGGCGAGCCACACCGCCTCGTGCGATCGCGGCCTCGCCAGTTCCTTCGTCGGCAGCGCGTTCGCCGCGATGACTGCGTCGAGCGCTACGGGCGGACGACGACGTTGGCGCCCACGCCCGCGCGCACGGCCGGAGGTGGCGGCGGGGCGGCGACCACGGCGTTGGCGCGGGCGGTGGCGCCCACCACGACCTGGCCGGGGCCCGGCGGGTTGACGATCGTGGCGCCCGACGGGGTCTCGCGCACGACGGTGGTGTTGTGCGGCCCCGGCGGGTTCACCACGACGGTGTTGTTGTGGGGGCCCGGCGGGTTGATCACGGTGACGGCCGTCGCCCCGACGCCCGGGCGGGCCTGCGGGACGACCACCGTGTTGTTGGGCCCCGGCGGGTTGACCACCGTGGCGCCCGCGGCGTTGGTGCGCACGACGGTGTTGTTGTTGGGCCCCGGCGGGTCGATGACCGTGGCGCCCGCGGCGTTGGTGCGGACGACGGTGGTGTTGCCCGCGCCGGGCGGGTTGATGACCGTGCTGCCGGGATGGGTGCGAACGACCGTGTTGCCCGCGCCGGGCGGGTTGATGACCGTGCTGCCCGCGGCGTTGGTGCGGACGACGGTGGCGTTGCCTGCGCCGGGCGGGTCGACGACGGTGCGCGTTGCGCCGCGGACGCCGACGGTGGTCGTGACCCGCGTGCCGGCCTGGACGTGGTGACGGTCGCGGTGCTGGGCGGCGCCGAGCGCGGGCAGAAGCATCGAGGCGGCGAGGGCGGCGAGGGTCTGGAAGGCCTTGGTCATGGAGTTGGCTCCTTTGGGGCGCGGACGGGTCGGAGGGCCGCCGCGCATCCACTCGACGCGCGGCCAGGCCGGGGAACGCTCCGCTTCGGGCCGGGCAGGGTCGGCGTCAATGTCGGGCTGGAGGGTGCGTCGCCCGTCATCGCGTGCGGGTGACCTCCGATCCCTTCGTCACGGAGCACCCCTCGCTGGCCTCCAACGGGGCGGGTGCCCTGCTCGCGTGGCACGAGCCCGCCTCCTCCGAGATTCGTTCCATCACGGCGACCTACTCGCCGGCTGGCGTGCTGGGGTCGAGCGTCGTCGTCGACACCGGGAGCTTCATCGGCACGCGCTACGCCCCCGCGATGGTCGCTGGCGGCAGCGGGTACCTGCTCTCGTGGAGCGCGTGGCAGGGGAGCGCGTTCAATGGACGGCTCGCCGTGAGGGCGCAGCCGCTCACCGCCACGGGAGCGCGGGTCGGAGGCGCGCCGGTCGGGCTCCCCGGCACCGCGAACAACTCGTCCGCCGTGCCCGGGGTGTCCTTCGACGGCGCCAACCACCTCGTGGTGTGGACCGCCACCAGCGGCGTGTTCGCGGCGCGGGTCTCGCCAGCGGGGGTGGTGCTCGACGCGCCCCCGCGGAGGCTCTCGTCCGCGGCGGCCAGCGCGCCCACGGCGACCTTCGACGGCGTGGCCTTCGTCGTCGCCTGGCAGGACGAGCGCAACGGCAGCGCGGACGTCTACGCCGCCCGGGTGTCCCGCTCCGGCGCGGTGCTGGACCCGGGCGGAGCGCCGGTGGCCAGCGAGCCCGTCACCGAGGAGGGGCCGAAGCTGACGTCCGCGGGCGCAGGGCGCTCGCTCGTCCTGTACACGCGACGCGTCTCCATGGCGCTGTCTCGCGTGCGCGGCCGCTTCCTCAGCTTCGAGGACGGGCCCCCGGGCGACGCCGGAATCGCCGACGCGTCGGTGACCGACGCCGCGTTCGTGGACGCCTCGCCGACGGACCTCGGCCCCGACGTCGTGACCTCCGACGTGACCGTGGCGGACGTGGTCCTCGCGCCCGACGGGATGATCGCCGCCGTGGTCGACGCCGCGCCCGCGGGTGGTGGGGACGGCGGCGGGTGCTCGGCCGGAGCGCGCCGTCGCGGCTCGCCGTGGTGGGCGCTCGCGGTCGCGGCGGCCGCCCTGTCGCGACGCCGCAGGCGCTCACCACGGCGGACCGACCGGTCGCGGGGACGAGCGCTCAGCCCTTGAAGGTCGACCGGCCGAAGTCGCCGAAGGGCTCGTCGCGCTCCCGCACGGCCTGCTTGTAGCCCACCTCCGTCGCGCGCTGCTGGAAGGCGTAGCCCTCCGGCGTGTGGCGGGTGACGCCGTCGAAGAAGGTCCCGAGCACCTGCGTGGTGTGCAGCCCCTGCGCCATCACCGACTGGTTGAGCAGCATCTTCATCATCACCAGCTGGTTGATCGGCATGCGCGCGATGCGCTCGAGCAGCACCTCGAAGCGCTCGTCGAGCTGCTCGGCGGGGGCCGACTCGATGGCGAGCCCCCACTCGCGCGCCTCCCTGCCCGAGAGGCAGTCGCCGGTGAACAGAAGCCGCTTGGACTTCTCCAGCCCGAGCCGGTGGAACCACAGCGACGTGGTGGGCGACCCCCACACCCGCGCGGGCGGATAGCCGATCTTCGCGTCGTCGGCGATCACCAGCAGGTCCGAGCAGAGGGCCATGTCGGTGCCGCCCGCGACGCAGAACCCGTGCACCTTGCAGACGACGGGCTTCTCGCTGTGGAACAGGCTCATGAAGCCCTTCACGTTGCGGCTCATCATCGCGTAGTCGATCACCGGGTCCCACGCGCCGTCGGGGCTGTGGTTGCGGCGCTGCACCGCCGGGTCGAGCGGCGACCCCTCCGGCCGCGACGCGTCGCGCTCGCCGATCGCGAGGTGCTCGGCGCTCTCGACGAGGTCGTACCCGCCGCAGAACCCGGTGCCGTTGCCGCTGAGCGCGATGACGTGCACGGCCGGGTCGAGGTTGGCCCGCTCGACGAACGCGGCGAGCTCGCGCGGCATGTCCATGGTGATCCCGTTGCCGCGGTGGGGGCGGTTGAGGGTGATGCGAGCGATGCGCCCGGTCACGCCGTAGGTCATCGTCCTGCCTTCGATGGTCTCCATGGCCGCGGAGCATAGGCGGGTTCGCGCGACGTGGCCGCCGACCAGGAGGGTCGGCCCGATGCGAAGGGTCGCCGATCGGAGCGAAAGGCGCGCCCTGTCGCGGGTCGTGTGGGCGCGCTACAGCAGTCCGATGACCGAGATCTGGGAGTCCATGTTCGCGTCCAGGCGGGTGATGTGGGGGGAGGAGCCGACGCGCTCGGCGCTGCTCGCTCGGGACCATTTCTTGGCGCGAGGCGCGCGAGAGATCCTGATCCCTGGGGTCGGCTACGGGCGCAACGCGAAGCCCTTCGTCGAGAGCGGCATGTCGGTCACCGGCATCGAGGTCTCCGCGACGGCGATCGCGCTCGCTCGCTCGGAGCTCGGCCTCGACCTTCCGATCCACCACGGCTCGGTCGAGGCGATGCCCTTCGACGACCGCGAGTACGACGGCGTCTTCTGCTACGGGCTCGTGTACCTGCTCGACGCGGCGGCGCGCGCGAAGTTCTTCGCCGACTGCTCTCGCCAGCTGCGCCCGGGTGGCTCGATGATCTTCACGCTCATCTCGAAGAAGGCGCCCATGTACGGGCAGGGCCCGAAGCTCGGCGAGGACTGGTACGAGCGCGCTCCCGGCGTGCCGATGTTCTTCTACGACGAGGCCTCGGTGGCGCGTGAACTCGGCGCGTACGGGATCACGGAGGTGTCCGAGATCGACGAGCCGGTGGCCGGGGGGACGTACCCCTTCTACAACGTCACCTGCGTGAAGGGCTGAGCGCCTGCGCGACTAACCAGCGCAGGCCTGCGTCGAGCAGCGCCAGTGGCCCACCTCCCGCGAGTACGCGCAGTACGGCGTCTGCCCGAGCGATCCCGCGTCCTGGCTGGCGCAGTCCGCGTCGTCCACGCACTCGTCCGTGGGCGTGTGGCAGTAGTAGCCCGAGAGCCCGCCGAAGTCGCCGCAGTCGCCCAGCGTGGGGGAGCAGAACCCTCGCGGTCCGCAGTCGGCGTCGACGCGGCAGTTGCCCGGGATGCACGAGTTGGCGCCCGCCGCGCCGCGGCCCGCGAGGCGGCACTCGCACACGCCTCCCATCGCGCAGTCGGCGTCCTGGATGCACGCGTCGTAGTTGCACCGGCAGCCGTCGTGGGGGTTGCCCACGCAGCGCCCGTTGGTTCCAGCGGTGCACTGGCCGTCGCTCGCGCACTCGGACATCGGGACGCCGCCGGGGTCGCAGGTGCTCGCGGGCCGCGGGGCCGTGCAGGCCGTCGCCGTCGCCCGGTGGCGCAGCGGCACGCGCACCGTCGACGGCACGTCCGCCGCGGGAGCGTCGATCACCGGGCGATCGACCACGGGGACATCCGCCGGGCTCCCGCTGTCGCCGACGGTGGTCACCGAGGAGCCGCAGCCGGAGACGACGAAGGAGAGCGCGATGAGGGCGGAGGCGAGCGGGCGACAGGGCGAGGTCATGGGCGCGGAGTCTACGTTCAGCGGAGGGCGATCGAGTACACGCAGAGCTCGTCCCGAAGCCCGCCGCCCATCGCATGCCAGAAGGAGCGGGCCGCGGCGTTCTCGGCGAAGACGAAGACCTGACAGCGCTCCAAACCTGCGCGCTGAAGCCCGTCCAGGCAGCGGCGCGCGAGGGCGGTGGCGATCCCGCGGCGCCTCGCCGAAGGCGCGACCGCGAGGTGGTAGATGAACCCGCGCCGCCCGTCGTCCGAGCCCAGGATCGCGCCCACGATCGCGGCTCCTTCCACCGCGACGAAGGAGAGACCCGGGTTGCGCGCGAGGAACCGCCGGACTCCGGCCTCCGAGTCTCCCGGCCCCTGGCCCACGCCCTCGCTCGCCGCCCACAGCGCGAGGGCGGACTCCACATCGCCCGCCTCGAACTCCCGCAGCGCCCACGACCTCGGCCCGTCCATCGGAACCCCTCCGGCTAGCGCGGCTCGCGCTCGGGCAGCGGCAGCCAGCCGTGCGCGCGGAGGAAGGTGCGCACCTTGCCGAAGCGCTCCATGCACACGAAGACGGGCGCCCAGGTCTCGGTGAGGGCCTCCGGGGGGACGTCGCCGTCGAGGCTGAGGACGATGCGCGCGACCTCGACGTCGTCGCTGAGGTCGGTCGAGGGCAGCGCGTCGCTGATCCGCTGCTGGTAGGTCACCCGCTGGATGGCCTTGCGCTCGATCTCCACGTTGCGCACCGAGGCGAGGGCGACGGTGGTGGGCTTCGCCTCGTCGGGGCGGGAGATCACGAGCGTCTCGCCGTGCACCTCCAAACCGACCCCTTTCGGCGGCCTCGCGCGGAACACCACCACGAAGCCCGCGGTCACCACGACCGCGAAGACGACCGCGACCGTCGGCGACGCCGCCCAGAGGAGCGCCGCGCCGAGGAGCGAGAACAGGATCGCGTAGAAGACCTTGATGGGGTTGGTCTTCTCCTCGGCGTCGTCCCAGGCGACGAACAGCGCGGGCGGGGCGGGACGCTCGGGGCTCTCGGCGGACGCTCGGTAGGGCGTGTGGGTGGTCATCGGCGCGAGGGCGACCGTACCGCGGTCGACGGGGCGGTGTCGCCCGACGCCGCGGCGTGGGTGGCCCCCCACTCCGCCGAGGGGATCCCTCCCTCGGGGAGCCCCAGCTCGCGGCGCACCTCGGTCACCGGCGAGGCCCAGCGGGCCTGCCAGTCGAAGCCGAAGAGCGGCCGCACGCTCTGCCCGAAGAACCAGCCGCGCGCGATCCAGTCCATCGGCTCGCGGCGGCGCTCGTACTTCCGCAGCGCCGTCTGCGCGAGCACCATCGCCACGAGCACGAGGTCCATCCGCGAGGGAAACTGCGCCGCGGTGAAGGCGTGGATGCCAGCCTCTCCGGGGATGGTCATCGGGAACCCGGTGGCGACGTGCCAGACGTCGTGGGTCTCGTAGTAGTGACGCAGGACGTACGCGTGGTCCGCGCGGTCGGGCACGCGCACCTCCTTCGGCAGGCCCGGGAGGTGGTCCCCTGCGACGCCGACCCGCCGCTCGGCGGCCCAGAGCTCGCGGCCGAGGGAGCCCGTGGGGCACGCCTCCAGCATCGCCATGGACACCCGCCCGAGCGGCTCGCGCGCCTCGAGCGCCCGCCGCGAGGACGGCCACGCGGCCAGCGTGTCGACCGCCACCTGCAGCGCCTCCGGCGTGTAGAACAGGTTGGCGATCTCGTTGTAGTCCGCGATCGGCGAGGTCGATCGATCGAGCAGGAGACGCGCCCCGGCGCCGACCGATCGCACGCCTCGCAGCGCCTGGTCGAGCGCGCGCGCAGCGGACACGGCAGGGCGATGACGGCCACTCACGGGGCGCGAGCGTACACCGCTCGCCGGGTCGCGCCTCGACCGCCGCGGCCCTTGCCCGGACTGAGCAAGCCTTGCCCGGCTCGCTCCGGGTCGCTCCTTGCTCACCTCATGAAAAGCCTTTGAATCCAGTGTTTCTGCGCTGGTCCTTCGCTTGCTGAAGGGGTCGCTCGCCCGGCATTCACGCCGGGCCTCGACGCTCTCCCTCGAAGGAACCATCGCCATGAACACGCTCCCCCGTCGCTCGCTCCTCGCCGTCTCTCTCCTCTCTCTCGCCGCGGGCTGCGTCGGCGCCGCCGACGACCCCTCCGCCTCTCAGGACGAGACCTCGCAGGAGGTCATCACCAGCAACAACGTCACCGTCGGCACCGCCTATCGCTACAGCACCAACGGCGCGAGCTTCGACTGGACCATCTACCGCAGCCCGCGGCGCGCTCAGGTGAGCTTCCGCAACGCGCGCAGCGACGGGAGCTGGTCGACCACCGGGACGATCAACCGCTGGGCGCGGTGCCCGGCGGCCAACGAGTCGGTGCAGGTGATCAACGCCAGCGGCCAGAGCCAGTCGTGCACCCACGTGTGCCTCCCGGACGGCCGCGAGGAGCTGCACTGCCCGAGCGGGCAGCTGGTGTTCACGCGCATCAACAACATGGCGGCGACGGTGAGCACGGGCCTCGCGGTGCGCACCCCCCGCCTCGTCCGCGGCACCTGCGACCGGCGCATCGGGTGCCTCGACTACTCCAGCTGCTCGACCTGCTGCGGCGAGACCGCCATGCGCGACGACGGGATCATCGACCCCATCGAGGCCACCGGCTGCGAGATCGTCTGCACCTTCTCGGGCGGCGACCTCGGCACCTCGGCCTGCACCGATCCGTACCCCCCGACGCCTGGCGGCACCGCCACCGACAACCCCGCGTCGACGTGCATGCCGATGTCGGGCTACCCGACCTGGTGCAACTACGCCTTCTGATCGTCGCCGCGGGGGCGCGCGATGCCGTAGCGCGCGAGCTTGAACACCAGGGTGCGGCGGGGCATGCCGAGCGCGGCGGCGGCGCGGGTCTGGTTGCCCGCGCAGTCCGCGAGGGCGTCGACGATGCGCTGCCGCTCCTGCGCCTCGAGCTCGCCGCGCAGCGACGCCTCGCGGGAGGCTCCGGGCGGCACGCTCGGCGACGCGCTCCGAGGAGGGGGCGCGGAGGGCGGCGAGCGCATCACGTCGGGCAGGTGCTCCGGCAGGATCACCCCGTCGGTCGAGAGCAGCGCGGCGCGCTCCATCACGTTGCGCAGCTCGCGGAGGTTGCCCGGCCAGCGCCACGCGATCAGCAGCGCGAGCGCCGGAGCGGAGAGCGTCGGGGCAGGGGAGATGCGCGAGCGCGCCGCGGCCTCCGCCAGGAACAGCTCCGCGAGCGCCGGCACCTCTCCCTGTCGCTCCCGCAGCGGCGGGATCACCAGCGAGATGCCGTTGAGCCGGAACCATAGGTCCATGCGGAAGCGTCCGTCGCGCACGTCGGCCTCGAGGTCGCGGTGCGTGGCCGACACCACCCGCACGTCGATGGGCCGCGACGCGCGCCCGCCCACCGGCGTCACCCGCCGCTCCTCGAGCACGCGCAGCAGCTTCACCTGCGTGCCCGCCGGCAGCTCGCCGATCTCGTCGAGGAAGAGCGTGCCGCGCTGCGCCGTCTCCAGCAGCCCCACCCGCGAGGCGGCGGCGCCGGTGAAGGCCCCCTTCTCGTGACCGAAGAGCTCGCTCTCCAGCAGCGACTCGGCGATGGCCGCGCAGTTGAGCCGCACCAGCGGACCGCCCGCTCGCGGGGAGCGCTGGTGCACGCGCTCGGCGAAGACCTCCTTGCCCACCCCCGTCTCGCCGAGGAGCAGCACGTTGATCTCGCCGCGCGCCACGCGCTCGACCATCGCGTGGAGGCTCTTCATGGCGGGGTCGGCGATGACCACGCTGGCGCGCATCCCCGCGGAGGGCGGGGCGCCGTCGCGCACCGACTCGGCGCCGTCCGGGGGCCGCGGGGCGCGGCGAGCCTGCATCACGCCGAAGGTTCCGCCGAACTCGAACGCGCGCCCCAGGGGCAGCGGGAAGGGCGTCTGGGGCGAGAGCGCGCAGCCGTCCACGCGGGTCCCGTTGCGGCTCCCGAGGTCGGTGACGGTGACCATCGGGCCGAGGTCGATCGCCACGTGCAGGCGCGAGACCTCGTCGTCGTCGACGGTGATGTCGGCCGCGTCGGCGCGCCCGAGGGTCACCCGGCCGCGGTCCGGGAGGGGACAGCACACGGGGCCCTTTGGCGTGAGCAACAGCAGGGTCCGCGGGGTCGCGTCGGACCCCGACGTCTCGGGCTCTCGGGGGGTGGTCTGCTTGAGCGGGTCGGCCACGGCGGGGGCGGAGGGTGACACGGGCGACCGCGCCCCGGTAGGGACCGGCCGTCGCGCCCGATCAGTCGGGATAGGTGCCGATGTACACCTGCCCCGCCGTCGCCGTCGGGGTGACGACGCAGCCGCCCGCGGGCAGCGGTGGGTCCCACGTTCCGGTGAGCCGACACCGCGACGGCAGCACCGAGAGGCGCACCCGGCCGAGGCCGCCGCGACCGCCGTTGCACGTCACGCCGCCGCCCCGCCCCCCGGTCACCGCGACGGTGCCGCTCGCGACCTCGATCGCGGGCGCCGAGAGGTGGACGACCCCGCCGGAGCCGCCGCCTCCCGCGGAGCCTCCGGCGCCGTTGCCGCCGGCTCCGCCGCGAGCGAGCACGGAGCCTCGGACGACGATCCGCGTCGGGCTCGCGATGCGCAGCGCGCCGCCCCCTCCGCCGCCTCCTCCGGCGGCCGACGGGTCGCTGCACGTCGTGCCCGGCGTCCCTCCGCCGCCGCCCCCTGAGCCGGCGCGGAAGGTCGTCGGATCGGCCAGGGCGAGGTCCGCGGCCGCGCGAGCGCCGATGGAGCCGCCGCCGCCCGCGTTGAACAGCGTCGTCCCGCACCCGCCGGCCGCGCCTCGATAGGCCATCGCGATCGACGAGCGCCCCTCTCCGCCCTCGCCGTTGGCGCCGCCGGTGCCGAAGCCCGCCACCGAGGCGCCCGTCGCGCCCGGACCGACGTAGACGCCCCCGGCTCCTCCGCCTCCCGCGACGCCGCCGCCTCCGCCCCCAGGGCCCGCCACTCCGCCCGCCCCGCCTCCGAACGCGCCGCCCCTCCCGCACGCGGCCGGGCC
>CBIHPK010000167.1:0-18257 GCA_966211675.1 uncultured Myxococcaceae bacterium
TCTTCGACGATGCGAACCTCCCGCACGCCGCCGCTCGGCTCGAAGAGGGCGCGGACCTGCGACTCGTCCGCGGTGAAGGGAAGGTTGCCGACGTAGATTCTGGATCCCATGAGACGACCTCGGACGGTTGTGACGGACGTCCGACTGGTGGACTGTCTCGTCGAGCGATGCACCGCCACACGACCAATGGTCTTCGCGGGAGAGAAGGACTCCCCCAGCGAGGTTGAGGGTGGCGAACCAACCTTCAGACCACACCCCGGATGAGCACCATCCCCACTGCCACGTTGCGATGGTAGCGGTGGTCTCACACGCGTCGGCGAAGTCTCCACTTCGGGACGATGTGATTCCGCGAGGCGACCCCGACCGTACCATCGCCATGCGACGGGGTCTATACGGCCCGGGGATTTCCTCCGTCGGGTGACCGGTCGCGCTCAGGCCCCGGAGAGGGCCTCGAACCACGCCTCGGCGGGGCCTCGACGGAGCACGCCGCCGAGGTCGAAGAGGTTGATCACGTCGACGCCGCAGGAGAGTGAGACGGCGACGTCGGCGGAGAGCTCGGAGGGGTCGCGGTAGCGGGGCTCGTTGCCGAAGGCGCCCACGTCGACGCAGCCGACGGAGACGCCCGAGTGGGCGCCGAAGCGGCGGCGGGTCGCGGTGGTGCCGCGGGCCAGGAGGTCGAGCGCGCGGGCGCGGCGGATGAGGCCGCCGGACCAGCCCTCGAAGAGGGAGGTGTAGAGCATGACGTTGACGTGGTCCCAGGGGAGCGCGTCGACGGGCACCGAGAGGGCGCGCTGGATGGGGCGCAGCGGCCCGGCGGAGGGGTCGAGCAGGACGAAGGGCAGCACCGTCGCGCTGCACTCGACCCCGCGGTCGTGCACCTCGCCGATGAGCGAGCGGAACTCCCTCCGAGCGGCCGTCCACCCGGCGTCGCCGAGGGAGGAGACCGAGGGGAGCACCGCGGTGGGCGAGCGCATCGCCGTGGCCACCACGCCGAAGGGCGGCTCGAGGTCGATCGCGAGGTCCCGCACCTGGGCCTCCGGGGGCAGCGAGTCGAGGAGCGATCTTACGAAGGCGGTAAAGCGCGGCGCGTTGGCGGCGCTCGCCCAGCGCCCCTCGGCGTCCTCGATCATGGGCCAGAGGCCGACGCTCACGCCCGCGGCGTTGCACGCGCCGAGGAGGCCCGGCAGGGCGGCGAGGTCCCACGGGCGCACCGCGGCGATGAGCTCGACGCCGTAGCGCGAGAGCAGCGCGAGCGTGGAGCGATCGGTGAGCGCGGTGAAGGGGAGCGTCTCGCTCCAGATGCGTCGACGCATCGGTCTCTCAGCCCCGCGGCGGGGTTAGTCTCCGGGGATGAAGATCCTCTACGGAGTGGTGGGCGAGGGCCTCGGTCACGCGATGCGCTCTCGGGTGGTGCTGGAGCACCTCGTCGGGGCCGGGCACGAGGTGCAGGTGATGGCCTCGGGGCGCGCGGTGGACTTCCTCTCGAAGCGCTTCAGCGGGGTGCACCAGATCCATGGGTACCACATGATCCTCGAAGAGAACCGCGTGCGCCGCGCGAAGACCCTGTGGTCCAACGTCACCGGGGGATTGACCGGCACGCCGAAGAACATCGCGGCCTACTTCGACCTGCTCGACGAGTTTCGCGCCGAGGCGGTCATCTCGGACTTCGAGTCGTGGACCTGGCTCTACGCGAAGAACCACCGCCTCCCGGTCATCTCCATCGACAACATGCAGGTGATCAACCGCTGCACCCTCGACCCTCGGGTGATCGCCGGGCACGAGGCCGAGTTCGCGCTGACCAAGGCCTTCGTGAAGGCCAAGCTGCCCTTCTGCCACAAGTACCTGATCACCACGTTCTTCCGGCCGCCGGTGCGCAAGCCGCGCACGTCGCTGCACGCGCCCATCCTTCGCCCGGAGATCCTCTCGGCGACGCGCTCGTCGGGCGAGCACCTGCTCGTCTACCAGACCGGCGGCGGCGACGAGGTGCTCATCGAGGCGCTCCAGGCCACCGGCATCGAGTGCCGCATCTACGGCGTGCGCCGCGACCTCAAGGAGGACGTGCGCGAGGGCAACCTGCTCTACCGGCCCATCGGGGAGAAGGGCTTCATCGAGGACCTCGCGAGCTGCCGCGGCGTGATCGCCTCCGCGGGCTTCACGCTCATGGGCGAGGCCGTGTACCTGCGCAAGCCCATGCTGGCGGTGCCGCTCGCGAGGCAGTTCGAGCAGCTGCTCAACGCCCGCTACCTCGACCTGCTGGGCTACGGGGCGTGGGCTCCGTCGCTCGATGATCCGAGGGTGATCGCGGACTTCGTGAGGGCCCTGCCGCGCTACGAGGAGGCCCTCGCGGCCTACTCGCAGGACGGCAACCGCGCGCTGCTCGCCGAGCTCGACGAGACGCTCGACAAGGCCGCCGCGGGGGTGATCGAAGAGGCCGAGGAGGACTGAGGGGCTACTCGAGGGTCTCGGTGGCCACCGGGACCAGCGTCGGGTCGACGGGCTCCTCGACCAGGGCGCCGTTTCGGACGACGTAGCCTCGGGCCCGGTGGGCGGCGTCGAGGGCGACGTCGACCTGCACCGCGCGGGGACGATCGCCGCCGGAGAGGCGCATCAATAGCGCCGCGCGCACCGGGCGCCCGGCGCGCAGGCCCACGCGGCCGCGGACGACGAGGTGCAGGCCCTCGACGGCCGTGAGGGGCTGGTAGACGCGCAGACCCAGCGCGAGGGGCGACTCGCCGGCCTCGGTGAAGGCGGGGTCGTCGGGGGCGCGGGAGAGCAGGTCGAGGCCCACGTCGGGGTGGTTCCAGCGAAGGACCAGGACGTCGCGGCCCTCGGCGCGGGTGGCGCGGGTCCAGGCGCGCAGGCCCGGGTCGTCGCGGCGCTCGTCGGCGATGCGCAGCACCTCGCGCTCCAGCAGCGCCCGCAGGCCCAGCGAGAGGGCCGCGTCGCCGCTGCTCTCGGAGGCCGCTCGCAGGGTGCGGAGGGCCTCGTCCTCGCGCCCCGCCCCGAGCGCGGCCAGGGCCACGCGCACCTCCACGGAGGCTTCTCCGGGGCGCAGCGCGCGAAGGGTCACGTACTGCGCGTAGGCCTCGTCGAACCACTCGTAGGCCAGCAGCAGATCGCCCAGTCGCTCCCTCGCGGAGGGGTCGTAGGGGGCGCCCTCGACGATCTCGGAGAAGGCCCGCAGCGCCTCGTCGCGCGCCCCAAGGCGCAGCAGCAGCTCGCCCACGCGGCTTCGGACGCGGGCGTCGGCGGCGGGGTCGCGGCGCAGGCGGTCGGCGATGGCGCGGGCCTCGGGGCCGCGGTCGACGGCGGCGAGGGCGTCCATGTAGCGGAGCAGCAGGTCGATGTCCCGGGGCGCGACGGAGAGCCACGCGCGCAGGATCTCCACGCGCCGCAGGGGCGTCGTCCCCGGGGCCGAGAGGCGGCGCAGCAGGGCGTCCCAGTCGATGAGCTCGGTGCGGGCGTGCGCGGCGCGCCACGCGAAGGCGGGGCCGAAGCGGCGGGCCAGGGCGGTGTCGAACCAGTCGACGACCGAGGGCTCGACGAGCCCCTCGCGCAGCACCGAGAGGGCGGCCGGGTCCGAGAGGCCGTCGAGGAAGACCTCGAGCAGGGCCACGCGGTCCTCCCACCAGCGGAGCTCGCAGCGGTTGCGCGCGTCGGTCCAGACCGCGACGGCGCCGGGGGCGTTCTCTCCGCGGGCGCGCCAACGCTCGCGCCAGAGCGCCGCCCGAAGCGACCGGGGGAGCTGAGCGCTCGACGGGCAGTGCCTCGCCGCGGGGCCTCGCCCGCTCGCTCCGTCGCCCGGCGCATCGAAGACGAAGGAGCGCTCCACGGTGTCGGGCGCGGCGCCCAGCAGCTCGAGGGGAGGCAGCGTCACGGACGCGACGGCGCGCTGAACGCAGGCCTCGGTCTCGGCGTCGCGGAGCGTCGAGCGGGAGACCGAGGCGAGGGCGACATGGCCGTCGGCGGAGATGGTGGCGCGCACGGTGACCTCCCCGGCGAGAGAGGGGCGCAGCGCGCGCTTGCGGGCGACGCAGGCGTTGGCGGCGTCGCTGGCTCCGCCGAGCGCGGCGACGAGGGAGGCGCGGCCGCCGAGGCCGAGGCCCTCGCCGACGACGTGGGGGGTCCAGCCGGTCCCGTCGTCGATGGCGATGGGGGCCGCGCGCTGCTCGCCGAAGCGAGCGATGCCGCGGGGAGCGAGCGCCTCTGCCACGCCCAGCGCGGGGAGCGAGGTGAGCGAGGCGCCCTCCTCCCAGAGGCTCGACCGGGCGAAGAGCCCGGTGGATCCGTCGGCCACGCCGCCGAGCGCGAGGCCCGAGACGGAGGTCACCAGGCCGAAGCGGGCGCCGAGGTCGGCGACGGCCCCGCGGCTGCCGCCCTGCGCGATGAGGTCGCGCACCCGGAGGTGGGCCCAGCGACGCTGCAGGTCGCCCTCGTCGAACACCGGCGTCGATCGGATGGGCAGCGTCCAGTCGCGCACCTCGCCGCCGACCCGCGCCCGCACGCGGACCTCCTTCGGCAGCTCGCCCTCGACGACTCCGACGAAGCGCAGCGGGTCGCCCGCGAACCACCGATCGACCCGCGCGGGGAGGATGGTGTGCACGGTGCGACCGGCGGTGACGGTGATGTCCCGGAGCATGGGCTGCAGCGCCCTCGCGACGAGGCGGGCGGAGGCGGCGACGGCCTCGGCGCGGTCGCTCGCTCGCTCCGTGGCGTGCGCTCCGGCGGCGAGGGGAGCGAGCACCTCGGGGTGGGCGTCGCTCCCGAGGCCGAGCACGTAGAGCCGCAGGTCCGGCGCTTGACGCCGCAGGTCGTCGCGCAGCCGCGAGGGGTCGATGGGACCCACCGTGGGGGTCGCGTCGCCGAGGTAGATCACCACGCCGTTGCGCGACGGATCGAGCGCCGCGTTGGCGTCCGCGATCAGCCGCCCGAGGTTGGTCGCGCCGCCCAGGCGCACCCTCGCGACGGCGTCGACGATGGCCTCGCGGCGAGCGTCGTCGAGGCGGGCGAGGGTGCCCGCCGGGCCCGCCGCGGGGCGGCCTCGAAGGTCGCCGAACCAGAGGGCCACCCGGTCGGAGGCGCCGAGCTGGCGGAGCATCGCGTCCACCGCGGCGCGGGCCATCTCCAGCGCGCTGCGCTCGGTGCCCGCGGAGTCGTCCACCACCACGATGACGTCGCTGCCGTCGAGCGCGGGAGAGGGGAGCGAGAGGTCCACGGCGAGGGAGGTGACGGCGCCGTGGGCGCTGTTCCAGGCGCGGGCGGAGGGGGCCGATGGGGCGGCGTCGGTGAGCTCGACGGCGGTCTCGCCGCGAGGGCGGTAGTCGCTGCGACGGAGCCGCACGTGGCCGTCGACCAGCCGCGCGCCCGAAGGGAGGGCGACGGTGCGGGCGCCCGCGCGAGAGACGTCCACGTCGACGCTGTACTCCCCCACCAGCGGGGGATCGCTCGCGGACGCCGCCGCGGCGACGTAGCTGCGGCGGGCGCCGTCGCGGTGCAGCCACTCGGTCCAGGTGACCGAGACGCGGAGCTCCTGGCCGGGCGCGATCTGGCCGAGGTACGCGCGCACGGTGCCCTCCTCGTCGGCGTAGAGCGCGGAGGTGCCGCCCTCGCGCGACACGCTGGAGAGCACCGCGGGCGACGAGTCGGTCCACGGGCCCGCGCCGGTGCCCACGCGAAACTGCGAGATCAGCGCGCCTTCGGGCAGCGGCAGCCGCCAGTCGACGGGCGACGCGGTGGGCGAGCCGTTGAAGAAGCGCTGCTCCACGGTGGTCACCGCGAGGTCGCCTCGGATCACCGCGCGCACCTCGTGAGAGCGCACCGCGAGGGCCATCGGCGCGTCCCCGTCGGTGACGTGCGCGAAGGCCACGCCCACGCCCCGACCGTGCGGGCGAGCGATGCCCTGCGGGGAGGCCGCGCCGCCGGTCCAGTCGTCCCAGACCGACGCGGGGCGGGGGCTGAGCGAGCCGGTGCCTTCGAGCGACTCGCCCTGCGCCAGGAGGCCCTGCTGACGGCCCTGCCGCCACGCCACCTCGCCGCGCACCACGATGATCCGAGCGCCGCTCACGCCGGGCGCGTCGCGCTCCAGCTCCAGGGCGGCGTCGCCGATCTCCACCCGGCCGTCGCCCACCTGGAAGCCCCGTCCCTCGGCGCCGCTCCCGCTGGCGAAGACCCTCCCTCGCTCCAGCGAGGGGACCCCCTCGGCGAAGCGAAGGCGGGTGTCGCCCGCCACGCGCAGCTCCAGGCCGTCGTCCGTGCGGAGCACAGCGCGCCCCGCGGCGTCCGTCGAGAGCAGGGACCCGCAGGGCACCCTCGCGCCCCGGGCGATGGCCTCGCCCTCGAGGGTGACGCCGCCGTGCTGTACCTCCAGCGCTCCGCAGGTCGGCGGAGCGGCGCGCAGCGGAGGCGCCTTCCCTCCACACGCCGACGAGAGGGCGGCGAGCACGCAGAGCGCGCGACGCATCGGGGCGCCGCTCACCGCGCACCGCCTTCGGCGACGGCCACCGCGGGGCGGGCGACGAGGCCCGTCGGGGTCGCGTCGAAGACCACCCGCGGGTGCTCCGGATCGAGGTTTACGGTGGTGCGTAGGAGCCGCTCCTCCGGGGTGCCCTCCGCCCAGAGCACGATCAGCTCCGCCGAGCCTCGCGGGCGAGCCCCGCCGCCGCGGCGCACCTCCAGGGTGAGCGCCGTCGGGCGCTCGGCGAGCGTGAGGGCCTCCAGCGGGATCGACGAGGCCACCAGGTCGGCCCGCTGCGTGGGCGCCCCGGGGAGCGTCACCCAGAGCTCGGCGCCGTCGTCGGGGTGGGTCCAGCGCAGCACGGCGCGCACGGCCCCGGCGCCCTGCGCCGCGGGGCTGCGACGCCAGCGGGCGCGGAGCTGCGCCACGGTCGCGGCGGAGACCGAGGGCTCGCTGGAGGCGATGGCGAGCTCGCACGCGACCCAGGCCACCACCGACTCGATCAGCGGCGCTCGGGCGCCCGGGGCGCTCTCGGCGGTGACGCGCTCGGCGAGTCGGATGGCCTCGTCGAGGCGGCCCAGCATCCGCGCCGCCCAGGCCACGCGCAGCAGGATCTCCGGCGCGTCGGACTGCGACGCCGCCAGCGTCTGGAACTGCCGGTACGCCTCGTCGGCCCACCGGTGCGAGAGCGCGATGTCGCCCAGGCGCTGCCGGGCGAAGGGGTCATCGGGCGCGAACTCCACGATCTCGCTGAAGGCTCGTCGCGCCTCGGGCTCGTCGCGCACGGCGAGCAGGGCCTCGCCCACGGCGGTGCGCACCCGGGCGTCGGCGCGGGGGTCGGTGCGCAGCCGCTGCGCCGTGCGGTGCACCTCGTCGGCGTCGCCCGCGGCGGAGGCCGCGTCGAGGGTGAGGAGCATCAGGTCGAGGTCGTCGGGGAAGCGCCGCGCCAGCGCCTGGAGGAGCACGCGGCGCGCGGCCGGGTCCGTCGCGGTGGAGAGCATCCGGGCGAGCTCCGACGGGTCGAGGCGGCCGAGGCCGAGCTCGCCCACGCGGCTGAGGTCCCCGGCGCTCGCCATCGCCCTCATCGTCTGCTGCTGGAACCACCGCTTCGCCCCGCCCTGAGCGCCCCGCGCGAGCGCGATGCCGTCGTCCACCGATCCGTGCGCCGCGGTGATGAGCCGCAGCAGCGCCACCTCGTCGGACCAGCCGGGCAGCTCGCAGCTCCGCCTCGCCTCGCGCAGCACCCGCAGCGAGCCTCCCACGCTTCCCGCCGCGCCGATGCGCTCCCGCCAGAGGGGGATGCGATCCGCCAGCGTCACCGCCGCCGCGTCGCTGCAGCGCGCCGGTCCGGTCGCCGCGCGCTCCGTGTCGCGCAGCCCGTCGCCGTCCCGCTCGCCCCGCTCGCGCTCGATGCGCCGGGCGTTGCGCGGCTCCGACGGGTCGACGTCCCCGGAGCGGTCGCTCTGGTCGGGCGTCCGCTCTCCGGCCATCACCTCGTTCGCGTCGTCGACACCCGCGCGGCTCTGCGCGACCTGCGCCTGGAGGTCCTCGCGTTGCCGCGCGTGGTGCGCCGTCGCTCCGGCGCCGCGGATCAGCCGTTCCTCGACCGGCGGGGCGGCCTCCGGCTCCGGGGCCGCGACCACGCTCGGCGGGGCGGCCGGCGCGGCGATGGCTCCGCTGCCCGCCGTGGCGAACCCGCCACGCAGCGAGTCGGCGGCGGTCTCCGTCGCGGCCCCGCCCGGCTGCCCGGCGCCCTGGATGGCGTAGCGCCCACGGGCCGCGCGAGCGGGCTGGTTCACGGCGGCGCTGTTGGACGCCGCGGTCGTCGTCGATGGCGTGGCCGCCGCGACGGGCGAGGGCGAGGGTGAGGGTGAGGGCACGGCGGGCATCGCGGGCGGCGGCGCCTGCGCGGAGGGCGCCGACTCGCGCGCCGTCGCCGGGGCGCTGTCTCGCGAGCAGCCCACCAGCGGCAGCAGGTCGAAGACCGAGAGGTCGCGCGCGTCGCTGACCGGCGGCGGCGCCGCGTAGGCGTCCTCGCCCGGGACGAAGAGCGACGTGAAGGGGGTGATGAGTCCGTAGCGGGTGCCGAGCTCGACGATCGCCGCCCTCGGCTCGTCGCGCGCGAGGAGGTGCTCCAGGCGGGCGCTCGCCCAGCGGGCCCGCAGGTCGCCCCGGTCGGGGATCACCAGCCCGGAGAGCGTCACGCTGCTGCTCCGCTCGGCCCCGTGCCACCGGGCGCGCACGGTCACCCGCTCGGGCGTCTGACCGGTCACCCGGCCGAGCACCTCCAGCGCCTCGCCCGCGGGGAGGTCGACCGCCTCGGAGGGGTACACCCGCTCCACCTCCGGTCCGAGCTCCGCGCGGAAGCCCCGCACCAGCGGCCGGGCCATGTGCGAGAGCAGGGTCATGGCGGTGCGCGCGACCTCCGCCCGGTCGACCACCCGGGCCGCGAGGCCCGACGGGGCGGCGATGCCCGACAGCAGGTCGAGGCGCGGGCCCTCGCCCATCGCCACCGCGTAGAACCTCGGCCTCGGCTGCATCCTCGCGAGCCTCGCCCGCAGCTCCGAGAGCTCGCGCTCGCCGACGGTGCCTCGGCCGTCGCCCAGGTACACGATGGCTCCGTTGCGCTCGGGGTCGAGCGCGGCGTGCGCGGCCTCGACCATGGCGAGCAGGTCCGTCGCGCCGCCGAGTCGGTCGCGAGAGAGGGCGTCGAGCGCGGCGTTGCGAGCGTCGGCGCTGGCCGCGTCGAGGCGCATCACGTCCTTGCCCTGCGGCCGCACCCCGACGTCCCCGGCGACCACCAGCACCCGGTCGCGAGGGGTGAGCGAGGAGGTGAGCGCGTCCACGAAGGCGAGCTGTAGCGCGGCCGCCTCGGAGCCCGTCGCCGCCGAGTGGTCGGCCACGAGCACCACGTCCACGCCGTCGTCGTGCGCCGAGCGGGCGCCCCGGTCGGGGGCCTGCAGCGCGATGCGGACGTAGGCCCCGCGGTCGTTGCCCTCCGCGTCACCCGGGGAGCGCAGCACGCTGCCCTCCGAGGGGGCTTCGCCGAGCAGGTCGAGGACGAAGTCCGCGGTCGGGGTGACGTCGCTGCGGCGGTAGGTGAGGGAGGTGCCGTCGACGACCGTTCCGGCGGTGGCGCGGGCCTCGCGGACGGCGGTGCGGGAGAGGTCCACCTCGGCGCGAAGCTCGCCCACGGAGGTGCCGATGCCCGAGAGCGGCAGGCGGTAGCTGCGCCGGCCGTCCTGCGTCGGGTTGAGCCACTGGGTGTACGTCACCAGGATGCGCCGGGCGCTCCCCGCCACGACGGGGAAGAGCCTCGCGTGGTAGCGGCCGGGCGCGTCCCACTCCAGCAGCGCCGGGTCATAGGGGCTGCCCGCGTAGACCTGGGCCTGGTACTGCGCCGCCGCGCTCGCGCGCTCCTGCACCGTCGCGTCGACCATGGTCCCGCGCCGCTCGACCGCGAAGCGCTGGAGCACCGCGCCGCGCGGGACCGTCAGCGTGTAGAGCCCCTCGACGGTGTCCGCCGAGGGGTTGAAGAAGGTCTGCTCCAGCTCGGTCACCGCGAGGTCGCCCACCACCGACACGCGCGCCTCGACGCGCTGGAGCACCAGCGGCCAGCGAGGCCGGCCCACGTCGTCCGGCCGCCGCGCCGAGACCGCCCCGAGCTCCGTCGCCCCGGCGGTCGAGACGCCCCTCGACGAGGAGTCCGCGAGCCCGCCGGTCCAGTCGTCGAAGAGGCGCCTCGGGGCCACGCTCGCCTGCTCGCCCCGCAGCGCGCCGCGCTCCCCCGTGCGCACCACGCCCTGCCGGTCGCGCCGCGCCCAGGTCACCTCGCCCTCCAGCACGTCGACCTCCGCGCCGTCGCCCTCGCGCCGCACGCTCGCCCTCGCGCCGTCGAGCCGGAGCGTCGTCACGCCCGCCCGCAGCACCGCCCCTGCGCCGCGCGCGCTCGTGGCGCCCCGCTCGATCCAGACGCGGCCCTCGTCGAGGGTCACCGCGCCGTCGTCGCCCACGCGCACCCGACTGTCGTGGTCGAGCAGCAGCCGCTCTCCGTGGTCGAGCCCGAGCACCGCGCGGCCCGAGGCGTCGGTGCGCACCACCGCGCCCGTCTCGATGCGCAGCACGTCGTCCACCGGGCGCGAGCGCGAACCCTCCACGACGGTGATGCCCGCGCGCACCCGCTCGACCTCGCCCACCGTGGGCACGAGCGCCACCGCGCGCCCGGTGCAGCCGAGCGCGAGTACGAGGAGCGCGTCGAGGCACGCTGCCACCTGAAGCCGAGACCGTTGGCGCATGAGGTTCCCCTGCGAGTGATGGACGTCCGCGGGCCGCATGGTACGGCGCGGCGGCGAGCGATGACAGCAACGACACCGCGGCGCGCGGCGACCTTTGCTGGCATCGACAACCGGCGGGGTCGGAGGTTTCCCGAGGGGGTGTCGTTCAGGGAGCGGGAGGCGGAGCGGCCTCGGTCGGCGCGGGCGCAGGCGCAGGAGCGGGCGTCTCGGCGGGCGCGGGCGCCTCGGCGTGCGGCCGGAAGGTCCACTGGTAGATCAGGGTCATCGGCTGCGGCGGAGGAGAGCGGAAGGTCATGGCCCGCACCAGGTTGGCCACGCACTCGCCGACCGCGGGGGACTCGGAGAGCCCTCGCGTGGAGACGTCGCTGGGGCGCCCGTCGAGGCCGACGCTGTAGAAGACCGTGAGCCGCCCGGCCAGCGTCGGGTTGCTCTCGGTGCCGCGCTCGTAGCAGGCCTGCACGTCGACGCCGCGCTCCCGGAGCTGCACCTCCAGGCGGTCCTGGATCGAGGTGAGGTCGGCGGTGCCGCCCGCGTCCGCCCTCGGGCTCGGCGCGACGGCGGGGGCCGCGGTGCGCGCCGCCGCGACGGGGGCGACCACACGGACGACCGGCGCTCCGGCGTCCTCGACGAGATCGGTCGGCGCGAACACCATCGACCCGCCGGAGTCCACCGGGAGGGCCGCCGCGACCACCGCCGGCGCGTCCACCGGGGCGGCGACGGTGGGCACGTCCCGGTCCGTCAGGACGACGTTGCTCGGCAGGCTCGCGGGGAGCTCGGGGTTGTTCTTTCGCAGGCCCATGGCGATGGCGAAGACCACGGCGGCGCTGACCAGCGCGCCCACGACGACGTAGCCCACCTGGCTCGTGAGCCGGGACGACCCGGTCGGAGGGTTGGAGGCGTTGCCGTAGGGTCCGCCGGAGGTGTCGCCGTCGAGGGTGAAGGGCGTCTCGTCGCGAGGGATGTCGGCCTCGAGGTTGATCGACATCGGCGGGCGGGTCGAGCCCCGCAGCGGGCGGAGGCTGTGGGCGTCGAGGATGGGCAGCAGCTCGTTGAGCGCCTCGTTGGCGTCGTGGAAGCGCTGGCTGGCGTCGCGCACCACGCAGCGAGCGAACCACGAGTCGAAGCGCGCGGGCAGCAGGTGGCCGACGCCGTACTCCGCCGCCCGCACCGAGGCCGGGTCGAGCGGCTGCATCAGCACCTCGGTGAGCTGCTGCATGATGGTGGTGTTGGGCGAGTTGGCGATGCGCCAGTAGATCTTGCCGGTGAGGAGGTTGAAGGCGATGAGCCCGAGGGCCCAGACGTCCGTCTCCGGGGCGATCTGCCCGCTGAGGCCTGCCTGCTCGGGGGCCATCCACCGGGGCGAGCCCACGGCCTGCGTGGCGGAGCCCTGCGTGGACGACTCCTGCACCAGCTTGGCCAGGCCGAAGTCGAGGAGCTTCACCGTGAAGGGGATGCCCTCGCGCCGCGGGTCGGCGAGGAAGATGTTCTCGGGCTTGAGGTCGCGGTGCACCAGGCCCTCGCGGTGCGCCCCGCCCAGCCCGTGGCAGAGCTGACGGAACATCTCCGCGACCTCGGCGCGGGTGAAGGTCCCGCGCTCGGCGAGGGCGGCCTTCATGTCACGGCCCTGGAGGAGTTCCATGGCGATCCACGGCGTGTTGCTCTCCTCCTCGACGCCCGCGGCGACCATCTCCACGATGTGGTCGCTCTCGACCGCCGCGGTGGCCTGCGCCTCCTGGATGAACCGCAGCCGCGTCCGATCGTCGCCCTCGTACTGGGCGTGCATGATCTTCAGCGCGCGCTTCTTCCCCGTGGACAGCTGCACCGCCTCGTAGACGGTGCCCATCCCCCCGGCGGCGATGCGCTGCACCACCCGGAAGTCCCTTCCGAAGATCGCGCCTGGTGCAAGCTGTTCGGCCATAGAGGGACCCGTCCCTGGGAAAGTCGTTAGCCCTGTCGGCGAGAGCCTGTCAACCGCGCTCTCCGTGCCGCTCTCCCTCCAAAGCAGGTCCCGCGTCCCCGCAGAGCGATGCGCTTGACTTCGCCCCGGGGAGTGACCGAGCACTCGACGCCATCTCATGGTGGACCCACGCCCTCTCGTTCGGCGCGTCGCGGCGGCGTGTCTGGTGCCGCTCGCCCTGCTCTCGGGATGCCACTCCGTCTCCGATCGCTCGCCCCGCCACGGCACCGCCGGGGCGCTGGTGCCCATCGACCCGGTGAGCTTCCGCGGCTCGCTCCCCTCCGCGAGCGGGCGCCGCAACACCTCGCTCACCGTGGGCCCCGAGGCCCGCGAGGCGCTGGTCTACGTGCCTCGCTCCCTCGACGACTCGCCTCCGCTGCTGCTGCTCTTCCACGGCACCAACGACACCGCCGAGGCGGTCTTCTCCGAGAGCGCCGCGCAGCGCGTGGCCGACGAGCACGGCGTCGTGGTGATCGCCCCCCGCGCCTCGCACCAGGACCGCCCCGACTGGGATCACCCCGACAGCGAGGGCACCTGGTGGCAGACCTGGCCCAGCGTCGACCCGGACACCAACCGCGACCTGCTGCTGGTGCGGGCGCTCATGGTG
Organism: uncultured Myxococcaceae bacterium; assembly: GCA_966211675.1. GTDB lineage: Bacteria > Myxococcota_A > Polyangia > Polyangiales > SCUS01. Next base: position 13,314 of record CBIHPK010000167.1, read on the forward strand.
GCGGCGCAGCGCGCGTACGCCGTCGACCCCTCGCGGATCTACCTCCTCGGTCACTCCAACGGCGCCTTCTTCGCTCAGCTCGCGGCCAGCACACTCGGCGATCGCATCGCCGCGTGGGCGTCGAGCTCCGGCGGGCTCTGCGCCTGTGAGCTCCGCTCGGACTGCGCCTTCACGGGCCGGGGAAGCTCCTGCGCCGCGCTCTCCCGACAGCGCGGCTGGTGCAGCTGCACCGGGTCCGACAGGCCCGGTCCGGTTCGCACCAGCGGCCGACGACCTCCCGCCTACCTCACGCACGGGTCGAGCGACGACATGGTCTCCCCCTACTTCACCTGCGCCCTCTCGGAGCGTCTCGCCTCCGCGGGCTACGAGGTGGAGACGGTGATCCGCGACGGCGAGCAGCACGTCATGCCCGACGGCTTCGCGGTCGAGGTCTGGCCCTGGCTCTTCCGCCACCGCCGCGACTGACGCATCCTCCCCGCCAACCACCCGATGACCACCGCATGGATCGCCGGAGCCTCTGGCCTCGTCGGCTCGAAGCTCCTCTCGCTGCTCCTCGACGACCCGCTCTTCACCGCGGTCGCCTCGCTCGGCCGCCACCCGGTCGCGCGGACGCACCCGAAGCTCACGCAGCGCACGGTGGACTTCGCGGCCCTTGACGCCTCAGGGCTCCCGTCGCCGGAGGTGGCCTTCTGCACCCTGGGCACCACCATCGCCAAGGCGGGCACCGCGGAGGCCTTCCGGGCGGTCGACCACGGCGCGGTGATGGCCTTCGCGAGGGCGGCCTTCTCGGCCGGCGCTCGCCGCTTCGAGGTGATCACCGCGCACGGCGCCGACGCGCGCTCGATGGTGCTCTACAACCGCGTGAAGGCCGAGGTCGAGGCCGACCTGCAGACCGTGGGCTTCACCTCGCTGGCCATCGCCCGCCCGTCGCTGCTGCTCGGCGACCGCGCCGAGTCTCGCCCCGGGGAGCGCGTGGCCGTCGTCGCCTCGCGCCTGCTTGGCGGCCTGCTGCGGCCCTTCGGGGCGAGGCCCATCGAGGCCGACGTGGTGGCCCGGGCGCTCGTGGCCATCGCGCACGACCCATCCCCCGGGGCGGTGGTCTTCCCGTCGAGCCGGCTGCAGACGCTCGGCGTCGGCTGAGCGCGACGCCTACTTCTTCGCCTCGGGCGCGAGGAAGAACTCGATGGTCCTCGAGAGGTCGGCGCGGGCGGAGACGACGAGGAGGTGGGTTCCTCGCTCGATGACCGTGGCGCCGCGCGGGGCCTTCACGGCGCCATCCAGGGTCATGCCGGCGATGACGCACGAGCTCGGGAAGCCCGCGTCGGCGGCGACCTCGCTCACCGCGCGCCCCACGACGGCGGCGTCCGTGGGCACCACGATCTCGACGGCGATGGACTCGCCCGCGCCCAGCACCATCGAGTGGCGCACGGCCTCGAACTCGATGGCCGTCGCGAGCGCCCCGACGAGCACCTCGGTCTCCGACAGGATCTGCTGCACCCCGGCGGCCTGATAGACCGTGCGGTACTCCGGGTCGCGCATCCGGACCATCACCCGCGTGGCGCCCAGCAGCCGGGCGAGCGAGGCCACCGCGAGGTTGTCCGCGTCGCGGTGGAGCATCGCCAGGACCACGTCGGCCCGGCTCGGCTCGGCCTGCCGCAGGATGCCCACGTCCGTCGCGTCGCCGTCCAGCGCCACGATGCCGTACTGCTCGAAGGCGCGGCGAGTGATGATCGAGTCGCGGTCGAGGATGGTCACCGCGTGGCCGCGCCCCTGGAGGTACACCGCGAGGCTCAGCCCGCCACGCCCCGCTCCCGCGATCAGGATCCGCATCAGTCCTCCACCGTCTCGTCGACGCCGATCTTGATGAGCCGCCGGTCGATGGCGGCGATCTCGCGCTCCGCGGTCTCCGCCTCGATGAGCCCTCGCCGGGCGGCGTCGTCGAGCGCGGCCTTCTGCGCCAGCAGCACGGCCCCGTCGATCGCCGCGTCGTCCGTCGCGTCGGCCTCGGGCGTGCGCAGCGCGGACTCGGACTCGATGACCACGCGCTGGATGGTCGCCCGGCGCTCGGCGTGGTCGCGGCGCGACAGGAGCCCCGTCGCCAGGAGCGCGTCGAGCTCCACCTGCCCTCGGCGAGCGGCGATGAGCCGGGCGCGCGCGGCGTCGAAGCGGTCGGTGCCGTGCGCGGCGATGCCCAGGGCGAAGAGCACCCGGCGGAAGGGGAGGGCCTGGGTCATGAGGGTCACGAAGGTGACGCCGAAGACGATGGTGATGAGCCGCGGTCGCAGCGGGAGGTCCGCCGGGAGGGCGAGCACGGCGGCCATGGAGAGGGCGCCCTTGATGTTGCCGAAGACCATGGCGTGCTGCCATCGCAGGGGCACCGCGTCGTGGCTGAGGAGGCGCAGCAGCGCGAAGCAGCCGTAGACCGCGATGGCGCGCCCGGCGTGCAGCGCGAGCACGGCCAGCAGGATCGAGCGCGACTCGGAGACCAGCATCCGGGCGTCGATCTGCATGCCGACGAGGAGGAAGAGCAGGACGTTGATGCCGAAGCCGGCGACCTCCCAGAAGCCCTGCAGGGCGAGCACGCGCGAGGGCTCGAGGCCGCGTCGGGCGGCGCGCCCCATGGCGAGGCCCGCGACCACCACGGCGATGACCGGCGAGGCGTGCACCCGCTCCGCCGTGAGCGACGTGGCGAAGACCAGGACCACCGACCCGAGGACCCCGGTGAGGTGGTCCGGCGTGCGTCGGAGCGCGGCGCCGCCCACCACGCCGAAGGCCGCGCCGACAGAGACGCCGCCGACGATGGCGAGCAGCAGCGAGCGGGCCGTGGCGGACACGTCGAAGCGCCCGGTGACCATCGCGACGCTGGTGATGCTCACCAGGACGAGGGCGGTCCCGTCGTTGAAGAGGCTCTCGCCCTCCATCACCGCGGCGAGGCGCCGGGGCACCCGCGTGCTGCGAAACGCGAGGAGCACGCTCACCGTGTCCGTGATGGCGAGCAGGGCGCCCAGGAGCAGCGCCGCGGAGAAGGGCAGGCGCAGCACGAAGGTGGCGACGGTGGCGGTGGCCACGAGGGAGATCGCGACGCCCGGGAGCGCGAGGGCGAGGATGGGGCGGCGGGCCTCGCTCAGGCTGTCGGCGTCGGCGAAGAGCGCCCCCTCGAAGACCAGCAGCGGCAGGAAGACCACCAGCACGAGGTCGGAGCTGAGCGCCGAGTGAGGCAGCACGTCGGCGAAGACCAGCAGCAGGCCGACGGCCACGAGGGCGACGTTGTAGGGCGCCCCCAGGCGCTTGGAGCCCGCGGCGACCGCGGCGCCGATCGCGAGCACCAGCGTGAGGCTCTCGAGTCGCTGCTGCACGGGCGCGACCCTACCTCAGCGCGGCCGCTCCCTCCCAACCCCTTCGGCATGCGGCGGGCTCACCCGATCAAATCCGGAGACACCGGGGCTTCCGGTCCGCGGCGAGCGTCTTAGAGCTTCGCTTTCCGTTCCCCGATGGGAGGGCTTTCATGAGCACGAAGATCATCGCAGTGACCGGCGCCACCGGCGCCCAGGGCGGCGGCCTCGTCCGCGCCATCCTCAACGACCGCAGCGGCGGCTTCACCGTGCGCGCGATCACTCGCAAACCCGACAGCGAGAAGGCCCAGGCCCTCGCGAAGCAGGGCGTGGAGGTCGTCGCCGCGGACCTCGACAACCCGCCCAGCGTCGTGAAGGCCTTCCAGGGGGCCCACGGCGCGTTCTGCGTCACCAATTTCTGGGAGCACTTCTCTCCCGAGAGGGAGATCTCGCAGTCGCACGCGATGGCCGACGCGGCGAAGGCCGCCGGGGTCTCGCACGTCATCTGGTCGACGCTCGAAGACACCCGCAAGCGAGTGCCCCTCTCGGACAACCGGATGCCGACCCTGCACGGGAGGTACAAGGTTCCGCACTTCGACGCGAAGGGCGAGGCGGACGGGTACTTCACCGAGATGGGCGTGCCCACGACCTTCCTGCGAACCTCGTTCTACTGGGACAACCTCGTGGGCTTCGGCATGGGTCCGAAGCGGGGCCCCGACGGCAAGCTGGCCTTCGTGCTCCCGATGGCCGACCAGAAGCTCCCGGGCATGGCCGTCGAGGACATCGGCAAGTGCGCCTACGGCATCTTCAAGCGCGGCAACGGGCTCATCGGCAAGACCGTCGGCATCGCCGGCGAGCACCTCACCGGCGCCGAGATGGCCGCGGCGCTGAGCCAGGCCCTCGAGCAGCCCATCGCGTACTCGTACGTCCCGCCGGAGGTCTACCGCACCTTCGGCTTCCCGGGCGCCGACGACCTGGCCAACATGTTCCAGTACAACCGCGACTTCTCCGCGGAGTTCTGCGCGACGCGCGACCTCGCCTTCAGCCGCTCGCTCAACCCCGAGCTGCAGACCTTCGCGAAGTGGCTCTCGGCCAACAAGTCGAAGATCCCCCTCGGCTGATCCTCTCCGCGATCGGCCCTCCCTTGCCTTCGCGCTCGCCGGGCGGTAACTCCCGCGCTGCCGCCATGCTCGTCCTCCGCTGACTCCCGCCACACGTCACTCCCCCACGACGATGGAACGGCGCCGCCTGATGGTGGCGCCCGCAGAGGGTTTCGGTGCCTCGATGAGCAGGACGGTTCCATGGTTCTTGCGGCTGCCCCGCGGGGCGGTCGCGCGACGCGACGTGATCGAGCGGCTCACCCGCGAGCTGCACCGAGCGCGGCGGGTCGACCCGGGCGACGCGATGCACGCCTTCGGGTTCAAGTGCGACGAGCTCGCGTTCGCGCGCGAGGTGCTCACCCGGCACCCTCGCTACTGGATCTATCGCACGCACCAGCAGCGCCGCTGCGGCGATTTCGCGGCGGTGGACATGTCGTCGCCCGACCCCTCGCGCCGCGTGGTGCACGTGCTGGAGCTCAAGCGAGACGAGCCCGTGCGGGTCGACCGGGGCG
>CBIHPK010000168.1:0-18136 GCA_966211675.1 uncultured Myxococcaceae bacterium
GCCTCGTGCGCGGCGCCACCAACGACCCGCAGGACGCCGTGCAGGACAACACCGGTCTGCTCAGCCTCTGCAACAGCTCCGACCACGAGAAGTGGCTGGCGAGCCTCCCCAACGGCGAAGGCGCCGCCGCTCAGCGCCTCTGGGATCGTCACAACGACCTCGTCGCCCTCGCCGCGACGTCCACCCTCCCCGCGGGCTCGCACGACGCGCGAGAGCTGACGCACCGCCTGTGGACGCTGCTGCGGCTGCGCCTCGACCGAGTGCTGATCGCGGGCCGCTACCTCTTCGCGGGCACCCGTGCGCGACGCGCCGAGTACCGCGGGTTCCGCCGCCCGGTGAGCACCAGGAAGAAGTGACCGCCCTCGCTTCGGGGTCGGCGCCCCCGAAGGCTCCGCTCTGCTGAACATCTGTCCATCCCCGCGCGGCCGTGGTACCTCCCGTGGACCGTCATGCGCGCTCGCCGAACCCACGTCGCGAACCGAGACGACTACGACAGCTTCGACCTGCCTCCCCCGGAGGTCTTCGATGCGCCGCCCGAAGCCCCGATCGACGAGGCCCCGGCCGAGTCGGCGATGGCGTCGAGCCCCTCGCTCACCGCTCCGGTGCGGGTGTGCCTCGTCTGCGGCGACGATCCCTCCGTCGAGAGCGGCTGCGGGCACTTCGAGGTGGCGACGGTCACGGCGCTCCACAGCTCGATGCTCCACAGCCTCGCGACGCTGCGAGCGCAGCACGAGTCGCTGCGAGACGACCTGCGCTCGCTGCGACGACTGATGGCCCCTACGGTCGCGTCCGGCGACGCGACGATCGAGGTGCGAGAGCCGCCGGTGGTGGCCCCGAGGGTGGTGCTCATCCCTCCGCCGACGACGAAGCGTCCTCGCCGCGCCGCTCCGGCGGTGACGGAGCAGGGTCGCTTCGGCTTCGTCGAGCCGGTGGTCGAGGTGGTGGAGGAGGTTGCGCCGGCGGTCAGCCCGACGCGACCCGGGTGAGCACGGTCTTCACGTCGCCGCCGATCACGTCGCCGTGGCCGGGGAGCGCGAAGGCCAGGCCCGGGGTCGAGGCGAGCTGTCGGTAATGCTCGGCGAGGGCCTTGCGGTCGCTCACGCCGACCAGGGACATCAGCCCGGAGACACGAGGTCCTCCGGTGGATCCCATGGTCTTCATCACCCAGCCGGTGAAGCCCGGCAGGTGGGGGTGGTTGAAGAGCGCGTCGTTGAAGACGAGCGCCGCGCGGCCGTCGGGAGCGACCGCGGAGAGCACCCCCTCGGGCACGCGCCGGCTCATGCCCGCGAGGGGCGTCATGGTGACCTTCGCATCGCGAGGGAAGGCGTCGTAGTGGCCGTCGACGGCGACGACCTTGCGCACCGCCGCGTCGGCGTCCGCGGGGCAGAGCACCTGGATGGACGGGTAGCGCGCCTTCCACGCGTGCGCGTCGAGGCGGTGAAACCCGTTGGGGACCACCATCACCGAGGGCTCGCCCCACGCTTCGAGCTCGCGCATGGCGGGCTCGTCGAGGCACGCCGCGCTGTGGATCACCACCCGCCCGTCGGCGAGCTTCACCGCGGTCATCCGGCGGCGCAGGGCCATGTCCGGCAGGGCTGCCGAGACGGTCCAGACGTTCTCCGTGAGGCGCTCCCAGGGGTCATGCGGGAGGACGGTCCAGGGGCGGGGGGCGGCCATCGGGTTCTAGCCCTTCTTCTTGCGGGCCTTCGCGGGCGCCGCGGCGGGGGTGGAGAGCGCCTCGGCGACCGCCGGGTAGTCGATGGTCTTGAGCAGCTCCTCGCGGCCCGCGGCGACGGCCTCGTCGAGGGCCTCGAGGGCGGCGGCGCGGTGGTCGTAGAGGCGACGGTGCGGGCGCGTGCGCTTGGGGTCGCTCATCAGCGCGTAGGTCACCCAGGGGAAGACCGCCGTCACGTCCGCGTGGACGTACATGGATCGCGAGACGCCCTCCGGAGAGACCTTGCCCCAGGTGTGTCCTTCGCCCGCGGGGCACGAGGAGAGCGCGCCGTTGTCCACCGGGTCGACGCAGAACTGCACGTCGATGTCGAAGCCGTCCGTGTGCACCCCGAGGATCTGCTCCAGCAGCGGCTCTCCCTGGAGGGTGTAGTTCTTGGGGACGCCGCCGCCGAGGATGAAGACGGCCATCTTCTTGTCGAGGCCGCGCAGGCAGTAGTGCTGCATGGCGCCCATCTCGTAGACGTCGTCGTTGACGTCGATCTCGAGCTTGAAGGTGCTGGGGAAGAGGCGCTTCAGCTTGACGATGTTGAGGAAGATCGAGCCGTCCTGCACCGCGCCGACGAAGATCGGGATCGCGCGGCGGTAGCAGGTGGCGAGCAGCGAGGGCTGCTTCACCCCGAGGGCCTCCTCGACCTTCGCGATGGACTCGCCGAGCAGGTAGTGCAGCTCCGGCGTGGTCATGCGCTTCTGGAACTGCGGCAGCTGCAGGATCGCGCTGAACAGCATGTCGGTCTCGAGGAGCGTCTCCTCCCAGAAGCCGAGGTCGTAGATTCGGATGATGCGCGCGAGGCGCAGCGCGAGGTCGCCCGCGTTGGGGTCGATCTCTCGGATGCGGTGGCCGATGATGCGGTGGGCGTCGTGGTAGAGGTTGGCGCCGGTGGTGGTGATGCAGTCGATGAGCCCGCGCTCGATGAGCGGGATCAGGCACGACTGGTGGAGGCCCGCCGGGGTCATCGCGCCGGAGAAGGTCAGGAAGGTGGCGTAGTCCTCGTCCATGGCGCGGGCCATGAGCTCGTAGCCGGTGCGCTCCTGTCGGCCCACGAAGGCCGGGAAGCTCCCGCGGAGCAGCTCGTCCGGCGTCTCTCGGCCGGTGATGCCCCCGATGTCGACCGCCCGGGTGTTCTCGAAGTCGCCGCGCAGCGCCTCGCCGTGCGCCGCCACCGCCTCCTCGCCCTCGACCGCCGCCGCCTCGCGCTTGTGCTTCTTCTTCTTGCCCATTGGATGCTCCGTCTCCCGTTGTAGCCGCGGCTACACCCCGGCCCGCGCGGGCGTCAAGCGAACTCCCCGTGTCGCGCGCGGTCAGGCAATGTCACCGCGCGGCGCGGGCGGTGTTGCGGGGCCGCGGAGCAGAGACCTATCTTCCGCCACGCGACGCGGCTCGCACCGAGCGGAGGTGCCGGGGCGTCGCGTGAAGAAGTGGAGACGGTGATCGCGATGGCGGGTGTGAAGTCGTGGAAGTTTGGCGATGCGGGCGCTCCGGCCTTTCCGGACGACTTCGAGATCGCGCGCAAGGCGGTGCTCCAGGTCACGGACATCAAGACCAACCACAACAAGTACTACGCGATCGAGGTGCACCAGGGGACGCTGAAGTCCAAGCCGGTGTTCCGGGTGTTCACACACTACGGCCGCACCGACGACCTGGAGAACAACCCCAACGCGGGGCAGAAGGAGTGCCGCTACGCCACCACGCTGGGCGAGGCGCAGGCGATCTACGACGGCATCTTCCGTGAGAAGACCTCGTCCGCGAAGGGCTACAAGGAGGTGAGCCTGGCCTCGAGCAAGATCGGCTCGCAGAAGGCGCGCGGCACCAGCGCCGGGGAGATCGACGCCAAGACGGTGAAGCGCCTGGCGGAGCAGAAGGTGGCGCGCGGAGAGATCCCTGCCGCGACGGTGAAGGTGTCCAACCTGCACCCGACGGTGCAGCAGATGGTGCAGTACATCTACGCCGAGGCGACCAACGCGCTGACCACGGCGGTGAACGTGAAGATCACCGCGAATGGCATCGAGACGCCGCTGGGCATCCTGACCGTGGGGCAGATCGAGAAGGGCGAGTCGATCCTCCAGGACCTCTACAAGCTCTTCCAGAGCGGCTCGAAGAACCGCAGCAAGATGATCGACCTGTCGGGTGAGTTCTATACGACCATCCCGCACCGCATCGGGCGCACCCGCGCGGCCATCGACGAGGCCGTGATCGACACCATGGAGGACTTCCAGGGCAAGCAGGAGACGCTGCAGCTCATGAAGGACATGCTGCAGGTCAACGGCGACTCCGGCTCGGTGCTCTTCGAGAGCAAGGCCGATGAGCAGTACGACGCGCTCAAGTGCACGATCGACTTCGTCGACCGCAAGGGCCCGACGTACTCGGAGATCGAGCAGTTCGTGCTGAAGAGCCGGGTGAAGCACGCGGACATCAAGATCAAGAACGTCTACACGCTGCGCCGCGCGGGCGAGCACGAGGTGTTCACCGACCACATCGACAACCAGCGGCTGCTCTTCCACGGGTCGCGCATCAAGAACTGGGTGGGCATCCTGTCGCGCGGCATCCTGATGCCGAAGATCGTGGTCAGCATGGGCGTCAATCGCACCGACGCGGGCTGGCTCGGCAACGGGATCTACTTCGGTGACGCCTCGTGCACGAGCGCGTTCTACACCTCACCCGGCAAGACCGGCTCTCGCTTCATGGCCCTCGCCCGCGTCGCCCTCGGCAACATGAAGCCCTATCACAAGATCACCTATGGGATCAGCGAGCCCCCTCCGGGGTTTCACTCGTGCCACGGGGTGCGCGCGAAGACGGGCGTGACGTCGCAGTTCGCCGATGACGAGTACGTGATCTACGACTCGCGGCAGCAGCGGCTGGATTATCTGGTCGAGTTCTCGATGTGACGGGTGACGGGAGGACTCCAATGGATGCTCAGGTGATCCTGGTCGATGTGAACGCGAAGATGGTGGCGGCCTGGAGGGAGGTCTTTGTCGACAACCCCGAGGTGATCATCGTGCATGGGTCGATGACCGACCAGGCCACGAGCGCCTGGGTGAGCCCGACCAACAGCAAGGGGATGATGGACGGCGGCCTCGACGGGGTGATCAAGAAGTTCCTCGGGCCGAAGATCCAGACGAGGGTGCAGTCGGAGATCGCGCGGCTCTACCAGGGCACGATGCCGCTGGGCTGCGCCACCTGCGTGCCGACGGGCTCGCCGAAGCCGCAGTGGCTCATCTCGACGCCGACGATGGTGGGCCGCTCGGACGACGTGTCCGACACGCTCAACGTGGCCCTGGCCTGCGCGGCGGCCTTCCAGATGGTGCGGATGCAGAACGCGGCCTCGCCCGGGAGCATCGGCTCGGTGGCGCTGCCGGGCCTCGGGGCCAACACGGGCAAGGTGCCCGTGGAGATCTGCGCCGACCTCATGTGGACGGCCTACAACCTGGTCTGCGCCCAGGACTTCAAGAGCTTTCAGGAGATGCGCGTGGCGCTGGAGGCCGAGCTCGGGGCGCTCGGCAATGACACCGCGGCGCCCGTGTCCGCGCCCGTCGTGGCCAAGGCGCCGAGCGCTCCTGGCGTGAAGGGGCCCTTCTTTCCCCCGAAGGGTCCGGTGATTCCGCCGAAGGGCCCGGTGGTGCCCGCGAAGCCGGTCGGGGGCGTCGTGCCGAAGCCCAAGCCCCTCGCCGACTTCGACGACACCGAGTGAGCGGCGGCGCTGTCGGTTTCTTGCCCGTCCACGTGCAACCTGCGCAGCGTCCCGAGGGATCTCCATGAGCGTTCGAGGGACCTTGATTCGGATGTTCCGGCCTGGCGGGGCCGATCGGCTGGTGTCCATCGCGGCGGAGCCCGTCGCGGGGAGCGCCGATCGGGTGTCGCTGCGGGTGCACCGCTTCGTCCGCCGGGGAAAGCTCACCGGCTCGGAGGCCTACGGTCCCTTCGCCGTAGACGAGCTGGCCGGGCGCCTCGCCGACCTCACGGACGACCTCGCCGCGGAGGGCTTCACCCGCGCCGGGGCGCGCGCCATGCTCGATCGGCTCAACAGCCCGAGCGCCCGCCGACGCGCCCTCGCCGCGCTGCGCCTGGGATGGATCGGCGATCGGGTCGCCGTCGATCCGCTGATCGACCGCGCGGCATTGGAGGGCGTCGAGCTGTCGTGCGTGGTGGAGTCGCTGGGTCGCCTGGGCGACCCGGCCGCGGTGCCGCTGGCTCGCGCGGAGGCCGCTCGAAAGCTGTTGTCGCGAAGGCGCGCGGGCGCCGAGGCGGTGAGGGCGCTGGGCGACGCGCAGGGGATGGCGGAGGTCACGCAGCGGGCCGTCGAGCGGCTGCCGCAGGCGATGCGCGACGCGTGGAAGGCGGTCGACGGGTCGGTCTTCGATGAAGACGCGCTCACCGACCTCGAGGCGGTGTTCGCGCTCCTCGACGTGAAGGAGCAGTTCCTCGCGCTGGATTCGCTCTATGAGATCGGAGGACCGCTGGCGGTCGCGCTGGTGCGGCGGGTGCTCACGGCCCACGCGGACCTCCATCGGCCGCATCGTTGGCGATATACGAAGAGCATCCTCCGGCGCGCCACGCTTCGCGACGACGGCGAGACCTTCGCGGTGATCACTCGACGGGTCGAGCTGCTGAGCCGCAAGCCCGCGTCGACGATGGCGGTGGTGAAGAGCGGGCTCGACGGCCAGAGCCGACAGACCCGGATCTTCAGCACCTATACCCAGCGCCATGTGCGAAAGACCGCGTGGCGCTACCTCGAGCGGCTCGCGCGCTACCGGCCTGCGAAGTACACCGAGGTCGCCGCGGCGGTGCTGGCCGCCTATCGCCCGGAGGACCGCGAGCTCCCCCGGGGCAATGGCGATGAGTGGTCGCGGGTCTATCTCTACAACCGCATCCTTCGTCGGTTCGACGGACGCCTGCTCTTCAATCCGAAGACGCTGCGAAGCTCACTGTTGAATACGAAGTCGAAGATCCCGCTGGCCGCGGGGGTTCGGACCGAGTCCTTTCCGGCGGTGTGGGACTCCTACCCCAGGCCGCTGCTCACGCTCCTCGCGAGCGCGAAGGTGATGGAGGTGCAGCAGTTCGCGCATCGCTCGGTGACCGCGCGCCACCCGGACCTGCCGCAGCTCGCGACGGCGAAGGAGATGGTGGGGATGCTCACCGCGGTGCATCCCGACACCGTCGAGCTCGCGTTGAAGGAGCTCGATCGGCGCTTCGATCCATCGAAGCCCGACTGGGCGCTGCTCGATGTCCTGATGTCCGATGAGCGCGCGGCCATCCGGGAGCACGCCGTCGCCCTCCTCACCCGCTGCTCCGATCAATGGACCAGCGACATCGAGCGCATCGTGCGCTTCGTGGGCGCCCCGGATGCGCTGCTGCGATCGACCGCGGCGTCGCTGGTGCTCGCGGCGCTCCCGGCCTCGGACGCGTGGTTTCGCCGGGAGCTGGCGGAGCGGGTGCTGGCGATCCTCCAGGGGCCGGAGCCCTCCGAAGGGGCCCACGACGGGTTCGCGCGCATCGCCCGCGATGGGTTGTCCGAAGAGCTCAACGCGATCCTCGGGCTCGACGAGATCCTGGCGATGATCGACAAGGGATCGATCGCCGCGAAGGTCGCGGGGGGCGCGCTGCTGGGCTCGCGTCCCGAGGCCGTGGAGCTGCTGGGCACCGAGCGCATCCTCGCGATGGCCATGAGCGACATCGCGGCGGTGAGGCAGTCGGCGCACGCCCTCCTTGGCGCCTCGGTGGCCCGACTGAAGACCGACCCGTCGATGCTCTTCGCGCTCACGGACTGCGAGTGGAAGGACACGCGCACCTTCGCGTTCGAGATGTTGCGCGGTCCGGTGGACGTGGCGGCGCTTGGCCTCGACGGCATCGTCGGCCTCTGTGACTCCAACCGCGAAGACGTGCAGGCCTTCGGTCGGGAGATGGCCCTCAAGCACTTCGACTCGCTCGACTCCGCGGAGCTGCTCCATCGGCTGGCGGAGCACCCCTCGGCCATCATCCGTCGCTTCGCGGTCGACCTCGCGGTGGCGCACCTGAAGGAGGGCTTCGTGGCGCTCTCGCGCCTGGAGGCCTTCTTCCGCAGGGCGCTGCTGGATGTGCTCCCGGACCGTCGGGAGAAGCGGCTGGTGGTGGAGTTCTTGAGGGAGCGGGGGCTGCGCGACGAGCGCCAGGCGGAGGTGGCGTCGAGGGTGCTCGGGGAGTTCGTCCGCACCCGAGCGAAGGCGGACTTCGAGCTGGCGCTCGACGCCCTGGTGCGGCTGAAGCTGCAGTATCCGCAGGTCGAGTCGATGCTCGGAGCCGTGGCGTGATCGTCGAGTTCAAATACGCCGGGCAGAGCGCCATCGTGAGCGGGCTGCGGGACACGCACGTAGGGCTCGCGACCAACAGCGTGCGCGACCCGGCGTTCTTCCGCGGCACCATGCGCTCGCCGACGCTCTTCCGAGAGGCGATGGCGTCGCTCTATTCGGTGGTCGTCAGTGACTACAAGTTCCACCCGCGCGACCGACTGGCCTTCAAGGCGTGGCTCGACGAGCAGGACCGGAAGTTTCTCGACAACCTGGGCAACCGCACCGAGCACGCAAAGGTGCGCATCGCCCTGCTGGAGTCCCGGCGCGCGGTGCTCGACCAGAAGCGCATCGACCGGCTCAAGCCCTTCTACCGTGCTCGGGCGGACTTCTTCGAGTGGGTCTACACGCACCAGTATGAGCTGAAATACCTGCTCGACCCGGTGATCACGGTGCACCCCGATGAGCTGTCCTTCGAGGCCTTCTCCCGGGACGAGAGCTCGTACGCGCGCATCGGGGTGAAGTACGACCTCTTCGAGAAGATCGACGAGTTCGCGTGCGGGACGACCAACATCGATTTCAGCTCGACGCTGCACGGCGAGCTCGACCGGATGCGGAGCTACCGTCGAACCCGATTCGACATCGACCCCACCGGGCTGGCGATGGCGGCGGAGGGTGGCTCGAGCCACAAGGAAAAGAAGATCGACCTGCCCGAGAGCTGGGTGAAGGGCTTTCTGCAGGTTCAGTCGACCATGACGCTGGGGCTCACCCGGCTGCGCATCGAGCCGGTGGACCTCTACAACCTCTGCCGCTTCTTGAAGCGGCACAAGGCGCGCACCTCCCCGAGGGCGATGCGCTGGGAGCTCGTCCCGGGAAAGCGTGCCCGGGTGGTCTTCGAGCCCTGGGAGACGTCCATCGAGATGGGCGCGAGCGCCGTCTTCGACGGACCGAAGCCCTTGACCATCCGCACGTGGGGGCGCGACCGGCTGAGCACCCTCGCCCGCATCATCCCCGCCGCGCAGCGCATCGACGTCTTCCTGGCGGGCACCGGGCTGCCGACGATCTGGCTGGTCGACCTCGGGGAGGTCACCTTCACCCTCGCCCTCTCCGGGTGGACCGACAACGACTGGACCTCCGGCGCCGGGCGCTTCGACCTGCTCTCGCGCCGAATGGACGCTTCTCCCTTGGAGCTCACCGCCACCTGGGACGCGCTCAAGGCACAACGCCGAGGCACCGAGTCGGGCTTGTCCCTCGCGACCGGACTGGGCGTCGAGAAGACCCGCAGCGCGCTCTCCTACCTCTGTCAGGTGGGGCGCGCGATGTACGACCTCGGCGGCGGCGTCTACCGACAACGCGAGCTCTTCCCGGAGCCCTTCACGGTGAAGGAGGCCATCGCGGCGGTGGTGGCCCCGGCCCCCTCGGAGGCCTCGCCCGCCGGACAGAAGGCGCAGACGATCTTCGCCAGCAACGGGGTGCTCATCACCGCGCGGCGCCCGGTGTCCAATGGATACAAGCTCTCCGGGAGCGTCAAGGGCGTGGACGGATATCGATATCGCCCGATGCTGGGCGTCGACGCCTCGGGGCGCATCCTCGAGGCGACCTGTACTTGCGCCTGGTCGCAGAAGCATGGTCTAACGCAGGGGCCTTGCGAGCACGTGCTCGCGCTGCGCCTTGGCCATATGCATCGGCTCGAGGCGGAGGGCGCGTGACATGGCCATGAAGGAGGTCTTCGGAGAGGTCGATCCAGGACGGGGCGTGGTGAGTGACTTAGCAATCTGTGCGGCGTTACGCCGCGCTTGTCGAAGTGCCCGCCATTCGTCACGAGCCCGTTCATCACACGCGTACCCCGACGGTGCCCGGCAGCGCTCTGGTTGGGTGCCTCCGGCACCGCGCTGCCTCGGCACCATCGGGGTACGCTTTAAGTGGAACGGTCGCGTCCCAGGGATGTTCGTAAGCCCACCGCGCCCCGTCCTGGATCGATCCCCGAAGCGCCTTCATCCGACCACGATGTCCATTGGGGAGGCCCGCCGTGGCCATTGACCACAAGGCCGCCCTCTACCGGCGTCTGGTGCGCGAGGCGAGCGACGCCGCGGCCATCGAGCGCATGCGCGTCAACGGCTTCTGGCCATGGGGCCATGGGATCCCGCGAGACCCTCCCGACGAGCTCAAGGAGCGGGCGCAGATCGAGGCCGAGATCGCGAAGATCCAGGCCGAGTCGACGAAGAGCATCGACCCCGACAAGGCCCTGGCGAAGGAGCGAAAGCGCCGCTGGGAGGAGAGCAAGAAGCGCCGTGCGGCGAAGCGCCTGGAGCGCGCCTCGCTGCTCAAGAAGCGCCGCGATGACTTCCTGAGATATCGGAAGGCGAACGTCCTGCACCTGGGATCGGGCGTCTCCGCGGGTCTACAGGACACCCGACCGGACACCGGAGAGCTCACTCGACGGGGACTGCCCAACCTCACCAACGGCTCGGATCTCGCCATGATGATGGGAGTGCCCCTCGGGGCGCTGCGCTGGCTTTGCTTCCATCGGCGGGGCGCGGCGGTGGTCCACTATCACCGCTTCGGAATCCCCAAGAAGACCGGCGGCACCCGCTCGATCTCGGCCCCCAAGCCGCGGCTCGCCAGCGCCCAGCGCTGGGTGCTCCAGAACATCCTGGAGCGCCTCGACGTCGCCCCTCCGGCGCACGGCTTCGTGCGTCACCGCTCCATCCTCACCAACGCGACGCCCCACTGCCGCCGCGCCGTGGTGATGAACTTCGACCTGAAGGACTTCTTCCCCTCCATCACCTTCCGCCGGGTGAAGGGCCTCTTCCGCAAGATCGGCTACAACGAGCACGTCGCCACCATCCTGGCGCTGCTCTGCACCGAGCCGCCGCGCGCCCGCGTCGAGGTCGACGGCCGCGTGGTCTACCTCGCCCTCGGCGATCGGGTGCTGCCGCAGGGCGCCTGCACCAGCCCCGCGATCACCAACGCCCTCTGCAAGCGGCTCGACGCGCGCCTCCTCGCGCTCGCCGCTCGTCATGACTTCCACTACACCCGCTACGCCGACGACCTGACCTTCTCGGGAGACGACGGAGCTCGGGTGGGAAGGCTTCGCCGCAGCGTCGTCAGCGTCGTGACCTCCGAGGGCTTCACCGAGAACACCGCCAAGACCCGGGTGATGCGACAGGGCTCGCGACAGGAGGTCACCGGACTCACCGTCAACGACCGCCCGACCATGCCGAGGGACGAGTTCCGGCAGCTACGGGCGATGCTGCACAACGCCGCGAAGCACGGGCTGGAGAGCCAGAACCGGGCGCAGCACCCGGCCTTCGCGCAGCACCTCGCGGGGCGTGTGGAGTTCGCGTGCTGGGCTGATCCGACGCGCGCGGAGAAGCTGCGGACGGCGCTCGCGGCGGCGCTCGCCCGGGGCTGACGGAGCTCCGCTACGGCGAGGCCGCCATCGGCACCGCCGCGATCATCGTCACGGAGACCCCGACGGTCGATCGGAGCGCCACCGATCGCATCACCCTCGGGTGGGGAAGCGTCACCACGATCTGTTGATCGCCTGCGAGGACGGGGACGGCTTCGGCCCCGTCGACGGTGACGGTGCCAGCATCCTCGGCCTGGAGCTGGAGGTAGATCCGCTGCACCGGCCTCCACGACCGGGAGGCGAGGCGCCAGGTCCCGCGGCGGCGGAGGCGCTGGGAAGGTCCGCGCCAGCCCGTGACGGCGGCGCCGGGCTCGTTGGCGCGGGCGAGCAGCTCGCGAACGCGATCGAGCGGGTCTCCTGCGCCCAGGGCAACGGTCATGCGGCCGACGGCCTCCGGGTCTCCGAGGCTCAAGAGGGCGTCGATCGCCGCCCGCTGGGTCAACGGATAGCGCCATCGGGCGAGCGTCTCGCGGAGCGCCGGGATGGTCGCCTGGTCGCCCAGAGCGCCCAGCGCCTCGGCCGCCACGGGGGCGAGCCGGGCGCTCTCCAGGAGCCGCTCCCAGGTCGCCCGAGAGCTCGGTGAGCGCATCTCCTGGAGGAGCGCGATGACCCGATCGCGCTCGGCGTCCGAGGCGCGCTCGTCGATCGCCCACGCGTCGAGCACCGGCACCGCCTCGGGGACCCTCCAGCGGGCCAGACCCAGCGCGGCGCGCCGACGCTGCACCTCGTCGGAGGCGCCCAGCAGCACCCGCGTGGCCAGCTCCCTCCCCCGCTCGTCGCCGAGGCGCACGAGCGAGACCGCGGCCTCGTCGCACAGCGGCGGCGAGCGGACCAGCAGCCCCGCGAGCCCCTCGCGCACCCCGCCGTCGTCGTCACCGAGCTCGCCCAGCACCATGGCCGCTCGGCGAGCGGTCTCCTCGTCGACCTGAGCCAGCCGGGCGACGACCTCCGGGGCCGCCGCGCGGTCGCCCTGGAGGGCCCTGGCCAGCGCGGCCGGGAGGGCGGCCTCCGCGCGCCGCGACCGGGCCGCGGCGGCCTCCGCGTGGGCGGCCTCCCAGCGCATCACCATCGAGCGCAGCGCGCGGGTGCGAGCGGGCGCCTCGTCGGCCAGGTTGCGGCGCTCGGCCGGGTCGCGGGCGAGGTCGAAGCGTTCGAGCGTTCCGTCGGTGGTGTCGACGATGAGCTTGTCGTCGCCGTCGACCACCATGCGGAGGTTGCCGGTCTCGGCGAAGGCCTGCGAGGCAGGGCGATCGGAGAGGGCCAGGACGCCGAGGTCCACGCCCTCGACCCCGGGCGGAACGGCCGCCCCGACGCCCGCGAGCACCGTCGGCAGCAGGTCGACGAGGCTCACCGGCGAGGACACCACGCGGGGAGCGACCCCGGTCGCCACGATCACCAGCGGGACCCGCGACTGCTCGTCGTAGAGGGAGGTCCCGTGGAAGGTTCCGCCGTGCTCGCCGAACTCCTCTCCGTGGTCGGCGGTGACGATCCACGTCGCGGGGCGGGCCCAGCCCTCCATCAGCGTCGCGAGCGCGTCGTCGACGGCGCTGCACTCGGCGTCGTAGCGCTCCCGCGCAGCCCGACCATAGGGGTGCTCGGGGTGCTGCACATAGGGCTCGTGGGGCTCGAAGAGGTGCACCCACGCGAAGGCCCGCTGGTCTCGCCGCAGCGTGCGCGCCCAGGCGAGCGCGAGGCGCACCCGCGAGCCCGCGTCGTCCCAGCTCTCCCCGGCGTGGTTGAGGTCCCAGTGGCGCGAGGCGAGAGCCGCGAAGCGGTCCCCGTCGACGGAGAACACCGCCGGGGGATACCAGCCCGCGGTGGTGAAGCCGGCCTCCCGCAGCCGCCCCGCGAGGGTCGCCCCCCGGCCGAAGCGAGCCCCGAGGGCCATCGCCGCGCGGGCGTGCGTCCCGGTCATCAGCGACGCCAGCGAGTAGCTCGTATGCGGCGTCGCAGCATAGGCCCGGCGGAAGAGCAGACCGCGCGCCGCGAGGGCGTCGAGCCGGGGCATCCGGCCGCGTCCTCCGAGGGCGCGCAGCTGGTCGGCCCGCAGCGCGTCGACGGTGACGAGCACCACGTCGCCGTCGGTCAGCGGGAGCGACGGGCCGCCCGTGCGCCTCGCGCGCAGCCCGGAATCCTCGGCGATTTCACGAGGTCCGAGCGCTCCGACCGCGCGGGCGGAGTACTGCCCGAGCGGCGCCACCCGACGCACCACCGAGCGCGCCCGGTTGCCTCGCGAGAGTCCGATCGCGGCCGCGAGCGAGAGGGCGAGCGCCAGCCCGGTCCGCCATCGAGCGTAGGCCCCGGAGTCCTCGCGGACCCCTCTCGATGCTGCGCTGCACCACAGGGCCGCGGCCCCGATCGCCATCAGCGCGTGGAGCAGCTCGTACTGGCGCACCAGCACCGTGGCGTGGACCCAGTAGAGGGCCACCGCCGCCACGGACACCAGCCACGTCGGGAGGCGGGAGCGCAGCCCGCGGCGAGCCACGAGGACCCCGACGACCGCCGCGACCACCGTCGCCAGGGCCACCAGCGGGCGCTGTAGCCCGAGGCGACGCACGCCCGTCCCAGAGAAGAGCGCGAGCCCGAGGACGGCTCCGGCGGCCGCGAAGACCGCGCCTCCGAGCCACGTTCGGGCGCGCGAGGGAGCGCGTTGCCAGAGCGCGACGGCGAGCGAGCGAGCGAGGCCGACGAGCAGCACGAAGGCCACCGAGGCCCCGGGGAGCGTCACCAGCGCGACGGACCACGCAGCCTCCGCGTCGCGCGCGAAGGCCATCACGCCGTCGAGGAGCGCGGCCGCCAGAGCGACCGACGCCGTCGCGTCGAGGAGCCCGCGCCGCGAGGTCGCCACCGCTCAGCCCGCCTCTTCGGCCACGGGCGATGCGCCGCGCTGTAACAGCCGATGGACCGCTCGGGAGAGCGTGGGGTGCTCGGCGAGCGAAGGGTCCGTGGCCACCACCCGGGCGGCGGCCTCGCGGGCCGCGGCGAGGAGCGCGACGTCCCTCACCGGGTCGGCGAAGCGGAGCGTCAGGTCGGCCCCGGACTGCGCCTCGCCGAACCACTCGCCCGCGCCTCGACGAGCGAGGTCCCTCTCGGCGAGCACGAAGCCGTCGGAGCAGGCCGCGACCTCCTCCAGCCGGGCGTTGGTGATCTCCCCCTCAGCCTCCGGCACCAGCACGCAGGCCGCGCGCTGCCCCCCTCGTCCGACGCGCCCACGAAGCTGGTGCAACTGCGCGACGCCAAAGAACTCCGCCCCGAGGATCACCATCAGGTTGGCCTCCGGGACATCGAGGCCGACCTCCACCACCGTGGTCCCGATGAGCACCGGGTGCGTCCCTCGCCGGAACGCGTCGAGCGCCTCCTTCTGCGCCTCCGACGTCATGCGCCCGTGGAGGATCACCACCCGGTCGCGCCCCAGGGCCTCCCCCAGCCACGCCTCGGCGTCGCCCACGCCGGTCTTCGGTCCGTCCTCCTCGTCGGGCGCTCCGTCGATGCGAGGGACCACCACGAAGACCCTCCCCCCGGCCTCCAGGGCCCGCTGGATGGTGCGCTGCACAAAAGCCCGGTCGCCCGGCTGCGCCACGCGGGTCGTCACCGGCTGCCGGTTGGCCGGGCGCTCGCCGAGCGTCACCAGGTCGAGGTCTCCGTACTGGGCCAGGGCCAGCGTGCGCGGGATGGGCGTGGCCGAGAGCACCAGCAGGTGCGGGCTCGGCGAGCGACCGGCCACCATCGCGAGACGCTGCGCCACGCCGAATCGGTGCTGCTCGTCGATCACCACCAGGTCGAGCGTGGGAGGCGTCCCGCCGGCCTCCAGGATGGCGTGCGTGCCGACCACCATGCGCACCAGGCCCTCGGCGATGACCCGCTCGGCCTGCCGCCGGGCCCTCGGGGTGGTCGATCCGAGGAGCACGGCCATGGGCCCCGCGTCGCCCGCGAGGCCCCGCTCCAGGGTCTTCGCATGCTGCGCTGCAACAAGGGTCGTCGGGCAGAGCCAGGCTACGCTCCCGCCGCCGCGCAGCACCGCGAGCGAGGCCGCGAGCGCCACGGCGGTCTTGCCCGATCCCACGTCCCCCACCAGCAGCCGGCGCATGGGGCGGCCGCTCGCGAGATCGCCCAGGAGCGTCGTGATCACCTCTCGCTGACCCCCGGTGAGGCTGAGCCCGAGACGCTGCCCGGTGAGCTCCGCGACGCCGGTCCCGTCGGTGAAGACCCGCGCTCCCCCGGCGCTGCGGCGGGCCCGCTCGAGGGCCACGCTCACCGCGAGCAGCTCCTCAAAGGCGAGGCGTCGGTGGGCGTCGCTGCGCCCCCGCGCCAGCTCGACGAGGGCGGCGGGGGACACGGAGGCGTCGGGCGCGTGCAGGAGCCGGAGGGCGGCGGGCGCCGACGGGAGGCGCAGCGCCCGGGCGACGTCCGGAGGCACCGGGTCGCCCCAGCGGGAGGACCTTTCCAGCGCGGCGGTGACGATGCGGAGCACGGTGCCGGGAGGGACGCTCCCGATGCCGGAGTAGATGGGCTCGATAGCGCGGGTGCGGGTGCCCGGGGCGAGCACCTTCGGCTGCACCAGCTCCGGGCCGTTGGGCTGCTGCTTGAGGGTTCCGGTGAGGCGCACGGTCATCCCCGGCGCGAGCCTCGCGGACATCCCGGCCTTCGCGTGGAAGAACACCGCCCGCAGCACGCTCGTTCCCCGAGGCTCGCGGAGCGCCACGGAGAGCCGCCGGGCTCGGGGGTTGCCGGCCCAGCGAGCGTCCTCGATGAGCCCCTCGACGGAGATGAGCGTGCCGGTCTCGGCGTGGCGCACCCGGCGCCAGTCGTCGGCGCCCCGCAGGTCGAGGTAGCGCCTCGGGAGCTGCGCCAGGAGGTCGCCCACGGTCGCCACGCCGCGAGCGCGCAGCACCGTCGCCACCGTGGGCCCCACGTACGGAACGCTCTCGATGGGGGCGTCCTGCAGGTCCCCTTCGGTCGGCGGGGGGATGGCGTCGGCGGGCCGCGGCTTCACGGCGGGGGCGCGGCGCGCGAGGTGGAATTGCTGCGCCGCAACAAGAGAGGGCCTCCTACCCGTTGAAGCTGACCTCGAGCACCTCGTAGGTGCGGACGCCGCCGGGGGTCTTCACGCTGACCTCGTCGCCGACCTCGCGGCCGATGAGCTGCTTGGCGATGGGCGACGCGATGGAGATGCTGCCTCGGCCGATGTCCGCCTCGGAGGGGCCGACGATGCGGTAGGTGACCTCCTCGCCGGTGTCCGAGTTGCTGATGCGCACGGTGGCCCCGAAGGTGACCTTGCTCCCGGAGAGGCGCGAGGTGTCGATGATGTCGACGCGGCCGAGGATGGACTCGAGCTCCGCGATGCGGCCCTCGATGAAGCCCTGCTTCTCCTTGGCGGCGTGGTACTCGGCGTTCTCGCGCAGGTCGCCGTGCTCGCGGGCCGTCGCGATCTCCTGGATCACCTTCGGGCGGGCCACCGACTTGAGCTGCTTCAGCTCCTCGGTGTGGCGCTGGTGACCTTCGGGCGTGATCGGAACGTTTCCCTGGCTCATGGCTCCACTCTGGTACCAGAACAGGCCCACGCCGCAAGCAATGCTTTGGGCGGTCGGCGAGGGGTCTACGGCGGGGTGCACGCGAAGCGCGCGATCTCCGCCCGCTCGCCCTCGACCCGCACCGCCCAGGCCTGCGACCGATCGTCGACCCACGATGGGAGGGAGGAGCCCATGGAGGGCTCGATCCACGCGGGCAGAGACGGCGTCATTCCCCGGCCGCTCGCGTCGACCGGGCGGTGACGGACCTCGACGCGCTCGCCGTGCCTCTCTCGCCACCACACCTCGACCGCCGCGCTCGCCGTCAGCGCTCGGGTCACCCTCGGCGCTCCGGTGGGGTTGGCGCCCTCGTCGGAGACCACCGCGAGGTCGCCCGCTCGCAGCAGGCCCTGCGGACCGACGTCGACGCGCACCACGCGCACCTCGCCGCCGTCGCCGCGCCCCTCGCTGTCGCTCGGTCCCCCTCCCCGCAGCCCGAGCCACACGGCGCCAGGGCCCGCGAGCGCGCTCAGCCCGAAGTGGTGGTCGACGGTGCGCGTCACCCGGAGCGGGACCCCGATAGGCGCTCCGTCGGGCCCGACGGCGACGCCCCAGACGTCCGTGGCCGTGTCGTTGGACTCGGTCGCGTCGATGTCCCTCGCGGTCAGCCAGAACACCGCGGCGCGCCCGCCGGGAAGGGCCACCGCGAGCGGGTCGGCGGCGTCCTGAGGGGCCGGGGAGAGCGTCCGTTGTGCACCGCACAAGACGCCGCCGGGAGCGACCGACGCCACCTGCACCCGGATGCTGCCCGCGGCCGGAGCGGGGCCCTCCTCGTCCCAGGCGATGAGCCATCCCCTCGCGAGGCCGGCCAGGGAGAGCGACAGGCCCTCGTCGCGACCCTCCGCGCCGGTGCATCGCCCGGCGGCGCCGTCGGCGGTCCAGAGAACGTGCTCGCGAGCGCCCATGCGGGAGGCCACCCACGCCGCCGCGAGCGCCCCGCGGCCGTCCGTGGCCAGCACCGGGTCGGAGCGCTCGCCGACGCCCGCCTCGATCGTCGAGGGCGAAGGCTGCCCCGTTCCCCAGCGGTGCAGGGCGGCCGTCCCCGCGACGCTCCAGAGCACCCGAGCGCCGCCGTCGACGGGCGCGGCGACCAGCGACTCCAGGCCTCCGTCGGCCGCGTGCTCGAGCGATGGGACCCCGTCGCGTCGGACCGCGCGGCACGCCG
>CBIHPK010000169.1:0-17989 GCA_966211675.1 uncultured Myxococcaceae bacterium
GACGGGTGGCGCGAGCTCGGCGCCCTCCCCTCGGACGCCGCCACGCTGCGCTCCTCCTCGCTCCCTCCCTCCGCCGCGAGCGCCGGTCCGGGCCTCGCCTACCCCGTCGATCCGTCGGACCCGGTCGCCGCGCGCGCCCGGATGCTCCGCCAGGACGAGGCCACCTTCGTCTTCGAGCGCCACCCCCCGAGCGGCAGCGCCACCGCGGCCGGAGCGCCCCGCCGGGCCCCCTCGGCGGAGGGCGACCCGAGCGGCCGGAGGCTCGCGGGGCTGCTCCGCTCGGTCGATCGCTCATGGGACTTCGTGCTCTTCGCGCTGGCGCTGGCCTTCGGCCTCGGCGCCGGTCACGCGCTCTCTCCGGGGCACGGCAAGACCCTCGTCGCGGCGTGGATGGTCGGCGACCGGGGCCGCCCCCGCGACGCCGTGGTGCTGGGCTTCACCATGGCCGCCACGCACACGCTGTCGGTCTTCCTGCTGGGCGTCTTCGCGCTGCCGCTGGAGGCGACCATCGGCAGCGACAAGCTACTGCGCACGCTGGAGCTCGTCGCCGGGTCGCTGGTCGTGGGCCTCGCGCTCACCCAGCTCCCGGGCCGATGGCGTCGATGGAGGGAGGGGCCCGTCGAGCCTGCGCCCGATGCCGCTCCGTCGCTGCCGGTGGCCCCGACGGCCCGCTCGATCGTGGCGATGGGCGTGAGCGGCGGCATCGTCCCCTGCCCCGGAGCGCTGGTGGTGCTGCTCACGGCGGTGGCGCTGCACCGGGTGGCCTTCGGGCTCGCGCTGCTGGTGGCCTTCTCGCTCGGCCTCGCCTCGGTGCTCACCGCCATCGGCCTGGGCATCGCCTACGCCCACCGGCGCGTCGCCCGCGACCTGCGAGCGCCGCGGGTGCTTCGACTGGCGCCGGTGCTGTCGTCGGTGCTGGTGCTGTCGCTGGGGGCGCTGCTGGTGGCGCGAGCGCTCGCTCGCTGAGGGCTCAGGCGGCCGCGGGGGCGTCGGGGATCGGGGCCTTGGGCTGGATCACCGAGCGGAGCATCACGATGAGGAGGGGCCCGACGAGCGTCGAGAGGCCGATGACCAGCCACAGGGTCTGCGGGTGGCGCACGCCCTCGGCCGGACACCAGGCGGTCAGCATCGCGCCGGAGAGCGTTCCCACCACGGGCTTGGCGAGGAACATCGGGAGCTGCGAGAGGCCCATGTACGAGGCCTCGCGCCCGCGGGGGGCGATCATCGCGGTGTACTCGTAGAGCCTCGGCGACCAGAGCGCCTCGCCGAGCGAGAGCGTGACGATGAAGGCCACGCTGGCCGCGGGGGTGGTGGAGGCTGCCATGAAGAAGACCGATCCCGCGCTGAGCAGCGAGCCCCACACGATGCACTGGAAGGCCGAGCGGTGCCGCGTGAGCGCGGTGACCAGCGGCGTGAGCAGGATGATCATCGCGGGGTTGATCGCCCAGTAGTCCGCGAAGGGGAACGACTCGCCGAAGACCCGGAGCGTGTACTTGGGCCAGGTGAGGTGGGCGTGCTGGAAGATCAGCTTGACCAGGACGAGCAAGGACACGAAGAGCATGAAGCGCCAGAAGGCGGACTCGGCGACGACCTCCTTGAGGGCGCTCCAGGGGGTGGTGCGGCCGGAGGGCGGGGGCTCCGGCTCGTCGGCGCCGACGGCGGCGGGCACGAGGTGGTCGGGGCGCATCGTGGCCACGAGGCCCAGCGCGATGGCGGTGGCGACGACGCCGATGGCGAACACGAGGCGGCTCGAGGAGAAGGCCGTCGGGCCGAGCAGCGGCAGGGAGAGCGTGGCGCCGTGCGCGAGGTGCCGACGAAACCAGCCGATGGTGAGCGGCGCGACGAGGGCGCCGATGTTCATCATCACGTAGAAGAGGCTGAAGCCGAAGGAGACCGTGCGGCGGCTGGTGTAGCGCCGCACCGCGGCGGTCATGGTGGGCATCATGGAGGCGACGCCCCAGGACATCACCCCGAGCGCGAGGAGAGCGACCGGGCGCGCGGTGGAGACGGAGAGCAGGGTACGGCCGACGGCGCAGGAGGTGACGCTCACCAGCAGCGCGCGGCGGATGGAGAGCGCGTCGGCGACGAAGCCGGAGAAGAAGGTCATGACGGAGATCACCGTCAGCCAGGTTCCGGCGACGGTGCCCGCCTCGACGTCGGTGTAGCCGAGGTCGGAGGAGAGGTAGAGCGCGATGAGGTTGTAGATCGCGAAGTAGGCGAGGCTCTCCAGGAACTTCACCGCGAAGACGATCCAGAGTTCGCGCGGAGCGCCGCGGAGGGCGCGGAAGTCATCGAGGGTCTCCCCCCAGGAACGGGACGTACCGGTAGACGCAGTCGCCATGAAACCTCGGCGCGAGGATGCACCATCCCGCCCCCGGCCTGCGCGGCCATCGGGGCGCCGCTTGCGAAGGCGGGCCCGAACCCGCATCGTCCGCCCGCTCCGGCCCCGGACGCCCACCACGATGAACCCGAAGAGACTCCTCCCAGGCCTCGCGCTCCTCGCCCTCCTCGGCGGGTGCGCCGTGCAGGACGCCTCCAGCGGCTACGGCGACGAGGAGGACGCGGCCCCCACCCAGGACGACGCCGCGGTCCCGACCTTCGACCTCCCGGTCGATCCGCCCGACGAGGGCTCGACCGGGCCCGACACCGGGAAGGTCTCCTTCGACACCGGGAGCGTCTCCGTCGACCCGGACGTCGGCTCGTCCGCGCTCGACACCGGCCCCTTCACCCAGCCCGACGTGGGCTTCTCCCGAGACCTCGGCACCGTGCCCACGGACCGCGGCACCCCGACGACGGGAAACTGCGCCACGCAGACCTCCTGCGCCTCGTGCACGGCGCAGGCGACCTGCGGCTGGTGCGCCCTCACCGCCCGGTGCATGGACGGCTCCGCGACGGGCCCCGTGGGAGGCGCGACCTGTGCGCTGGGCTGGGCCTGGACCTCCAGCGCCTGCACCGCGGTCGACCCCTGCAGCGCCTCCACCTCCTGCGGCGCCTGCGCGGCGCAGGCGGGCTGCGGCTGGTGCGGCGCCTCCAACCGCTGCGTCACCGCCAACACCGCCCGCAGCGGCCCGGCCTCGGGGGTCTGCGCCTCGGCCTGGTCGGGGAGCGTCGCGGCCTGCACGGCGCCGCCGCCCGATCCGTGCAACGGGCACACGGAGTGCGGCAGCTGCACCGACGACTCTCGCTGCGGCTGGTGTCGGTCGACCCGCCGCTGCATGACCGGCATCTCCTCGGGGCCGAACCCCACCTACGGCACGTGCACCAGCTGGGCCTATGTGAACAGCCAGTGCACGACCCCGGGCGACTCCTGCGCGAGCAGCGGCAGCTGCGGAGGCTGCGTCGGCCGCAGCTCGTGCGGATGGTGCGACGACTCCAGCACCTGCCATCGCGGCACCTCCAGCGGTCCTACGGACGGGGCGTGCGCGCGGGGCAACTGGACCTGGTCGAGCCTCATCCCGCTCTTCTGCCTCTGATGCATCCTTCGTAGACCCGATCGCCCGCCTCGCGCGTCTCCAGCGCAAAGAGCCCGCTCACCCCGCGCTGGAGGCGTTTCCCCAATGGCCCGATCGTCCACCCTGCTCCTCGCCCTCTCCCTCGTCGCGCCCGCGTGCGCCTCCGTCGCGACCCCTCGCGACGCCGTCCTCGTCAGCCGCCGCACCACCGTCGCCAACACCACCGAGGTCGCGATGACCACCGCCGCGGGCGAGTGGTTCCAGGCCGCGCCGGTGCGCTCCAGGGTGGTCGTCGGGGCCGACGGCGAGACCTACGTCGGCCTCTGGATCGACGCGCCCCCGGTCGAGTCCAACGGCCACCGGCTGCCGCTCGACGTCGCGCTGGTGGTCGACACCTCCGGGTCCATGAGCGGCGCGAAGATCGAGTCCGCCCGCATGGCCGCCGCGAGCTTCATCGACAACCTCGCGCAGGGCGACATCGTCTCGCTCTACTCCTTCTCCAGCGAGGTCCGCGAGCTATCCCCCCCGGTGGTCGTCGACGACGCGACCCGCGCCGCCCTCATCGACCGGGTGCGCCACCTCTACGCCTCCGGCGGGACCAACCTCTGGGGAGGCCTCCGCGCGGGTCAGTCGGCCACCGCCTCGGCGCCCTCGTCGCACCCCGTCCGCCGCGTGGTGGTGATCTCCGACGGCCGCGCCAACGTGGGGCCCTCCTCCGCCGCGGAGTTCGGTGACCTCGCCGCCACCTCGACGGAGAACGGCACGCAGATCACCGCCATCGGCGTCGGCCTCGACTACGACGAGAACACCCTCGGAGCGCTCGCCGTCCGAAGCGCCGGGCGGCTCTATCACCTGGAGCAGCCCGAGCAGATGGCGGCCATCCTCCAGGACGAGCTCCAGATGCTCTCACGCACCGTGGCCACCAACGCCGTGATCGAGTTCGTCCCCGCCGAGGGCGTGACCGTCGAGCCGACGGACCAGCTCCGGCTCGACCGCTCCGGCGACCGGGTGCGCATCCCCGTGGGGAGCCTCTACTCCGCCCAGCATCGCGAGGTGCTGCTGCGAGCGAGGGTGAGCGGCGCCGCCGAGGGCAACCGCGCGCTCGGCCGGGCGCAGCTCGTCTACCGGAGCGCGGGCAACGCCGAGGCTCCGGTGCGCTCTCGCGAGGTGCCGCTGGAGGTCGAGTACGTCCGCGACGAGGCGCGCTCCTCCGCGAGCGCCCACGAGCGGGTGCAGGCGATGGTCACGCGCTTCGAGGCCGCTCAGTCGCAGATGCGCGCGGCGCAGATGATCAACGAGGGCCACGCCGACCGCGCCGAGGTCGAGCTCCAGAACGCCGAGGAGCGGCTGCGCGCCGCCGCGAGCGTCCACTTCGCCGACGCCCAGGTGCAGGGCCAGCTGCTCCGCCAGGCCGCCGGGGTCTCCGCCGGTCGCAGCGCCGCCCGCCGCGCCGTCGCCGCGCCGTCGCCCTCCGCGGTGCGCGGCGCCTCGCTCCAGAACCGCTCGTCCGCCATGGACGCCTACGGGTACTGAGTCCGCCGCAGGGCGCTACAGCCGCCGCGGCAGCGTGAACCAGAACGCGCTCCCCTCGCCCTCCCTCGCCTCCACCCCGACCTCTCCCCCGTGCGTCTCCACGATGGCCCGGACGATCGCCAGCCCGAGGCCCGTTCCTCCGCTCGGGCGGGCCGTCGTGAAGAAGCGGTCCCAGACGCGCGCCCGGTTGGCCTCGGAGATCCCCGCGCCCTGGTCGCTCACGGTGGTGTGGAAGCCGTGCGCGTCGCCCTCCACCCTCACCGCGATGGCGCCGCCCTCCGGGGAGAAGCGCACGGCGTTGTCGAGCAGGTTGGTGAGCACCGTCTCGACCTGCTCGGGAGAGGCGCGGAGGTGGTCGACGGAGGCGTTCCAGGTGAGCGAGGCGGTCGGGTAGCGAGACACCACCGAGGCCACCAGGGCGCGGTAGTCGAGCGGGACGCGCGCCTCCACCCGCGACTCGATGCGCGACAGCTCCAGCAGCCGAGTCACCAGCCGCGAGAGCCGCTCGGCGTCCTCCAGGATGTTGTCGAGGAAGCGCCGCCGGGCCTCCGGGTCGTCCGCCGCCCCGTCGCGCAGCAGCTCCGCCGCCCCGCGCACCGAGGCGATGGGGGTCTTGAACTCATGCGACACGTTGGCCGCCAGCTCGGAGATGTACGCGAGGCGGGCGTCGAGGGCGCGGGCCATGGCGTCGAAGTCCCTCGCGAGGCGTCCGATCTCGTCGCGCCCGCGGAGGTTGAGCGACACGCCCCGCTCGCCCGCCGCGATGCGCCCCGCGGCCTCGGCGAGGCGCCGCAAGGGCCGAGAGATGGTGAGGGCGAGGAAGAGGGCCACGAGGGTTCCGACCGCGAGCGAGCCGAGGGCGACCTTGATGAGCGCGTTGCGGGCCCAGTAGAGCGAGAGCAGCACGGGGTAGGTGCTGCGGGTGACGTAGACCGCTCCCACCACGGGCCCGTCCGCGCGGGGTCGGATGGGCTCGGCCACGAAGAGCCGGAAGCCGCGGAGGTTGGCGACGGCGCGAGCGTAGCGGCCGGGGCGACCGCCGAGCGCGGCGGCCACCTCGGGGCGCGACGAGAAGGTCTCGCCCACGGGGGCGGGATCGTCGACGGCCACGCGGCGCACGGAGCGACGGTCGAGCGAGGCGGGGATGAGCCGCCGACCGCGGGTGCGCAGGTCGACCACCTCGGGGCCCGTGTCGAAGACCACGCGACCGGCCGGGTCGAGCACCCGCACCTGGGCGCGGAGCCTTCCGGCCGCGGCGCGCGAAGCCGACCGGAGAGCGGGCGGAGCGAGCACGGCCGGCTCTCCGTCGGGCACCGTCGCGGCGAGCGTGGTGGCGAGGGTGATGATCCCCTCCTCCTCGGCGCGCAGCAGCTCCCGCTCGTAGGTGCGAGCGAAGGAGATGCCCGCGATGGGGACGATGACGAGGAAGGCGTTGACCAGCAGCAGCCGGGCGCGGATGGAGTGCAGCTCCCGGCGCCAGCGGGGTGGCCGGGCGTCGTCGGCGCTCATGCCTCGCGGAGCTTGTAGCCGACGCCGTGCACGGTCTCGATGGGGTCGTGGCCCGCGTCGCGGAACTTCCGCCGGACGCGCTTCACGTGCGTGTCGATGGTGCGCTCGGTGATGAGGTTGTCGTAGGCGTAGGCGCGCTCCATGAGCTGCGCTCGGGAGAGCACCACGCCGGGGCGCTCCATCAGCACCGCGAGGAGTCCGAACTCGGTCACCGTGAGGCGCAGCGCGGCGTCGCGGCACCGCACCTCGTGGCGGGCGAGGTCGAGCACCACCGGGCCCACTCGCAGCGGTCGCGGAGCGTCGGGAGGCGGCTGCGACGCGAGCGAGGCGACGGCGTCGGCGCGGCGCAGGACGGCCTTCACCCTCGCGGCGAGCTCGCGGGGGGAGAAGGGCTTGGTGACGTAGTCGTCGCCGCCGAGCTCCAGGCCCAGCACCTTGTGGATCTCCTCGTCGCGCGACGACAAGAACACCACCGGCACGTGGGCCCGCTCGGAGGCCCGCAGCCGACGGCAGACCTCCAGCCCGTCGACCTCGGGCATCAGGATGTCGAGCACCACCAGGTCGAAGACCTTCGGGCTGGGCGGGAGCAGCGCCGCCAGCGCCTCGCGGCCGTCGTGCGCGGTGGTCACCCCGTGGCCCTCGCGCTGCAGCGTGTAGACCACCACGTCGCGCAGGTGCGGGTCGTCGTCCACCACCAGGATCTGCTTCACGGCGCCGACGCTACCGCAGGTTCGAGCGCCTCCCCAACGCCCTCGATGCGCGCCAGGATCTCGCCCACCAGCTCGCCCAGGTTCTCGCCCGGAGCCCCTTCGGTGAAGCGCAGCACGGTCACCTGCATCCGCAGCCGCGCGCAGAGCCCGAGCAGCTCGTCGCGCTCCCTCGCCGCTCGCTCCCTCAGCGCCGCCAGCCTTCGGGCGCCCTCCACCGCCGCGGCCGCCGAGCCGACGCCCGCCCGGTCGCTCTCCCTCAGCCGACGCTCGGCCCGAGCGGGGTCGAACTCCTCGCCGGAGAGCACCTCGTCGAGCTCCTGCACCTTGGCGTCGAGGTGCTCCAGGTGCGCCATGAGCGCCGTGAGCTGAGCGCCCGTGGGGAGCAGCGAGGTGAGCGCCCCGGGTCCCAGCCGCGACTGAGCGGCCTCGATGGAGGCGTGCAAGAGGGCGCGCTCTCGCTCGATGCGAGGCGACGCGGCGCGACCCACAGCCGGGCGGTCGGCGCGCGAAGGGCCCAGCAGCACCGGCACGTAGAGCGGCCAGAGCGTGAGGGTGAGCAGGGCGTCCGCGAGACCCCTCGAGTCGGGCTCGGAGCGCCTCGCCCGCAGCGCCCACGCGCAGCCCGCGCCGACGACGAGGTAGGCCACGGCGAGGTCGATCAGTCGCACGACGGCCCCTGGCAGCGGGCGGCGGGGGCGCGGGTCGGGATGTCGATGCGAGGGTCCATCGCGGAGCGGGCGGTGGTGCCGAGGGCGTCGAGGAAATCGCCCTCCAGCGAGCGCACGAAGGGCACCTGCTCGGTGCGGGGGCGCACCACGAAGGGGCGCAGGATCCACGAGGTCTGGGCGCCCACCAGGGCGAAGACGGCGACGAAGGCGAGGCCCACGCGGGTGCCCGAAGGGCCGCTGCGAGCGAGGCCGGAGAAGAGCAGCCGGCCGGCCCCGGTGCCCGCCACGACGCAGACCGCCACCACCGCGAGGATCACCCGGTGGTACCCGAGCGACCATCCCTCCATCAGCCAGACGAAGGGCGCGAGCCCGAGCAGCACCAGGGCGAAGCGGGCGCAGGACGCGAGGGCGAGCGCGACGACCTCGCGGGCCCCGAGCGGCAGCCTCGCCGCGCGAGCGAAGGCCACGAAGGGCGCGGCGCACACCACCAGGGTGATCAGCAGGATGAGCGGGACCTTCACGCTGCAATAGAGCACCTGGAGGCCGCCGCGGTGGGCGCCGATGACGCTGCCGAAGAGGCCCGCGCCGACGACCACGGCGCCGAGCAGCGCGCGGGTGAGCGAGGCGATGACGGCCGAGCCATCGGGCGACGAGGCGGCGCGGTCGAGCGCGCCGAGGAAGGCATCGGGGTCGCGGAGCAGCAGCTCGAGGCGCGCGACGGCGCCGGAGGGAAGGTCGAGCGAGGGCGGCGCGGGAGCGGGCGTCTCGCGGGGAGGAACGGTGGCAAAGGGGAGCGCGGCGTCGGCGTTCATCGGGTCACCGTGAGGGGGAGGTGATGGGCGAGCGCCACGAGGAGGCGCACGCCGAGGGCGAGCGCGAAGGCGGACCAGATCCACGCGGCGGCGAGGCCGTCGGAGAGGGTGCGGACGGAGACCGCGCGCACGGCGGCGACGCCCACGGTGACGGCCGCGGCGAAGAGCAGGGCCCAGGCGCTC
The DNA here is from genome assembly GCA_966211675.1 of uncultured Myxococcaceae bacterium. Lineage (GTDB taxonomy): Bacteria > Myxococcota_A > Polyangia > Polyangiales > SCUS01. Next base: position 8,868 of record CBIHPK010000169.1, read on the forward strand.
GGGGTGCGGAGCGTGGCGGAGAAGAAGGCCGCCGGGGCGGAGAGCCCGAGGAGGATCAGGCCGGTGCGGCCGAGGACGTCGGCGACGCCGGAGACCAGCTCGTCGGCGGAGGCGCGCGAGCCCGACCAGGAGCTCGCGAGGTAGAGCGGCGGCAGCGAGGCCAGCGCCCCGCCGACGAAGAGCGCGGGCGACATCCACGCGCCGCGGAACATGGCGGAGGCGCCGTGGCCGAGCCCTGCGGAGGCGCCGAAGGCGATGGCCCCGGCGAGGCCGAGGGCGAGGCTGCGCGGGAGAGGAAGGTCCGCGGAGGGCGGAGGGTCGATGGAGGCGGCGATGGTCATTGGGCGTTTGGCTCCTCGGGTGCGGGGGAGAGCCGCCGTCATGGCGACGCTCTGACCCGCTGCGAGGACCATCACCCGCGAATGTGGAGGAAGACCGGACGGGCCCGAGGAGGTCGTCGGGAGGATTCGTGGCGGAATCGTGGCAGAGGGGGACCAGCGCCGGGCGGAGGCCTGCACCGTCGACCCGTCGTACGATCGCTCCACCGACCTCGCCATGGACCTACGACTGCAACACCTCGCTCACCTCGATCCGCAGGCCGTCCCGCTGCCGCACGGCACCGAGGTCACCACCGGCGTCGACCGCGTGGTGGGCGAGCGCACCGTCCCTCAGGGCGCCGTCGGCCGCGTGGTGAAGGTGTCCGGCGACGAGGTGGACGTGCTGCTCGTGGGGGTCGGCACGGTCCGCTACGCGCGCCGAGAGCTCACGCCCCGCAAGGTCGGGCAGGCGCAGTTCGCCCAGCGCCGGGAGGCGGCGTGGACCTCGCTCCGAAGCTGCACGGTGCTGGAGACCGTGGTGGGTTCGCGCGCCTGGGGCCTCGCCGACGAGGGCTCGGACACGGACCTGCGCGGGGCCTTCGCGCTGCCGCTGGGGTGGTCCGTCGGACTGGTCGAGGGACCGGCCGACCTGGTGAGCGCCGACGGCAGCGCGACCTACTGGCGCGTGGACAAGGCCGTCCGCCAGGCGATGCGCGCCGACCCCAACACCCTGGAGATGCTCTTCGTCCCCGGCGCCCGCGCGCTCGACCCCATCGGCGAGTGGCTGCTCGCCGCGCGCCACGCGCTGGTGTCCGCGGAGATCCACGGGAGCTTCGGCCGCTACGCCCTCTCGCAGCTCAAGCGCCTGGAGCAGTCGCAGCGCCTCGCCGCGCATCGTGACGCCGTGCTCTCGTGGCTGCGCGACGACCCGACGCTCTCGCTCGACGCCGTGTCCGCCCGGCTCGCGGCGGCCTTCCCCCGCGCGATGCCCAGCGTGGCCGACGCGCTACACCAGTCGAAGCAGTACGTGAAGCAGCTCTGCCGCTCGCTCCACGACCAGGGGCTGCTCGCGTCGAGCGAGTTCTCCGCGATGGCGCGCTTCGCCCACGACGACCCGGCGGCCCTCGAGCTGCCGCGCGAGCTGCGCCCGAAGAACGCCTACAACCTCCTTCGGCTCATCGTGACGGCGACGGCGTGGCTGCGCACCGGCGAGCCGGAGTTCGCGATGACCGGCGCGTTTCGGGAGCGCCTGCTGGACATCAAGCAGGGCCGCGTCCCGCTCTCCGAGGTGCTCGCGGAGGCCGAGTCGCTCGCGCCCGCGCTGGAGGAGGCGCGCCACGGCACGAGGCTCCCCGCCCACCCGGACGTGGCCGCCGCCGACGCGCTGCTGCGACGGCTGGGCGTGGAGATCGCACGGCGCGCGGTGCACGCCGACGAGGGTCCGTGGGGGAGCGCGGCGCCGCCGCCGCCGGAGGTCGTGTGGATCGCGGGCTGAAGCAGGATGCGTGGGCGCTGCTGACCGAGGCGCAGCGGGCGACGTCGAGGGCGGTGATCGCGAGAGAGAGCGAGCAGCGGCGGCACGTGGTGGTGGCGCTGAGCGGGGCGCACGCGTACGGCTTCCCCTCGCCAGACAGCGACGTGGACCTGAAGGCCATCCACGTCGCGCCGACCGCGAAGCTGATGGGGCTGCACCCCGCGGCGCCCCCCTGCGACCGCATCGAGGTGATCGACGGCGTCGAGATGGACTACACCTCCAACGAGCTCGGCGGCGTGCTCGCGAGCCTGCTCAAGGGCAACGGCAACTACCTGGAGCGGGTGCTCGGCGGGGCGGAGCTCGCGTCGTCGCCGTGGCTCGACGACCTGCGTCCGCTGGCGCGGGGCGCTCTGAGCCGGCTGGTGCACCGGCACTACCGCGGCTTCGCCATGGGGCAGCGCAAGGAGTTCGACGCGACGCCCACGGCGAAGAAGCTGCTCTACGTGCTGCGCACGACGCTCACGGGCGCTCACCTGCTGCGCAGTGGTGAGGTGGTGCTCGACGTGACCGCGCTGCTCGACGGCTATGGGCTGGGCGCGGCGCACGCGCTCGTCGAGGCCAAGCGGGCGGGAGAGCGCACGGCGCTGCCGGAGTCGGAGCGGGCGCGGTGGCTGAGCGAGGTCGACCGGGCCTTCGAGCGGCTGGACGAAGCGTATGCGGCGTCGGTGCTCCCGGCGGAGCCCGGCAACGCGGCGGAGATGGACGCGTGGCTCGTCGAGGTGCGGCGGGCGATGTTCTGAGGCGCGCATCAGCATGAGGGCGCGACCGCCGGGTCGTGGTCGGACTCGAGCGACGCACCGACGAGGAGCGCCAGAGCAGCCGTTGGATTCGGACACGGAGACGCCGCCGTGCTCGTGCTGGTGCGCCGGATCGTCGCTCGCCCGCTCCTGCGCCCGCTGCGGTGACCGAACCCGCGGCCGATCAGCCCAGCGGGTGACGCGAGCGCGCCGTCGAGAGCGCCTGGTGATCGGTGAGGTCGAGGCGCAGCGGGGTCATCGACACGTAACCATCCATCACGGCCCGCCGGTCGGTGCCCTCCTCGGCGTGCTCGATAGGGACCACCGTGATCCAGTGATGCTCGCGGCCCATCGGGTCGGCGCCCGCGACGACCCTGCCGTCGTAGTGGCGCACCGACTGGCAGGTCCACTGCAGCCCGCGAGGCGCGTCGGGGAAGTTGACGTTGACGAGGCTGAGCTCGGTGGCCGGGAGCAGCGCCTCCAGCACTCTGGCGACGTAGGGCTTGAGGGCCTCGAAGTGCGGCTCGTCACGCGCCACGGAGGTGCTGAGCGCGATGCCTCGCAGGCCCAGCAGGGTGGCCTGCTTGGCGGCCGCGAGCGTCCCCGAGTGCCACATGGAGTTGCCGAGGTTGGGGCCGAGGTTGATGCCCGAGAGGACGACGTCGACCTTCTCCCAGAGCGCCGATCCGAGCGCGACGCAGTCCGCGGGGGTGCCGTTGACCCGCCACGCGGGGAAGTCCCGCACGGTGGTGCGACGGAGCGTGAGCGGACGGCTGTGCGTGATGGCGTGCCCCATGGAGGACTGCTCGACGTCGGGGGCTACGATGTGGACCTCTCCAAATGCAGCCGCGACCTCCGCGAGGGCCGAGAGGCCGGGGCTGTAGATGCCGTCGTCGTTCGAGATGAGGATTCGCACGGGGAACAACCGCCTTGTTCCGATCAGTGGGGGTCGTAACCTCTCTGATGCACGTCGTACTGATGCACAACCCCTCCGCGGGCGCCGAAGATCACAGCGCCGAGGAGCTGGTCCAGGCGATCGAGCGCGGGGGACATCGCGTGACGGCCAGCGTCGCGAACCGGCGCGATCTGGAGCAGGCCGTGCGGGGGCCGTGCGACCTGGTGGCGGTCGCCGGCGGCGATGGCACCGTGGGCAAGGCCGCGGAGGTCCTCTCGGGGAGTGGGGTTCCGTTCACCGTGCTCGCGCTCGGGACGGCCAACAACATCGCACGGACACTGCGCCTCGACGGTCCGGTCGCCGAGCGCGTCGAGGGATGGCGGACCGATGAGATCAAGGCCTTCGACGCCGCGCTCGGGACGCTCGGCGAGGAGACCACGCGCTTCTACGAGGCGATCGGCTTCGGAGCGTTCCCGAGGCTGATGCACGCGGAGGCGGACTCGCCGGTCGCCGCGGACCCGGGCCGCAAGCTCGCCCGCGACCTCGAGCTCTTTCGCAGGCACGTCGCCGAGGCGCCGCTGGAGCGTTACGCGATCACCGCCGACGGCGAGGACCTCTCCGGCGAGTACCTGATGATCGAGGTGCTCAACGTCCCGCTCATCGGACCCAACGTCCCGCTCGCTCCGGAGGCCAGCCCGAGCGACGGGCGTCTCGACCTCGTCGTCGTCGGCGGGGCCGAGCGGGACCCGCTGCTGCGAGCGCTCGATCGCCTCCGCGAGGGCGACGACCCTGCACCCGCGCTGCCCACGCGTCGCGCGGTCCGCGTCGTGGTCTCCGGGTCGTGGAGCCGCTACCACCTCGACGGCTCGCTGCACGAAGATCGCTCGGGCCGCCTCGAGGTGCAGATCGAGCGCGGCGCGCTGCAGGTGCTCGCGCCGGCTTGAGTGGGCGATCGGTCGCCTGCGGGTGGTGCGGGCCTTCGCGGCGGCGTTCGCGGGGACTACCCTCCGCCCCCGATGGAGACCACCCGCGTCGTCGAGGCCAACGGAGTCCGCTTCACCGTCGTCGAGGAGGGCAGCGGTCCGCTGGTGTTGCTGATCCACGGCTTCCCCGACACGGCGCACACCTGGGACGAGGTGAGGCCCGCGCTCGCGGCGGCGGGGTTCCGCGCGGCGTCTCCTTACACCCGCGGGTATGCGCCGACCGAGGTTCCGGCGGACGGGCGCTACGACAGCGACGCCCTCGGCCGTGACGTGGTGGAGCTCATCGACGCGCTCGGCGAAGAGAGCGCGGTGGTGGTGGGCCACGACTGGGGCGCGAGCGCGGCGTACTCCGCGGCGGCGCTCGCCCCGGAGCGGGTGCGCAAGCTGGTGACCGTGGCGATCCCGCACCCGGCCTCGCTGCGACCGACCCCGAAGAAGGCCTGGGGCGCGCGGCACTTCCTGACGCTGCGGCTACCGGGCGCGGCCGAGCGCATGAGGGCCCACGACTTCGCCGAGGTCGACGCGCTGGTGCGCCGATGGTCGCCCGCGTGGGACGTCCCGAAGGGCGAGACGTCGGCGGTGAAGGAGAGCTTCCGCGCGCCGGGCAGCCTGGACGCCGCGCTCGGCTACTACCGCGCGATGCGCCCGTGGCTCCCGTCCTCGCTGCGTCGGCGCATCCACGTGCCGACGGTGTCCTTCTCCGGCGAGACCGACGGCGTGCTGGGACACGACGACTTCGAGCGGGCGCGTAGCTGGTTCACGAAGGGCTACGAGGTGGTGCCGATGCCGGGCGGGCATTTCCTCCACCGGGAACACCCGGCGCGCTTCATCCGGGAGCTGGTGCGGGTGCTCGCGGAGTACCAGCCGATGGGACCGTCGTGATCGCCCGCCACAAGACCCTGTGGCTCGTCGCGGCTCTCGCGGCCTGCAGCCCGAGTCCAACCTTCCCTTTGGACACCGACGCCGGACCCGGCGCGGATGCCACCTCGGACCGCGCCGCCACCACCGCTGACGCAACCGCCGACGGGTCCGTGGACGCTGCGCTGGTGGGCGACGTCGTGACGATGGTCGACGCTCCCGCCCTGGACGTCCCCGCGGCCGTCGATGTTCCGACGGGGATGGACGTCGCATCCACCCTGGACGCCACGGTCGTCGCCGATGTCCCGGTCGGGCTCGATGTTCCGGCCATCCCGGACGCCCCGCCCTCGGTCGACGCCGGATCGTGTCCGACGGGAATGGCATTGATCCCCGCGGGCACCTTCACCATGGGCGACGCCGACATGGCGAGCCTCAACGCTCAGCCCCCGCACCGCGTGACGGTGTCGGCCTTCTGCATGGATCTCACGGAGGTGACGGTCGCCGCCTACGGCTCCTGCACGGCGAGCGGATGCACGGCTCCAGGCACGGCGATCAACTGCAACTGGGGCATCGCCGGACGCGGCAACCATCCCGTCAACTGTGTCGACTGGAACCAGGCCCGAGCCTACTGCCGCTCACTCGGCGGCGACCTCCCGACCGAGGCCCAATGGGAGTACGGCGCCCGCGGGACCGACGGTCGCATCCATCCGTGGGGCAACGCCGCCCCGACCACGCAGCTCTGCTGGAGCGGCGCGGGCATGCGGTCGAGCACCTGCCCCGTCCAGTCCTTCCCCGCCGGGAACTCCCCGTTCGGACTCTCCGACATGGCCGGCAACCTCTTCGAATGGACCGCGGACTGGTACTCGATCTATGGGGCGGCCACCGCCACCGACCCGGTCGGTCCGACCTCCGGCGCAGCGCGCGTCGACCGCGGCGGCGGCTGGGACGCGACCAGTCCCGCGCATGTGCGCTCGCCGTCGCGCTGGGGAGACACGCCCACGGACCGCTATCCCGTGCGCGGCTTCCGATGCGCCCGCACGCCCCTGTGACCTTCGATGGCTTCGTCCGCTGGACGAGGCCGCTGACGCCGCTCAGCTGAAGGTCGCCACCACGGCGGCGTGGTCCGACTCCACGTCCTCCCGGCCCTCGCCCACCCCGTCGCGCAGCGTCTCGTTGAGCACCCTCGCCCCGCGAAACCGCCGCCACAGCGCACGACTCACCAGGATGTGATCCACCTGCTGCCCGACCCCCCGATAGAGGATCGTATGCCGCTGCCCCGGAGGCACCGCCTTTACGCAGTGCTGTAAGATCCCTCGCTCCAGCGAGGCCGTCAGCTCGAGGTCCGCGTGACGCCCTCGGGGCATGTCCGCCAGGTCGCCCGCGACCGAGCGCACCACCGCGCCGTCGGGGCCGTCGTTGAAATCGCCCAGCACCGCGAGCTGAGCGTGCGGGTCGCGCATCAGCCGGGCGTCGACCCGGGAGCGCAGGTAGAGGGCCTCGGCGAGGCGCATCACGGTGGCGCGCGCAGCCCCCTCCGCGGCGGCGTAGTGGCCGCTCTCCCCGGTGGACTCGCCCCCCGCGTCGACCCTCGGAACCGGGCGCGGGGACTTCATGTGCACCACCATCAGCGCGAGCGGGGTCTGGTCCGGGAGCGTGACGGTCACCTCCAGCACGCCTCGCTTGGACTGGATGCGAGAGCCGAAGGGGCGAGGGTCTCCCTCGGCGAAGACCGGGAAGGCCAGCTCGCCCGCGCCGTGGCTCTCGACGCCCGCAATGGGGAAGCGAGAGAGCAGCCCGCACGCGATGCCGCGGTTGTCGCAGACACCCGCGACGGCGGGGAGGTAGCGGCTGTCGCCGAGCGTTCCGCGCAGGGCGTCGAGCACGTGGGCCCCTTCGATCTCCTGGAAGGCGATGACGTCGGCGTCGGTGCGGGCGACCGCGGTGGCGACGGCTTCGAGCTTGCGATGGAAGAGCGTGCGCGCCCGGCGCTGGGCCCAGATGCCGAATCCCTCGCGATCGAGCTGGCCGATCACGTGGGGGACGGCGTCATCGAAGAAGTCACGGCAGTTGAAGGTCGCGATGCGGAATTCCATGGGCAAGGGGCTACACCGCGCCTCGGACCTGGCCGGAGCCCCGCACCACGAACTTCTCCGTGGTGAGCTCGCGCGCGGACATGGGTCCGAAGGCGTGCATGCGGCTGGTGGAGATGCCGATCTCCGCGCCGAGGCCGAGCTCGCCGCCGTCGTTGAAGCGGGTGGAGGCGTTGAGGAGCACGCACGACGCGGTCACCTCGCGCAGGAAGCGCTCGCCCGCCTCGGGGTCCGCGGTGACGATGGCCGCGCTGTGCTCGGTGCCGTGCTCGGCGATGTGCGCGAGCGCCCCGTCGAAGTCGTCGACCACCCGCACCGCCAGCACCAGGCCCAGGAACTCCGTGTCCCAGTCCTCCGGCGTCGCCGGGACCGAGGGCACTTCGGCGCGGGAGAGCACCCCCCTCGCGGCCTCGTCGGCGCGCAGCTCGACGCCCGCCGCGTGGAGCCGGCGGCCGAGCGACGGCAGCAGCGCCCCGGCCACGTCGCGGTGCACCAGCAGCGTCTCGGCGGCGTTGCACACCCCGGGGCGCTGCACCTTGGCGTTGAAGGTGATGTTCTCGGCCATCGCGAGCTCGGCCGCGCGGTCGACGTAGACGTGGCACACGCCGGCCCCGTGGCGGATCACCGGCACCCGGGCGTTGGCGTCGACGAAGGCCATGAGCGCCGGGCCCCCTCGAGGGATGGCGAGGTCGACCTTGCCGGTGGCCTGCAGCAGCTCGGTGACGCGGGCCCGGTCGGGGTCGGTGACGAGGCAGACGGCGTTGGGGTCGACGCCGGTCGAGGCGAGCCCGGCGCGCACGGCGATCGCCAGGGCGGTGTTGCTGCGCAGGGCCTCGGAGCCGCCGCGGAGCACCACGGCGTTGCCGGAGCGCAGCGTGAGGGCGGCGCTCTCGGCGGTGACGTTGGGGCGGGCCTCGTAGATGACCGCGACGACCCCGAGGGGGATGCGGCGGCGGAAGACCTGCAGGCCGTTGGGGCGGGTGCCGAGCGAGCGCTCCTCGTCGAGGGGATCGGCCATCGCGGCGACCTCTCGGATGGCGGCGATGACCCCGTCGAGGCGAGAGGGCGTGAGGACGAGACGGTCGCGAAGGGCCGGGCTCATGTCGTCGGGGGTGAGGCGGAGGTCCTCGGCGTTGGCGGCGAGGATGTCGTCGCGCTGGGCGTCGAGGCTGCGCGCCACGGACTCGATCGCCGCGGTGCGCTCGGCGGCGGTGCAGCGGGCCAGGGAGCGCTGGGCGGCGCGAGCGTCGGAGAGGAGCCGGTCGAGGGTCGCCATGACGCTTCGAAGGTACCACCATCGAACGGCGCGTCGTGCGGTACGATGCCGCGCGATGAGCGACGACGTCACCCTTCCCGCGGCGCCCTCCGAAGAGCCCTCGATCATCGTGCGGAGGATCCACCGCCGCGATCTGAACAAGGTCTGGGAGTTCCTGAAGCTGTGCTTCCGGGTGGTGAACCGGGAGACGCTGGAGTACCAGCGGCCGCGGTCGAAGAAGCGCTTCCTGGAGGTCTACGAGGAGGAGGGGGTCGAGCAGCTCCTCTTCGAGGTGGCCAACGAGGACGGCGCGGAGATCGTGGCCTACGCCGAGTGCGCCTTCGAGATCACCGGCGCGGACAACTGGATGAACGAGAGCTTCTTCACCCGGCGCGACATGCGGCCGATGTTCGTCGAGGAGCTCGCGGTGCACCCGGGCTACCAGGGCCGCGG
>CBIHPK010000170.1:0-17959 GCA_966211675.1 uncultured Myxococcaceae bacterium
ACTTCAGCGGTTGCAGGCCCGCTCGCGGGCCGTCCGCAACCGCGGAGTGGGCGGCACTCCAGCGAGCGCACGCCCTGGTGAGCCCGGCGGTGCAGGAGAAGGCCAGACCCTGGTCCGGCAACGGCCGCGAGCGCATCTGGGTGTTCCGAAAAGCCTTCTCTACAAGCCTTTGAGCGACTTGTGTGCCGAACGGAGCCGCCCCGAAGGGGTCAGGGCGCGCGGCAGCGGGGAAGGGGGCACGCCGCCGCTCTACCCCCGCGGCTTCGTCCCCAGCACCCGCCCGAGCCAGGCGTAGAGCGTCGGCAGCACCAGCAGCGTCAGCAGCGTCGAGGAGACCAGGCCGCCGATGACCACCGTCGCCAGCGGGCGCTGCACCTCGCTCCCGGCCCCGGAGGTGACCGCCATCGGGACGAAGCCCAGCGAGGCCACCAGCGCCGTCGTCAGCACCGGCCGCAGCCTGCGCAGCGCGCCCTCCCGCGCGGCCTCCACCAGCCCGGTGCCCCGCTGACGGAGCTGCCGCACCTGGGTCACCAGCACCAGTCCGTTGAGCACCGCCACGCCGAAGAGGGCGATGAACCCGACGCCCGCCGAGAGGCTCAAGGGGAGGCCCCGCGACCAGAGCGCGATCACCCCGCCGGTCGCCGCGAAGGGCACGTTGGCGAAGATCAGCAGCGTCGCCCCCGCCGAGCGGAACGACGCGTAGAGCAGCGCCAGGATCATTCCCAGCGCCAGCGGCACCACGATGGCGAGCCGCAGCCTGGCGCGCTCCAGGTTCTCGAACTGGCCGCCCCACTCCAGCCGGTACCCCGGCGGCAGGCGCACCGAGCGACGCACCGCGCGCTGCGCCTCCTCGGCGAAGCCACCGAGGTCGCGGCCGCGCACGTTTGTCTGCACCACCAGCCGGCGCGCCAGGGACTCCCGGTTGATCACCACCGGCTCGTCGATGATCTCCAGCAGCGCCACGTCGCGCAGCGGAACCGTCGCGTCGCCCGCGATGTGCACCGGCAGCCGCCGCAGCGCGTCGAGGTCGTCGCGCAGCCCCGCCGGGAGGCGCACCCTCAGGGGGTAGCGCTGCCGCCCCTCGAGCACGCTCCCTACGGTGCGGCCTCCGATGGCCTCGATCATCGAGAGCGCCTCCTGCGCGTCGGCCCCGACCCTCGCCGCCGCGTGCCGGTCGACCGTCGCGCGCAGCACCGGCATGCCCTCCACCCGGTCGGCGCGAAGGTCCGTCGCGCCCCGCACCGAGCGAAGCGCGCGGGCGATCTGCGCCCCGAGGCGGGCGAGCGTCGGCAGGTCGTCGCCGTAGACCTTCACCGCCACGTCCGCCCGGACGCCGCTCAGCAGCTCGTTCATCCGCATCTGGATGGGCTGGGTGAACCCGAAGGCCACGCCCGGCACCGCGCTGGTGAGCGCGTCGTGCATCCGGCCGATGAGGGCCTCGCGCTCCGCGGCCGGCAGGGTCTGCGCCGCGGGTCGCAGCATCACCAGCACGTCGCTCTGCTCGACCCCCATCGGGTCGTTGGCGATCTCCGGCCGACCGGTCTTGGACACCACCGTCGTCACCTCCGGGAAGCGCCGCAGCACCCGCTCGATGAGGGTCGTCTGGCGCACCGACTCGTCGAGCCCGACGGAGGGCTGGCGCACCGTCTCGATGATGATCGCCCCCTCGTTGAGCTGCGGGACGAACTCCGACCCGAGGCCCCTCGCCAGCGCCACGCTCAGCCCGAGCACCAGCAGCGCGAGGCCCATGGTCACCGCGGGCCGCCGCAGCGTGGCGCCCAGCACCGGCTCGTAGACGCGGCGCGCGGCGGTGACGATGGGAGAGGGCAGGTCGCGGGCGTTGGCCGGGAGCAGCAGCGAGGCGAGCGCGGGCACGAGGGTGAGCGACAGCACGAAGGCCCCCGCGAGCGCGAAGAGCACCGTCAGCGCCATGGGCTGGAAGGTCTTGCCCTCGACCCCCTCGAGCGTGAGCACCGGCAGGTAGACCAGGGCGATGATCACCTCGCCGAAGGCCGTCGCGCCCCGCACCTCCAGCGCCGAGTGCAGCACCACCTCGTCGCGCTCGGCGCGGGTGAGGGGACGGCCCCGGGCGGCGCTCGCCTCCGCGAGGTGATGCACCGCGTTCTCCAGCAGGATGATGGCGCCGTCCACCACCAGCCCGAAGTCGATGGCCCCGAGGCTCATCAGGTTGCCGCTGATGCCGAGGGCCCGCATCCCGATGAAGGCGCTCAGCATGCAGAGCGGGATCATCGCCGCGGCCACGAGGCCCGCTCGCAGGTTGCGCAGCATCAGGAAGAGCACCACCACCACGAGCAGGCCGCCCTCGACGAGGCTGCGCGACACCGTGTGCAGCGTGCGCTCGACCAGCGTGGTGCGGTCGTAGAAGGGGTCGATGCGCACGCCCGGCGGGAGCGTCGGGTTGATCAGCCGCACGGCGTCGCCGACCGCGCGAGAGACCACCCGGGAGTTGTCCCCGAGGAGCATCAGGGTCATGCCGACCACCACCTCGCCGCGCCCGTCGCGCGTCGCCGCGCCCTGACGGAGCATCGGGGCGAAGCGGGTCGTGGCCACGTCGCGCACGTAGATGGGCGTCCCCTCGCGGGTCGAGACCGCGATGTCGCCGAGGTCGTCGAGCGAGCGGATCATCGCGTCGCCGCGCACCAGCAGCCCCTCGGGGCCCCGGTGGATGGCGCCGCCGCCGACCGCGACGTGGTTGCGCTCGAGCGCGGTGATGACCTCGGAGAGCGCCACGTGGCGGACGGCCATGCGCTGCGGGTCGACGGTGACCTCGTAGGTGCGAAGCTCGCCGCCGAAGGTGTTGACGTCGATGACCCCGGGGACGAGGCGCAGCCGGGGCGCGATCTGCCAGTCGAGGATCGATCGCAGCTCCATGGCGCTGCGACCCTCGCCGCGCACCTCGAACTGGTAGATCTCCCCGAGCCCCGTCGCGAGCGGCCCCATCTCCGGGACGCCGATCTCCGAGGGGACCTCCCCCCGGATGCGCGGCATGCGCTCGTTGACCCGGTTGCGCGCCACCTGAGCGTCGACGTCGTCGTCGAAGACCACGGTCACCGCGGAGACGCCGTAGCGGGAGAGCGAGCGCAGCTCCTTCACCCCGGGGATGCCGCTCAGGGCCATCTCCACCGGGGCGCTCACCAGGCGCTCGACGGCGAGCGCGCCGAGCGAGGGGGCGGAGGTGAGCACCTGCACCTGCACGTTGGTGAGGTCCGGCACCGCGTCGATGGGCAGCGCCGAGAAGGCCCGCACCCCCAGGACGATGAGCAGCACCACGCCCAGCAGCACCGCGAGTCGGTGCCGGATGCTCGCCGCGACGACCCACGCCAGCATCGGCCCTCAGTCCTCCTCGAGCGCCGCGCGCTCGAGCTCGCCGCGCAGGCTGAAGGCCCCGTGCACCACCACCACGTCGCCCGCCGCGACGCCCGCCGTCACCGGCACCTGAGCCCCCCTCGGAGCGCCCACGCGCACCGGCCTCGGGGAGAAGCGCCGCTCGCCCACCTGCACGAAGACCACCGGCGTGGCCTCGTGGACGAGCACCGCCTCCGCCGGGATCCAGAGCGCCGGGGGGCCCGCTCGCAGGGAGATCCACGCCGCGAGGCTCATTCCTGCGCGCAGCGGGCCGCCCACGCCCGCGAGCGAGGCCCGGCACTCCAGCATCCTCGTCTGCGGGTCCACCAGCTCGCCCACGAAGTCGAGCGTCGCCGCGAGGCCCACGCCCGGCTCCGCCGCCGTGCGCACCTCCACCGCCGCGCCCGGGAACACGCTGGCCATGTCCCCCTCGGACACCCTCAGGCTCGCCCACACGGCCCCGGGCTGCGCCACCGTCGCGACCTCCTCGGTGCCCACCACCACCTGGCCCAGGGCCAGCGGGAAGGCCACCACCCGGCCCGCGATGGGCGAGCGCACCACGCTCCGCGACTCTCCGTGGGTGGTGCGCGCCCGCAGCGATCGGATGTCCCGCTCGGTGAGCCCGAGCACGTGCAGGTGCTCCTCGGCCTCGTGCAGCGACGCGGTCGCGGCCTCCGCGTTGGCCTCCAGGTGACGGAGGTCCTGCACCGAGCCCACGCGCTCTCCCACCAGGGCCCGCTGGCGCTCCAGCGCGTCGCTCGCCTCGCGCGCCCTGGCCACCGCCGTCAGGAACTCCGTCGACACCTGGTGCAGCTCCACCGTGTCGATCTCCGCGAGCGGAGAGCCCACCGCCACCGTGTCCCCGAGCCTCGCCCGCAGGGCCAGCACCCGCCCGCTGAAGCGCGCCCCCACCCTCGCCACCCGCTGCGGGTCGGCCATCAGCGTGCCGATCACCGGGAGCCTCGCCGAGAGCGACGACGGGCTGAGCGACACCGTGCGCACCTCCGCGTTGGTCATCCCCTCGGCGGTGAGCGTCACCACGGGCGTCTCCTCCCTCGCGACGGGCGTCGGCCGGGGGGCCTCCCGCTCGACGCCCCTGCACGCGACCGCACCGACCATCAGTCCCACGATCAGCGCTCGCATCCTACGGCTCCACTCCCGCGGCCACGTCGAGCGCGACCCTCGCCCGCACCCACGCCAGCAGCGCGTCCACCCTCGCGGCGCGCGCGTCCATCGCGGCGCCGCGCACCACCAGCACCGTGGCCAGCTCCGAGCGGCCCAGCTCGTACGAGCGGGTCGTGAGCCGCTCGGTCTCGTCGACCGCCCCGAGCGCCCCGGAGAGCGCCTCGAAGGCCCGCGCCGCCCCCTCGCTGCGTCGCCACGCGGCCACCACCTCGGCCCGAGCCCTCGCCCTCAGGGCCTCGCGCTGCGCGTCTCGCGTCGCCGCCACCGCGGCGCTCACGGCCCTCGCGGTCTGGTTGCGCTGGTAGATCGGCAGCGGCAGGTCGACGCCCGCCTGCACGAAGACCTCGTTCTCGCGGATGCCCTGGAGAAGCAGCCTGGGCACCGGCGACCCGAGCCTCCGTTGCACCTCCACGTCGGCCCTCGCGAGCTGCGCCATCGCCCCGCCCGCGAGCACGTCGCTGCGCCGGTCGGCCCTCGCCAGCAGCTCGTCGAGGGCCGCGGGGGGCGTCGGGGGAGCCAGCGTCCCGGCGACCTCCGTCGTCGCCTGCGGGTCGAGGGCCAGCGCCGCCAGCAGCTCCGCCCGCAGCGCCTCTCGCTCGGACCTCGCCCGCAGCACCCTCGAGGCGGCCTCGGCCCTCACGGCGCTAGCCATCGCGACGTCCGTGTCGCCCGTCGAGCCCGCGCTGCGCCGCACGTCCGCCACGCGAGCGAGGCCCTCGTCGAGCGCCGCGCGAGACTCCGCCAGGCGCGCCATCTCCTCGGCGCCCAGCACGCGGGCGTAGAGGTCGAGGGCCTCGCCGATCGCCACGCGGGCGCTGTTGCGAAGCTCCGCCTCGGCGGCCTCCGCGGCGGCGTCGGCGTGGCGCTCGCGGGCGCGAGGAGAGCCCGAGAGGTCGATGGGCCAGGTCAGGGCGAAGCTGAAATCGGGGATGGCTCCGCGGTCGCTGGTCCACCGGGGACCGCTGCGGAGCTGGAGGCTGGGGTTCTCCCTCGCGGGCATGGAGGCGCCCTCTCGCAGCGCCCGGGCCTCGCCCGAGCGGGCGACCGCCACGCGCACTCCCCACGAGCGCCGCCGCGCCTGCTCGATCACCGCCTCCCGGTCGAGCGTCGGCCCCGGAACGGTCTGCGCCTGGGCCACCGCGGAGGAGGCGCTGAGGGCGAGCGCTGCCGCGAGGAGCCCATGGCCGAGCCGCGAAAACCGATCGTCCATCGGTGTCATCGCGGCTTCCGCACGGCGCGCGACCGGGCCGCGTCCAGGACGCGCGAGAGGCGGTCGAGGTTGGCGTGGTCCGCCCGGTGGGCGAGCTCGACGAAGGCCGCGATGACCCCCTCCGCGGCGGCGCCCCGCAGGTCGCCCGCGGCGTCGGCGATGGCCTGCGCGCGAAACCGCTCCGGCGTCATCGCGGGCGCGTAGCGGTAGGCGTGGCCCACCTTCTCCCGCAGCAGGAGCCCCTTGCGGTGCAGCCGCTCGAGCGTCGACTGCACGGTGCTGAGCGTGATGCCCTTCGCCTCCCCGAGGGTGCCGTGCACCTCCCTGGCCTCGGCGGCGCCGATCGCCCATAGGTGCTTCAGTACGGCCGTCTCGAGCTCTCCGAGCCGCGGGAGCGAGTCCATGACCGGAGGCTCTAGCGCATCCAAACACCGATCGTCAATCGGTGCCCGCCCGACCGGTCCGCGGCGCTATCATCTCCGACGGAGCGTTGATGACCCACCCCGAGCACGACCACGAGCACGAGCACGAGCACGACCACGACCACGCGGGCCACGATCACTCGGGCCACCATGGTCACCACCACGCGGTCGCGGTCACGGGCGCGGCCTTCGGCGTGGGCGTCGGGCTCAACCTCACCTTCGTGGTGGTCGAGGCGGTCTTCGGTCTGCTGTCCCACTCCATGGCCCTGGTGGCGGACGCGGCGCACAACCTGGGCGACGTGCTCGGGCTGCTGCTGGCGTGGGGAGCCACGGTGCTCGCGCGCCGTCCTCCGTCCGTGCGCCGCACCTACGGCATGCGCCGCGGGACCATCCTGGCCGCGGTGGCCAACGCGGTGCTGCTGCTCGTCGCGGTGGGCGTGGTCTGCCGGGAGGCGGTGCTGCGGCTAGGCTCGCCGCAGCCGGTGCCGGGCCTGACGGTGATCGCCGTCGCCGCCGTCGGGGTGCTGATCAACGGGGTGTCGGCGATGATGTTCCACCGCTCGCAGAAGACGGACGTGAACGCTCGCGGGGCCTTCCTGCACCTGGCGGGCGACGCGATGGTCTCGCTGGCGGTGGTGCTCGCCGGGGCCGTGATGTGGCGCACCCACTGGTGGTGGCTCGACCCGGTGATGAGCATCGGCGTCTCGCTGGTCATCGTCGCGGGCACCTGGTCTCTCCTGCAGGAGGCGCTCGACCTCAGCCTCGACGCGGTGCCGAGGCACATCGACCTCGACGCCGTGCGCGGGCACCTGCTCGCGCTGCCCGGCGTGTGCGGCGTGCATGACCTCCACGTCTGGGCGCTCAGCACCACGGAGGTCGCGATGACCGCCCACCTGGTGATGCCCGCGGCGGACGCGACGCGCTCGTTTCAGGGCCGCGTGGCGGACGCGATGCGCTCCCGCTTCGGCATCGGGCACACCACCGTCCAGGTGGAGGAGCCGATCGGGGACGACGGGTCCGGCGCTCCGGGCTGCGAGCACGCGAGCGCCTGCGAGATCGCCCCCCGGTAGACGCCAGGCGCTCGTTGCGAAACCCTCCGCCACCGTCCATGACCTCGTCCCCCGCCCCCGCTCTCGCCCTCGCGCTGCTCCTCCTCGGCGCCTGCTCCTCCCCGGACGCGGCCCCCCTGCCGCCCGCCGACGCCGCGGTCGACGACCTCGCCGACGCGTCCTCCCTCGCGGCGATGGACGTCTCGGGCGACCTCTCCGACGGCGGCCTCGACGCGCCCGCGGCCCTCCCCGACGGCTCGCTCCCGAGCACCTTCCGCGACGAGACGCTGCCGGAGTTTCGCGTCGACCTCGCCCCCGCCGACCTCGCCGCGCTGCTCGTCGAGGGCCACGACGCCCGCGTCCCCATGACGCTGCGCTACCTCGGCGGGAGCTATCGAGGGACGATCCGTCAGCGCCTCGGCAACAACTCCCGCTGCGGGGCGCTGCGGCAGTTTCGCCTCGACTTCCCGACCGCGATCACCTTCCCGGACGGCTACCGCAGCGACCGCTTCGAGACCGACCGGGGGCGCTGCTACGTGCTCCACGAGTGGCTCTCCGTCGGGGTGATGCGCCGCGTGGCCGCGATGCATCCGGAGCTGCGGCTGCCCTTCAAGTACACCAACGTCGTGGCGATCTATTTCAACGACGCGCTCTATCACGTCGAGACGCTCACGGAGGACGTGCAGCGCGAGCTCGGCCAGCGCTTCGAGGGCACGCGCAACGTCACCTTCTACGACAACGGCTGCTACCTCGCGGCGACCGCCGGCTTCATCGGAGACTTCTGCCGCACCTTCGATCGGGCGCGCCTGTCGTCGATGCTCGACATCCCGGCCTACCTGCAGTGGGCGGCCACGGTGAAGGCCCTCGCTCCCGGGGACAACTACCCCGACCGCCCGTACAACTGGGTGCTGATGCGCAACGAAGACACCGGCGTCGCGCGCCCGCTCGGCGACGACTGGGACGAGGTCCCGGCGCTGGAGCCCGACGCGCACGCGGACCCCTTCACGCCGACGCACCCCACCGACGACCTGCAGCGGCACTTCACCTCGCTGCTGGCCGAGCCCGACCTGCGCGCTCGCTACGTGGTCGCCCTGCGCGACGCCCGCGCCGCCATGGACCCGTCGGTGACGCTCCCGCTGCTGGCGATGAAATACGCCCAGGTGCGAGCGCTCCTGGGGCGGGTGCCGGGCCTGCCCCTCACGCTGGAGCAATACGACAACCTGTATGACGTCGACGGCGAGGTGCCGCGCTTCCTTCGCGAGCGCTACGACTTCCTCGGCGGACTGACGGGCGAGGGGGACGCCGGGCTCAGCCCCTGAAGGCGCTCAGAGCAGGGTGCCGCGCAGCAGCACCTGGGCGACGTTGAAGTAGATGATCAGCCCCGCGACGTCGACCAGGGTCGCGACGAAGGGCGCCGAGGCGGTCGCCGGGTCGAAGCCGAAGCGCTTCACGATGAAGGGCAGCATCGAGCCCGCGATGGTGCCCCAGCTCACGACGCCGATGAGGCTGAAGGCCACGGTGATGCCGATGCGCAGGTACGAGGCGCCGTAGGGGTGGAAGAGCGACTGCCACACCAGCACGCGGATGAAGCCGATGGTGGCGAGGATGGCGCCTAGCGTGAGGCCCGCGGCGATCTCGCGGCGGATGATGAGCCACCAGTCGCGGCCGGTGATCTCGCCGAGCGCCATCGCGCGGATGATCAGCGTGGTGGCCTGCGAGCCGGAGTTGCCGCCGCTGGAGATGATCAGCGGGATGAAGAGCGTGAGCACCACCGCGCGGGCGATCTCGTGCTCGTAGTGCGCCATCGCGCTCGCGGTGAGCATCTCCCCGAGGAAGAGCGCCGCCAGCCAGCCGCCGCGCTTCTTCACCATCGCGCCGAAGCTGGTCTCCATGTACGGCGTGTCGAGCGCCTCCATGCCTCCGAGCTTCTGGATGTCCTCGGTGGCCTCGTGCTGCACCACGTCGACGATGTCGTCGACGGTCACGATGCCCTTCATCCGACCGTCCGCGTCGACCACCGGCAGCGCGTTGAGGTCGTGCTCCGCGATCACCCTCGCCACGGCCTCCTGGTCCATGGTGTCGGGCACGGAGATCACCGAGGTGTGCATCACCTCCGTGAGCGGCCGGTTGCCCGGCGCCGTGAACAGGTCGCGGAAGGTCACCACGCCTCGGATGCGCTGCTCGTGGTCGAGCACGTACGCGTAGTAGATCGTCTCCAGCTGCTCCCTCGCCTGCCGCCGCAGGTACCGGATCGCCTCGTCGACGGTCATCTCCGGCCGCAGCCGGGCGAAGCGAGGGCTCATCAGCCCGCCCGCCGCGTCCTCCGCGTAGGCCATGAGGGCCGCCACCTCGCGGCGCGACACCTCGTCGAGCTGCCCCAGGAAGGCCGCTCGCTCCTCCTCGGGGAGCTCTTGCACCAGGTCGGCCGCGTCGTCCGGGGCCAGCAGCCGCAGCCACAGCCTGCGCTCTCCGCTGGGCATCGCCCGCAGCATGGCGGCCTGCTCGTGCGTGGAGAGCCCGAGGAAGAACTCGTCCGCCTCGGAGCGCTCCAGGTGGTGGAAGCCCTCCAGGCGCTCGGTGGCAGAGAGCACGGCCCAGGCGTCGTGAAGTTCTTCGCCGGTGAGTCTGGCGTCACTCATGTCGGCACCTCGGCGAAGCGGCTGGTGGGAGGTCTCTCGCGCGGTCGCCGTGGCCTATGACCGGGAACGCAAAGCCCTGTCAAGCAAGACCTGCGCGACGACGGATTGGGGCGTGCAACGGCCCTCGCCGTGGAGCTATCCTGGCGTCCCCGATGACCGCCCCGAAGAGGATCGATCCGCAGACCGCCCGGGTGCTGGGACAGGTCGCCGCCCAGGCGCTCTCGGGCATCCTCGGCGACCCGGGCCAGTGGTCGAGCGCGAAGGACTCGGTGCGCGACGCCGTGATGCGCGACCCGCTGGACTCCGCCATCGCCACCATCACCGGCGCGACGGCGCTCTTCTACCTCGCCGAGCGCAAGGTGAACCCCAAGGTGAAGTCCCCCGCCGACGCGCTGGTGTTCATCACCACCTGCCTCTCCGTGGGCTATTCGGACATCTTCGCGCGCACCGCCGCGGGCAAGGCCATCGCCTCGGCGGTGATGACCATCGGGCCGTCCATCACGGCGCAGCTCTTCACGCCGAGAGAGCGCCCCGCGCCGCCCGCCTCCGACCCCGGGCTCAAGGAGGTGGCGGACCTTCAGCGGCAGATCCTGGCCCGCCTCGACCTGCTCGTGGCCGCGGCGCAGAAGCCCTCCGCCACCTGAGCCGCGGCGGACCCGACGGTGCTGCTCCGAGGACGACGATCGCCCGACCGGACCGAGGTGCGCCGCGACCTCTCGCTGGTGCTGCGCCGCGCCCTGGTGGGCGGCTCCTTCGCCGCCGCCTCCGGGGCCCTCGCCGTCGCCGTGGGCGGCTGGGCCTGGGCCCTCGCCGGGGTGCTGGCCATCCCCGCGGCCTTCACCCTCGCGTCGATCCGCAGGCCCTTCGTGGCCCCGTGCCCGGGCTGCGGATCGCTCCTGGGCTCCTCCCTGGTGCAGCTCCCGGACGAGCCGGTGCTGGGCCCCTACGTGCACAACCTCCGCTGCGGCGCGTGCGGCATCTACGTCGACGCCTCCACCGGCGTGGTGCGCGAGGTGCCCTTCCACCGCGCGCTGGAGTCTCCGGGCTACGAGTGCACCCTGGGCGCCGAGCAGCTCGACGCCCTCGAGTGGGCCGGCCAGTGCGTGCGTTGCGGGCAGCCGGCGACCCGGGCGCTGCGGCTCTCGCGGCGGGAGGTGGGGGTGATCTCCGGCCACGAGGCGACCCTCGACGCTCCGGTCGACGGCCACGCGCCGGGGTACTGCGCGCAGCACGGCGAGGGCGACGACCCCATGTCCCGGGCGCTGGTGGTGGCCCGCACCCCGGGGCGGGTGACGGTGCAGCTCTCGCTCTACTCGGCCTACCGCAGCCTCCTTGACGCCAACCGCGACCGGCTGGACGTGGCGGTGCGCAGCGGGGCGATGCGTGATCCGACGGAAGTCGGGGATTGATCGGGCCGCCGGAGCGCGCTGATACTGCTTGGAGCGGGGCCCCTCAGGCCCGGCGCCTGGGCTCTGGAAGGATGTCGACGATGCGAAGTGGCAGAGCGGGACTCCGCGGCGCGATGCTGGTGATCTCCCTGGCGGCGTGCGGGGACACGACCCGCGGCACCGAGGACGGCGGGACGGTCGACGCGAGGGTGCGCCCCCCGACGGACCCGCGGCTGTGGATCGAGTGCGTCCCCGGCCAGGAGCGCTGCTACCAGAACATCCACCAGCGCTGCGCGGCCTCCGGCGAGCTGACGCAGGTGATCGAGGACGAGTGCCTCCCCCGGGGGATGGTCTGCGACGACCGGCTCTGGTGCGTGGCGTGCCACCCGGGAGAGCTGCGCTGCACGGAGAACTCCCTCGGCGTCGAGCAGTGCCGCGCCGACGGCTCGGGCTACGACCCGCTTCGGGACTGCGACACGACGCGCGGCGAGGCCTGCCGCCGGGGCCAGTGCGTGGTGCTCTGCACCGACGACTCGGTGGCGCACAGCAACATCGGCTGCGAGTACTACGGCGTCGACCTGGACAACATCGTGGAGACCGGCGGGCGCTCGGCCGCGTCGCAGCAGTACGCGATCGTGGTGTCCAACCCCGACCCGGTGCTCACGGTGCGCATCGAGGTCTCGCGCAACACGGCGCCGCAGGGGATGCCCCCGGTGCTGGAGCGCCTGGAGACGAGGGTGATCCCGCCGCGAGACCTGGAGGTGCTGGAGCTTCCGGCGCGCGAGGTCGACTGCTCGACGGTGGCGGGGCTCAACGACGGCACCGGCACCTGCCTCTCGTCTCGCGCCTACCGGGTCACGTCGAACTATCCGGTGATCGCGTACCAGTTCAACCCGCTCTCCAACGTCGGGGTGTTCTCCAACGACGCCTCGCTGCTGGTGCCCACCAACTCGCTGGAGGGCAGCTACCGCTTCCTGGGATATCCGCAGCAGTGGTCGCGCACGACCAACCCGGACACCAACGGCGGCGAGGAGATCCGGTCGTTCATGACCATCGTCGGCACGCGCGCCAACACCCGGGTGCGGGTGACCCCGACGGCGGACATCATCGCGGGCGGTCCCTTCCGAGAGCGCCACCCCGCGGGCACCCCCTTCGACGTGGTGCTCGGGGCCTTCGACGTGCTCAACCTGGAGACCGGCGCCTTCCTCGCGGACTTCACCGGCAGCCTCATCTCCCCCGACGGTCCGGTCGCGGTCTTCTCCGGAACGGAGTGCACCGACGTCCCCTTCTGGCGCACCACCGCCGAGCGCCAGCCGGCCTGCGACCACATCGAGGAGCAGCTCTTCCCGGCCAACACCGCGGGGCAGAACTACGTCGCCTCGCGCACCCCGACGCGCACCCGCGCGGTCAACCTCGCGGGCGCCTCGGTGGCGGAGGTCAACGAGCCCGAGTGGTTCCGCGTGCTCAACGTCTCGTCGCGCATCGTGCACGTGACCACCACGCTGCCCGAGGACATCAGCATGCCCGCCGGGCCGAAGGTGGAGTTCGACCTGGAGGAGGGCGGCTACCACGACATCCGAGCGCTCGCGGACTTCCAGATCCGCGGCGACGCGCCCATCTCCGTGGGCCAGCTGCAGGGATCGCAGTCGACCACGGGCATCCCCTTCACGCTGCCCGGCGGCGACCCCGCGCTCATCATCGTCCCGCCGGTCGAGCAGTGGCGCACGGACTACGTCTTCCTCACGCCCAACAAGTACGCCTTCGACTTCGTGCAGATCGTGGCGCGCCCGGACGTGCAGGTCTTCCTCGACGAGACCGACGTGAGCGACTTCTCCGACTGCACCCGCAGCCGCTCCGACGGCTGCGTCGAGACGCGCACCAACCAGTGCCCGCCCCCCGTGTACGTCACCTACCGCTGCCAGCTGTCGTTTCCGCGCATCGACAACACCCGCATGCCGCCGGAGATCACCGCCGGCCGCCAGGGCGACGGCGTGCACGTGGTGCGCTCGGTCACCCCCTCCGATCGCCCCGCCGACGGCGTGATGGTGCTCGTCTCCGGCTTCGACCGCTACGTCTCCTACGCCTACGCGGGCGGCACCAACCTCATCCCCGTGCGCTGACCGCTCCGCTGCGCCGTGGCTGCGGCCGCGACGCCGCCTCGCGGACGATTGCGCCCCCACGCCCAGCGCCCGATACTGGCTCGGTGGACCCCATCGCCCTTCGCTCGCGTTCGTTGGCTCTGCTCGCGGCCGCGCTCCTCGCGGGCTGCGCCGACGACCCCTTCAGCGCCCCGGCGCCGGATGGCAGCGCCGACGCGGGCGCGGACGTCCCTCGCATCGTGCGCGCCGATGTCCCGGCGACCCCTCGCGATGTCCCCGCCGTCGACGTGCCTCGCAACACCAACCCCGTGGTGGTCGGCGTGGTGCCCGACCACGGCCCCTTCACCGGCGGCAACAGCGTGGTCGTGCGCGGCTCCAACTTCACCCCGGAGTCCGTGGTCACCTTCGGCGGAGCCCTGGTGCAGCCGCGCGACACGGTCGCCAACGACCAGGGACGGCTCACGGTGCTCCCCCCGGCGGGGCGCGCGGGCGAGGTCGACGTCACCGTGGTGGTCGACGGCCGCACCGCCACGCTCCCCCGCGGCTATCGCTACGACGCCATCCAGGTCGAGCCCTCGGACGGCTCCCCGGCGGGCAACACGCTGCTCACGGTGCGGGGCCTCGGCACGCACTTCACCGACGCGACCGCGGTCACCCTCGACGGCCTCCCCTGCACCGGCGTGCGCGTCGGCGGCCCCGAGCAGCTCACCTGCCTCACGCCCGCGCACCCCGAGGGCCGCGTCGACGTGACGGTGCTCACCGGCGACGAGCGCATCGCCGTGACCGACGCCTTCAACTTCACCGACAGCGCGGAGTCCGCGCGCGGCGGCCTCGGCGGCGGGCCCATCCTCGGCAACATCAACGTCACCGTGCTCGCGGGCAACACCGGCGACCCGATCCCCAACGCGCTGGTCTTCCTCGGCGACGACCCGCAGGTGGCGCCGCCGCGCTCGACGCGCACCAACGACCGCGGCCGCGCCTCCGTGGGCTTCCCCGAGCTGCGCGGCCCGACCACGCTCACCATCAGCGCGCACTGCTTCAGCAGTCAGACGGTGCAGGTCTTCGACGCCCGCAACGTGTCCGTCTACCTCTACGCGCAGATGATCCCCGCGTGCGCCGCCGAGGGCATGCCGCCGGAGTCGACCCCGAGCCGCGGCACCTACGGCACGCAGGTCTCCGGCGAGCTGGTGTGGGAGGGCCCCAACGAGTTCGCGCCCAACCCGTGGCGCAACATCCCCGAGCCCCGAGCGGGAGAGCGCCGCGTCGCGCGGGTGTTCGCCACCACCGCGGACATCCTCACGACCCCCAACCAGCCCGCCGCGGGCGGCCAGGTGGTGGAGGTCGTCACCCCCGGCTACGGCGGCCGAGGCTATCCCTTCTCCATCAGCACCCGCCCCGCGTCGCTGGCCATCTACGCCATCGCGGGCATCGAGAACAACCGCGACCCCTCGCGCTTCACCCCGTACATCATGGGCGTCGCTCGCGGCGTGCTGGGCTCTCCCCGCGCGATGATCACCAACGTGGTGGTCCCGATGAACATCCCCCTCGACCACCAGACCGACGTGCGCCTGGCCAACCTCCCGCCGGTGACCCGCGACGGCCCCAACCGGCTGCGCGTCGAGGGCTTCATCGACCTCGGGGGCGAAGGGGTCATCGCCCGGCCGGACGTGACCGCCTACGGCCGCGACGTGAGCGACAACTACAACCTGGTCGCGCTGCCGCCCTTCAGCGGTCCGCTCGCGGACGCGCGGCTGATCGTGCGCGCCACCTACGGCGTCACCTCGGGGCGACAGTCCGACGGCTCGGAGTACCTCTCGCCCCCGTCGAGCGCCGTGGTCATCGGCGGCGTCACCACGCCGGACGACACCGTGCGCGTCGACGACTGGGTGGGCATCCCCGAGTTCGAGGCGCCCACGGAGGGCGGACGGCTGCCGAACGATCGCACCGTGCGCTTCGTCCAGCGGGGCAACAACCCGGACATGTTCAACCTGTCGCTGAGCGGCGACGTGCTCTACTGGCAGACCTGGGCGCGCAACACCGAGCGGTCCTTCCGCTTCCCCGACCTGTCCGGGGTGATGGGCCTGCGCGACCTGCCCACGGGCGCGGCCTACTACATGTACCTGACCGGGTTTCGCGTGTCGGGCTTCGTCTTCAACGAGTTCCGCTACAACAACCTGTCGCAGCTTTACTGGTCCGCGTATGCCGCGCGCAACCTGACCTTCACCCGGTAGGCTCAGCCACCGCGCTTGGGCCTCGGCCCCGGCTCGTCGTCCGCCGCCACGTGGAACTCCCCGCGCAGCCGCATCATCCGCTGCGCCTCGCTCGTCTCGCCGCGCATCTCCAGCGCCTTGGCGCGCGCCTCGACCAGCGGCGCGAGCAGCTGCTCGTCCATGCCCGGGTACGCGTCCCTCCGGTGCTTGACCCGCGTGGCGTCGTTGCGCAGCACGGCCCACGCCGCGGCGCCCCGCTGGAGGATGCGAGCGGCCAGCGCGGGGGCGTGGCGCTCCATGCTCCCGCCGAGGCCGTAGAGCGACTGCATCTTCTCCCAGGCCTGGCGGATCTCGTCCGTCGGCGCGCTCCAGTGGACGCCCAGCGCCGCGAAGTGGTTGGTGCCCTCGATGCGGTTGAGCAGGCGGGTCATCACCTCCACCGGGTTCTCGGTGGCCGCCGCGGTGGGCTGCGCCCAGTGCAGGATGCCGTAGAGGTCGAGCAGCACCACCAGCCGGTGCATGGTGGTGCGCCCGATGTATCCCTCGGCGAGCATCTTCTCGAAGCTGCGGGTGCCGTCGAGGACGTAGTCCACCGCGCGCTCCTCGGCCTCCGGGAGCACGAGGCGCGCGAGGCGGCTGCGACGGTCGTCGATGACCGACGGGGCGAGGCGAAGCTTCGCCAGGTGCGCCTGCGTGAAGAGGGCGTCCTCGAAGCTGCGGAGGCGGATGCGCAGCCCGGCGACCACGAAGCCCGTCATCGGGGTGCGGGTCTTCTGCACCTGCCAGGGGAGCTTCTCCTTGTGCCAGGTGAAGGTGCCCTCGGACCACTCGAATGGTCGCATCGCGCGGGCGCGCTCGGGGGTGGAGAGGCACACGCCGCCGCGCTCGATGTGCAGCGCCACCTCCTCGGTGCGGTGACGGAGCGTGAGCGTCCCGGAGAGCGACCGCAGGAAGGTGAACTGGTTGAGCAGCGTGGCCAGGTTGGGGTGCGCGAGCGCGTCGGCCTCGACGGGGTGCAGCAGCTGGAGCGCGCGCACGGAATCGAGCGTGGGGAGCCCCACGAAAGAGCCGGAGGAGCCGGGCTCCACGACGTGCCCCGAGGCGGGCGCGAAGGAGGGGTGGTCGCTGATGCGAGAGCCCTCGACGCGGGAGTGGCTGCCGGAGGAGGAGGCGCTCGCGGGCACCGACTGCGGCGGCCGCGAGGTGGGGCGCTCCGGGGGAGGGGTGCGCACGACGACCGTCTCCAGGAGCTCGACGCGCTCGGGCGGCGGCGCCGTCGCGCGGTAGGTCTCGACGAGCGGGAACTCCTCCAGCTCCACCACCGGGATCTCGATGGCCTCGACGACCGGCGGCGGCGCGGGCGCCGGGGGCGGGACGCGCGTGGGACGCCGGCGGGCCGCGCCGCGGAGCGAGGCGAGCGGGGGCTCGTCGAGGTCGTCGAGGAGGTTCCAGGGAGGGCACATGCCGGTGAGGCCGACGGCGACCTGGGCCGCGCCCATCGCGATGGTGCCGGCGGGAAACACGTCCGCGGCGACGCCCCAGACCCCGCCCAGGTCGTTCGCCAGCGCGGGGTTGGCGACGCGCCGCCCGTTGCAGATGAACCTCCGCACGTCGGCCGCGGCCACCCCCGCCTGGCGGGCGGCGAAGTGCGCGACCTCGGTGATGAGCGGGAGCAGCGACTCGAAGCGCACGTTGGCCCCGTCGAGGCCCACGACGGTCTGGCGCGAACGCACCCGCACGGTGCCCGGGGAGATCTCCGCGAGGGCGACCTCGAGCTTGTGCGTCCCGACGTGGGCGATGGCGCAGAGCCCGGCGATGGTCGGGTCGAGGATCGAGGCGGCGAGCGCGAGGGCGGTGCTGTCGCGCACGAGGCGCATCGTCTCGACGGTGGTGTCCTCCATCGCCTGGAGCAGCTCGCGCCGGGCGCGGTCGCTCCAGATCGCGGGCACCGCGACGCCCGCGAGGATGTGATCGTCCCCCATCGCGTGCTGCAGCCCGACGAAGAGCTCATGCGCCGCCGCCACCGCCTCCGCCTCGCGGCCGTCGACGCCCAGCGACCATTTCCAGCGCCGCGCGGAGGTGCGCTGGATGACGCTGGCCATGTCGTCGACGGGGCGCAGGACGATGCTCTGGTCGGGGCGCATCGCCGCGATGGTGATCCCGTCGGAGTGCAGCTGGAGACCGATGAGATGGGGCATGGGAGGTGTGGACCTTGCTCGGAGCCCTCGAAGGCTCCAGCGCAGGCAGATGGATGATGCACCCCTGCGACCTCGCCGTCACAGCGCGGTCTCGAGATCTTGTTGAAGCCGACTTCAAGAAGATCTGCGGCGCAAGGGCCGCAAATTCCAGGGTTGTGACGAGAGGAGGGGGAGGCGGGTCAGGCGGCGGGGG
>CBIHPK010000171.1:0-17938 GCA_966211675.1 uncultured Myxococcaceae bacterium
CGCCCGCGGTGCGGCTGTGCCCGCCGCCCGCGCCCCCGGAGCCTCCGGCGCCCCCAGCGCCCCCGGCGCCCCCAGCGCCCCCGGAGCCGCCTCGCCCGGTGGTGAGCTGGCAGCCCTCCAGGTGCACGTTGGAGCCGACGCTCATCACCGCGATGCTGCCTCCGCCTCCGCCCCCGGCCGTGCCCCCGTGGCCGCCGCACCCGCCGCCGCCTCCGCCACCGCCGCCGCCGCTCGTCCCGGAGCTGCAGAACGGGCAGCCGTTGCGGTCGCCGCCGCCCGATCCACCGCCGCCGCCTCCGCCGCCGCCCGCGCCGTCGGTGCCGACGCCTCCCACCGCAGGAACGTAGCTGCCATCCTCGCTGCGCACCGTGCCCAGCGCCGCCGCGGCCGCGCCGTTCATGCCGCCGGTGCCTGGGCTGCCCATGCTGCCCACGCCGCCCGGTCGGCCGACGTTGCTCGACGAGCTGCAACACCCGCCGCCCTGCGACCCTCGCGAGCCACCGGTGCCGAAGCCCGGCGCGTTGTTCTGGCCCATCGCCCCGGGGTTGCCGTCGTTGGTCCCGCTCACGCCCGCGCCGCCAGCGCCGCCCGCGCCGCCGCACATCGACAGCCCCGGAGCGCCCGGCGTCGGAACCCCCGCCCCGCCTCCAGCGCCTCCAGGCTCTCCCGCCGTGCCGGCCATCCCCGGAGCGCCGTTGCCTCCGTTGCCCACCGTGACCGTGCAGCGGTTGAGCAGCACGCGGCCGCTCGACCCGATCACGCGCACCCCGTAGGCCGTGGCCCCCGGCATCATCGCGGCGGCCGACTGCACCGTCACCATCTGCAGCTCGAGCTCCGACGAGACGCCGCGGATCAGCACGCCCTCCGAGCCGGGCTCGATCACCGTGGCGCTGTCGCGGGTGCGCGCCCACGAGCGGGCGTCGTCGTAGCCGCCGTAGATGCTCACCGCCTCGCGCAGCTCGAAGGCCCCGGCGTAGCTCCCCACCGCGGCGTAGACCACCTTCCGCGGCGTCGCCCTCGCGGCGGCGGCGACGGCCGCGCCGAGCGTGCGCATCGGGCTCGCCATCGATCCGTCGCCCGAGTCGTTGCCTCGCGGCGACACGAAGACCGCGCCCGCGGCGGTGCCGTCGAGGCCGTCGCAGTTGGAGTCCTCGAACATCACGTCCGGCAGGTCGACCGCGCCCGGGTTGCACTCACACCCGTTGGCCGGGGAGCGGTCCGTGTCCATGTAGCCCGCCTCGCAGGTGTACGCGCAGGCGCCCGCCGCGCAGCTCGCGGTCTGGTGCGCCCCGGTGGCGCAGGCCATGCCGCACGCTCCGCAGTTGAGCGGGTCGCTGGTGAAGTCCGCGGGCCGGTGCGAGCAGCTCGGCGTCGCGCCGTCGGGCACGCACACGTCGATGTTGCAGGGCTCCGTGTCGGAGCAGTCGAAGGCCGCGCCCTGCGCGCACCGGTGGCGGGCGGTGTCGCAGCTCCAGGCGCCGGCGCAGACGTCCCCGCCGAGGCCGGCGCAGTCCACGTCGCCCTCGCACGGGACGATCTCGACGCAGCCGCGCGCCCCCGCGCAGAAGCTCCCGGAGGGGCAGCGCGCGTCCACCGCGGAGTGAGCGCAGCGACCGCCGGTGGCGTCGCAGGTGTCGTCGGTGCAGGCGACCCCGTCGTCACAGCCCGCGCTCCCTCCGACCACCACGCAGCGGTGGGCCACGCAGGCCTGCGCGTTCTCGCAGAGGTCCGGGCCCGTGCAGTCGTCGAGCGTGCGGCAGACCCTCCCGAGGCCCGCGTCGTCCTTCGGCAGCACGTCGCCGCCGTCCAGCTTGTTGGGATCGATCACGTCCGCGCCGGTGGCGCACGCCATGGCGAGCACCCCGAGCCCGAGCCACCGTCGCAGCGCGTCTCCTTTCATTGGATTCCTCGTCGATCAGGCGGGCTCCCACGGCGCGAGCGCCGGGGGATTGTCGCGCGGCGCCGCGGGCTCGCCGCCCGGGCTGAGATGGTTGGCGCCGTTGACGGTGCTCCACGCGCTGGCGAAGGCGGTGCGCTGCCGCTCGCGCTGCTCGATGCTCCCGGCGGGGAGCAGGTACCACGCGGCCTGCAGGCGATCGGGGGTGCAGTCGAGGATGTAGAAGCCGCGCAGCCCGGGGTCGCCCCAGCGCAGGTGGGGGTTCTGCGCGAGCAGCGTGGCGAGCACGGCGTCCGGGTGGTCGCCGGGCGAGGTGATGGCCGGGGTGATGAACTCCACGCCGAGCGACCCGGCGCCCGTGACCGGGTTGTACGCGGCGGGGGTGAAGGGATCGTTCACGAGGTCCATGGCCCAGGACGAGTGGATGTCGCCGGTGAGCACGGCGACGTTGGACGAGCGCATGGTCGCGAGCGCCTGGAGGAGGCGCGCCCTCGCCACGGGGTAGCCCTCCCACCCGTCGGCGTTGAGCTCGGGCCGGATGGCGCCGATCTGCACCTGCTGACCGATGACCTTCCAGCGCGCGGTGGAGCCCGACACGTTGGAGAGCAGCCACTGCTCCTGGTCGGCGCCGAGGACCATCCGGCTGGGGTTGTTGGAGGGCTCGACCTCCTGCATCGAGCGCCCCCAGATGCGGGTGTCGAGCATCATCAGGTCGATGAGGTTGCCGAAGGAGAAGCGACGCCAGATGCGCCCGTCGGGCTGCTCGCGGATGGGCATCCACTCGAAGTAGGCCTGCATCGCCACGGCCTTGCGGGCGCTCCAGAGCCCCTCGGTCTTGGGGAAGTGGTTGTCCGCGCCGTCGCGCCACGCGTTGTTGGCGAACTCGTGGTCGTCCCAGATGGCGATCATCGGGTGCTGCTGGTGCACCGCGCGCAGGTCGGCGTCGCGGCGATAGTGGGCGTACCGGCGGCGGTAGTCGGAGAGCGTGACCACCGAGGTGGGCGGGTCGTACGTCCGGACGTTGCCGTAGAGGTAGTTCTGGAACTCGTAGATGTAGTCCCCGAGGTGCAGCACCGCGTCGAGGTCGGCGCGCTCGGCGACGTCGCGGTAGGCGTGGAAGTACCCGTGCGCGAGGCTCGAGCAGGAGACCACCGCGAAGCGCAGCCGGTCGACGGAGCCGGATGGCGCCGTGCGGGTGCGGCCCACGGGGGAGCGCGTCGAGCCCACGGAGAAGCGGTAGTAGAGCGTCGTGCCGGGGTTGAGCCCGGTGAGGTCGACCTTCACGGTGTAGTCGCGCGCGGCGGTGGTGACGAAGGTGCCGGTGCCCGTGACGGTCGCGAAGTCCGGGGTGCTGGAGGTCTCCCACCGCACCGTCGCCGTGCCCATGACGCCCGCGCGAGGCGTCACCCGCGTCCACAGGATCACCCGGTCCGGCAGCGGGTCTCCGCTCGCCACGCCGTGGAGGAAGTCCACCATGTCGATGGGAGGACCGCCGTCCACCGGGGCCGGGCCGCTGTCTGCCATCGGGGTGGAGGTGTCCTCGCAGCCCGCGCTCACGGCGCCCAGCGCGACCGAGGCGCCCACACCAGCCAGGAGATCTCGTCGGGTCAACATAGGTGGCGCGGACGATACCGCAGTCCGCGACCGCGATGGCATCCTCCGCCTCCATGCGCTCCCGTCGTTACGCCTCCGTCATGCTCCCGCTGACGCTGCTCTCCTGCGCCCACCCCGTCGCCCCGTCGCCGCACGTCGCGCCCGCGCCGCTCGCGCAGCCCGCCCCTCCGCCGGCCGCTCGCGACACCGAGGCCATCAACGCCCCCGCCCGCGCCGGCGCCGTCACCGAGAGCCTCCACGGCGTCGAGGTGGCCGACCCCTACCGGGCGCTGGAGACCGCGTCGCCCCTCACCGACGCCTGGGTGCAGGCGCAGAACGCCCGCAGCGAGGCGTACCTCTCCGCGCACCCTCGGCCGGACATCGCTCGCCGCCTGGGCGAGCTGCTCGCCATCGGCAACCTCCGCGGCACCTCCATCGGCGGGTCGCGGGTCTTCTACACGAAGCGCGACGGCGACCGGGAGCAGGCGGTGGCCATGATGAGCGAGCGCTCCTCGGCGGGCGCGTGGAGTCCCCCGAGGCAGCTCTTCGACCCGCGCACGCTGGGCGAGCGCAGCGCCATCGACTGGATGGCCCCATCCCCGCGCGGCCGCTACCTGGTGTTGGGCGTCTCGCAGAACGGCGATGAGCGCAGCACCCTCCGCGTGATGGAGGTCGCCACCGGTCGGATGCTCCCGGAGGCCATCGCTCACACCAAGTGGTGCCGGCTCTCGTGGCTGCCCGACGAGTCGGGCTTCTACTTCACCCGCTATCCCCGCGAAGGCGAAGCCCACCACGACCCCGCCTCCGAGGACACCTACTGGCGGGCGATGTTCTTCCATCGCCTTGGCGCCGCGCCCGACGGCTCGGCCGACGCCCGCGTCTTCGACGTGACCGAGCGCACCCACGCCCCCTCGCCGGACGTCTCCGACGACGGGCGCTGGCTGGTGGTCAACCTCTTCAGGGGCTGGAGCCGCACCGACGTGCTGCTCATCGACCGCCGCGCTCCGATCGCCCGCGGCGCGCTCCCCCGCGCCGTCCCCGTGGTCGCAGGGCGGGAGAGCATCTCGCAGGGGAGCGTCCACCGCGGCCGGATGTTCGTGCTCTCCAACGACCGAGCACCCCGCTTCGCCATCCACGGCGCCCCGGTGGCGTCGCTGATGACCCCACCCCCAGCGCGCGACCAGCCCGACCTCTTCGAGGCCGCCCCGTGGCGCGCCGTCGTCGCGCAGGGCGAGCACCCCATCGAGGACTTCACCCTCGCGGGCGATCGCCTCGTCGTGGGCCACCTCCAGAACATCGCCTCTCGACTCCGCTCCTTCGCCCTCGACGGAACCGACGCCCGCGAGATCCCGCTGCCCTCCGAGGGGAGCTCGCCCTCCATCGTCTCCAGCGGGGACAGCCCCGTGGTGGCCTTCGGGTTCCAGTCCTTCTTCGAGCCCTCGGCGGTGATGGCCGTGGACGCCCGCGCCCGCTCCCCACAGCCGCAGGCCATCGACCACGCCACCACGGACGTCGACTTCTCTCGCTTCGTGATGGAGCGCGCCTCCATCCCCTCGCGCGACGGAACCCCCATCAACGCCTTCATCCTCCGCCCTCGCTCGGCCACGCCGGACGGGCGCAACCCGGTGCTCCTCTACGGCTACGGCGGCTTCAACGTGTCGCTGCTCCCGACCTTCCGCCGGGACCCGATCTACTGGCTCGAGCGAGGCGGCATCTACGTCGTGGCCAACCTCCGTGGCGGCGCGGAGTTCGGCGAGGACTGGCACCAGGCCGGGGCCATGGGCAACAAGGAGCACGTCTTCGAGGACTTCGAGGCCGTCCTGGCCTGGCTCTCCACCAGCCGCTGGAGCAACCCCTCGCGCATCGCCATCAACGGCGGATCCAACGGGGGACTGCTCATGGGCGCGATGCTCACCCGAGCGCCCGAGCGCTTCGCCGCGACCTTCTCGAGCGTCGGGCTCTACGACATGGTCCGCTTCGCGCGCTTCCCCCCGGCGGAGATCTGGACCAGCGAGTACGGCGACCCCTCGCAGCCCGACGCCTTCCGCTGGCTGCACGCCTACTCGCCCTATCACCGGGTGCGCGACGGCGTGCGCTACCCCGCGGCGTGGATCGAGACCGCCGACCACGACACCCGGGTCCACTGGGCCCACTCGACCAAGTTCGCCGCGCGGCTCCAGGACGCCCAGGCGGGGGATGCGCCCGTGTACTTCTACATGCAGCGCGACGTGGGCCACGGCGCCGGGACCCAGCGCTCCGACGAGCTCCGCCGGCTCACCCGGATGTTCAGCTTCGTCGAAGACCGCCTCGGACTCGAAGCGCCACTCCAGAACGAAGCAACCCCCCAGCGGAGCGAACTCCGTGGGGGGTCATAATTAAAGCGACGGCACCATAGGCGTTGGGGGGGGAGGACGCCGGCGCCGCCGCCGAGCTTTCTATCAGCAGGGCTCGTGCCAGTGGTCCTACCACTCGAGTCAAGGCGATTTGAAGACTGTCCGCCGTTCGTACATTGCACATGTGAATGAAATGCATTTCACATCTGCATGAATCAAAGCAAATCCGGCCTCCGCCTTGACGAAGCTTTGAACGAGTTTAGTTTCCGTTCACTCTCGAATCGAAGCGCCCCTGAGCGACCCCCAAGACCGGCGGGTCGATGGTTTTCAGCGGGATTGAAGCTCAACGGGAGCGACGGCGCGCGTGGGGTCTGAAGGGGTCACGGGAGTGGCCTCCGAGGGCTTCGTGATGACGTGCGCTCGCTGACGATGTGATCGCGGAAGGAGCCCCCAGAACATGAGCAACCGAACCGACCCCGTGATGCCTCGCTCCCCCTTCGCCCTGCTGCCCCTTCGCAGCGGGACCTTGTTTCCCGGGACCACCCTCACCCTGCCGGTCGGGCGCATGCGCTCGGTCGCCCTCCTCGACGACCTCGGCGCCCACGCCCTCCTCGGCGTGGTCACCCAGCGGGACCCCAGCGTCACCGACCCTGCCCTCGGCGACCTGCACGAGGTCGGCACCCTCGCTCGCGTCGTCCAGATCGAGCGCACCCGCGACCGCGGGTACCGGGTGGTGCTGGAGGGCCTCAGCCGCTTCCGGCTCACCGGGATCGCTCGCAGCGAGCCCTACTGGCTGGCCGAGGGCGAAGGTCTGGACGACTCGACCGCCGACGCCGCCGAGGCCCGGCTCCTCGCCCAGTCGCTCAAGCAGCACGTGACCGAGCTCGCCGCGCGCAACGGCGGGTCGCTCGGCACCGTGCAGGCCGACGAGACCGACCCCGGCCGCGTCGCCGACCAGGTCGCTGCCCTCCTCGGGCTGCCGGCCCAGAAGGAGATCGAGGTGCTCCGCGAGGCGGAGGTGGGCGCCCGGCTGCGGCTGGTCGCGAGCCTCGTGGCCGAGGCGCGAGCGCTCAACGACATCAAGTCCAAGATCGACCAGGACGTGCGCCGCGAGGTCAACCGCAGCCAGCGCGACGCCCTGCTGCGAGAGCAGATCCGGGCGATGAAGAAGGAGATCGGCGACGAGCAGGACGGCGACGCCGCCCTCTCGGCGCTGAAGAAGAAGCTCGACGACGCCGAGCTCCCGGAGGAGGCCCGCGCGGTCGCCGACCGCGAGCTGCGCCGGCTGGAGTCCATGGGCGGGCCGCAGGCCGAGGCCCACGTGATCCGCACGTACCTGGAGCTCATCGCCGACCTGCCGTGGTCGAAGCGCAGCGCCGCGAAGGACGACGTCGAGGCGGTGTCGAGGCAGCTCGACGCCGACCACGCGGGCCTCGACGACGTGAAGAAGCGCATCCTCGAGCACATGGCGGTGCTCAAGCTCACGGGCAGCTCGCGCGGCACCATCCTGTGCCTCGCGGGTCCTCCGGGGGTGGGCAAGACCTCCCTGGGGCAGTCCATCGCGGACGCCACGGGCAGGCCCTTCGTGCGCATCTCCCTGGGCGGCGTGCGCGACGAGGCGGAGATCCGCGGGCACCGGCGCACCTACGTCGGGGCGCTGCCGGGCCGTGTGCTCGCCGCCATGAAGAAGGCCAAGGCGCGCAACGCCGTGGTGCTGCTCGACGAGATCGACAAGCTCACCAGCGGGTGGGGCGGCTCGCCCGAGGCGGCGCTGCTGGAGGTGCTCGACCCGGAGCAGAACAAGACCTTCACGGACCACTACCTGGAGATCCCCTTCGACCTGTCGGAGGTGCTCTTCGTGTGCACGGCCAACGACCTCGGCGCCATCTCCGGCCCGCTGCGCGACCGCCTGGAGATCATCGAGCTCCAGGGCTACACGACCGAGGAGAAGGTGCTCATCGCCAGGCAGCACCTCGTGCCCAAGCAGCGCAAGGAGCACGCGATCCCCGAGGAGGTGCTCACCTTCACCGACGAGGCGCTGCGCACCGTGGCGAGGGACTACACCCGCGAGGCGGGCGTGCGGCAGCTCACCCGGGAGATCACCCGGATCACCCGAGCGGTCGCCCTGGAGGTCGCCCGGGCGGCGGACCAGAAGCTCGCCAAGGTCGTGGTCGACGCGCCGGACGTGGCGAAGTACCTCGGCCGGGCGAAGTTCTTCAGCGAGGTGGCCGAGCGCACGGCGGCGCCGGGCGTGGCGACGGGCCTCGCGTGGACGCCGGTGGGCGGGGACATCCTGTTCATCGAGACCTCGAGGATGCCCGGCAAGGGCGCCCTGGAGATCACCGGGCAGCTCGGGGATGTCATGAAGGAGTCGGCCCGCGCGGCGCTCACCTACGTGCGCTCGCACGCCGAGGAGCTCGGCGTCCCGGTCGACGCCATGGAGAAGCACGACGTGCACATCCACGTCCCGGCGGGCGCCGTGCCCAAGGACGGACCGAGCGCGGGCGTGACCATGTTCACCGCGCTGACCTCGCTGCTCACCGGGCGGCGAGTGAGGCCCGACACCGCCATGACGGGCGAGTGCACCCTGCGCGGCAAGGTGATGCCCGTCGGGGGCATCAAGGCCAAGGTGCTCGCGGCGCACCGCGCGGGCATCACCCGGGTGATCCTCCCGGCGCGCAACGAGCGCGACCTGGAGGAGATCCCCACGAGCGTGCGCGACGCGATGGAGTTCATCTTCGCGGATGACATGCGGGAGGTGCTGGCGGCGGCGCTGGAGCCCGCGGGCAACGCGGGCGAGGTGATCGTGGCGCCCACGGCGACCAACGACAACGCCACGGCGCGCACCGCGGCGTAGTCCGAGAGAGCGGTCGATGGGGAGGGCCCGCGGTTCACCCGCGCAGGTGAAATGATTCACCTGCGCAGGTGAACGCGGGCCCTTCGCTTGTCAGTTGGGGGTGAAGCGGAGGCGAGCGCCCGCGAGCGCGCTGGTGCTCGGGTACGTGACGGCCGAGGTGCCGGTCTGGTTCTCGACGCCGACGGCTCCGCCGCTGGTCATCGTCGCGCCGTAGACCAGGTCGATGGTGTTGGTCGTCTCGCTGAGCACGATCTCCATGTTGATCGGGCTCGACGAGGACGAGTAGCGCCGCGCGCTGCCCCACTGCACCACCCAGCGCCGCGAGGGGGCCACGCCCAGCGTCGCGTAGCAGACGCCGGTGGTGCCGGTGACGATGTCGATCCAGTTGGCGGCGATGACGCCGTTCACCCCGTCGGCGGCGTCGGGGATCGTCCCCGCCGTCGTGGCGGAGCCGGTGCCGGTCAGGTTGATGAAGCCGTTGCTGGAGACGCCGACGCTGGTGCCCGCGGTGAGGGCCGTGCCCCAGTAGCGGAAGGCGAAGGGCAGCGAGGCCATCACGTAGTTGTCGTCGGTGCTGGGCAGCACCGTCACCGCGCCGGGCGCGGAGCACACGTCCGTGTAGGTCACGTCCGAGGGCGAGAGGCTGAGCGTGTAGCCGGACGTGGTCCCGGGGACGGTGGTGTTCACGGTGACCGCCAGCGGGCCCGCGCTCGCGGTGGTCTGCGCGACGATGAAGTAGGTCCCCGCGGCCTGGCGGGGGATCACCAGCCGGCCGGTCCCGGCGCTGGTGGAGGTGCAGGTGAGGAGCGCGCTCGCGCTGTCGCCGCAGGTCGACCACACCTCGAAGTACGCGGTGCTCGCGTAGGCGACGGTGATGGTCACGTCGCGCGTGGTGCCGAGCGTGTAGCTGAACACCGCGTCGCGGTAGGAGGTCGTCGCGTTGATCCCGGAGCCGCAGCGGGTGCTGTAGTCCCCGCCGAGCGCGAGGCCGTCGACCGCCACGGAGGCCGCCGATCCGTCGGGGGTGACGGGCACGGCGTTGCTGCAGAGGTCGCCCGGCACGCGCGCCGTCGGGGCGGTGCTGGTGGCCGAGAAGGCGATGGTGCTGGCGGACGCGCCGTACCACTCGCCGACCACGTAGTAGTCCCCGGGGGGCAGGTCGCGGTAGCGGCGAGACCCGGAGTAGCTCGACGCCTGGCAGCCGCCGACGGTGCCCGCGGTGGCCGAGCAGGTGCGCTGCAGCTGCCAGTAGAAGCTCGACGGCGCGCCGCTGAAGCTGAGGGTGACGTCCCTCGTGGCCGCGAGGCGGAAGTGCCAGACGCCGTCCACGTAGCCGGTGTGCGCGCCGGTGGTGGTGCAGGCGGCGCCCACGTCCGTGGCGACGTCGAAGCCGCTCACGCTGGTGCTGCTGCTCGTGCCGTCGACGGTGACCTCCGCGGGGTTGATGCAGGCGTCGCCGGTGAGGCGCGAGCCCGGGGCCACGGTGGCGAGGCGGAGGGAGGGCGAATACGAGAAGGTGTATTGCGACTCCAGCACCACGAAGTAGTCGCCTGCGGCGAGGCCGCGCACGAAGGTCGACGCGGTGTTGGTGGCGTTGCAGGCGCCCTGCGGGGTGCCGCCGCAGCCCTGGTAGACCTGCCAGCGCGCGGAGCTGGGGAGGTTGGTGAAGTTGAGCTGGACGTCGCGCGGAGAGGTGAGCGTGAAGCGCCACATCACGTCGTACCAGCGGTCGATGCGCGGGCCCATGGAGCCGCACGGGGTGCCGACGTCGGAGGTGTTGTCGATGCCCGTCGGGGTGATGGAGACGGCCGCGCCGTCGGGGACCACCACGGCGGCGGTGCTGCACGCGTCGCCCGGGATGCGGGCGTCGGGGGAGGAGGTGGTGATCGTGACCGGGACGGTTCCGGGCGAGACCGTGGGCTGCTCGCCGACGAGGTAGTAGTCGCCCGGCGGCAGCGCGCGGAAGCGGCGGTTCAGCGAGGCGCCGGTGGAGCAGCTGCCGATGGGGGTGCCGGTCGCGCCGCAGCCGGAGCGGAGCTCGTAGCGGCCGCTGCTGGAGTAGCCCGACGGGGTCGCGGCGATGGTGACGTCGCGCGTGGTGGAGAGCGAGAAGTGAGCGACCCAGTCGGTGTAGCCGTCGCGGCTGGCGCCGGTCGCGGCGGTGCCGCAGGAGGTGCCGATGTCCGAGACGTTGTCGAAGGTCGTCGTGACGATGTTGGTGGGCGTCCCGGTGGTGGCCACGTCGACGCCGGGGCAGGTGTCGCCGGGCGCGCGCATGTTGGGCGCCGTGGTGGTCGCGCTGATCTGGATGGGTCCGGTGGTGCCGTAGATCTCGACGACCACGTAGTAGTCACCCGCGGAGAGGTTGCGGTAGCGGCGGGTGACGTTGCCGCCGGAGAGGCAGGCGCCGATGGCGGGCTGCGTCGCGGCGCAGGTCGCCTGGAGCTGCACGCGGGTGTAGCTGAGCCCGGTGTTGACCGTGAGGGTCACGTCGCGCGCGGAGCTGAGCGCGAGGTGGAAGACCACGTCGGTCCAGCCGGTGCGCGACGAGCCGGAGCCGCAGCTGGTGCCGAGGTCGGCGGTGCTCGAGAGGCCCGTCGGGATCACCGTGGCCATCGGTCCGTCGGCCACGAGGTCGATGCCGGGGCAGGAGTCGCCGCGCGCCCGGCAGGTGCCCGCCGAGCAGACCTGGCCCGCGTCGCAGGGCGAGGCGGTGGAGGTGGTGCCGTCGGCGGAGCAGAGCTGGCGGTTGCCCATCGCGTCGCAGTAGAGCGTCCCGGGAGAGCAGACCCGCGGGATGCAGCGGCCGGCGCTGCACGACTCCATGGCGCTGCACGGGGTGGTGGCCGCCGTGAGCCCGTCGGCGTTGCAGGTGCTGCGCGAGTTGCCCACGCAGGTGGTGGCGCCGGGGGTGCA
Source organism: uncultured Myxococcaceae bacterium (assembly GCA_966211675.1). Lineage (GTDB taxonomy): Bacteria > Myxococcota_A > Polyangia > Polyangiales > SCUS01. The sequence goes on from CBIHPK010000171.1 coordinate 11,597, forward strand.
GGTCCAGGCGCGGCACACGCCGGAGGAGCAGGTCTGCATCGCCGCGCAGGGGCTCGTGGTGAAGCTCTGGCCGTCGGCGGCGCAGAGCCGTCGGGTGCTGGCGTCCGTGCAGGTGGCGCTGCCCGGCGAGCACATGAAGGGCGTGCAGGCTCCCTCGACGCAGCCCTGCCCCGCGGGGCACGGGGAGACGCCGAAGCCGAGGCCGTCGGGGTTGCACACGCGGCGGGTGAGCCCGTCGGAGCACACCGCGGCGCCGGGGGTACACGACCGCGGGAGGCAGTCGCCGCGGTCGCACGACTCGGTCGCCGCGCAGGCGGTGGGGGTGTACCCGAGGCCGTCGGGGTTGCACACGCGGCGGGTGCTGGCGTCGGCGCAGGAGCGCGAGCCCGGCGCGCAGAGGCGGCTCATGCAGACGCCGTCGACGCAGGTGTTGCTGGCGGGGCAGGCGACCTCGCTCCAGCGGGTTCCGCGGGCGTCGCAGCCGCGGGTGTGCGTGGCGTCGACGCACTCCACCGCGTTGGGGGTGCAGGCCTGGCGGACGCAGGTCGAGTTCGCGCAGTAGTTGCCCGCGGGGCAGTCGGGGTCCGAGAGGCAGTCGACGCAGATGCCCCGGGCGGTGTCACACACCTGGTCGACGGCGTTGCACTCTCGCGACGAGCGGCACGCCATCGGAGGGGCGACGCAGTTGTTGAAGCGGCACACCGAGCCGGAGGGACAGTCGGGGTCCGTCGCGCAGTCGGCGCAGACGCCGCGGGCGATGTCGCAGACCTGGCCGGGGCACTGCCGCGAGGTGGTACAGCTCACCCGGTCGACGCAGCGGCCCTGGGTGCACACCTGCTCGTCGGCGGTGCACTCGGAGTCCGAGGCGCACTGCACGCAGTAGCCGAGCGGGCGATAGCAGCGCCGTCCGCTGGGCGCGCAGGCGGTGTCGTCGGTGCACGTCACCCGGGGGAGCGATCCGTCCACGGGCGCCGCGGCGTCGCCGCCGTCGAGCGCGATGGGCGCGTCGCCGAGCGGGCCGACGTCGCCGGTGGGTGGGCTGTTGTTGATCGATGGCGTGCATGCGACCGCCAGGGCGCACGCGAAGAGCAGAAAGCAAGCGGAGTGTCTCATGGCGGCGGGAAGGTACCGACGACCGGGGGTATTGCCAACGAGCCCACCTGACGGGAAACGGCGGGCTGGTAGCTTTCCTCAGGGGGCTCATTGATGGGTTGATGCGGTCGCGCGCCGTTGACGGGCGCCGCGGGCGGAGGTCGGATGGGGGGATGTCATTCCGCGACGATCGGGAGGCCGCGCACCGCAGGGCCGACGCGCTGGAGCAGGAGCTTCGCCGCACGCAGGCGGAGCTGGAGCAGATGCGCGCTCCGAGGCGCCAGCGGGCGAGGAGCGCGGCCGTGGTCGTCGGGGCCGTGGTCGGGCTGAGCGCCGCGGGCGGGGCGTTCTGGACGCTGCAGCGCAACGCGGCGCGAGAGCGGGCGGCGCTGGCGGCGAGAGAGCAGTCGGCGCGCGAGGCCGCGGCGATGGCGCGGGCCCGGGCCGAGCGGGAGGCGGCGCAGGCGGCGCAGGCGGCGAGGGAGGCGCAGGAGACCGAGTGGGCGCGCGCGGCGATGGCGGCGGTGCCGCAGGAGGCGCCGGCGGAGGCGGCGCGCGTGGTGTGGCGGGGCCGCGTCGACGAGGCGACGGGCGTCGCGCTTCCGGCGGGCGCGCCGTGCACCGTGGAGGGGGCCTTCTCGCCCGGAGGGGACGGCGCCGTGGCGCGGGGGCTGACCATCGCGTGCGGGGGCCAGGAGGTCTACCGCGCGGGCCCGGAGGCGGCGGCGGGGGCCTCTGCGTCGCTGCGAGAGGGGCCTGTGCACGGGGGCGGCGGGCACGTGTACATGCTGAGCTACCGCGACGAGCGGCCCACCCAGCCGACGCGGGTGACGGTGTCGACCCTGGGGCACACCGCGCGGGTGTGGCGAGAGGGCGACGGGGCGATGCAGGTGACGCTCTTCGTGCACGACGTAAGCGAGGCGCGAGAGGGAGAGCGCCTGGGCGGGCGAGCGGCGGCGAGGGAGCCCTCCTTCGCGGGGGTGGTCGAGCGCTCGGGGCGGGTGACGGCGGCGCGCGGACACGCGCCCGTCGCGCTGGGGGCGCGGTGCGAGCTGGCGGTGCGGCCGGTGTGGGAGTTCCCGGAGAACTGCCGCGTGGCGCTGCGCTGCGGGAGCACCTGGGTCTATGGCGCGAGCGAGGCGGGCTACCTCACCTGCGAGGTGCAGAACGGGCGCCCGGTCGCCGCGCTCGACGAGAACACCACCGACCAGGGCGGCGATCCGAGGATCACCTGGCGCGGCCGCCGCGTGGTGGTGAGCGACTTCACCGAGGCCGGCGAGTGGAGCCTCGACATCGCGCTGTGAGCCGAGGTGCTTGACAGCGACGGGTCCGTGGCCGCGCTGTGCGCCGCACAAGCGCAATGGCAGACGTCGACGTGGTGGTGGTGGGGGCGGGACACAACGGGCTCATCGCCGCGGCCTACCTGGCCCGCGCCGGGATGCGCGTCACGGTGCTGGAGCGCCGCGCCAACCTGGGCGGCGCCGCGGGCACCGTCGAGCTCTGGCCAGGGCACCGCGTGGACGTGGGCGCGAGCGCTCACGTCGTCTTCAAGCAGACCGGCATCGCGGAGGAGCTCGGGCTTGCCGAGCACGGCCTGGAGTACCTGGAGTTCGATCCGCTGTACGTCGCCCTCTTCCCCGACGGCACGGCCATCCACTTCTGGCGAGACCTCGACCGCACCTGCGAGAGCATCGCTCGCCTCTCTCCGGTCGACGCCGTCGCCTACCGCCGCTTCGTGCAGACCTGGGCGCCCGTCGCGCCCCTCTTCCTCGACCTCTTCTCCTCGCCCGCGTCGGTCTCCGGGGCTGCGGCCCGCGTCCTGGCGCAGCTGCGTCGCGGGGGTCCCGGGGTCTTCGATCTGCTCGGCGGCCTCGCGTCGTCGCCGCGAGCGCTGCTCGCGAAGCACTTCCACGACCCGCGGCTGCAGGCGGCGCTGGCCTTCTCCGCGGCGCAGACGGGCGTGCCCATCGACACCGCCGGGTCCGGGGCGACGCTGCTCTGGTGGGCGATGGGCCACGCCTGGGGCAACCCGGCGCCTCGCGGCGGCTCCGGCGCGCTGGCGGACGCCCTGCACCGCAAGCTCGCGGCCCTCGGCGCGACGGTGCTGCCGGGGCAGGCCGCGAGGGCCGTGCGGCGCACCGCCGAGGGCGTCGAGGTCGACACCGACGCCGGCACCCTCGGCGCCCGCGCCGTCGTGATGGCGACGCACCTCAGGACCACCCTCGACCTCCTCGGTGACGCGCTCCCCGCCCGCGCCGCGGCGCGCCTCCGGGCGGTCCCGCTCGGCAACGGCTGCGGCGTCACGCTGCACCTCGCCACCGAGGGTCTGCCCGACTACCCCGCGCTCCCCGACGGCGGCGCCGACGCGCACCGCGCGGTGCAGCTCTTCTGCCCGTCGCCCGCTCACCTCGACCGCGCCTACGCCGACTTCCTCTCGGGCCGACCGGCGCGAGAGCCCGCGGTCGCGATCACCTCCGCGAGCGCCTTCGATGCCACCCGAGCGCCTCCCGGTCGTCACGTGCTGTCGCTCTGGGCGCAGTGGTACCCCTACGCGCTCGCCGACGGCCGTCGCTGGGACGACATCGCCGACGCGGAGGCCGAGCGCATCCTCGACGCGGTCGGGGCCTACGCGCCCGGGTTGAGGGCGAGCATCCGCGAGCGCCGCTTCAGCTCGCCCGTCACGATCGAGCGCGACCTCGACCTCGCCCGTGCGAACCTGATGCACCTCCCGATGACCCCCGATCGCCTCCTGACCTCCCGCCCCGCACGGGGCTATGCGCAGCACCGCCTCGCGCCACGGATCTACCTCACCGGCGCGAGCACCCACCCCGGCGGCGGGGTCATCGGCGCGTCCGGTCGGCTCGCCGCGGCGGCGGTGCTGCACGATCTGCGCGGTCCAGGCGCGGCCCTGGAGGGCGCGTGAAGATCGCCGTCCTGGGGGCGGGCGGGGCCGGGCTCGCGTGCGCGAGGCTGCTGCGCGACGACGCGAGCGTGACCCTGTTCGAGCGCGACCCCGAGCTCGGCGGCCACGCTCGCTCGCTGCCCATCGAGGTCGACGGGGTGATCGTCCACGCCGACACGGGCTTCAAGTACCTCACGCTCCCGAGCCACCGGCGCTCCATGGCCTGGCTCGCGCTGCACGACGTGGCCGTGCGGAGCTTCGGCTCCAACGCCAGCATCACCTGGGAGTCCGAGGGCACCACGCTGGTGCTCCCGCCCCGCGGCGCCCGCCACGTCGCGCGGCTGCTCGCCAACCCTCGCAAGCTGCCCTACCTCGCCGGCCTCGGGCTCTTCAAGAGCCTCACGAGCGCCATCACCGCCGGGGAGCGCTGGGATGTCACGCTCGCCGAGTTCCGTCACCCGCTGCTGCCCGACGACCTCGCGAGCGCCTTCCTCCAGCCCTTCTTCGGGGCGAGCTGGGGCGCCTCGTCGGCGGTGATCGGGGCCTTTCCGGTCTGCGACCTGGCGCGCGTGCTCCCCAAGGGCGTCGCCCTCGCCTACGACGTGGAGGGCGGGACCTCCGCGTACGTCCGGGCGATCGTCGCGGCCCTGACGGGCGTGGAGGTGCGCGCGGGCTGCGCCGTCACCGCGCTCCGGCCCGAGGGCGAGGGCGTCGAGGTCACCTCCGCGGCGGGCGTCGAGCGCTTCGACCGGGTGGTGCTCGCGCTGCCGGGTCAGCACGCCGCCCCGCTGCTCGACGCGTGGCCCGCGTGGCGCGAGGTGATCGGCGAGGTGCGCACCTTCCCGGCGCACATCGTCATCCACTCGGACGCCAGCCTGATGCCCGCCGACCCGAGGGACTGGTGCCTGATCAACCAGTTTCATCGCGACGGCGAGGGCTTTCTCTCCGAGTGGTGCGGCTGGCTCGAGGGTCGCCCGGTGTTTCGCACCTGGCTGCCGGAGGGGCGCGCGATGCCCGACAAGGTGCACTTCGCGAGGCGCTACGAGCACCTGATCGTCACGCCCGCGTCGCCCGCGATGCAGGCTCGCCTCGCGGGCTTGCAGGGGAGCGGCGGGCTCTACGCCGCCGGGATGTACGTCACCGAGGTCGACATCCACGAGAGCGCGCTGGCCTCGGCGCTGGCCGTGGCCGCGGCGATCGCGCCCGACAGCGCGGGCGTGCGCGACTACCGGGCAGCCATCGCCGACGAGCGGATGCCGCCGGTGCGAGTGCACTGATCGGCGCCCTGGAATCGGCGGTGGCCCGGGCCCCGCCAGGGACGTTAGCGTCGGCCGCATGGGAGCCGAGGCGTGGATCGTTCGTGGGCCGTGGCGAGAGAGCATCGGCGAGGCGCTCGCCGAGACGAGGGAGGCGGTGTTCCGCGAGGGGGTCTACGCCCCGGTGCCTGGCCGGCGCTTCGCGACGCTGGCGGCGCTCGACGCGTTCTTCATGGGCGAGCCCGAGGTCGACGACGACGGTGAGGTGAACCTCGACGGCGCCTCGGGAACGTCGTCCATCCTCGACATCCGCGGCGTGGGCGAGGCCCCGGAGCCGGGCCTGACGGCGCCTGTCACCGAGGCGCGAATGCGCGAGGTCTTCGGCACCGCGACGCCGTCCGTCGCGGAGGTGACGCTCGACCGCTGCGAGGCCCTCCTGAGGGAGCTCACCCGGGGCGCGTCGCAGTACGTCGTCGCGCACGAGGGCGGCGCCCCGGCGGCGGTGGTGTTCTTCGGGTACTCCTGGGACTGAGGTCGACGGGCTGCGATACAAGGATCGAGTGCATGATCTCCAATGCAAGGGTCACCGATCCAGAAGTTCGCCGCATTGTTGAGAAGATGGCGGCTTTGAACTTTGATCCAGGCCACGACGGCTATCAGATCGAGGACATCTCGATGCTGATGGAAGAACTCTTTGTGTTGCAAGGCAGGGAAGACGTCGGGGAGTTGCTGGTCGAAGCCGTCCGAGAGGGGATCTTGAGCCCTTCGCAGGCTGAACTCGCGTTGGGGATCGGCACCTGGAGCGGCGCAACGAATGGGGCCGACCTGCAGCCGACCGTAGAGCGATGGCTGGAAGAAGCCGAGGACCACCTCAAAGTCCGGCTTTCCCTCTCGATCGGGGTGTATCCGTTCCGGGGGGCAGGGAAGATGGCAAGCGTCCTCGCGAGGGTTGCTGCCCGAATGCCTGCATTCGCCGAGGAGTGCGGTCGGCTGGTCGAGAGTAGAAGAAGACGTTCGCAGGAAACAGTTCAGCGGTGGAGCAAGCCGCGTGTTGGACGCGTGGGGTTCGCGCGTTGGCGCGTCACCCCAGGC
>CBIHPK010000172.1:0-17423 GCA_966211675.1 uncultured Myxococcaceae bacterium
CGATCCGCGAGGGCGGCAAGACCGTCGGCGCCGGCGTCGTCACCAAGATCACCGAATAGCGTCCGCCGCTCCGACGGGGGTTTCTTCGGGAACACCTTCGGGGCGACGCGCGGTTCAAGAATAAGCGAAACCCATGGGAGCCCGGATCAAGGTCGTGTTGGCGTGTGAGGTCTGCGGCAGGCGCAACTACCGCACGACCCGCTCGTCGACCCCGGGCACCAAGGGGGTTCGGATGAAGAAGTTCTGTGTCGGGTGCAACGCCCACACGATGCACGCGGAGAGTCACTGAAGGAATTTTCGAGTCGCGCGGAACGATAGGAGGCTAGCTCAGTTGGTAGAGCAGCGGATTCCAAATCCGCAGGTCGTGGGTTCGAGTCCCTCGCCTCCTGCAGAACCTCGAAAGTGCGGAGCATTAGCGTGAGCACCCAGCCAGAACGCATCGGCGGCAGCCTTCAGCTCGGAGTACAGAAGTACCTCTACACGGGGTATTTCGTGGCCGGCTGCGTGGTCGCCTTCCTGGCCAGCCATCTCGTCGAGGCGGTGTGGCCCGGGCATGAGAACATCGCCGGCGAGGTCGGCGTGGTCATCGGCGTCGTCGCGATGATCTTCGCCTGGAAGAACATCCGGCTGCGGACGCTCGCGATGGAGACCATCGAGGAGCTGGCCGCGGTGACCTGGCCCTCGAAGGACGAGACCACGACTGCAACGGTCGTGGTGCTGGCGACCGCGGTGACCGCCTCCGTGGTGATCTTCGCGATGGACCGCTTCTGGAACTGGATCACCAACGTCATCTACCTGAGCTGACCGTCGCCTCGAGCGCGCGGCCCCGGCCAAGCAGGAAGAGTCCCCCCACCATGAAGTACTACATCGTCCAGGCCTACTCGGGATTCGAGAACAAGGTGAAGGCCTCGTTGCAGGAGCGCATCCGCAACAACGCCATGGACCAGTATTTCGGTGAGATCCTGGTGCCGTCGGAGAACGTGACCGCGACGCGCGGGGGCAAGCAGCGGCTGGAGAGCCGGAAGTTCTACCCGGGTTATGTCTTCGTCCAGATGGAGATGAACGACACCACCTGGCACATGGTGAAGGACACCCCGAAGGTGACCGGCTTCCTCGGCGACCAGAACCCCACGCCGGTTCCGCAGAAGGAGGTCGACACCATCAAGCGTCAGATCGAGGGCACCGGCATTGCGCCGCGCCCGAAGGTCAACTTCGAGGTGAACGACCAGGTGAAGGTGGTCGATGGGGCCTTTGCAAACTTCACGGGTGTGGTAGAGGACGTCCGCCCGGAGCGGCAGAAGATCAAGGTGCTCGTCACCATCTTCGGCCGTCCCACCGCGGTGGAGCTCGGGTACAACCAGGTCGAGAAGATCACGGCCTGATCAATACGGTGATGGCCCAGCACGACACCGCGCACTCCGCGCGGTGACCGTGCGAGGAGAACCCCGGGGCTGAACCCCCGGTACTCCGCAAACCCACCGACGAGGGAACGATGGCGAAGAAGGTAGTCGGAACAGTCAAGCTCCAGTGCCCGGGCGGCGAAGCCAAGCCGGGACCCCCGATCGGTCCCGTGCTCGGTCAGGCCGGCGTGAACATCCCCATGTTCATCAAGGACTTCAACGCGAAGACCGCGGACAAGAAGGGGTACGTCATCCCGGTCATCATCACGGTCTATTCCGACAAGTCGTTCACCATGGAGCTGAAGACGCCGCCGGCGTCGATCCTCCTGATGAAGGCCGTCGGCGCGGACAAGGGCTCGGCCCGTCCGAACAAGGAGAAGATCGGGCAGATCGCGCACGCCAAGGTGGTCGAGATCGCGAAGCAGAAGCTCGCCGACCTCAACACCGACGACCTCGAGGCGGCCATCCGCACGGTGAGCGGCACCGCGCGTTCGATGGGCCTCGACATCGTCGACTGAGCGTCGCCGGCGCCGCGCGCGCCACGACAGATGGTTTCACGGACCCTTCGAGCGATACCCCATCGCAGCCCAATGGCGGGCTGAACGGTAGGGCGGGTCCTGGATGACCACCGCGGCTCCGAGGCGGTGGGAGGTGCGATGCACCGAAGAGGAGGTATCGGGATGGCGAAGGTTCCCAAGCGACGTCAGGCTTCCGACAAGAAGCACGACGTCAACAAGCGCTACACGCTTGAAGAAGCGGCCGCGCTTGTGAAGGACTGCGCCACGGCGAAGTTCGACGAGACCGTCGAGCTCGCCGTGCGTCTGGGGGTGAACCCCAAGCACGCGGATCAGATGGTCCGCGGCGCGCTCGTGCTGCCGCACGGCACCGGTCAGAAGGTGCGCGTGCTGGTGTTCGCGAAGGGCGACAAGGGTCGAGAGGCCACGGAAGCCGGAGCTGACTACGTCGGCGCCGACGACCTGGTGGCCAAGGTGTCGGACGGCACCTTCCTCGACTTCGAGCGCGTGATCGCGACGCCGGACATGATGGGTCAGGTCGGCCGCCTCGGTAAGGTCCTCGGTCCTCGCGGACTGATGCCGAACCCGAAGGTGGGCACCGTGACCTTCGATGTGGCGAACGCCGTGCGCGAGGCGAAGGGCGGCAAGATCGAGTACCGCACCGAGAAGGCCGGCATCGTCCAGGCCCGCATCGGCAAGGCGTCGTTCTCGTCGGAGCACATCCGCGAGAACGCCAAGGCGCTGGTGACGGCGCTGATCCGGGCGCGGCCGTCGACGGCGAAGGGCACGTACCTTCGCTCGATCACGCTCACGTCCACCATGGGCCCGGGCGTGCGAATCGACCCGAATGCCTTCATCGAGAAGGCGGAGGACTGAGCGATGAACAAGGACCAGAAGAGCGCGGAGATCGGCAAGGTCCGAGAGCGCTTCGAGAAGTCCGTCGCGGCCGTGCTGGTGGACTTCCAGGGCCTCAACGTGGCGTCGGCGACGAAGCTGCGTCGGGAGTTCAAGAAGGCCAACGTGGAGTACAAGGTTGTGAAGAACAGCCTGATCCGCCACGCGCTGAAGGACTCTCCGTACAAGGCGATCGTCGGCTCGCTCGAGCGCGGCACCCTGCGCACGCAGCACAAGTCCCTCATCGGGATGACCGGCGTGGCCTGGTGCAACGAGAGCCCCTCGGCGGCCGCGAAGGTCATCGAGGAGTTCAAGAAGACCGCCGGCGCGCAGGCGTCGAAGGTCAACGTGAAGGCCGGTCTCCTCGGAGCCCAGGTCAAGGAGCGCGAGTGGGTCGAGAAGGAAATGGCCAAGCTCCCGGGTCTCAAGGAGACCCAGGCCGCCATCCTCGCGACCATGATGGCGCCCGCGCAGCAGACGGTCACGGTCCTCAACGCCCCCGCGCAGAACCTCGTGTACGCGCTCCAGGCGTGGGTGGACAAGCTCAAGGAACAGGCCGTTTGAGCGCGTCCCGACGATTCAACTCACAAGACAACCAATCATCGATCATCGATCGAACCGTTTGAAAGGAAAGTACCATGGAGATCCAGTCCCTCGTTGACAGCATCAGCAAGCTCACCCTGATCGAGGCCTCCGAACTCGTGAAGGCCCTCGAGAAGACCCTCGGCGTCTCGGCCGCCCCCGTGGCGGTCGCTGGCGGCGCGGCTCCGGCGGCTGCGGCCCCGGCGGCGGCGGCGGAGCCCACCGAGTTCTCGGTCGAGCTCACCGCGGCGGGCGCGAACAAGATCAACGTGATCAAGGTCGTGCGCGAGATCACCGGGCTCGGCCTCGGTGAGGCGAAGGCCCTCGTGGAGGGCGCCCCGAAGATGGTCAAGGAGAGCGTCGACAAGGCGACCTCCGAGGACCTCAAGAAGAAGCTCACCGACGCGGGCGCGACCGTCACGGTCAAGGGCCTCGTCTGAGAGCGCTTCTCCGTTAGACAGTCCCTGGCGGCGCACTCGACCCCTGGCACCCCATCCGATGGATGGCGGTTCCAGGGGTCGGTGCGTTTTATGGTCGGCGCTGGCTTGCGCCCCAGCGGGATCCGTGCCATGAGCCCAGGCCCAGCGTCGTCGAAGCCGTCAGCGGCACAAGCGACCACGCGATCGCGACCGGTATGCGGGAGGTCGCGCTCGTTCATGCAGCGCCAGCAAAACCCCTGGAAAGGCCAGTAACGCTCGACGGCGAACCTCGAACGAAGCACCACCCTCCCCGAACCCACCGCGCAGGCAGCGCCCGTCCGCCGTCCCGAGTCATACTACTCCGGCGGGGCCGTAGCGCCGAGCGGGACGGTGCAGGGGGCTCAGCACGGGTGGGGGCAACGGAGAGGTCCGGCGGCGAGCGCCTACGGTCCGAGGCGGTAGAGGAGAAGAGATGGGATCGGTTATTCAGAGCAACTACCGGGCACGTAAGAACTTCGGTGTGATCGAGAAGATCATCGAGGTTCCGAACCTGATCTCGATTCAGAAGGCGAGCTACGAGAAGTTCCTCCAGGCGGACACAGATCCGAAGGAGCGCAAGGACTACGGCCTCCAGGGGGTGTTCCGCTCGGTCTTCCCGATCAAGAGCTTCGACGAGACCGCCGAGCTCGTCTTCCGCGAGTACCAGCTGGAGAAGCCCAAGTACGACGTGGACGAGTGCCGCCAGCGCGGCATGACCTTCGCGGCGCCCATCAAGGTCACCATCGAGCTCATCACCTACGAGGGTGGCGGCGAGAGCGGCGAGCGCACGGTCCGCGACATCAAGCAGCAGGAGGTCTACTTCGGCGAGATCCCGCTGATGACCGAGACCGGCACGTTCATCATCAACGGCACCGAGCGCGTGGTGGTGTCGCAGCTGCACCGCTCGCCGGGCGTGTTCTTCGACCACGACAAGGGCAAGACGCACTCGTCGCAGAAGTTCCTCTACAGCGCGCGCGTGATCCCCTACCGCGGCTCGTGGCTCGACTTCGAGTTCGACCCGAAGGACATCATCTACGTCCGCATCGACCGCCGCCGGAAGCTCCACGCGACGGTGCTGCTGCGCGCCCTCGGCTACACCGCGGAGCAGATCCTCAACTACTACTACGACACCGAGACGGTGTACGTGGACGGGCCGGACAAGCTCTCCAAGTCGCTGGAGTTCAACATCCTCGCGGGCCAGCGCACGACCGCGGACATCAAGATGGGCACCGAGGTGCTCGTCAAGAAGGGCACCAAGTTCACCAAGGCCGCGGTGAAGAAGCTCCGCGACGCGAAGATCGACCGCATCCCGATCGACCGCGTGGAGATCGTCGGCCGCGTCGCCGCCAAGGACATCATCGACCCGGAGACGGGCGAGGTGATCGTGTCCTGCAACGAGGTCGTCACCGACTCGAAGGTCGACGCCATCGCCAAGGCGAAGCTCAAGTCCTTCAAGGTCCTCTTCATGGACAACCTGCTCGTGGGCTCGTACCTGCGCGACACGCTCGTGCAGGACAAGTACGACGACCCGGACGGCCCCATGGCGGGCTTCGTGCGCCAGAACGGCCAGGCGATCGCCGCGCAGATCGACATCTATCGCAAGCTCCGCCCGGGCGACATCCCCGAGCCGCGCGAGGCCTCCAAGCTCCTGGAGAACCTGTTCTTCAACGCCGAGCGCTATGACCTCTCGAAGGTCGGCCGCCTCAAGCTGAACTACAAGTTCTACAAGGAGCGCCCGGTCGAGAAGCAGCCCCCGCTCGACGCGCAGGTGCTCACCAAGGAGGACATCCTCCTCACGGTCAAGCACCTCATCGAGATCAAGAACGGCCGCGGCTCGGTGGACGACATCGACCACCTCGGCAACCGCCGCGTGCGCGCGGTGGGCGAGCTGCTCGAGAACCAGTACCGCATCGGCCTCGTGCGCATGGAGCGGGCGATCAAGGAGCGCATGGCGATCTCGCCGGAGCTCGACACGCTGATGCCGCACGACCTCATCAACGCGAAGCCCGTCTCCGCGGTGGTGAAGGAGTACTTCGGCAGCTCGCAGCTCTCGCAGTTCATGGACCAGACGAACCCGCTCTCCGAGGTGACGCACAAGCGCCGCCTGTCGGCCCTCGGGCCGGGCGGCCTGACCCGCGAGCGCGCGGGCTTCGAGGTCCGCGACGTGCACGCCACGCACTACGGCCGCATCTGCCCGATCGAGACGCCGGAAGGTCCGAACATCGGCCTCATCGCGTCGCTCAGCACCTACGCGCGGGTGAACGAGTACGGCTTCGTCGAGACCCCGTACCGCAAGGTGGACAACGGCGTCGTCGAGGAGACGCACACCTGGTTCTCGGCGCTCCAGGAGGAGGGCCAGTACATCGCCCAGGCGACCGCCATCAAGGACGACAAGGGCCGCCTCACGGAGGGCCTCGTCTCCGCGCGCTTCAACGGCGACTACAAGATGGTGCCGCCGGACCAGATCGCGCTCATGGACATCTCGCCGTTCCAGATGGTGAGCGTCGCGGCGGCGTTGATCCCGTTCCTCGAGCACGACGACGCCAACCGCGCGCTCATGGGCGCCAACATGCAGCGTCAGGCTGTTCCGCTGGTGCGCACGATGGCGCCGGTGGTGGGCACCGGGCTCGAGGGCCAGCTCGCGCGGGACTCCGGCGTGTGCGTCCAGGCCAAGCGCCCGGGCATCGTCGAGACCGCCGACGCGTCGCGCATCGTGGTGCGCGCGCAGGGCAAGCGCGGCGAAGAGCCGGACATCTACAACCTCACCAAGTACCAGCGCTCCAACCAGAGCACCTGCTGGAACCAGAAGCCCATCGTGAAGCCCGGCGAGCGCGTCGAGGTCGGCGACGTCCTCGCGGACGGCCCCGCCTGCGACACCGGCGAGCTCGCGCTCGGGCACAACGCGGTCGTCGCGTTCATGCCCTGGGGCGGCTACAACTTCGAGGACTCGATCCTCATCAGCGAGCGGATCGTCCAGCAGGACATCTTCACGTCGGTGCACATCGAGGAGTTCGAGTGCGTCGCGCGCGACACCAAGCTCGGCAAGGAAGAGATCACCCGCGACATCCCCAACGTGGGCGACGAGGCCCTCAAGGACCTCGACGAGTCGGGCATCGTGCGCATCGGCGCCGAGGTGAAGCCGAGCGACATCCTGGTCGGCAAGATCACGCCGAAGGGCGAGTCGCAGCTCTCCCCCGAGGAGAAGCTCCTGCGCGCCATCTTCGGCGAGAAGGCGGGCGACGTGCGAGACACCTCGCTGCGCGTCCCGCCGGGCACCTCGGGCATCGTCATCAACGCGCGCGTCTTCGCCCGCAAGGGCACCGAGAAGGACGACCGCGCCAAGGACATCGAGGATCAGGAGCGTGCCCGCCTGGAGAAGGACCGCGACGACGAGATCAAGATCGTCCGCGAGAGCTACCTCCGGCGCGTGCGCAACCTCGTCACGGGCAAGACCACGCAGGGCAAGCTCGTCGACGACAAGGGCAAGGTGCTCCTCGCCAAGGGCGTGGAGGTCGACGAGGCCACCCTGGAGAGCATCCCCCGCAAGCTCTGGGCGCAGATCGCGCTCGAGGACGAGGCCGCGAGCGAGCTCGCCCACGTCTTCCGCGAGCTCGACGACCGCACCGCGCAGATCGAGCAGAACTGCGCGGAGAAGGTCGGCCGGCTCTCGAAGGGCGACGAGCTCCCGCCGGGCGTCATCAAGATGGTGAAGGTCTACGTCGCCATCAAGCGCAAGCTGCAGGTGGGCGACAAGATGGCCGGTCGCCACGGCAACAAGGGCGTCGTGTCGCGCATCCTCCCCGAAGAGGACATGCCCTACCTGCCGGACGGCCGGCCGGTGGACGTGGTGCTCAACCCGCTGGGCGTGCCGTCGCGCATGAACGTCGGGCAGATCCTCGAGGTGCACCTCGGGTGGGCCGCGCACGTGCTCGGTCAGAAGATCCGCGAGATGCTCGACACGGGCGTCAGCGCGGACATCGTGAAGAAGCTGCTCGCGCAGATCTTCGACGGTGAGCCGAGCTACAAGAAGACGATCCAGGCGCTCGACGCCGAGAACGTCCGCCGCTTCGCCGAGAAGCTCTCGCGCGGCGTCTTCTTCGCGTCGCCGGTGTTCGACGGCGCGCCGGAGGCGGAGATCAAGCGCATGCTCGACATGGCGGGCCTGCCGCTCAGCGGGCAGACGGTGCTCTTCGACGGCCGCACGGGCGACGCCTTCGAGCACGATGTCACGGTGGGCATCATGTACATCCTGAAGCTGCACCACCTCGTGGACGACAAGATCCACGCGCGCAGCATCGGGCCGTACTCGCTGGTCACCCAGCAGCCGCTCGGCGGCAAGGCCCAGTTCGGCGGGCAGCGGCTCGGCGAGATGGAGGTCTGGGCGATGGAGGCCTACGGCGCCGCGTACGCGCTGCAGGAGTTCCTCACGGTGAAGAGCGACGACGTCCAGGGCCGCACCCGGATGTACGAGGCGATCGTGAAGGGCGAGTACACCCTGGAGCCCGGCGTGCCGGAGAGCTTCAACGTGCTCGTGAAGGAGCTGCAGTCGCTCTGCCTCAACGTCGAGCTGGTCGAGGACTCCGAGGGTCAGACCCCGGGGAGCGACAACCAGGCGGCGGAGTAGCGGGCGGCGTCAGCCTCGCCTGGGTTTACAAGTCGAAGTAAGAAAAGTTCGATCACGGAAGGACGGAGCGGACCCGACAGCGCGTGACAAGAGCGATGCGAGACACCTGACACAAAGGGCGTCTCGCAGGTCACCACCCTCGAAGCCTCGCGCGCCACGCGCGGGGGTTAGGTGACTCAGAGGTGGCGCGCCACGCGGCGGGTTCGTTCCGTCCGTCCCACGACGGAGGAGGCAACGTGAAGGACATCTTCAACCTGTTCGAGAAGCCGAAGGATCCGCTGTCTTTCAGCGCGATCCGCATCTCCCTCGCCTCGCCGGAGAAGATCCGCGCGTGGTCGCGGGGCGAGGTGAAGAAGCCCGAGACGATCAACTACCGGACCTTCAAGCCGGAGCGGGACGGGCTCTTCTGCGCCAAGATCTTCGGCCCGGTGAAGGACTACGAGTGCATCTGCGGCAAGTACAAGCGCATGAAGCACCGCAACATCGTCTGCGAGAAGTGCGGCGTCGAGGTGATCCAGTCCAAGGTGCGCCGCGAGCGCCTCGGGCACATCAACCTGGCCACCCCGGTGGCGCACATCTGGTTCCTGAAGAGCCTGCCGTCGCGCATCGGCGCGGTGCTCGACATGACCCTCCGCGACCTGGAGAAGATCCTCTACTGCGAGGCCTTCGTCGTCATCGACGCGAAGAACACCCCGCTCAAGGTCAACCAGATCCTCTCCGAGGATGAGTACCTGCGCTGCCAGGACGAGTTCGGCGACGACGCCTTCGTGGCGAAGATGGGCGGCGAGGCCGTCCTCGAGCTGCTCCAGCGCCAGGACATCTCGCGCCTCGCCGAGGAGCTTCGCGCCGACATGCGCGCCGCCACCAGCGACGCCAAGCGGAAGAAGTACGCCAAGCGCCTGAAGGTGATGGAAGCCTTCCGCGAGTCGGGCAACCGCCCGGAGTGGATGATGCTGACGGTGATCCCGGTGCTGCCGCCGGACCTCCGCCCGCTCGTTCCCCTCGACGGCGGCCGCTTCGCCACGTCGGACCTCAACGACCTCTACCGCCGCGTCATCAACCGCAACAACCGGTTGAAGCGCCTGCAGGAGCTCAACGCCCCGGAGATCATCATCCGCAACGAGAAGCGGATGCTCCAGGAGGCCGTCGACGCCCTCTTCGACAACGGCCGCCGCGGCAAGACCATCACTGGTCCCAACAAGCGCCCGCTGAAGTCCCTGAGCGACATGCTCAAGGGCAAGCAGGGCCGCTTCCGCCAGAACCTCCTCGGCAAGCGCGTGGACTACTCCGGTCGCTCGGTGATCGTGGTGGGCCCGCAGCTCAAGCTGCACCAGTGCGGCCTGCCGAAGAAGATGGCGCTCGAGCTGTTCAAGCCGTTCATCTACAACAAGCTCGAGGAGCGGGGCCTCGCGCCCACGATCAAGAGCGCCAAGAAGCACGTCGAGAAGGAGAAGGCCGAGGTCTTCGACATCCTCGACGAGGTGATCTCCGAGCACCCGGTGATGCTCAACCGCGCGCCGACGCTCCACCGCCTGGGCATCCAGGCCTTCGAGCCGGTGCTCATCGAGGGCAAGGCCATCCAGCTGCACCCGCTCGTCTGCGCGGCCTTCAACGCCGACTTCGACGGCGACCAGATGGCCGTGCACGTGCCCCTGTCTGTGGAAGCACAGATGGAGGCCCGCGTGCTGATGATGTCGACCAACAACATCCTCAGCCCCGCCAGCGGCAAGCCGATCATCAACCCGACGCAGGACATCGTGCTCGGGCTCTACTTCCTCACGCGCGCCAAGGAGTACGCGAAGGGGTCGTTCCGCGCGGACGCCACCGGCGCCGCGGCGATGCAGGGCGTCTACGGCTCGCCGAAGGAGGTGCGCATGGCGTACGACTCGGGTGAGCTCGAGCTGCACGCGAAGATCAAGGTGCGCATGCCCGCGGTGAAGATCACCGAGGCCGGCGACACCCGCCTCTCCGTGGGCCAGGTCATCGAGCAGCAGGACCTCGACGCGATCAACAAGATCGCGGTGAAGGAGGGCCTCGCGCTCGCCAAGGCCGAGCCCACCACGATGCGCGTGGAGTCGACCACCGGGCGCGTGATCATGTCCGAGTCGCTGTCCGAGGCGCTCGAGGACGAGACCCTCCCCTTCTCGCTCATCAACAAGGTGATGGAGAAGAAGGCCCTCTCGGCGCTCATCGACGCCTGCTACCGCGCCTACCGCAACAAGAGCACCGTGCTCCTCGCGGACAAGCTCCGGTCGCTCGGCTACGAGTACGCCACCAAGGCCGGCGTCTCGGTGTGCATGGACAACATGGTGATCCCGCCGACCAAGGCGAAGCACATCAAGGACGCGCAGGACCAGGTCCAGAAGGTCGTCGACTCCTACCAGGAGGGCGTGATCACGGACGGCGAGCGCTACAACAAGGTCGTCGACATCTGGGCCGGCGTCGCCGACAAGGTGGCGAAGGAGATGATGGAGCAGGTCGCGAAGGAGGACGTGACCGACCCCCTCACGGGCAAGGTCGAGCGCATGCCGTCCTTCAACCCGATCTGGATGATGGCCGACTCGGGCGCCCGCGGCTCGCAGCAGCAGATCCGCCAGCTGGCGGGCATGCGCGGCCTCATGGCCCGCCCCTCCGGCGAGATCATCGAGACCCCCATCACCGCGAACTTCCGCGAGGGGCTCTCGGTGCTCCAGTACTTCATCTCGACCCACGGCGCCCGCAAGGGCCTCGCGGACACCGCGCTGAAGACCGCCAACTCGGGCTACCTCACGCGCCGCCTCGTCGACGTCGCGCAGGACGCCTGCGTGACGGAGTTCGACTGCGGCACCACCGACGGCATCGAGGTGAGCAAGCTCGAGGAGGGCGGAGACGTCATCCAGCCGCTGGGCGACCGCATCCTCGGCCGCACGGCGCTCTACCCCGTCGTCGACCCGATCACCGGCCTCGTGCTGGTGAACGAGGGCGAGCAGTTCGACGAGGAGGCCGTCCGCAAGGTCGTCGACGCGGGCATCGAGGAGATCACCATCCGCTCGGTGCTCACCTGCGCCACGCGGCGCGGCATCTGCGCGCAGTGCTACGGGCGCGACCTCGCCCGCGGCTACCACGTGAACATCGGCGAGGCCGTCGGCATCATCGCCGCGCAGTCCATCGGCGAGCCGGGCACGCAGCTCACGATGCGCACGTTCCACATCGGCGGCGCGGCGCAGGGCGGGGCGACGGCGAGCTCGCTGTCCAACCGCTACGAGGGCCGCGTCAAGCTGGAGAAGATGGTCACCACCGCCCGCAAGGACGGTCGCCAGGTGGTGATGAACCGCCACGGCGAGCTGGTCATCGTCGACGGCACCGGCCGCGAGCGCGAGCGCACGCACCTGCTCTACGGCGCGGAGCTGCTCGTGAAGGAGGGCGACCTCGTCGCGCCGGGGACGGCCCTGGCGACGTGGGACCCGTTCTCCGTGCCGATCCTCACGGAGGTGGGCGGCGTGATCCGCTTCGCCGACCTCATCGAGGGTCAGTCGATGGAGGAGAAGGTCGACGAGGTCACCAGCCTCTCGCGCAAGCTCGTCATCGAGTCGCGCGACAGCTCGCTGCGCCCGCGCATCGAGATCGTCGACCCGCACACCCGCCACGTGAAGAAGCAGGAGAACGGGATCGAGGGACGCTACCTCCTCCCCAACGGCTGCAACATCACGGTGCAGGACGGCGAGCAGGTCGACCCGGGTCAGATCATCGGCAAGATGCCGCGCGAGACCACGCGCACGAAGGACATCACCGGCGGTCTGCCCCGCGTGGCCGAGCTCTTCGAGGCGCGCAAGCCCAAGGACGCGGCGGTCATCTCGCCGATCGAGGGCTACGTGAAGTTCGGTCGCGAGACCAAGGGCAAGCGCCAGATCTTCATCGTGCCGAAGGGCCAGGAGGCCTTCCTCAACCAGCCGGTGGAGGAGGAGAAGAAGGGCTCGCGGCGCAAGAAGGTCGCGGAGCCCGTGATGCAGCCCGTGGAGGGTGTGGGCAAGGTCGAGGAGTTCCTCGTCCCGAAGAACAAGCTGCTGGTGGTGCGCGAGGGTGACTTCGTGAAGGCCGGCGAGCCGCTGATCGACGGGCCGGTGAACCCGCACGACATCCTGCGCGTGAAGGGCGAGAAGGACCTCGCCGCCTGGCTGGTGAACGAGATCCAGCAGGTCTACCGGCTGCAGGGCGTGGCCATCAACGACAAGCACATCGAGGTGATCGTCCGCCAGATGCTCCGCCGCGTTCGCGTGGTGACCGTCGGCGAGACGGACTTCCTCGTCGACGAGCAGGTCGAGAAGTGGCGCTTCGAGCAGGAGAACCTGAAGGCGGCCCGCAAGGTGCTCGCCAAGGTCGTCGAGGAGGGCAAGGTCAAGAACGCCCAGGTCGCAGACTCGCTGCGCCGCGCGGTCAACGCCCCGCTCGCCAACATGACCGCGGTCCTGAGCGAGCGGCTCGCCGAGGTCGGCATGAAGCACGGCGCCGACACCCCCGTGGGCACGGAGATCCAGAACGTGTTCAAGGTCTTCCACGAGGCCTTCGCGGTCGCGGAGCCCCTGCTCCTCGGCATCACCAAGGCCTCCCTCTCGACGGACTCGTTCATCTCGGCCAGCTCCTTCCAGGAGACGACCAAGGTGCTCACCGAGGCCGCCATCATGGGCAAGGTCGACGACCTCCGCGGCCTCAAGGAGAACGTCATCATGGGCCGCCTCATCCCCGCGGGGACGGGCCTCCCGGCGTACCGCCAGCTCGAGACCGTGGTGCAGTCCGAGGACGGCACCATCGTCGAGGGCGAGCGCGAGCGCAGCCGCGAGCGGCGCCCGCGGGTCTCCCGCACCGCCAACGCCGAGTAGTCCCTCCCTCCGTCCCCTTCCGTCCCCTTCACCGAGCGCGTCCGCAACCCCTGAATTCCGGGGGCTGCGGGCGCCCCATCCCCTCTCTCGACGCCCTCCCATCGTTTAGGGTACCCAACGGCTTCCATGAAGCTGCGAACCCTGCTCGGTCTCCCGCTCGGACTGGCCTCCCTCGGGCTCGGCTGCTCCGACCCGATCAACACCGCGCCGCTCGCCCTCCCCGACGCCGCCGCCGCCGACGCGGGCTCGCCCGCCGACCTCGGAGCGGTGGACGCGCCCGGCGTCGACGCGCCTGGGGTCGACGCGCCTGGTGACGATGCTCCGGCGGTCGACGCGGGCGTCGATGCGGGCTCGACGGATGCGCCGGCGGGCGATGTTCCGGCGGCGGACGTGGTCGTGCCCACGGACGCTCGGGTGGCGTGCACGAGCAACCGCGACTGCACCCCCAGCGGGCAGCTCTGCGACACCGCCGCGGGCGTCTGCGTGCAGTGCCTCACCGGCGCCCAGTGCACCGGCGCGGGCGAGGTCTGCCTCGGCCACCGCTGCGTCGCGGGGACCCGCTGCATGAGTTCGCGCACCTGCATGGGCCTCGTCTGCGAGACCACCCGCGGCGTCTGCGTCGACTGCCTCGCGGACGTCGACTGCACCGTCGCGGGCCAGGTCTGCCGCGCCAACACGTGCGTCCCGCCGCCGCGGGCGTGCCGGTCGTCCCGCGAGTGCAGCGTCACCGACCAGGTCTGCGAGACGACGCGCGGCGTCTGCGTCGACTGCCTCACGGACGTCGACTGCTCGACGGGCCAGTTCTGCGGCGCGGACAACCTCTGCCGCGCGCAGGTCTGCGTGCCCAACGGGACGACCTGCGTCGACGTGACGCACGTGCGGGTGTGCGACGCGCGCGGCACCGCGGCGACGGACCGGCCCTGCGGGGCGAGCGAGGTCTGCGCCATGAACCGCTGCCAGCCGAGGGTGTGCGTGCCCGGCGAGCGGAGCTGCGGCTCGACCACGCAGACGCGGGTGTGCAACCCCGACGGGCTCGGCTACACGACGGCCATGTGCACCGGGGCGCTCACCTGCTCGGCGGGCACCTGCACCGACTGCCTCGACACGGACGGCGACGGCATCTCGGACCTGATCGAGGGCGCGCCGACGCGCAACTCCGACGGCGACGCGACGCCCGACTACCAGGACACGGACAGCGACAACGACGGCTACAGCGACCGGGTGGAGGCGGCGCGGGGATACCCTGGCTTCTCCACGGGGTCGCCCGCGCTGATGTGCGGCGCCGCGGCGGACAACTGCGAGGCCGCGCCGGACGCACGGCCGAACTACATCGACTTCGACTCGGACAACGACGGGGTGCCCGACGCGGACGAGCGCACGCGCAACACCAACCCCTGCGCGCGAGACACGGACGGCGACGGGCTGACGGACCTCGTGGAGCAGATCGCCCGCACCGACCCGACGATGGCGTCGTCGCGCCTGCCGACCACCTCGCTGGCGACCGAGCTCCCGTACCGCCCCGGGGGCGTCGGTCCGGTGGACAACCAGGAGTTCAGCTATGTCCAGCGGACCCGGCCCGCGGACGTGATGTTCGTGGTCGACAGCACCGGGTCGATGCAGCCGACGATCACGCAGCTGCAGACCGCGGGCGCTGCGATCATCGACGGCGTCACCAGCGGCCTCGGCGCCTCCGGGGACGTGCGCTACGGCGTCGCGGACTACCGGGACTTCGGCGAAGGGGACGGCAGCTCCTACGCCTTCAACGTGCGGCAGCGGCTCGACCGCAACCCGGCGCTCGCGCAGACCGCGCTGCGCTCCTTCATGGCCGAGGGCGGCGGCGACACCCCGGAGGCGACGGTGCCGGCGCTCTACGGCCTGCTCAACGGCTTCGCGCTCTCGTCGTACCGCGGCGCCTTCAGCCGCAACGCCACCGCGGCGGACTGCGGCGGCGACGCGACGGCCTTCGGGTGGAGCTGCTTCCTCCCCGGGCGCACGCCGATCTTCATCGTGTACTCGGACGCCAGCTGGCACAACGGGCCGGGCTCCACGACCAACTTCTACGCGAGCTCGCCGACGGCCCCGACCTACGCGCAGCTCACCGGCGAGATGATCCGCCGCGGCGCCCGCTTCATCTCCGTGGACGTGTCGACCTCGGTGCGCGACCACTCGACCGCCAGCGCTCGCTTCGCCGCGGACACCAACAACGTCCCCGCGAGCGGCTCGCCCTTCGTCTTCGTGGGCAGCGCGAGCGCCACGCAGTCGCAGGTCATCAGCGCGGTGAACGCCATCGTGGGCCACGGGCGATCGACCGTGTCGACCACGGTGCAGCCCGACGCGACGGAGACCCGGCTGCCCGCGGGGCGCACCACGGGAGAGTTCATCCGGACGGTCAACCCGCTGCGGGGCGTTCCGGACGCGCCCACGGGCTACGACCGCCGCGAGGGGGCGACCTTCGTCGGCGTCGCCATCGGCACCACGGTGACCTTCAACACCGTGCTCGCCAACGACCTCGTGATGCCGGGCGCGGCGGACCAGGTGTTTACGGTCTACGTAAACGTCAACAGCAGCGGGATCTTCGTGGAGCCGCGCACGTTCTACGTGCTCGTCCCGGCGCAGCGCTGAAGGGGGAGAGCTTCGGATCGGAGGGGGCCATCACCTCCCGACGGCTGCGCTCCGGAGAGGGGCGCGGGCCGTCGGGCGGTGACGCGGTGGGCGGTGGGCTCTACTTGTTCTCTTCGAACTCGGCGTCGATCACGCCGTCGTCCTTCGCCGCGGGGGGCGGCGCCTCGGCCGGAGCGCCCTCGCCGCCAGGGCCGCCGGACGACTGGTAGAGCAGCGTCGCGATGCGGTGCGACTCCTTCTCCAGCTTCTCCGTCGCGCTCTTCACGCGCTCGTCGTCGCCGGAGGCCACCGCGTCGCGGGTCTCCTTGAGCGCGGCCTCGAGCACCGTCGCGTCGCTCTCCTGGATCTTGTCCTTGTAGTCGCGGAGGGTCTTCTCGACCTGGTAGGCCATCGCCTCGGCCTTGTTGCGGTTCTCCGCCTCGTCGCGCAGCCGCTTGTCCTCGGCCTCGTGGGACTGGGCCTCGCGCACCAGCCGCTCGACCTCCTCCTTGGCGAGGCCGGAGCCCGCGGTGATGGTGATCTTGTTGTTGCGCCCGGACACCTCGTCCTTGGCGGTCACCTGCAGGATGCCGTTGGCGTCGATGTCGAAGGTCACGCGGATCTTCGGCACCCCCTGCGGCGCGCTGGGGATGCCCTCCAGCGAGAACCGCCCGAGGGACTTGTTGTCGCGCGCCATCGGGCGCTCGCCCTGGAGCACGTGCACCTCCACGGTCGTCTGGTTGTCGCTCGCGGTGGAGAACACCTCGCTCTTCGACGTCGGGATGGTGGTGTTGCGGGGGATGAGCGGCGTGGAGATGCCGCCCTTGGTCTCGACGCCCAGCGAGAGCGGGCACACGTCGAGGAGCAGCATGTCCTTCACCTCGCCGGTGAGGATCGCGCCCTGGACCGCGGCGCCGATGGCCACGACCTCGTCGGGGTTCACGCTGCGGTTGGGCTCCTTGCCGAAGAAGTCCTTCACCTTCTTCTGCACCATCGGGATGCGCGTCGAGCCGCCGACGAGCACCACCTCGTGGATGTCCGAGGGCTTCTTGTTGGCGTCCTTCATCGCGCGCTGACACGCGTCGAGCGAGCGCTGCAGCAGCGGCTCGATCATCTGCTCGAGCTTGGCGCGCGTGAGCTTGATGTTCATGTGCAGCGGGGCGTTGTTGGCCATCGCCACGTACGGGAGGTTGACCACCGTCTCCTGCGTCGCGGAGAGCTCGATCTTGGCCTTCTCGGACGCGTCGCGGACGCGCTGGAGGGCCATCTTGTCCTTCGCGAGGTCGATGCCGTTCTCCTTCTTGAACTCCTCGATGAGGTAGTCCATCACGCGCTGGTCGACGTCGTCGCCGCCGAGGTGCGTGTCGCCGTTGGTGCTCTTCACCTCGACGAGGTTCTCGCTCACCTCGAGGATCGAGATGTCGAAGGTGCCGCCGCCGAGGTCGTACACGGCGATGGTCTCGTCCTTCTTCTTGTCGAGGCCGTAGGCGAGC
>CBIHPK010000173.1:0-17357 GCA_966211675.1 uncultured Myxococcaceae bacterium
CGGCACGCTCGGCGCGCCCGCAGAGGACGCCTCCGTCGGCGCGGTCTCGCTCGACGGGGTCCGCTCGCTGACCATCACGCCCGCCGAGGTGACGCTCGACGCGGGGCCCGATCGCGCCGCCAGCCAGCGGTTCACCGTCGTCGCGACCTACGCCGACGGGACCTCCCGCGACGTGTCTACCCAGGTCGACTACGAGCTGCGCCCCTCGCTCATCGGGCGCATCGACCGCGGCGCCTTCCAGACCTCCGCCATCGCGGGCGGCGAGAGCTACGTCATCGCCCGCCCGAGCCGCACCTCCACCATCGTCGCGATGGCCCGCGTCCGCGTCCGATGGACCGCCTCCGACCTGCCCGCGAGCCTCCCGTCCGACCTCGCCTCTCGCTTCGTCGCGGGCGCCGCCGCCACGGCCTCGGTCCCCCGGGTGATCTATCCGTCCGACCGCGTGATGCTCCCGCCCAACCTCTCGGGCGCCGAGGTGCACTGGATGCCCGAGGGCGCGGCGGTCGCGTACGACCTCGCCTTCACCAGCGCCGCCACCTCGGTGCACCTCTACCGCCCGTGCACGGCCGCCAACGGCGGGTGCACCGCGGCCCTCGACGGCGCCTTCTTCCGCTGGATCGCCGACACCAACCGCGGCGCCGCCGATCCTGTCGAGCTGAGGGTGCGCGCGCTCCGACCCGACGGCACGGTCGCCGCCTCCGCCCCGACGCGCCTCTACTTCGCGCCCGAGAACGTTGCCGGCGGGCTCTACTACTGGGCCGCCGCGAGGCCCCACAACGGCATCTACCGCTACGACTTCGCCCGCGGCGACCGCGCCCCGACGCCCTACGTCACCGCGGCCGACAGCCCCGCCGACAGCGCGGGCAACGCCCACGCCTGCGTCGGCTGCCACGCCGTCTCGCCCGACGGGCGGCGCATGGCCGCGGTGCTCGGCGGCGGTCACGTCGCCAACGCCGTGCTCTTCGACGTCGAGCGCCGCGAGGTCACCGCCTCTCGCCTGGAGCGCTGGGCGCAGCTCATGACCTTCAACCCCATGGGCACGCAGCTGCTCGGCGCTCGCGACGGGCGCCTCCGCCTCCTCGACGGCCGTGACCTCTCTGCGATGAGGGACGTCGACGCCGGCGGGCTCGCCACGCACCCCGACTGGTCGCGCGCCAACAACGGCGTCGCCATCACCCGCGTCGACGCGCAGCGCGAGAGCATCCTCGTGCGCCGCGGCGCCATCGGCTGGATGCCCTTCGACGGCAACCAGTTCGGGGCCACCACCACGCGCGTGCCCGCGGTGCGCGGCGAGAACCGCTACTACCCCGCGCCCACGCCCGACGGCCGCTGGGTGATCTTCAACCGCTCGGTGTGCCCTCGCGGCGTCGAGCCCGCCGACGACTTCCCCGAGAACGGCGGCGCCTTCGGCTCGCACCCCTGCGACGGCTACGACGACCCCTCGGCCTCGCTCTGGATCGTCGACTCCAACCTCCCCACGCACCACGCCGTCGCGCTCGACGCGGTCAACGCCCGCGGCCCCAACGACACCCGCGACACGCTCACCAACTCGTGGCCCAAGGTGTCGCCCTTCACCAGCACCTGGCTCGACCGGACCATCTACTGGGTGACCTTCTCCTCGAAGCGCAACTATGGACTCCAGCTGGTCGGCGCCGACCGGCCGCAGCTCTGGATGGTCGCCGTGGCGGTGCCCGACGGCGAGGACCCGCAGGCGCTGCGAGAGGACCCCAGCTTCGCTCCGTTCTGGCTCCCCTTCCAGGACACGTCGACCAGCAATCACATCGCACAGTGGACCCGAGAGGTAGTGGTTCCCCCATGAAGACGTTGGAAGTCGGCGGACTGCGCGTCCGCACCGCCGGGCCGGTCGCCGGACCCGCGGTCATTCTCTGTCATGGATATGGCGCGCCCGGCGACGACCTCTGCGGCCTCGCCTCGGTCATCGAGGCCGGTCCCGGCGTGCGGTGGTTCTTCCCCGAAGGCCCGCTCGACCTGGGCGGCGGCGCCCGCGCGTGGTGGCCCATCGACATGGTCGCCATCCAGATCGCGCTCATGCAGGGGCGGCCGCGGGTCTTCGATACGGAGGCGGTCCCCGAGGGAATGGGCCCGGCGCTCTCGCGCACCTACGCGTGCCTCCAGGGGCTCATCCGCGACCACGGCGTCGACCCGGCGCGCACGGTCCTCGGCGGCTTCTCGCAAGGCGCCATGGTGACCACCGACCTCTTCGCCAACAGCCCCGAGCGATGGGCGGGCTTGATGGTGCTCTCCGGGACGCTCCTCGCCGGCGGTCGCTGGAGGCCCGCCCTCGCGCAGAACGTCCGCGATCGACCCATCTTCCAGAGCCACGGCCGACAGGACCCGATCCTGCCCTTCGCGGTGGCCGAGGAACTCCACTCCCTGCTCGTCGACAGCGGAGCCTCCGTCGAGTGGGTGCCCTTCCACGGCCCGCACACCATCACGCAGTCGGTGTGCTCCCGCGCCGGCACCTGGCTGCAATCGGTGCTCCGCTAGAGTCGCGCCCTCGCCCGGTCGACCGCCGACTGCACCGCCGCGTGGGTCAGGGCGGTCAGCCGCTTCGTGGTCTGACCCGCGGCGGGAATGAGCTCTCCAATGGACATCGCAATGGTGATCGCGGGTTGCTCCAATAGCCTCCGGCCGTGTCGTCCAATGGACTCCTGCCAGTAGATGGCCTCGGGCTCTCGATAGGCGAGCCCCACCGGGAGCACCTCGCCGCCGGTTCTCGCCACCGCCAGGAAGGCGCCCGCGTGGAAGGGTCGCACCTCGTCGCCCGGGTACGTGGTGCCCTCCGCGAAGACCGTGACGGCGCGCCCGTGAGCGAGGCGATCGGCCACGCGGCGGATGGACGTCGCGCCGCTCGCGCTGCTGCTCCGATCGACGTAGAGCGTGTCGGCGATGGCCGCGAGGCGATCGACGAGGGGCCAGCGCCGGAGGTCGTCCTTGGAGAGGATGCTCCCGCCGTAGCGGGAGAGCAGCACCAGGATGTCGAGCATCGAGCGGTGATTGGAGACGATGAGTCGACCGTTCGGGGGAACGGGTGGGAGCGTGGCGATGGCGGGATCCTCGATCACCCTGGCGCCGATCGCCGCGAGCACCCAACGGCTCCATGAGCGGACGTAGGCGTCGCGCCGCTCGACGGAGACGCCCAGCAGGCGAGCCTCCAGCCAGAGCGCGCCGCACTCCGCGCCGGTGACCGAGGCCAGGCCGAGCGCCCTCAGCCCCGAGCGGATCGTCGAGTGCGGGTCCATCGGGCGAGAGCGCTACAACGCGCCCCCGCGGCGCGCAATCAGTGAAGAGAGATCATCGCGGAGCAGGCGCCCGCCGGGCCCGAGCGGCGAGAGGGGATACCCCGGTCGAGGCTCCAGCCGTGGCCGGTGCACTGGTACCACTCGTCGTCGAAGCGGCTCTGCAGGCAGGTGCGCCCCGCCATCTCACGGCCGTAGGTTCCGCTGAAGCAGCTCGCGACGGGGGCGGCCATCGTCGCAGGCATCGAGGGCGCCGCCGTGCCATCACCGCAGCCCAGCGGCGTCGACGTCGGCACCAGCTCCGCTCGCACCACGATGCGGTCGGACCAGCCCGCGGAGCTGCGCCCGAAGAGCTCGCGGGTGATCACCGGCGAGGCGTCGATGATCGGCCGTCCGGCGGCCCGCTCGACGCAGATGTTGGGGCCCACGTCGGCGACCTGAGCCACGCACCATCGCCCGGTGCGGGGGTTGATCACCCGCACCTTCGCGCGACAGCCGAAGCGCCACGCGTCCGCGATGTACATCCATCGCCCGTCCGCGACGCCGGTGCAGGCCATGCGCTGCGTGTCGACGCCGCCGCCGAAGCTCGTGAGGAAATAGGTGTTGTCCGATGGGATGGTGCGGCCCGCGATCTCTCCGCGAGTGGGGCAGTAGTGACCGGCCACCGTGAGCTCGCTCACCACCGCCGCGGAGACGCCCGCGCCCTCCCCTTCGCCCTCGGTGAGCGCGTCGTCGCTGCCGTAACACCCCATGACCATCGCCATCGACGTCAGGCCCAGCAGCCACCGCGACTTCATCTCCGGCATGGTCACGCTCCTCGGCGGTGCGCGGTGCAGTCCGCATGCCGCGTGGGAATTCGCTGTATTCCCCGGCGCTCGGGGGGTGGTCATCGAAGCCCCAGGACACAGCGCTCCCACGGATTCGATCCGGACCGCATGACGCCGCCCACGCGGTGCGTCATCGGGATAGAGTGAGGCCCGTGCGAACCTCCAGCGCGTGGGTCTTGTGTGCGGTCACCGCAGCGGGCTGCAGCCTCCAGAACCCCGAGGTGCGGGTGACCGCGGACGTGTTCGCGATCGATCTGGAGTCGGACCTCGGCGCGCCGCTCGACGTCCAGGGCGACAAGGTGGTGGCGACCGATGAGGGCGACTCCGCCATGGAGCTCGATGCGGGCGAGGACGTCGTCGTGCTCGACTCGGGTGAAGACGCCGCCGCGGCCGACGCGGTCGACATCGAGGTCGCGGACGTATCGGAAGACGCCGCGCCCGATGCCTCGATGGAAGACACGCCCGACGCCACGGCGACCGATGCTCCAATGGACATCCCTGACGTCTCGGATGTCCCTCTCGATCGCGCCGTCGATGTCGGGACGGACGCTCCTGCGGTGGACTCGGGCTCTCCCATCAACTGGCATGTCACCGACGGCGATGCGCACACGACCCCGTGGCGGGACGGCACGCCTCCGAGCGACTCCATCGCCACGCTCTACTGCGGCCCTGGACAGCTGCTGGTGGGGCTCACCACCTGGTCGTCGCTCTATGTGAGCGGGCTCGCTCCCTGGTGCGCCAGGCTCAACGCCGACGGCACCCTCGGCATGGCCGTCCGCGGCAGCCGCGAGGGCGGAACCTGGAGCGGGAGCGCCGACGACCTCTGCCCCGCGAGGCAGGCGATCGTGCGCTTCACCATCAACGCCGGAGCCGTGGTCGACCGGCTACAGGCCACCTGCGCACCCATCGGGGGCTGGCTCGCTCGACGCGAGATCGGCGCGGCGCTCCGGAGCCACGGCGACAGCACCGGCGGCGACCGCCACCAGGACGACTGCAACGACGGTTATGTGGGCAACGGCTTCGAGCTGCGATCGGGGGACTACAACCTGATCGAGCGGGTGCGAAACCTACGACTGCGCTGCGCCCGCGTGTCCGATCACTGAGCCGCGAAGGCCACGTCGAGCGCCTGCCCGAGGTCGTCGAGCAGGTCCTCGAAGGCCTCGATGCCCACCGCGAGGCGAACGAGGTTGTCGGGAATCCCGACCGCGACTCGCTCCTCCGGGCTCATCTCGTAATAGGACATCAGCGAGGGTTGTTCGATGAGGGTCTCGACCCCGCCGAGCGAAGGAGCGATGGCGGCCACCCTGCAGGCGTCGACGAAGCGCCCCGTGCACGCGCCGTCGCCCTTCACCAGGAAGCTCACCACGCCGCCGAAGCCGGTCATCTGCGCGGCGGCCACGCGGTGATCGGGGTGGCTCTCCAGCCCCGGGTAGAACACCCGCTCGATGCGCGGATCGGTCTCCAGCGCCCGGGCCAGCGCGAGCGCCGAGGCGTTCTGTCGGGCGACGCGCAGGCCGAGGGTCTTCATGCCTCGCAGCAGCAGGTAGGCCGCGTGCGGGTCGAGCACGCCGCCGAGCACGCCGCGGAAATCGCGGACCGCGTCGACCAGCACGGCCGATCCGCTGACGGAGCCGGCGAGCAGGTCGTTGTGGCCGCCGAGGTACTTGGTGGCCGAGTGGATCACCAGGTCGACCCCATGCTCGATCGGCCGCTGGTTGACCGGCGTCGAGAAGGTCGCGTCGATGAGGAACTTCACCGACGGATGCTCGGCCTTGATCGAGCGCAGCGCGTCGAGGTCCGCCACGCGGAGGTACGGGTTGGTCGGCGACTCGGAGATCACCACGCGGGTCTTCCCCGGCACGATGGCGCGGGCGATCGCGTCCGGGTCGCCGGGCTCCACCACCGTCGACTCCACTCCATAGCGGGGCAGCACGCCGGTGACGAACTGCCGGGTGCGACGGTAGCAGTCGCGAGTGAGCACCACGTGGTGGCCCGAGCGCAGCATGGCCAGGAGCGTCGTGGTGATCGCCGCCATGCCCGAGGAGAAGAGGGCCGCGTCCTCGGCGCCGTCGAGGTCGGCGACCTTGCGCTCGGCAGCGCGCACCGTGGGATTGCCGTAGCGGCCGTACTCGTCTCGCTCGACCTCGCGTCGGTGGTGCCGACCCAGGGCCTCGGCGTCCTCGAAGGTGTATGTCGACGTCAGGGCGACCGGAGTGGTCAGCGAGTCATAGGCGTTGCGGCGGGCTTCGCCGGCATGGACCGCACGGGTCTCCAGGGACTTCTCTTCGCTCATCGCGGCGGATCCTCTCAGGAGTTCAGGGGCGTCGCGCGGGGGTGATGTGCAGCCGCACGGCGGCCTGCTCGTAGAGCCCGACGCATCGCAGGTGGGCGTCTCGCGCCTCGGCCACCAGCTGCTGGCTGCGGTCGAGCATCTGGGTCATGCGGCGGTGCTGGTCCTCGGAGAGGACTCCGCCGTCGGCGGGCAGCAGCGCGCGCAGCTCGGTGGAGATCTGCTGGGCGTCGTGCGCTCCGCGGTAGGTCGTCACGCAGGAGTCGCGCAGGTCGTTCGCGCCGGGGCTGCGCGGGTGCAGCGCCTCGAGCGCTCGCAGCGCGCGCTCCTCGGCCTCGCCCTGTCCAGACTGGATGACCCCAGAGACCGCCTGCACCACGGCGCGCAGCTCGGCCTCATCAGACAGCTCCAGCGGGTCGTGGAGGCGGTCCTCGTGGTCGGGGCCGTTGCGCGCGGCGTAGAGCAGCAGCGGGATGGTGACCGCGACGATGCCCAGCGCGACGAACGCCCCCACGGAGCGCTCGGCCTTCTTCTTCGGCCCATCGAGGCGGTCGGGATCGGTCGTCACCGTCCTAGACCGGCGGGACCATGTGGTGCTTGCGGGGCCGCGGCTCTCGCTTGGTCTTCAGCCGGGCGAAGCGCCGCGAGAGCTCACCGCGCAGGCCCTCGAAGGGCACCACGGCGTCGATCACCAGGTCGCTCGCCAGCTTGTAGAGGTCCACGTCCTCCCGGTACTCCTCGCGGAGCTTCTTGACGTACTCGTCGCGCTCCGCGCCCGCCGGGATCTCCTGGATCTTGTTGTAATAGACCGCGTTGACCGCCGCGCTCGGGCCCATCACCGCGATGGAGGCGGTGGGCAGCGCGAGGCACGCGTCCGGCTCGAAGGCCGGCCCACACATCGCGTAGAGCCCCGCGCCGTAGGCCTTTCGCACCACCACGGAGAGCTTCGGCACCCGCGCCTCGCTCACCGCCGCGATCATCTTGGCGCCCGCGCGGATGATGCCCTCTCGCTCGACCTTGGTGCCGATCATGAAGCCCGGCACGTCGGCCAGGTAGAGCAGCGGGATGTTGAACGCGTCGCAGAGCCAGATGAAGCGCGCGGCCTTGTCGGCGCTGTCCACGAAGAGCACGCCGCCCTTGTACCAGGGCTGGTTGGCCACGATGCCGACGGGCTGCCCCTCGATGCGGGCGAAGGCCGTGATCATCTCCTGAGCGAAGAGCTTCTTCACCTCGAGGAGGCTGTCCTTGTCGACGATCTCCCGGATGAAGTGAAACATGTTGAAGGGCTTGTTCTCGTCCACCGGGACGATCTGCTCCAGCGTCTTGCCGGTGGCGTCCGGCGCCACGGGCTCGATGCGCGCCGGGGTCTCGTCGAAGCTCTGCGGCATGTACGCGAGGTAGCGCTTGGCCCACGCGATGGCCTCGTCCTCGGTCTTCACCAGCACGTCGCCGCAGCCCGAGACCGAGCAGTGCATCTTGGCGCCGCCCATCTCCTCCAGCGTGACCTTCTCGCCGATGACCATCTCGGCCATCCGCGGCGAACCCAGGTACATGCTCGCGTTGCCCTCGACCATCACCACCACGTCGCAGAAGGCCGGGATGTACGCGCCGCCCGCCGCGCTGGGCCCGAAGAGCAGGCAGATCTGCGGGATCTGTCCGGACATCTGCACCTGGTTGTAGAAGATGCGCCCCGCGCCGCGCCGCCCCGGGAACATCTGGATCTGGTCCGTGATGCGCGCCCCCGCGGAGTCCACGAGGTAGAGCAGCGGGCACTGGAGCTCCTTGGCGATCTCCTGGATGCGCAGGATCTTCTCCACCGTGCGCCAGCCCCACGAGCCGGCCTTGATGGTCGAGTCGTTGGCCATGATGGCGACGGTGCGGCCGTGGACGGTGCCGGTACCGGTGACGACGCCGTCCGCCGGGAGGTCGGCCTCGACGTTGTTGGCGAGCGCCGCCTCTTCCTGGAAGGACTCCGCGTCGATGAGCCGCGCGATGCGCTCACGGGCGAAGAGCTTACCTTCCTTGGTATTCTTCGCGTGGTACTTCTCGGCCCCGCCGCGCTCGACGCGCGCGAGGATCCCCTTGAGTCGTGCGTCAGACATGGCGTGTGCCCTACCGCAACCCTCGCGAGATCCGCAAGGGTCGCGG
The DNA here is from genome assembly GCA_966211675.1 of uncultured Myxococcaceae bacterium. Classification (GTDB taxonomy): domain Bacteria; phylum Myxococcota_A; class Polyangia; order Polyangiales; genus SCUS01. Next base: position 8,526 of record CBIHPK010000173.1, read on the forward strand.
CGGGCGACGCCGGGGCGGTGACTAGAAGAGCTGGACCGAGCGGGAGAAGGCGATGCGCAGGCCGATGGTCGTGTCGTGGCCGAGGCCCCAGGCCTGACCGTTCACGGTGCGCGCGTAGAGGTCATAGCCGAGCGTGAGCTGCAAGGGCTGGAAGAGCGGGATGGAGAGCCGCCCCGACGCGCGCAGGATCTGGCTGTCCGAGTTGCCCGGATCGCTGAGGGTGTACTCCACCGAGAAGCCGCCATCGATGTTGCGGCCGCCGATGGTGAAGAGCGTCCCGGGCCGCGCCACGAGCGAGCCGACGATGGCGAACTCGGCCTTGGAGCCGGTGACCTGGCTCGGGGCCAGGGACTCCAGCCAGTTCATACCGGCCGTGAGGTTGAGGGTCATGCGCTCGAGGAGCTCGAAGCGCGCTCCGACCGTCGGGCGCAGCGTGAGGTGGTGGTAGTCCGGGTTGCGCGGCGAGGGCGGCCCGTCGATCTCGGTCTCGACGAAGCCCAGCGCCACCGGCAGCGGGTGGAACCACTTCCGCTCGCCGCGGAACCAGCGCCACGTGAACGCGGTGTTGTACGAGATGAGGTCCAGGTTCTCGTCGAAGGGCCCGGTGGCCGGGTTCGGCGTGGCCATGCTCGGCGACGGGGTCACCGAGGCGCGGCCGTACTGGAGCCGCAGCCCGTTGTCCCAGGTGAAGTAGGGGTTGTCCGCGTCCGCGCGGAAGAGCGAGTCGATGCGGAGGTTGTTCGACTGCGCGCGCGAGAGCTGCGGCACGTTGTACGTGAGGTCGGTGCCCACGAAGGGGTTGTTGGTGATGGTCGTCGAGCTGAAGGCGACGTCCGTGGTCCAGCGGAAGTTCCAGCGGGTGTGGTCCGCCGGGTCGCTGGGCGCCTGGGTGATGTCGCCCTCGCGCGGGATGTTGAGCCACGCCAGGAAGGTGTCCTGCACGCTGGTCGCGCCGAAGCGCTCGAAGGCCACGCCGTCCCCGACGCCGCCGTCGCCGCCCGTGGCGACGAAGCCGGTGGTGATGATCCGGTACTGCTGCGCGTCGTCGATGAGCCGGCCGTTGACCTTGGTGCCGTCGGCGCTCACGCCGCGGAGGTAGAAGCCCTCGGCGCGAGCCGAGGTCGCCAGCGCCTTGAGCACCGCGCCGGTGACCCGGGCGACGTGCAGCGAGTCCTCGAAGGGCATCGCCGCGGCGATGGTGAGCGCCGTGACGTTGCCGTGCAGCGGGAAGAGCCCGGCGGGCTGCCGGATGGCGCCGCGGTTGATGATCGCCACGTCCGCCTCGGCGCGGTCGCGCAGCACGTCGAGCATCAGCCCCGCGAACTGGTCGCGCGTGAGGTCCGAGGTGAGGTGCCCGCCCGGCATCGGGTGCGCGTAGGTGCTGCAGAGCCACTGGCGCGTCGTGTCGACGAAGCCCGTGACGGCGGCCGGGGCCGTGCCGGCGCGCGCGGCGCGGCTCACCTGGGCGGCGCCGGGCTCCAGCACGACCGCGCTGCCCGAGCGCGAGGCGACGATCGGAACGCCCGAGCGCGCCGTCTGGACGGCCGCCGTGCCCGCGGGCAGGTCGTGCACCACGATCGCGTCGGGACCGTTGCCCGACTCGAAGAGGTCGGCCAGCGAGAGCGCCTGCTCCATCTCGTGGCGGGCCCTCGGGTCGACCACGACGATCACGTGCGCCGCGCCCGCGGCGCGAGCCGCCGACACCGCGCGCGGCACCGCCTCGTCGAGCGGATCGAGCGTCAGCCCCGCGGCGCGGTCGCGTGCGAGAAGCGGGAGCGCCGACGGGTCGACCACCGAGATGAAGGCCACGCGGCCCGTTGGAGAGTCGAAGAGCACCGGCGCGTCGTCGGCGTCGCTGACGACCTCGCAGAGCTCACGGTGCGTGGCGTCGCAGTGGAGGTTGGAGAGCACGTGCCGGAGGTTGCGAGCACCGAGCGCCCGGAGCGCGGCGACGATCGGAGCGCGGTCCGCCGAGAGGTCGCGGTGGCCGAAGGCCATCACGCGGATGCCGCTGGCGGCGAGCGCCGCCGTGAAGGCGTCCATGTCGTGCTGCACCGTGAGCCGCGTGATCGCGGAGGGGCCGAGCAGGTCGCCCGCGTCGAAGGCCAGGGTATCCGGCTCGGCCGCGAGCTGGCCGGCGATGCTGGCGAAGGCCGGGGCCGTCGGGTTGTCGCCGCAGACGAGCGGGCTGAACTGACCGTTGATGCCCGCGGTGATGGCCACCCGGAAGGCCGGAGGCGGCGGGGGTGGCGGAGGAGGAGGCGGCGGTGGGGGAGGCACCTGCGCGGCGGGCTCGGTCGTGGCCGGCGGCGTCACCTGCGCGGCGGGCCCCGTGGGTTGCCCCGGGCGCACCGGGCGAGCGGGCGCCGTGATCGGGCGCGCAGGCGTCGTCGGCCTCACCGGCGGCGTGGGCCGCGTCGGGGGCGTCGGCGTGCGCGGCTGCGCGGCCGCCACCGAGGTCATGGCAATGCACCCCAGCAGCCCAACAGATCCCAGGGTTCGTTGACGAAGCTTCATGGACTCGACTCCTCTCCTGCGCTGATTCAAAGGACCACCCATCCTCCAGCGAGCGCGAGCGCCGCCTCGGACGTGCCCCCACCCGAGGCATTCCAACCCGACTACTCGCCGCGGTATACCGGCTTGCGACCTTCGCTGAAGGCCGCGAGCGCCTCGCGGCGGTCACTCGACACCAGGGTCTTCTCGTAACAGCGCGCCTCCAGCAGCAGGCCCTCGGCCAGGTCGAGGTCGGCCCCCCCGTCGACCGCCTCCATGGCCGCTGCGAGCGCGATCGGGGCGCCGCTCGCGAGCGGGGCCACCAGGCGCCGGGCCGCCGCGAGCGCGGTCTCCCCCGGGTTCGCGAGGGCGGTCACCAGACCCAGCGACAGCGCCTCGTGCGCCGCGTAGCGCCTCGCCAGCAGGATCATCTCCTTCGCCCGCCCGGACCCCACGAGCCGGGGCAGCCGCTGCGTCCCGCCCGCGCCGGGGATGATCGCCAGCGAGGTCTCCGGGAGTCCCACCACCGCGCCCGCGCTGGCCACGCGAAGGTCGCACGCGAGCGCCAGCTCGAAGCCGCCGCCCAGCGCCACGCCCTGTATCGCCGCCACCACGGGCTTCGGGCACGAGTCCACGGCGCCGAAGCTCTCCCGATAGAGCCCTAGCAGCTGCCGCACGTCGTCTTCCGTCATGCCCTGGCGCTCCTTCAGGTCGGCGCCCGCGCAGAAGGCCTTCTCGCCGGAGCCCGTCAGCACCACCGCCCGCACGCCGGGGTCACCGGACAGCGCGCGAAACACCGCGCCGATCTCCTGGAGGAGCACCCGGGAGAGCGCGTTCATGCGCTCGGGACGCTGGAGGGTGACGATGGCGACGGGGCCGTCGAGTTCGAGGGAGAGCGCGGTGTACGGCGGGGTGGCGGCAGACATGCCGCACGGGAGTACCGGAAGGCCGCTCTTCAATCAAGCCAGGAATCGCCTCGCCGGCCCCGCAACTTCTGAGGAATGTACTCCTCCGTGATGAAGCGGATGCCGCGCGAGGAGAGCGCCTCGAGCTCGTACTTCTTCTGGGTCTTCTTCATCAGCGCCAGCTCCTCCTGCCAGCGCTTCGACGCGAACCAGTCGTAGCGCATCAGCTGCTCGATGCGGGCGCTGTCCTCATCCTTCAAGGCCATGGAGACGTTGGCCTGCAGGTTGAACTTCTCCGCGTCCGAGCTCATCAGCCCGAGGAAGCGCGCCTGCGGGACGGCCATGCGCATCGACTCGTACGCGAGGTTGATGCTCCCCTGCTTGATGACCGAATAGATGTAGAAGCCCCACGGGTCGTTGTCCGTGAGCACGTAGAGCGGCAGCTTGAGCTCCTCGTGCATGCGGCGCAGCAGCCGTCGCGTGCCCCGCGCGGCCATGCCGCTCCCGTGCAGGAGCATGCAGTTGTTCTTCTGCCAGAAGCGGTCTTCATTGAGGCGCGCCCACACGGCGCCCTTCTCGATGAAGAGGATGTACTCCGCCTCGTTCTTCATGAACTCGATGCGGTTGTCCTCGACGATGCTCGGGATGCTCCATCCGCCGGAGCCCATGCGCCGCAGGTCGATGGTGTCGCCGGTGTCGCGGATGGTCATCGGCCCCACCATCGCGCCGCGGTTCTCCGCGCGCAGGTGCAGCTCCTCGCGGAGCGCGTCGATGGTCACCTCCAGGTCTTCGATGATCGGGTCGCTCTCGGCCTGCTCCTCGAAGGTGTTCTCCTTGGTGCCCGCCACCGAGTGCTTGGCGCCGTAGTAGATGTCGCGGATGGAGGTGGTCGCCCCCGCCTCGATGAGCTTCTTGCAGTGCTCCGCGATCAGGAACGTCTGCATGAACAGCTTCGCCTGCTTCAGGTGGAAGAAGTTGCGCGACTGCCGCGACTCCCCCAGGCGGATCAAGCCCGCCTCCTGATCGAAGCTCACGTTGGACAGCGCCCGCACCGGGATGCTCAGCGCGGGGTTCTTCCCTCGCCGCACCTCCGCCAGCGCGCTGAACGCGAGGTCGGTGATCTTCTGCAGCGTGACCCGGTCGCGCTCGCCGATCTCCCGGGGCGCCTCGGTCACGGTCTCCTCCGACGCGGCCTTGTTCGCAGGCGTCGTCCCGGCGGGGGTCTTCTTCCTGGTCGCCATTGGATTGCCTACTTCCTTCCCGACTTCGGTCGCATCTTCAGCACCAGCTGCCGGGTGTTGCCCGGCGTCACGTCCTCGAAGGGACTCCCCTCCCCGTCATCGGACATCTCCGGCGGTCGATCGGAGGGCCTCGCCTCCACCGGAGCGGGCGTCTCCGGCGCGCTCGCGTCCGCCTCCACCGGGCTCTCCTCCCCCGACGGCTCGGCGCCCGCGACCGCGCTCGGGGCCGCGCCCTCGACCGGGGCGACGGCGATGCGGACGTGGTTCGGCAGCGCCGCCTCGAAGTCCTTCTTGACGCTCTCCTCGGACACCTTGGTGATGCTGTGGATCGAGGCCGCCAGCTCCACGATGTACTTCTCGAACAGGCTCTTGCGCTGCGTCTCCCAGCGCTCGGCCTGCTGCGCCTTCACCCAGGTTCCGAGCTTTCGCCCGCACTCCATCAGCGCCAGCCGGATCTCCCGCACCACCTCGTCGTAGTGCGCCACGGCCTCCTTGGCCTCGCTGGTGAACGGCACCCACACGCTCGCCAGGTGCACGAAGATCGCCAGCGGACCGACCGGCAGCTCTCCCTTGCGCTGCTGGAGTCCATAGGACTTCCAATCGACCTTGAGCACCGCCTCGTGGATGGCGCAGGCCCTCGGCTGGTAGAGCAGCGGCACCCGGTTGGCGAAGCGCAGCACATCCGCGGCGTCCTCGCGAGAGAGCGTTCCGCCGAAGGCGATGCCCGCTTCGACCACGAAGGGGTTGCCGCGATACACCGCCGGGGGCCGCGTGTGCGAGGTGAAGAACTCTCCCTTGAAGCGTCGGCGAAGCCCCTCCATCACCAGCGCCTCGCCCACCGGGACGATGCAGTTGGCCGGCGGCGGCAGGATCTTCACCTGCGACTCGTGGAGCGACTCGTAGAGCTTCTCCACCATCATCGGCGTGACGAGCTTCGCCTTCAGCGTCGGCTCGAGGCCCGCCCTTCGGATCACCAGGTCGGCCAGCGGCGTCGAGAAGCCGGTGCCCTCCTCCATCACCTCCTCGCGCAGGTTGCCGTCCGAGCGCGCGACCTTCGACGCGAACTTCTTGATCGGCGGCAGCGCCGCGTTGGAGGCCACCATCGCCGCGTGCAGGGCCTCGATCTTCCCCGCGTCGACCTTCGCCGCCACCGCGTTGGGGTCGATGCCCGCGCGCTTGCACAGCTCGTCGGCCACCGCCTGCGTCACCCGGGAGAACTCCTCCATCAGCGTCAGCGCGACGTGCCGCCTGCCCGACTCGTGGAGGATCTTGATGAGCATCCCGAGCTCCACCCCGTGCGGGTGCGGCTTGATCTCCTGCGCCTCCGGCGGGAGCAGGTCGCTCACCCTCGGGAAGTGCACCAGCGCGCCCTTCGGGGGCTTGTAGGTCAGCTCCAGGTGGGGATTGGCCACCACCGTCTGCTCCAGGTACGCGTCGACCGAGGTGCGGCCGCCGCGATACAGGCCCATCAGCTCGATCTCCACCGAGGTGCCGTGGTCCTTCTCCCAGGTGACCGTGTCGTTCTTGTCGTTGAGCTGCTTGGGCTCGTTGGTGCGGGAGTCGATGCGCACCTCGACGCGCCACGCGGGGCGCCCCTTGCCGATCTTGCTCACCACCACCACCGGCCGCCCCGTGGTGAGGTGGCCGTACATGCCCGCGGCGCTGATGCCGATGCCCTGCTGCCCTCTCGACTGCCGCAGCCGGTGGAACTTCGACCCGTACAGCAGCTTGGCGAAGATCTTGGGGATCTGCTCCTTCACGATGCCGGGGCCGTTGTCCTCCACGCGCACCCGGTAGCGGCCGTCGGAGACCTCCTCCACGGCGACCTCCAGCGTCGGCAGGATGCCCGCCTCCTCGCAGGCGTCGAGGGCGTTGTCGACCGCCTCCTTGATGGTCGTGAGCAGCGCCTTGGCGGGGTTGTCGAAGCCCAGCAGGTGGCGATTCTTGGTGAAGAACTCGCTCACCGAGATGTCGCGCTGCTTGGCGCCCATCGCCTCCGCGCTCGCGCGCCGGCCGGCGGGCTTCAGCGCCTCGGGATCCTGGATCAATGCCTCAGTCGTCATGGGGTCGGCCGCTCCGTCGGGGGTCTTGATGGAATTCAACGGGTCATCCCGGCGTGTTGAACGCCCAATCGAGTACGGCCACACTGAACATGCGTCAAGTTCCCTGAAGGACCTCGACGCTGGCGGGGGAGCGGTCGTCTGTCACGCGATCTGCGAGAAATCCAGAGAGCAGCGATCGGGACAGGGAATGTCAGCCCCGGCCGATCAGCGGAAGCGCAACGGGAGCTGCGCCTCGGGGTCGCCGTCCTCGGGCAGGAACTGCTTGCTCAGCCGGAGCCTCTGGCCCTGGTAGTGCGACTGCAGACCGCGCCCGTAGAGCTCGTCCGGCGCCTCGTGGTTGCGCAGCAGGATCACCCGAAAGAGATGGTTGCCCTCGTCGACGTGGAAGGGCACGTCGCGGCCCCGCACCTCCAGCACGACGGCCGCTGCGGCGGCTCCGCGGTCGTCCGCCGAGACGTAGCCGAAGCCCGAGTCGAAGAAGCCCGCGTAGTGGGTGCGCACCTCGCCCGCTCCGGCGTCGAAGGGCACCATCTCCGCGCACACGGTCGGCGGCAGCCGCACCAGCTCGTTCGATCGCAGGATGTAGAACTCGTCCGGCTCCAGCAGCAGCGGCTCGTCCGGGCTGTGCGAGATGGGCTCCCAGAACTGCCCGATGGGGTGCCGCCCTCGCAGGTCGATGGCGCCGGTGTTGCGCCGCGCGCGGTAGCCCACCGCTCCGTCGGAGCTGAGGTTCACGGACATGAACACTCCCCCCTCCACGCGCAGCCCCGCGTGCCCCGCGGGGAGCGTCTCCGGCGCCACGATGATGGGCTCCTTCGCCATGAGCGCTCGGGTCTCGTCGTCGTCGAGCGTCGGGTCGCCCACCACGAAGCGCAGCTGCGCGAGGCTGTCTCCCTCCCTCACGCGAATCGGAAAGGAGCGAGGCACCACCTCCAGGAAGAGCGGTCCCTCGAAGCCCTCGGGGATGTCGTCGAAGGAGGTCCCGTGCTCGGTGACCAGGCGGCAGAAGATGTCGAGGCGACCGGTGCTGCTCTTGGGGTTCGCCCTCGCGCGCACGCCCGGCGGCAGCTTGAGCGACTCCAGCAGCGGGAAGAGATAGACCGCGTTGCGCTCCAGCACGACCCCGTCGGGGCCCGCGTCGACGGGGTAGATCCCGAAGCGCCGTAGCCGCCCCGCCACGCCCTCCCGGCCCGGGAGGAAGCTGCACTGCACTCGCGTCCCGGAGCGCCCGAGCCGGAGGTCGATGCTGTTGGGCTGGATCTGCGACGGCTCCACCGGACGAAGCGCCGAGAGCGTGCCGTCGGAGAGCGCCTTTCGGATCCACTGCGATGGGAGAACTCCGCCTCGGTGGGTCATTGGTCGCGCGGACCCTCCCATACGACGGCCGTTCACCCGGAATTTCAGGCAGTTCGTGCTCTCCTGGCGGGCGCACCCCGCCACCCTCCGGGGGGCCTCTGTACGTCTCCGCGACGGCCCTGCATGCCTCCCTCGGGCGCCCTGTACGTCTCCGCGACGGCCCTGCATGCCTTCCGGAGCGCCCTGTACGTCTCCCGCGAGGCCCTGCGCGCGTGGGGTCCGTGCCGTGTACCGAATCGATGACAAGCGGTAGGGCCGTCGTTAGCATCCGCGGCCTATGGCGAAGACAAAGACCAGCACACCTCGACGTTCAAACCACTCCCCGTCGCCCGTGTCGTCCACCGTGGCGGCGAAGTTCGACGCGGCCGCCCGGGCGCTGCCCGAGGAGATCGTGCGCAGCACCCCGGCGTACCCGCGCTCGTGGCTCAACTGGGCGGCGCGCATCGCCGCCACCGCCGCGCGCGACGCCAGCGCCCTGGTGACCGTGCCCCTCGACGACGGCAACCTCAGCTCCGAGGAGATCCTGGAGCTGGCGCCCCTCGTCGAGTACGTGCGCTCCGCCAAGAACAACCTCGACGCCGAGCGCGCCGCCAGCTCCGGCGTGGACGCCAGCGAGAGCGCGCTGCTGACCAGCATCCGCGCCGATCAGTTGAAGATCATCCGAGCCTTTCGCACCCTTCGCTTCCGCCGCAACAAGGTCGGGCTGTCGCTGATCCGCAGCCTCGTGCGCGGCGCCACCAACGACCCGCAGGACGCCGTGCAGGACAACACCGG
>CBIHPK010000174.1:0-17068 GCA_966211675.1 uncultured Myxococcaceae bacterium
GGCGGCGGCGGCGCGGGCGGCAGCGGCGCGGGCGGCGCGGCCGGCGCCGGCCCGACGGGGCTCGCGGAGGCCGTCCGCGCGGGCTCCTGATCCGGGAAAAGAGTCAGTCGATTGCGTGCCGCGGCCTGGACGGCTGTCCTAAGATCGGCCGGGTGAGCGCATCGTGAAAGAGCGCACCAGACCAGAGGAAGGCGAAGGGCCCGAGGCGACCCCGACGCAGCGGCCCGCGGCGGTGTCCACGCGCGCTCCGCGCACGGGGATCTTCCGCTGGTCGTCGCGCCCGGCCTCGGAGATGCCCTCGGGCAACGCCCCGCCCAAGCAGCGCTCGCCGGAGGCGCTGAGCGTGCTGCTGCGCTGGACCGAGGACCTCGACGACGAGCGCGCGGTGACCCTCTGGTCGGGGCTGAGCGCCGTGGAGGACCCGCAGGCGAGAGAGGCCGCGCTCCTTCGGTGGATCGACTGGGCCGGCGTGGCCATACCCCTCGGTGTAAAGCTGCGCGACCTGGTGAAGGCCGTCGGGCGGCTCATCAACGAGCTCGGGATGCTGGTCGCGGACGCCGACCGGGTGCTGGAGCTCGACCCGCTCGACCTCGCTCCGGTGACCCGCGCGCTGCTCGGCTGGATGCGCGCGCGCGAGGCGCAGCCGGGCGTGGTGCTCGGGGCGGCGCTCTCCATCGTGCAGGCCTCGGAGACCCTGCGCGAGGGCGACCCGGCCGGCGCGGCGGGGGCGAACCCGGTGTCGATCCCGATGCTGCTCGCGTCGCTGCGGCGGCGGATGGAGCGCGCGCCCACGGAGGAGTGCGTCGAGCTGCTGGCGGTGTATCTCCGGGCCGATCCGCCGGCCTCGATGGCCCCGTGGGCGGCGATGCACCTGGAGTTCGCGCTGCTCGCGGGCGACCTGCGCGGCCACTATGTCCCGGCCCTGGCGAGGCTGCCCTTCGTGGCCCCGGCGGTGTGGCGCGACCTGCTCGGTTGGCGCGACGCCCCGCGCGACACGCTGCGCGCGATGCGCCTGCTGGCCGCGCTCGCGCAGCACGACCAGCTCGCCCGGGCGCTCCCCGCGGAGACCGCCGAGGTGGTCGCGGACACCCTCGTCGCGGGCCTGGAGCACCCTCGCTTCCGGGTGTGGTCGCTGGCCGCGCGCTCCATGGGGCGGCTCGCGGGCGCGCTCCCGGCGGTGCACCGGGCCCTCGCGTCGCTGCTGGCGCAGGAGGGCGCGACGCTGCTCCGACGGCGGGCCTTCGCGGCGCTGGGCAACGTGGGCCCCGGCGGAGACCCGGCGCTGCGGGCGCACCGCGACGCGGTGATCGCCGCGGTCGAGCGGCCGGTGGTGGCGGGCGACGCCTCGACCTCGGTGCACACCGTGGAGACCGGCGCCTGGTCGCTCTCTCTCGCCTCGCAGGTGGCGGCCTTCGCGGTGTCGCTCCCGGACCACGTGTCGCACGGCGACCCTCGCTGGAGCGCCCTGGCCACGGCCTTCGCGGAGCGCGGCGGGCCGGACGCCTGGCTCGCGGTCGCGCGGGCGATGCAGGAGGTCGCGCTGCGCCAGCCCCACGCGCTGGAGGCCGCGCGCGAGGTGGCCGCGAGCGTGCAGTCGAAGGCCATCGGGGTGCGCTCGTCGAGCGCCGACAACGAGCGCGCCGAGCGGGCCGAGGCCATCACCGTGCGGCTGGTGCACCCGGACGCCCCGCGCGCCCCGCAGGCGCTGCTGGCGGAGCTCGCGCACGCGGTGGGCCAGAGCCCCGCGGCGCCGGACGTGCGGGCGCTGGTCGACGGCTGCGGGGCCGAGCTCGACGCGATCATCTCCCGGGCGGTGCGCTCGCTCACCCGGGAGGACAGCCGGGACGCCGCGCAGGGGAGCCTCGCGCTGGAGGAGGTGGTCGACCTCGTGGTCGACGGAGACCTGGAGGTGCTGGCGCACCACCTGGGCGAGGTGGCCGCGCGCACCGCGGCGCTGGCGCTGGTGGACGCGCTGCGCGACCGGCTCCTGAAGATGGTCTGGTCGGGGCTGCGACGGTCGACGCCCGCGGCGGCGGCGTGGCGGCGGTGGCTGCTGCGGTCGGCGACGGTGCTGCCTCGCGTCCCGCCGACCAACCGGCACGTGGCGGGGGAGACGGTGCGCGACCAGGTGCTGGAGACCCTGGAGCGCATCGCGGAGGACCCGCTGGTGGGCCAGCGTGCGCTCGAGCGCCACGTGGCGGCGGCGCTGGTCGAGCTGGCCGCGGCGCTCGCCCCCTCGCTGGGGGGCGGGGCCATCGGCGCGGTGATGACCTGGATGGCCATGCGCGGGGTGATGGGCCCGACGCAGGTGCGGCTGCGACGGTGGATCGTCGACGAGGAGGCGGGCGACCGGGTGCAGGGGTGGTTCCGGCTGGTGGAGCTGATGAGCCGGTCGGGCCGCGACCCGGCGGCGGACCTCGCCTCGCTGCAGTCGATGGTGGGCGACCAGTGCCGGCTCGGGCGCACCCTGGGCGAGCTCGCGGCGAGCTGCGCCTCGCTCTCCCACCGCCGCCCGGAGGACCACTGGTCCGGCCTCCCCCGCTTCGACCTCACGGACCTCGCCCGCGTCGCCGACGCCTTCGCCCACCTCACGCTCGACGCCACCTTCGCGCTCACCCTCGACCGCGAGCGCGCGACCCCGGTCGCCCGCACCGCGCGCCCATCGCTCACCTCCCTCAGCGACCGCGCGGCGCAGCTCGACCGGCTGCTCACCTCGACCTCGCTGAAGTTCGTCGACGCCGCCCGCCGGGCCGAGGTGGTGGAGCACTACGTGGGCGAGCTGGGCGCCCTCTGCGAGGCGATCGCCACCGGGTGCGGTCCGCTGCTCTCGTCGCTGGTGCGCAGCGCCCTCGCGCGGGCGATGGTGGCCGTGCGCACCATGGCCGCCCTCGCGGTGCGCACCGAGACCACCGGCGCGCGGCACATCGGCCGGCTCCGCGTGCTGGGCGAGCTGTCGAGCGCGCACGAGGGCGGCATGGCCTCGACCTTCCTCGCGGAGGGCCCCGCGCCGGGCAAGCGCGTGGTGGTGAAGCTGCTCCCCTGGGCGGGCATGAAGGGCACCTCCGCGGAGACCTCGCGCGCGCTCTTCGAGGGCGAGATGGAGCGCCTCGCCCGCGTGGTGCACCCCAACATCGTGGGCATCGTGGACGCGGGCTTCGTCGACGAGGGCGCCTACCTCGCGCTGGAGTACATCCCCGGCGCCTCGCTGGAGACCCTGCTCACCCGGCTCGGGCGCATGACCCCGGTGGCCCTCGCGCCCATCATCCGCGACGTGGCCCGCGCGCTCGCGCACCTGCACCAGCGGGGGGTGCTGCACCGCGACGTGAAGCCCGCCAACCTGCTGGCGCAGTTCGAGCTGCCCGACGGGGCGGAGCTCACGGCCGAGACGCTCGCCCGCGCGGAGCTCATCCGCGCGGTGCTCATCGACTTCGGCATCGCCACGGAGACCTCGCGCGCCGGCGCCCACGAGGGCATCACCGGGACGCCCGGGTACATCGCCCCGGAGGTCGTGCGGGGCATCGAGCCCTTCGGCCCCGCGGTGGACGTCTACGCCCTCGCGGTGGTGGTCTTCGAGATGCTCTGCGGGACCAACCCCTTCCTCGCGGGCGAGCCCGACCTGGAGACGGTGCTGGTGCGGCACGGCTCCGTCGCGCTGCCGTGGGCGGAGCTGCCGGAGATGAACGAGCGCGCGGCGCTGGTGAAGCTGCTACAGGACGCCACGCGGATGGACCCGCAGCGCAGGCCCTCGATGAGGGTCTTCCTGCAGCGCTGGATCGCGCTGTCCGCGGGGTTCTGAACGGGCGGAAAGGGACCCGCAGGGTCGGTCCACGACGCGACTGCGCTCGGCGGCGAGAAGGCATATGGTTCGAGACATGGCGGTGGAGCGGGATCATCCCGGCGGACCTGACGCTTCAGGTCCGTCGGCTCCGGTGCGCGTGGAGGGCGAGGGCGAGTCCCTCAGCCGACGCCTCCTCGACAGCGCGCCCATCGGGCTGGCGCTCTGCCGCCTGGACGGATCGTTCGTCGAGGTGAACCGGGCCTTCGCCCGGATCGTCGGCCGCACCGTCGAGGAGGTCCTGCAGCTCCGCTACTGGGACATCACCGCCGAGCGCTACGCCGCCGACGAGCAGCGGCAGTTCGAGATCCTGAGGCGCACCGGCCGCTACGGCCCCTACGAGAAGCACTACCGGCACAAGGACGGCCGGCTCGTCCTGGTGCGGGTCCAGGGGCATGTCTTCGAGCACCAGGGAGAGCGCTGCATCTGGTCCGCCGTCGAGGACGTCTCCGGGCAGAGGGCGGCGGTGGAGCAGCGGCTGGAGCACCTGCGCTTCCTCGACGCGATGGAGCGGATCAACGACGCCATCCGCCGCGCGCCGGACCTCGATCGGCTGATGGGCGACGTGCTGCACGAGATGCTCTCGCTCTTCGGGTGCGACCGCGTGTGGCTGGTCTATCCGTGCGACCCCGAGGCGCCCTCCTTCCGGATCATGCGGGAGGTGACGCGGCCGAAGTGGCCGGGCGCGCTCGCCATGGTCGAGGGCAACGTCCCGATGAACCCGGAGGTGACGACGCTCTTCAGGCTGGCGCTCAGCTCGGAGGACCCGATCCGCTGCGACCCGGAGTCGGAGCTGCCCATGGAGCCCACCGCGAACCGCTTCGGGGTCCAGTCGCAGATGCTCATGGCGCTGCACCCGAAGAACGGCCCGCCCTGGGTCCTGGGGATGCACCACTGCGAGGGCCCGCGCGTCTGGACGCCGGAGGAGTCGCGGATCTTCCGCGAGATCGGGCGCCGCATGTCTGACGCGCTCAGCGGCGCGCTCTACCTGCGCGACCTGCGCGAGAGCGAGGAGCGGCTGCGCACCCTCGTCGAGCACGCGCCGGAGGCGATCCTGGTCTTCGACTGCGACACCGGTCGCTTCATCCGCGGCAACTCCAAGGCCGCGGCGCTCTTCAAGCGCAGCACGGCGGAGCTGCGCCAGCTCGGCCTGGTGGACGTCTGCCAGGGGGAGCAGGCCGACGGGCGCCCCGCCGCGGAGGTGGTCTCCGAGGCCATCGCCCGCTCCCTCGGCGAGGAGGCCGTCGTCACCGAGTGGAGCTGCCGCGACGCGGAGGGAGGGAGGATCGAGTGCGAGGTGCGGATGATCCGCCTGCCGGGAGCCTCGCGGCGGCTGATCCGGGTGAGCCTCACGGACATGACCGGGCGGCGGCAGCTGGAGGAGCAGCTGCGGCAGGCGGTGAAGATGCAGGCGATCGGCACGCTGGCCGGAGGCATCGCGCACGACTTCAACAACCTGCTGGTGGTGATCCAGGCGGGCAGCTCGATGGTGGGCAGCGCGCTGGGGCCCGCGCACCCGCTGCAGGTGCAGATCCAGGCGGTGGTCCAGGCGGCGCGGCGGGCGGCGGACCTGACCCGGCAGCTGCTGGCCTTCAGCCGAAAGCAGGTGATGCAGCCGCGGGTCATCGACCTCAACGAGGTCATCGCGGAGGTCACGCAGCTCGTCGTGCGCCTCATCGGCGAGGACGTGGACCTGCAGGCCAGCCTCGCGGGAGAGCGGGTGATGACGCGCGCCGACCGCGGCCAGATCGGGCAGGTCGTGGTCAACCTCTGCACCAACGCGCGCGACGCGATGCCGGGCGGCGGCACCCTGCGCATCGAGACCGGCTACCGGACGCTCCGGGCCGATGACCCCGATCGCCCCACGGACCTCGCCCCCGGGCGCTACGCGATGATCGAGGTCGCGGACACCGGCGGGGGCATTCCGCCGGAGCAGATCGGGCGGATCTTCGAGCCCTTCTTCACCACCAAGGAGGTGGGCAAGGGGACGGGGCTCGGGCTGTCGACGGTCTACGGCATCGTCAAGCAGAGCGGCGGGGCCGTCGCCGTGCGCAGCGAGCCGGGCCACGGGGCGACCTTCTCCGTCTACCTCCCGGCGGTCGCCGAGTGGGTGCCCGACCGCGAGTCGCGGCTGCCGGTGCAGCGGCCGTCGCGCCCGGGCGGGGAGACGATCCTGGTGGTGGAGGACGACGCCAGCGTCGCCTCGGTGGTCTCGGGCATCCTGCGCGACCGCGGGTACGCCGTCCTCGAGGCCCGCGACGGCGCAGCGGCGCTCGCGCTGCTGGAGAGACCGGACGTCGCGCGCATCGACCTGCTGCTCACCGACGTGGTGATGCCGAGGATGAGCGGCACCGTGCTCGCCGCGCGGCTGAGGGAGCGACGACCCGAGCTGAAGGTGCTGTGCATGTCCGGCTACGAGAGCGACGGCTCGCAGGGCGGGTGCTTCGATGTGCTGAGGAAGCCCTTCTCGCCCGAAGAGCTGGCGGAGCGGGTGCGCGACGTGCTCGACCGCCCGGCGCCGAGGGGGTGACCGGGTGGCGCCTCAGCGAAAGGCCGAGGCGAGCCGGCCGTCGTGGAACTGCTCGTAGCTGGCGACCTTGCCGTCGCGCAGCTTCCAGATGAACACCCAGTTCGAGAGCAGGGTCTTCCCGCTCGCCTTCACCCGGCCGCTGATGCTGCCCATCGAGACCACCGTGTCGCCCTGCGCCACGACCTCCCTCGGCGTGAACGACCGGACCTCGGTGTACTCCGCGAGGGTCTTGAAGAAGCCGGACACCTTCTCCTTGCCCGACCAGTCTCCGCTGGTGGGGACGATCGCGTCGACGTGGCTGAACCAGCGCACGTCGTCGCGCAGCCTCGAGATGATGTGCTCGATGTCTCCTCGACCGAAGGCCGCATAGAGGTCGTTGACGATCTCGACGTTCTCCTTCTCGACGGTCTGCTGCTCGCTCATGACGGCATCCCTCCCCTTCGAATCGGGTTCGCGACGAGCCGCCGGATCACATCCCCGGTCTGGCAGCGGGTCGACCCTTGTCGTTCTAGCAGCCGCCGAGAGCCCGGGCCAACCGCGCCGCCGGGCACCCTCGTTGCACCCTTCGCTCTCCCGATGTCGACCCCACTCCTCCATCGCTCCTCTCGTAGCCTCTTCTCGCTCGCGATCGCCTCCTGCGCGCTCGCCTCCTGCGGCGCCAGCACCGGGCTCCTCGATGCGCCGGTCACTCCACCCGCCGACGCCGCCACCTGCCAGAGCCCTCCTCCGACCTGCGTCGCGCCCGCCGACGACCCGTGCTCGGCGCCGGTGCTCACCGCCGCCCTCTGCGAGCCCGCGACCCTCTCCTGGCAGTGCCCGGCAGGCGCCCGCGTCTACGCCCGCGCCGCCGCCGAGCCCGCGGTGTGCCGCCCCTTCCATGATCCCAGCGGGAGCGTGCGCTCTCTCGGAGGCTCGCTCGCTCGGGTGCCCACGGACGACGGCCGCTGCCTCTGGATCGCCGAGGACGTCTCCCTCGCCTCGGGCGAGACCCTCCGCAATGTCGCCTTCGAGGTCGACCCCGCGGCCCCCTTCGGCGCCTGCCCCTCGCGCGCGGTCTTCGCGGGAGGCGCCGCCCGATCGATCGTCTCCGTGGAGGGCAACGACCCCTCGGTGCAGGTCCAGGTCACCGGCGGATATCGATTGAACGGCGCGACCCGAGTCACCTATCGACTCTTTCGCAGCGAGCCGGGAGCGCCCTTCGGCGTGACCGAGCTCGGCACCGGGCTCGCTCGCTGGGAGCCCTCGTCGCAGCGGATCGTCATCCCCTCCGCCGCCGCGATCCGCTTCCCGACGGACATCGACCTCGGCGACGCGTCGCTCGTCTCCGGAGGCTACGCCTATGTGTGGGGATGCCCCGGGGCCCCGATGTTCCTGACGGAGCGCTGCGTGGTGGCGCGCCTCGACGCGAGCGATCGCATGGAGCTGTTCGGCGGCGGCGGGCGATGGATCGCGAGCACGCGTGGCAGCGACGCGACGACGGTCTTCGACGCCGGACCGTGGGTCTCCTCGGTGATCGCGCTGCCCGGCTCCATGGGCCTCGCCCACGTCTTCACGGTGGGCTTCGGCAGCGACCTGCAGGCCCATCGGGCGACCGCCCCGGAGGGCCCGTGGAGCGCCGTGACCTCGCTCGCGCGCTGCGACCTCCCCGGCGGCGACACGCACTCGTACTGCGCCGGTCCGGTGGTGCAGCGCGACCTCGCGGACCCGACGCGGCCCGACGAGCTGCCGATCACCTACGGCGTGGGATCGACCATGATGAGCCCCGGCGCCCGCCCGGAGGACTACTGGCCCAGGCTCCAATGGGTGCGACTGCGCTGACGGACCTCGCGCATACTCGGGCGCGAGGAGTGCCCTTCCCATGACGCAGCCCGACCCGCCCGGCTATCGCGAACCCTCCCCGCCCGCCGCCGCCCCGCCGTGGAACCCACGCGCCGTCCGCGCGTTCAAGCTCTCCCTCGCCTCGGTGCTGCTCGTCCCGGCGGTCATGCTGCTGATGCCCCTCACGCACATCGCCGGGTTCTCCTCCCGCGAGGTCGGCCTCTTCCTCGTCCTCCTGAGCGTGTTCGCGTCGATCGCCTCCATCGTGATCGGCTACCGGGGCGCCCGCTCGGGCCTCGATGTGAGCCGCGAGGTCCCGTCGCACCCGGTCGCCGAGCGCGGCCGGCCCCTCGCCCTCGCCGCCGTCCCCATCGGCATCCTCGGCGTGGCGATGCAGCTCTTCGGCTTCCTCTTCGCGTGCCTGGTGCTGCCGGTCATCGGCCGCGGCCGCCAGGTGCGCCACCTCGGCCGGCCCGCGCTCCCTCCCCTCGAACCCGATGGAGCGTGGGCCTCGCAGCCCCTCGCGATCGACGTCGAGCCCGCGGCGCGCGAGGGCCTCGCCGCCCGCTGGCGAGAGAACGGCCGCACCGAGCACGCCTCCGTCGCCGCCTTCGCCCGGCTCACGCTCGACCTGCTGGGCCTCGGAGCGCCGCCCTCGCTCATCGCCGCCGCGCAGCGCGACGCGCTCGACGAGGTGCGCCACGCGGAGGCCTGCTTCGCGCTCGCCCGCGCCATCGACGGCCGCTCCGTCAGCCCCGGCGCCTTCCCCGAGGCCGCCCGCATGCCGTCCCTCTCGCGGGTGCGCCTCGTCGCCCTCGCCGCGCTCGCGGTCGACTCGCTGATCGACGGCGCCATCCACGAGGGCGTCTCCGCTCGCCTCGCCGCGACCGTCGCGCAGCGCTGCGACGAGGGGCCGGTTCGCGACGCGCTCAAGACCATCGCCGCCGACGAGGGACGCCACGCCGCGCACGGCTGGGACGTGGTCGAGTGGTGCGTCGCCGAGGGCGGAGCGCCCGTCGTGAGGGCGCTGATCGGGGCCCTCGAAGGCCTGCCGAAGCGAGCCCGGGAGCGCCTCCCCACCGAGGCCGACGAGGGATCGTGGGAGCGCTGGGGCATCCACGGCCACGCGCTGGAGGCCGACTCGTACGAGCGAGCGCTCGACGACGCGCGGCGACGCGTGCAGCGGCTCGCGTAGCGATCGACCGATGGCCACCACGAAGCGAGCGAAGGGCCCGACGCTCCCCCGCGACGACCGGCCGCCCCGCGCGGTCACCCGCGACCTCTTCCTCGTGTGGAGGGCGCCGCGCGTCGGGGTGAGCAACCCGCAGCGGCTCACCAACCCGGTGTGGTCCTGGCTGGCCCTTCGCCGGGAGCTCAACGCCTACATGGCCAACCGGCACTTCGACGGTCCCTCGTCGATGATCGTCGGTCCCTGCTGGTGCGGAAACCGCTTCGGACAGAGCAGCACCGCGCTCCCCGACGGCCGCACCCTCTCCATCGGCGGCGAGCACGAGGACCACTACGACCCGGACTTCTACATCTACAACGACGTCCTCCTCGCGACGCCGTCCGGCGAGGTCGAGATCTACGGCTACCCCTACGAGGTCTTCCCTCCGACCGACTTCCACTCCGCGACCCTGGTCGACGATCGCGTGGTGATCCTCGGGTGCCTCGGTCACCCGCAGCAGCGCCGCCCCGGGGTCACGCCCTCGTATGCGCTCGACACCCGCACCCTCGCCATCGCTCCGCTCGTCACCACGGGCCCGAACCCCGGCTGGATCTTCCGTCACTCCGCCGAGCTCTCCGCCGACCGCCGCTCGATCACCGTGCGCGGGGGAGAGCGCTCCGAGAGCGCCGAGCAGATCGTCGAGAACATCGACGACTGGTCCCTCGACCTCGAGAGCCTCGCGTGGACGCGCCTCACCGACCGCGCGTGGCCCCTCTGGGAGCTCGTCCGCGCCGACGGCCAGCGCAACCACCTCATGACCATGCGATGGATGTCCTGGCACGCGGCGATGAGGTCCGACTTCGACCGCGAGCAGATCGCCACGCACACGACCGAGATCGGGTGGATGCCCGACCTCGCCCTCTACGCCGAGCGCTTCTCCCCGCCCATGGAGCACCGCACGGTGCAGGAGGACGAGGACGCGCCCGTCGGGACCTCGCGCGTCACCCTCGACGGCGTGACGGTCCGATACGTCGAGGGCTTCTCGGAGGTGCGCGTCACCGTCGAGGGAGCGCTCTCGCCGGAGATCATCCGGGAGCTCGTGGAGGACGCGCGACGCAAGCTTGAAACGCTGGAGCGCACGCCCTACGTGGCGCGACAGATCCGTTGAGCGGACACGGACGACAGGAGGTTTGAACCGATGGCTGAGAGGGTGCGCGCCGACTGGTCGCCGGAGGTCTACGGTCGCTTCGAGGACGAGCGCACTCGGCCCGCGCGCGACCTGCTGGCGCAGGTTCCGATCGAGGCCGCGCGACGGGTCGTGGACGTGGGGTGCGGTCCGGGCAACTCGACGGAGCTGCTGGTCGAGCGCTTTCCCTCGGCGGAGATCGTCGGCCTCGACACCTCGCCGGCGATGCTGGCCGAGGCCCGGCGGCGCGTCCCTCGGGCGAGCTTCGCGCAGGCCGACGCGGCGAGCTGGGTGCCCGAGGCGGGCACCGACGTGGTCTTCGCCAACGCGATCTACCAGTGGGTGCCGGACCACCTCGCGGTGCTGCCGAGGCAGCTCGAGGCGCTCGAAGCGGGGAGCGCCCTGGCGGTGCAGATGCCCGACAACCTGGCCGAGCCCACCCATGTGCTGATGAAGGAGGTCAGCCGCCTCGGGCCCTGGGCGCCGCGCCTCCGAGACGCCGCGCGCGACCCGCTGCCGCCGGTGCGGGTCTACTACGACGCGCTCCGGCCCTACGCTCGCCGGCTCGACCTCTGGCACACGGTCTACAACCACGCGCTCGCCGACGCCGCCGCGGTCGTCGAGTGGGTGAAGGGCACCGGGCTGCGACCCTTCCTCGACCCGCTCACGCCGGACGAGCAGCGGCACTTCCTCGACGCCTACCAGCGGCGCATCGCCGAGGCCTATCCGCCCGCGCGCGACGGCCGGGTGCTGCTGCGCTTCCCTCGGCTCTTCATCGTCGCGGTGCGCTGACGGGTCTCAGCCGATGAAGACGCTCGCGAGCGCGGCCTCCCAGCGGCCCGCGGCGAGGTCGGCCTCGGGGATCACGAAGGTCACCCACGACGCGTCGCCGATGAAGAGCCCCACGTCGGGCTCGTCCATGATGCGGGCCAGCGCGACCTCGCCCGGCGGCGGCATCGGTCCGACGCACTCGTCGGAGGTGGCGACGAGCAGCGCGTGCGAGGTCCCGCTGGCGTGCTTGACGAAGGCGCGCCGCTCGTCCGAGCTGAGGCGTTCGAGCAGCTCGGTCTGCGCCTCGAAGGGCAGGTCGAGGTGCAGCCGACGCTCGGGCCGCAGCCCGATCGCCCTCGTCGGGAAGGAGTCCGTGGTCGGGGCCTGGGCCATCGGCGCGAGCGAGGGGCCGTCGACGAAGCGCACCGCCGAGGCCACGCGCTTGCCGTAGCGAGGGTCGGTGACGTCCGTGGCGACCGAGGCGAAGAACAGCAGCCGCCCCACCGGGGGGAGCGGCGACGAGGGATCGCACGCCCGCACCTCCGCGAGGTCGACCTGCATCAGGAAGGAGAGCGGCAGCACGAGCTGGCCGTCCTCCTCGCGCACCTGCCCCTGGGCGCGCGCCGCGGTGAGGTCCGCGAGGGCGTAGTCGGGCCACGACGCGACCTCCGAGAGGGGCCACCGGTGGCAGGGCCACTCGAAGCCGGGCGGAACCTCCGGGTCGCCCCCGAGGCGGGTGATCGTGGGCGCTTCGGTGCGGGTGAGGGCGATCTCGAAGTGGGCGTAGGGCGCCACGGCCTCGACCTCGTGGGCGAGCTCGTGCTCGGTCAGCACGGAGAGGAGCTGGTCGCGGTTCATGGGGACGGACCCTACCAGCGCCCGATGGAGAGCTCACGGCGGTTGTGCCCCTGGCGCGCGCTCCTCACCCGCTCACCCCGCGACGGCGTCGACCTCGATCTCCACCCGCATCCACGGCTCGATCAGCGCGCGGGCCTCGATCATCGACGTCGCCGGTCGCGCGCCCCCGAAGGCCTCGGCGTGCGCGCGGCCGATCGCCTCCCAGTCGCGAGCGATGTCCGTCACGAACATCCGCGTTCGCACCACATGCTCGAAGCCCACCCCGAGCTGCGCCAGCGCGCGGCCGATGTTCTCGATGGCCTGGCGCGCCTGCGCGTAGGCGTCGTCGGCGTCCGCGTGCCCGCCGTCGGCGGTGAAGCCCGTGGTGCCGGTGACGAAGACCAGCTCGCCCACGCGCACCGCGCGGCTGTAGCCCACGAGGGCCTCCCACTTCGCGCCCGACGACGCTCGCGCTCTCGCCATGCCCTCCGCGAGCTCGCCGCCGAAGGCCACGCGCCCCGCGGCCGGAGCCTCCGCCAGCACATGCACCTGCGCCGCCGGCCGGCCGCACACCCGCGCCACGGCCTCGGCCACCGCGCGCATCGACTCCCGACGCTCCTCCACGGCCGCGGGCCATCCCCGTCGCAGCAGGTCGACGAAGACCGGGAGCACCCCCGCGGGAGCGCCGCCGTCCTCGGCGTAGTCGCGGGCGTCGACGCGGTGCAGGCGCACCCAGGTGGTCCCGCGCGGGGCGCCGAGGGCCGCGGAGAGGGCGTCCGCGAGGCGCTGAGCGAGGCCGTCGTCGGGGACCTCGTTCGCGCCGATGAGGGTCACGTCGGCGATGGGCATCGATCACTCCCCGACGGGCAGCTCGTCGCCGATCGTCCCGATGAGCTCCGGCTCCCGGTTGGCCGTCGTCCTCGGCGTCGCGCGGTTCGCCCTCGGCCTCGACGCGCCCGCCACCCCTCGCGGCCCGCTCGTCAGCGCCGCGCGCTCCGCGTCCTGCCTCACCCGCAGCGCCGCCTCGCTCCGCTGCCGGTCCGCGTCGGCCTCCGCGGCCCTCCGCCGCGCGTCGTCCGTCGCTCGCTCGGCCACCACCCGCCGCTCGTCCGAGTCGCGCCGCGCCAGCTCCGCGCGTCGAGTCTCCGCGGCGCTGGCCTCCTGCTGCGGCTTCACCACCCCGAAGAAGGCCCCGGCTCCGAGGGCGCCCGCCAGCGCCAGCACCCCGAGCGCCACCGCGCCCGGGTGTGCGCCCGTCCTCCGCTGCGACGCGATCAGCGCCAGCTTCTGCTCCTGCTCCATGCGCAGCGAGATCTCCCGCTCCCTCAGCCTCGACTCCGCCTCCAGCCGGATCCTCAGCGCCGCCTCCTCGCGCTCCCTCGCCGAGTGCGCCTCCGCCTCCCGGCGCGACCGCTCCTCCGCCGCGCGCGCCGCCTCCTCGGCCCTCGCCCGCTGCTGGCGCTCGGCCACCTCGCGACGGCGCTCCTCCTCCACCCTCAGGACCGCCTCCGCCTCGGCTCGCCGACGGGCCTCGTCCTCCTGCCGCACGCGATCGTCCTCGATCGACATCAGGCTACGGAGCGAGAACAACACCGAGTCTTCCTTCTGCTGCTGCTGCTGGCTCATCGATCCACCTCCACGCGCTTCCCTGCGACCACTCTCCGACTCTGACGCCGCACGAGGTCTTTGGTTCTGCCATCACAGGAATATTCCTACGATTCAGGAACACATGGACATGGGTCCAGCGCTTTGATGCTGATCGGATGACGGGGTGAGGCGTCGCTCAGAAGGCGTTGAGCGCGCCCACGAAGAGGGGAGATCCCGCGCAGGCCCGCTCCAGCCAGGCGCCGGCCTTCGCCGAGCCGTGGAGCCTCCCGCTCGCCCTCAGCGCCGCGGTGGTGGTGGCCGCGAGGTAGACCTGCGAGAGCCCTTCGACGCCCAGGGAGAGGCGCTCGGTCGCGAGGCTCCCAGGGCCCACCTCCATGGACTCCGGGGAGAGGTTTACGTCGAGGTGTAAAACGTCGTCGAGCGTGGGGTCGCTCACGTCGAGACCGAAGGTCGCCCGCAGCCCCGTGCGCGAGGCCGACGGGTGCAGCCGCAGCGCCGCGGCCACGTCCACCACGCGGGCCATGGCCCCGGCGTAGACCACGGCCATGGGGTCGTAGCGCAGCCACGGGGTCGGGCCGTCCACGAGGCCGTGCTCGACCAGCCAGGGGAGCGACTGCCCCGGGGCGGTCCAGAGCGTCACCATGGCGTACTGATCTCCCTGCGCCGCGAGGAAGCCCAGCAGCCCCTCGTGCGCCTCCGGAGAGAGGGCGACCAGCTCCCTCACGTGCATCTCCTGCCGCGGGAATTCCGGGAGCGCAGGGACGTTCCAGAGCGCGTAGCCCTGCGCCTCGCCGGTGGAGGGATCGCGGTACACGGCCCCCTCCGGCGCGCCCGCGAGCGCCCTCGCCTCCCACCAGTAGTCGTCGCGGGCGAGCGGCCCGGTCATGCCCTCGCGGGAGCGCTCGTAGAGAGCGCGCAGCGTCTCCATGTCCCTCCCGGGGACCATCTCCGTCACGTGCGTCCGCAGCCTCGACCCGGGGAGCTGCGAGGGGTGCACCCGCAGCTGCTCGACGCGCTCGCAGAGCCCGTACCCGAAGCGTCGGTAGTACCCGAGCTTGAAGGCGTAGAGCAGCGTGAGGGCGTCGCCGCGGGCGCGCATCCAGGCGATCAGCTCGCGCAGCATCGCGTCGCCGACGCCCCGCTGGCGAAACTCCGGCGGCACGCTCACCCCCGCGACGCCCCACATCGGGAGGTCCCTCCCCGCGAGGGCCATGGTGAGCCCCAGCGCCGTGGCGTTGCCCGCGCGGCGGCCGTCGACCTCGGCGACCACCGTGTCCCCTCGCTGCACGCCGGTGTGCTCGCGGTACCAGCGCTCCCACCCGGCCTCGCTGCTCGAGTGGAAGGCACGGTGGCTCGTGTGCGCGAGGTACGTCGACTCCCCGGGCTCGGCCCTTCGCAGCGTGACGACGGTCCCAGGTTCGATGCGTCGGCTCATGGCCGCGACGGTACACCGACGCCCGGTGGCGCTTCGGGGCCGTGTCGCTTGACACGCCCCGCTCCCAGCGATCACAGCATCGCCCTCTACCGATGCGCCCGATCCGCCTCGCCCTCGCCCTGCTCGCCGCGCCTTCGATCGCCTCCGCGCAGACCCGCCCGATGGAGTACGCGCGCCCCTCGCCCGCCCCGGCGCGCGTGGCCCACGGCGAGGTGCTCGCCTTCGCCCGGGACCTCGCCGCCGCCCGCGACGGCGACCGGGTGCTCGTGGCCTGGCTCGACCACACCCCCAACGGCAACAGCCAGCTCCGCACCACGCTGCTCCGCCGCGACGGCGCCGACGCCCTGGTGCGAGCGCGCCCCGACGCCCCGATGGCCGACTCGCTCCGCTCCCCCGCCCTCGCCTGGAACGGCCAGCACGGCGTCCTCGCCTGGGTCGTCCCGCCGCCTCCGCCCCCGCCCCGCCCCGCGCCCGGGACCGCTCCCGTCGTGCGTCGTCCCGTCGCCACGCCCCCTCCCGTGGACGAGACCCTCGGCCTGCGAGACCGCTCCGGCGGCGACATCGTGGTGCAGCGCCTCGACGCCGAGGGTCGCCCCGAGGGCCCTGCGAGGGTGGTCTTCCATGAGAACAGTCGGCTCACCCGCGTCGCCGTCGCCCTCGATGGTCGCGCGGCGGTGCTCGCCTGGACCGGGGCGGTCGTCACCGAGGACGAGGTGCGAGAGACCGTGCGCGTGCTGCGCCTCGACGGCGAGCTCTCGCCCACCACCCCGATGGCCCTCAACGCCGGGCTCATCGGCGAGGTGGGCGACGTGCTCTCGCTCACCGCCCACGCGGACCGCTCGGTCACCCTTCGCGCGAGCGGCTCGTCGTGCCGGTCGCTCGCCGCCGAGCCCCCGCCCCCGGTGTTCACCACCGACGCCTCGGCCCACGTCGAGGCCCCCAACCGCTCGCTCATGCCGCAGCAGCCGCTGCGCGAGGTCGACGGTCCGCCCGTCGCCTGCGAGCCCGAAGGGATCTACGAGAGCACCTTCGCTCCCGGCGCCCCGCTGCCTCCGATGCGCCGCGTGGCCGCGCGCTCCGAGGGCCCCGCCCCGGCGCTGCGAGCGCCGGACCTCACGCCGCGGGTGCATCCCCCGCCGGGCTTCGAGCCGCCCCTGGTCGAGCAGCCCGTCGCTCCCCCGGAGCTCTCCGGAGGCGATCCCTTCGCGGCGCCGAGAGCGCTCGTCTCGGACACCACCCACGCCGCGGCCATCGACCACGCGGGGCGTGCTCTCGCGGTGCGCCACGGCGATCGCTCCACGGTGCTCGCCACCAGCGCGGCGGGCTTCGCGTCCCTCACGCTGCTCCCCGGCGAGCCCGCGATCGTGCTCTCGCGCGAGGGCGTCTGGAGCGGGCCCGTGCGCGCCTGGATCCTCGACCGCCCGGAGCTCACCACCCTCTCGCTCCCTCGCGCGACGCCGCTGCCCCTCGCCCCGCCCGCGGCCCGCGCTCCGGTTTCGCAGCCCTACGTCTACGACGAGACCTTCGCCCGGCTGTGGGTGCGCGCTCGCACCGCCCGCGCGGTGTTCATGCGCCACGAGAACACCGCCGGAGCCCTCGCGGCCCGCCCGGAGGCCCCCACCGACCCTCGCATGCCCGGGGTGCTCAGCCAGCGCGCCCGGCTGCGCGCCCGATGGGAGTCGGTCTGCGGCGGACTGATGACCCGCGCGGCGCAGCTCGCCCGCCGGGGCGCCGGTCCGGCCGTCTCGCAGGGGGCCCAGTCGCTCTGCGAGATGCACCCCGACCTGGTGCTCGGGGCGCCGATCAACCCGGCGCTGTGACCTGTTGGTTGACCTCATCTTGGGGAGCGACCGCGGCTTCAGCCCACTGCGCCTCACCGT
>CBIHPK010000175.1:0-16949 GCA_966211675.1 uncultured Myxococcaceae bacterium
CTAACGCGCCGGATCGCCAGCCCGCGCCCGGCCCCGAGGCCGACCACCCGGCGCCCCCCGCGCTCGCCCGGGACGCGGGCCGCATCGCCCACGACGAGCGTGAGCGCCGCGCCGACGAGATCTTCCGGGCGGGCCAGGAGCTGCCAGGCCACGGTGCGCGGCACGGCGGCGATGACCCCGACCCGGAAGAGCCCACTGCGGCGGACGTCGTGACCGCGCGCGAGGTCGGAGCCGCTCGTGGCCCGCCCGGAAGATCTCGTCGGCGCGCGCGAGCACCTCGCTCCCGAAAGGCGTGAGCGCGAGGCCGCGACCGCGGCGCTCGAAGAGCGTGGAGCCGAGCGCCTCGGAGAGGGCGCTCACCTGCGTCGAGAGCGTCGAGTGGGTGATGCGCAGCCGGGCGGCAGCCCGCGAGATGCCGCCCTCGCGCGCCACGGTCCAGAAGTGGAAAGGTGGAAGTTGAGTTACGTCTGGGGAGATCCGTCGCCTGATTCGACCGGTCGGCACGTCATGGCGGAATCGTCCTCCAGGAGCGCGGCGGTGTGCCAGCGCTCGATCGAGCGCGCCGATCGCCGCGGGATGAACCGTAGGTCTGATCGACGCATCGCGACGATCTATCGCACTGATCGACACGCTCCGCCGGCGTCAGGGTGCCTCCGATGAGGCCACTCGAGCTCGAGTTCCAGGGCAACAGCTCACGGGCGTGGGCGCTCCGCGCGCTGCCGGTCGTCGCGCTCGCCCTGCCTTCCCGCCGGGGCCCGACCCACGCGCCGGAGGGCGGTCACTCCCCGGGGTGGGAGCTGAGCGCGCTCTGCTCGCCGGTGCGCGAGCTGCGCGGGTCGCTCGCCTCCTCGAAGCGCAGCAGCACGTGGACCACGTCGCTCATCGAGAGCACCCCGACGAGGCGCTTCCGCTGCGGGTCGTCGACCACCATCATCAAGCGCACGCCGATCCGGTTCATGGTCACCAGCGCCGTGCGGAGGCTCTGTCCAGGGACGAGCGAGCCGCGCAGCCGGGCGTGCTCCAGCACCGGCTCCTGACCCCGCCCCTCGGCTGACAGGCGGCGCAGCCGCGCCTCGGTCACCACGCCGACGAGGGTCCGACCGGGACCCACGACAGGGATGGTCTCGAAGGCCTGGCCCGCGAGCGTCGAGAGGGCCGCATCGACCGAGTCGGCGCTGTCGACGGTCACCGGGTCGGACTTCATCGTGTCGCCCACCCGGTGCGCCGTGAGGGCGGGCGACGCGAGGTGGGTCTGCGGCATGTGACGGCCGTCCTGTTCGAGGAGGGCGTCGTAGATGGGCGTCGGGTTCCAGGCGCGCGCGGTGACGTAGGCGGCCGCGTTGGCGACCATCAGCGGCAGCACCAGCTTGTAGCTCCCAGTCATCTCGAACACGATCAGGATCGACGTCATCGGAGCTCGCACGACGGCGGCGAAGAAGGCCCCCATCCCGACGAGCGCGAAGGCGCCAAGCTGCGTGTCGGGGTGCATCAGCACGTGGCGGTCGACCTCGCCCAACAGTCCCCCGAGCATGGCGCCCACGAAGAGCACGGGCGCGAAGATCCCGCCCGCGCCGCCGCTGGAGTACGAGGCGATGGTCGCCGCGAACTTGGCCACGCAGAGCGCCGCCAGGACCTGCACCGACAGGTCGCCGCGCAGCCCTCGCGCGAGGGTCTCGTAGCCGCCGCCCGCGACGCCCTGCGTGCCCACCAGCTCAAGCGCCAGGAGCGCGATGAGCCCGGTGAGCAGACCGCCCAGGGCTGGGCGCGCCCACGGTGGGACGGCCGTAAGCTCGCGGAAGCCCCGGCGCACCCGCAGCAGGCCGGTGGAGAACGCGTGGCCCAGCAATCCGGCCAGCAGCCCGAGGGTCGCGAAGACGAGCAGCGACGAGGCGTGGGTGAGCCCGTACGAGGCGGGCACCGCGAGCACCGGGCGCTCGCCGAGGATCGAGTGCTCGACCGCCGCGGAGAGGGCCGCGGCCACGACGACCCCGGAGAGCACGGTGGTGTCGAGGCCGCCGACGAGCTCCTCGATGACGAAGGTGACCGCGGCGATGGGCGCGTTGAAGGCCGCCGCGATGCCCGCCGCCGCGCCGACTGGGATGAGCCGTCGCTGGTTGCTGGGCGAGAGCGCGAAGAGCCGCCCGAGGGCGCTCGCGACGGTGGCGCAGATCTGCACCGTCGGACCCTCGCGGCCGAGCGACGAGCCCGTCCCGATCTGGAGCGCCGACAGGATGAACTTCGCCGCGCCGTCCCGGAGGGCGAGGCGACCGCTGCGCGCGCCGTAGACCCACTTCACCTGCGGGATGCCGCTGCCGCGCGCCTCCGGGGCGAAGCGGTCGAGCGCCACGCCCGCGACCAGCGCGCCGAGGGTCGGGACCACGATCAGCCCGAGCGCCCGCGTGACCCCGGTGGCGGCCGTCACCCGCTCGAAGAAGGTCGCCTCGACGAGGCGGATGAACAGGTGGAAGCCCACCGCCGCGAGCCCGCAGGCCGCGCCGACGGCGATGGTGAGCCCGAGCAGGCGATTCTGCTCCGAGGGCGTAGCTCGCTCGATGGCGCGCAGCAGGAGGCGGTTGAGCCAGGCGCCCGCCTTCCCGAGAGCGCGCAGCAGGGGACTCGGGTCGGGGCTCGGTGCTGGGGCGCGCATGCTCGTGGTGGTGGCGGGTGGAGGGAGGGCCGCGCCCGGCGTCGACCTAGCACCATCTGGTTGGGGTTCCAATCACCCTGGTCGGCTGGCCCGCGTGCCAGTCGGCTGCAGCGCCCCGTCAGCAGCCTCGTGCTTCGTCGAGGATCCGCGCCGCGCCGGTGAACTGGCTGAGCACCAGCACGCCACGCTCGCCGCTGCGGGCCGCGACGAACTCCTCGGCCACGAGGTTCATCCCGTCGTGGAGGCTGCTCACGTAGCAGAGGTTGGCCGCACGAAAATACCGGAACACTGCGGGAGGTTCGTGGTGCGCGCGCAGCAGCACGATCGGGCGGTACGATTCCTCCGACCGCCGGGCGTTGATCTTCGCGGCGAGGGCCTCGACGCGATCGTTGAGCTCCTGGTCGCGCGGGATGCGCGTGCGGCTGGGGGCCACGAGCTGAGTGAAAGTGAAGCGCCCGCAAGAGACCTCCTGCTCAACTGAGACATGGGTCGATCTCCCTTTTGGGCGACGAGGTGCCGCCCTATTCCGGGGCAGAAGACGGCACGTGAGCGGATCGAGGTCGATAGATGGGGATTGTCGACTGCCCTGCTTGTTTGCGGCGCGGAAACCAGGTCGCTCAGCCCCGTATCGTAATGACGACAGTCAGGCTCTCGTTGCCAGGCTGAGGTGGTCCATGCTGGTTCTCATCCCACTTCAAATCGCAGACCCATCGCGCCCGTCTGGGGTGCAAGAGAACGCAGACAACACTTCGGATGTTCAGCCTTCATCGTCAGTTTCGTCTCACGATCCGGGAGCATGGATCACCGGTCCGGCCGCATCGATCTTCTCGAATCGGGCTCGGGGTGTGTCGGCATTGTCCCGGGTGCGGCTCGCTCCCGACAGACGGCATGAAGATCACGCGGCGACCTCAAGTTCGCGGGTTGCTCTTCGAGTGTTCCCTTTCGAGATGGAATCGACAGTACGCGCGCTCCAGTCGCAGGAGGCGACCTGCACACGAATACTCATCACTGCCTCGAACACTCCGCCAGGGTCTGTCGGATGCCTCGATCTCTCCGCAGGATGTGAAGGCAGGCGACGAACGAGGCAGCGCCAGTAGGCGCCTCGACGACGGTGGGTCACGCACGCTCGGGGGGCGCGGCCTCCGGGCGGACGGCGATCACCCTCAGCAGGGCGGGCAGCAGGAACACCCCGAGCAGCGTGCTCGACACCAGCCCGCCGATGACGACGGTGGCGAGCGGGCGCTGCACCTCGCTGCCCGCGGAGGTCGACAGCGCCATCGGGGCGAAGCCGAGGGCCGCCACCGTCGCCGTGAGCAGCAGCGGTTGCAGCACCGTCACAGCGCCGTCGATGAGCGCGCGGTCGGCCGGCGAGCCCTCGGCCACGCGCCGCCGGATCTCGCTCGCCATGATGACCCCGTTGAGCACCGCGATGCCGCAGAGCGCGATGAACCCGATCGCCGCGGGGAGGCTGAACGTGAGCCCGCGGAGCTTCAGCGCGACGACGCCGCCGATGAGCGCTATGGGCACGCCGGAGAACACCGCCAGCGCGTAGCGCACGTCGCGGAAGGTCAGGAAGAGCATCGCCACGATGAGCGCGAGGCTGGCCGGCACGACCATCGCGAGGCGGTCGCGGGCGCGGGCGAAGTTCTCGAACTGGCCGCTCCACTCGACGCGGTAGCCCTGCGGGAGCTGTACCTCGCGCTCGACCCGGGCGCGCGCGTCGTCGACGAAGCCCACGAGGTCGCGGCCGCGGATGTTGACCTCGACGCGGAGCCGGCGCCGGAGCCCCTCGCGGCTGATCTGCGCGGGGCCGTCCTCCTCGGTCACGGCGGCGACCTCGCCCAGCGGCACGATCTGGCCGTCGGCGTCGCCGACGGGGAGGGTGGCGAAGCCCTCGACCCCGCGCGCCACCGGCGGGAGAAGCACCCGCAGGTCGAAGCGCCGCGGCCCCTCGAAGACCACGCCGACGCGCCGCCCCTGGCGCGTGGCCTCGACGGCCGCGAGCACCTCGTCGGCGGCGATGCCGAATCGCGCCATCCTCCGCCGGTCGGCGCGCACCTGGAGCATTGGGAGGCCGAGCGCCCGCTCGACGCGGACGTCGCCCGCACCGGGCGTGGCGCGCATGAGCTGGCCCACGCGGTCGCCGAGGTCGCTGAGCGTGCTGAGGTCATCGCCGAAGAGGTGGATCGCGACGTCGGCGCGCGAGCCGGAGATGAGCTCGTTGGTGCGGTCCTCGATGGGCTGGGAGATGGAGACGAAGGTCGAGGGGACCTCGCGCTCGATGGCCGTCTTCATGAGCTCGCCGAGGGCGTCGAGGTCGTGGGCCGAGCGCCACTCCGCGCGCGGCCGGAGGTGCACCAGGATGTCGGTGTTGTCCATGCCGACCGGGTCGGTCGCGACCTCGGCGCGGCCGGTCATCGCCAGCGACGTGATCACCTCGGGGAAGCGGGCGAGCACCCGCTCGGTCGCGAGGTCGAGCCGTCGCGCCTCGGCGAAGCCGATCGAGGGCACGCGCCGGATGGCCACCACGACGTCGCCCTCGTCGATGCGCGGGACGAAGTCGGCCCCGAGGCGCGCGGCCACCGGGGCAGTCGCGACGAGCAGCGTCACGGCCACCGCGAGGAGCGCCACGCGGCGGCGAAGCGCCCAGGTGACGGCCCGCTCGTAGGGGCCCTCCAGGCGGCCCAGCAGGCCGTGGTGGCCGGGGCGCTTCGGCGGGCGTAGGAACGTCACGGCGCCGGCCGGGAAGACGACCAGGGCGAACACGATCGAGCCGCCGAGCGCGAGCGACATCGTCGTTGCCATCGGGCGGAACATCTTCCCCTCGGTGCCCTCGAGAGCGAGCAGCGGGAGGTACACCAGCAGGATGATCAGCACCGAGAACACCACCGGCCGGGCCACGCGCACCACGGAGGCCGCCACCGCGTCGCGGTAGTTGTCGCTGGTGATGTCGGCGAGCGCGAGGCGGGCGAGGGCGGCCTCCAGCATCACGATGGGCCCGTCGACCAGGAAGCCGAAGTCGATCGCGCCGAGGGACATGAGGTTGCCGCTCACGCCCAGACGCAGCATCCCGAACACCGCGAGCATCATCGCGAAGGGGATGCCCAGCGTGACCAGCACGCTACCCCGCGCCGAGCCGAGGAACACCAGCAGCACCAGCGCCACGAGGAAGGCGCCCTCGGCCAGGTTGTGCCCGACGGTGGTGAGCGTGCGGTTGATGAAGTCGGCGCGGTCGTACACCTCGTCGATGCGCGCGCCCTCCGGCAGCGACCGGCGGATCTCCTCGATGGACGCGTGCACGCGCCCCACGACCGTGCGGGAGTTCTGCCCGATCAGCATCATCACGATGCCGCTCACGACCTCGCCGCGGCCGTCCTGCGTGACGACCCCCTGCGGGAGCGACGCGCCTACGCGCGCCTCGCCCAGGTGGCGGAGCTGCACCGGCGTGCCGTCGGCGTCGGCGCTCACCACGACGTTCGCGATGTCCTCAACGTCGCGCAGCTGCGCCTCGCCGCGGATGGTGAACTGCTCGGCGCCGCGCTCGATCCAGCCGCCGCCGACGTTGGCGTTGTTGCGCGCGAGAACGTCGAGCACGCGACCGATGGTCACCCGGTGCGCCGCGAGGCGCCGCGCGTCGAGCACCACCTCGTACTGCTTGCGCGCGCCGCCGAGGGCGTTGACCTCGATGACGCCGGGGACGCCGCGCAACCTCGGCGCGATTTCCCACTCGAGCATCGTGCGCAGCTCCATCGGACTGTGCCGGTCGCTCCGCAGCACGAACTGGTAGATCTCGCCGAGGCCCGTCGAGACGGGCGCCAGCTCGGGCCGACCGAACTGCGCGGGGATGTCGGCCTCGATGCTGCGCAGGCGCTCCATCACGAGCTGGCGGGCGAACCAGACGTCCACCTCGTCGTCGAAGACCACCGTCACGGCGGAGAGCCCCGCGCGGGTCACCGAGCGGATCTCGTGGAGGTTGGGCAGGCCGTTGAGCCCCGTCTCGACGGGGAAGGTCACGTAGCGCTCGACCTCCTCCGCGGAGAGGCCCGCGGAGTCGGTGAGCACCTGCACCTGCACGTTGGTGACGTCGGGCACGGCGTCGATGGGCAGGCTCCGCACGGCGAAGACCCCGACCGCCATCACCAGCGCGGTCAGCCCGAGCACCACGAGCCGGAGGCGGATCGACGCCCGCACGATGGCATCAAGCACGGTCGCCCCCGATCATCGCAGCAGCTCGCTCTTGAGCACGAAGGCCCCCTCGATCACGACCTCGTCGCCCGGCATCAGGCCACGCTCGACCGCGACGTCGCCGCCGTCGCCCGGCCCCAGGGTGAGCGGGACCGCCTCGTACTCCCACGGTCCTCGCGCCACGAAGGCCGTCGGCCGGCCGTTCATCTGGACCACGGCGCCCCGCTGGATGGTCAGGACCTCTGGGCCGCCGGCGGGCGCCCACACCCGCGCCGAGACGAATTGCCCCGGCCGGAGCGCGAGGTCCGGGTTGTCGACCTCGACCCGCACGCGGGCGGTACGCGTGCGCAGGTCGATGGTGGCGTCGATGTACGCCACCGCCCCGGTGATCGGGGGGGCCGTCGAGGCCTCGGGCCGCACCGACACCGGGGCGCCGACGTGGATGCGCGCGAGGTCGCGCTCGTACGCGTCGAGCTGCACCCAGACGTGCCGGAGGTCGGCCACGCGCATGACCACGCCGGTGTCGTCGACCATCTGGCCGACGATCGCCTGGCGGCGGATCACCCGGCCCGCGATCGGCGCGCGCAGCACCACCCGCCGCCCGCCGCCGGCGCCCATCGCGGCCAGGCGGTGGTCGGCGCCGCGGTCCTCGGCCTCGAAGCGCGCGAGGTCCGCCCGGGCCTCCTCCACGGCCCGCGCCGTCGTGAGCCGGTCGCCGAAGAGTGCGGTCTCGCGGGCGAGACGCGCGCGGGCCGCCGCCGCGCCGGCCCGGGCGGTGGCGCGGGCCGCGAGCACGTCGCCGAGGCTGGCGCTCTCGAGCTCGACGAGGGGCGTCCCGACGGCGACGACCGCGCCGGTGCTGGTCAGCACGCGGGTCACGCGGCCGCGGATGCGCGCCCCGACGTCGGCGACGTAGTCGGCGTCGAAGTCCACCGACCCGGAGAGCTCGAGGGACGGAGCGACCGGGCGCGCAGCCACGAGGGCGGTCCGCACGCCGAAGCGGCGCGCGAAGTCCTCGCTGACCCGGAGGCGCGGACCGCCCGTGGCGACGGCGGCGGCCGCCGGCGGCGCAGCCGGGCGCGCGGGCGGGTCGTGCGCGGCGGAGCTCAGCGCGCGGGTCGCCAGCGCGCACAAGGCCCCGAAGGCGAGGGTTCCAACGAGCCGGTTCACGGGGCACCCCCGTCCACCGCACCGACCGCGCGTTGCAGCGCGACCCGCGCCCGCCACGCGTCGCGCGCGACGCGTGGCGGGCGCACCCGCATCAGGGCGAGCTCGCGTCTCGCGTAGAGCACGAGGAAGAAGTCCGACTCGCCGCTCTCGAGACGTCGTTCGGTCGCGCGGAGGGTGCGCTCGAGCGCCGGGATCGCGTCGCCCTCGAGGGCGGCGAGCTCGCGCAGGCGGTCGTGGAGGACGTCCCACGCGGCTCCGGCCTCGCGGTCGGCGCGGCGGGCGGCGCGCAGGCCCTCGGCGCGCGACGCCTCGCCCTGCGCGCGGGCCACGGCGCGCTCGCCCTGGCCCGTCTGCAGCAACGGGAGCGCCCACTGTACGGTCGCGCCCGCGGTGGTCTGCGCGGTCTGCGTGTTCGAGAGGGCGGCCTCGGGGGTCACCCACAGCGGCCCGACGTACTGCGCCCGCAGGCGGCCCTCGGAGACCGCGTAGCGCTGCGCCGCGGCGTGCCCCGCCGCCGCCTCGCGGCGCCGGGCGACGGCGAGCCGAACAGCCGCATCGCGGGTGAGCCCGGTCGTCGGCCCGGGCGGGCCGAGCGGGGCGACGCTCGCGGGGTCGGCCGAGGTCAGGTCGAGCGCCTCGCGGAACCGGCCCGCCGCCTCGTCGCGGACGCGCTGGGCGGCGGCGAGGTCGGCCGTGGCCTCGGCAAGCTCGCGCTCGGCGAGGGCGACGGCGAGGTCGGTCGCGGCCCCGCGCTCCACGGCGGTGCGGGCGCGCGCGAGCACCTCCCGCGCGGAGTCCGCCCGGACGCGCGCGACAGCGATGACGGCGTCGGCCGCGCCGAGCTCGACGTAGCTCGCGAGCGCGACGCCGCGGGCGTCGTTGACGGCGGCGTCGAGGCGGGCCTCCGCCTCGCGGGCGGCCCACCGCGCCTCGCGGCCGAAGCGCGGGCGCTGGCCGGAGATGTCGAAGGGGATGCCCAGGGACACGTTGTAGCTGGAGACCTCCGAGGCGTTGGGCACACCGAACATCGCGCGCACGCTGACGACCGGGTTGCCGACCCGCGGCACGCGCCCGAAGGCCGTCGATGCGCGGGCGGTCTCCAGCGCGAATCGCGCGGCCTGCACCTCGGGCGAGCGGAGGCCGGCGCGGGCGACGACGGCGGCCTCGGTCCATCGTCGCGGCGGCCGTGACTGCGCGCGAACGGGCGTGGTCCAGAGCCCCGCACCGAGCGCCGCGAGGAGACCGAGCGCAGCGCGTTCCGACATCGCCGAACGGGAGGAAGGTGCGGACGCAGCGTCCTCACGGTGGATCTTCGTCGGTTGGACCATCGTCCGCGGCGGTAGCAGTCGACGTGCCACGGTGAGTCGCAGCGAGCACCGAGCGGTCGCGGCCGTGGGAGGCGGAGTTCCTCCCTGGGCCGACTCGGATTTCCTCCGTGTGGGCGAGCAGGGGCCGCGGGTCGCGCAACACGTCGCGGCGGGCCTTCGCGCCGGGCGCGAGGCTTGCGGGGTCGGGGAGGCCATGAACGCGCCGCCGTCGTCAGGGCCGCCCGAGGGCGGAGGCGATCCCGCGAATGCCGCTCGCTCCGCGGCAGACTCTGCGCGGCAGGCGTACCACCGTCTCACTGTCAGCCCTGGAGTTGTCGTCGATGGACCAGCCCGATCATCCTCCGCCCCACGTGCTCGTCGTCGACGATGAGCTCGATCTCGCCGAGACCCTCGCCGAGGGACTGTCGGACCGTGGATTTTGCGCGACGGCCACGAACTCGGGGCGCGAGGCGATCGCGCGTCTCGCCCGCGAGCCGATCGATGCGCTGGTCACCGACCTGCGCATGGGGGAGGTCGACGGCCTGACGCTCCTCGCCGAGTCGCGTCGCCTCGCGCCGCAGCGCCCGGTGATCGTGATGACCGCGTACGGAGCGATCGACACGGCGGTGGAGTCCATCCGGCAGGGCGCCTACCACTACCTGACCAAGCCGTTCCGGCTCGACGAGCTGGTGATCTTCCTGCAACGCGGCCTCGACGAGGTGCGCGTGCGGCGCGAGGCCGAGGCGCTGCGGCGCACCCTGCGCGACCGTTTCGCGGCGGCCACGCTGCTGGGCAACAGCGCCGCGATGCGCGCGGTGCGTCACGTCATGGAGCGCGTGGCGGACACCCACGCGACGGTCCTGCTCACGGGCGAAACGGGCACCGGCAAGGGCCTCGTGGCGCGCGCGTTACACGCCGAGAGTCGGCGGGCGGCGGCGCCCTTCGTCACCGTCAACTGTGCGGCGCTGCCCGAGTCGCTGCTGGAGAGCGAGCTCTTCGGCCACGTGAAGGGCGCCTTCACGGGCGCCACCGCCGCGCGGGCAGGGCTCTTCGCCGACGCCCACGGGGGGACGCTCTTCCTCGACGAGATCGGCGAGATGACCCCCGCGCTACAGGCCAAGCTGCTCGACGTGCTCGAGCGCGGCGTGGTGCGCCCGATCGGCGAGAGCCGCGAACGGGCGGTGGACGTGCGGGTGATCGCCGCCACGCACCGCGACCTGCGCCGCGACGTCCTCGCGGGGCGCTTCCGCGAGGACCTCTTCTACCGCCTGGACGTCGTGGCGCTGGAGGTCCCGCCGCTACGCGCCCGGCTCGACGACCTGCCCGTCCTGACCGAGCACTTCCTCCGTCTCGCCGTGGCGCGCTACCCGTCGTCGACGGTGCGTCGCGTGTCGGCGGAGGCGATGGCGCGGCTCGCAGGGTACCGCTTCCCTGGCAACGTGCGCGAGCTGGCGCACCTCATCGAGCGGGCGGTGCTGCTGGGTCGTGCGGCCGAGATCCAATCCGCGGATCTTCCCGCCTCGGTGCTCTCCGACTCGCCCGGCGCGCGCGTCCCCTTCCAGGGCGAGATCGTGCCCGTGCGGGAGCTGCAACGGCGCTACGCCGCGTGGGCGCTGGAGCAGCTCGGGGGCCACCGCACGCGCACCGCCGAACGCCTCGGCATCGACGCCAAGACGCTCGCGAAGTGGCTGGCCGACGAGCCCGACGACGCCGGCCGGGCCTGACCGTTCGCCCGCGGGGCGGCGCCTACAGCGAGCAGCCGTGCGCCGTGAGGTACTGACGTCGCATGGGATCGTCGGCGAGGGCCGAATACTCGCGGGTGGTATTCGCCTCGCAGTCGCGGTCCAGCGTCGGGTCGCCCTGGCCCTGGCGGTGGCACCACGCCGTGACCGACGTGCTGCACTGGCTCCACATCGGACGCCCGGCCGAGGGCACGGCGGCGCCGGAGGTCTGCGCCGACCCGCAACCCGCGAGCGCGGCGAAGACCGCGACGAGCGCGAGCCTGCGTCCGACGCCAGACTCGATGACCCGACGGATGCCTTGCGTTGTTTCGACTGCGAACGATCGGCCAATGGACATGGAGTTCGGTCCTTCGACTCGTGGAGGGCGGTTGAGGATGAGTCCGCGTTCTGCCCGGCGGCCGGACGCGACGAGACGTTCCGCTGAGCAATCGCGGTGCCCGACGACGAGGACGGCGCCGCAGCCCTGCGTCGACGCGAAGGCTTCAAGCTGGGCGCGGAATTTTTCCGGGGCCCGCCAGAGAATTTCCGCCCCTCGGGACGTGCGAGGCGCACGATCGGCCCGGCCGAAGGCACCGCGACGTCGTGCATCGGGCCGGTCGGCCGATTGCAGTGCGGGTCGAGAATCCGAATGGTCAACGAGGCGGACGGGTCGTGGGCGCGGTGAGGTCATCGATGCGTGGCGTACGCCGCGCGACGGGCCGGCCGTGGCTGGCCGCGTTGATGGCGCTCTCGCTCGGCCTCGTGGTGGCCGTCGGGCTGTGGGACCAGAGCCGCGAGGCGGAGGCCTCGCTCGTGGAGGTCGAGCACCAACAGGCGGCACTCGCCACGCTCGTCGCCTCGGTCGTGACCGCGCGGCTCGAGGTCGTCCGCGCCGACGCGCTGGCGGCGGCGGCGGGCGACCGCGCCGAGGGCCCCCGCTCGCTCTCGGGGCGCTGGCGCTACGAGGCGCTGCGGGTCGTCCCTGCGACGGACCCTCCACCCGCGGCGGCGGGAGACATGGTCGCGATCGCGGTGCCGGCCTCGGGCGATCGGCGGGTCGACGTGAGCCTCCGGGCGGCGCAGCTCATGGCCGACCTGAGCGCGGGCGAGGGCGAGTGGGTGGCGCTGCGACCGCCCAGAACGCAGGCCTTCTTCACGCCCTCCGGGCAGCGCTTCGATCGGGGCCTCGTCCTCGCGATCGCTAGCCGGGGCGCCTCGACGCGGCTCACCCGGGAGCAGGCCGCGGGCCTCGGGCTCCCCCGGCGCGTCGCCGTCGCCGGCGCCTCGAGGATCGACGGGGGTGCCCTCGGGCGCTGGGACGTCGTCGTGGCGATGAGCGTCGCCTCCGAGCGCGACCGGCAGGTGCGGGCGAAGTGGCGGATCCTCTTCGGCGTGGTGCTCGCGGGCGGCCTCGTGCTCGCGTTCGGCTGGTTCGCCGCGCGCGCGGAGCGCAAGGAACTCGGCCTCCTGCACGAGCTCACCGTCGCGGAGCTGGAGCAGCGCCGGGAGGGGCAGCTCGAGCGCGAGGGGCGCGCGGCGACGATGCTGACCTTCGCGGCGGGCGTGGCCCACGAGATCGCGACGCCGCTCAGCGTCATCCACGGTCGCGCCGAGCAGCTGCTCGCGCGCGCCGCCGACGACCCGCGCGCGGCCAACGCGGCGCAGCGCATCCTCGACCAGACGGCCCGCATCGACGGGGTGATCCGCGGGTTTCTTCGGCTCGCGCGGGGCGCCGAGCCCGCGCTCGAGCGGGTCGACGCCGCCGGGGTCGCGCGCGACGCGGCCGCGCTCGTCCGGCACCGATACACAAAGGTCGGCGTGAGCCTGCGGGTCGACCCCGACGACGCGGCCGTGATCCGCGGGGACCGGCGACTGCTCGAGCACGCGCTCGTCAACCTGCTGCTCAACGCCTGCGACGCGTGCGGGCGCGGCGGCGCCGTGCGCCTGCGGGTCCAACGCGACGCGGCCTCGGTCTACCTGGAGGTCGACGACGACGGCGTCGGGGTGGGGCCCGAGCTCGTGGCGCGCGTGACCGAGCCCTTCTTCAGCACCAAGCCCGCCGGCCGCGGAACGGGCCTCGGCCTCGCCATCGCCAGCGAGATCGTGAAGATCCACCGGGGGGCGCTGTCCCTCACGCCGCTGCGGCCGAGGGGCACCCGCGCGGTGATCTGCATCCCCGCGGCGTCGGCGTCCGCGGTCAGCTGAGGGCCATCGCGCGCACGATCCACGCGATGGTCCCGGCCATCAGCAGCGCGGGGATCACGAACACCACGACGAAGGTCGCCCGGAAGCCGGCGTCCTCCTTGAGCGCCTGCAACGTGGAGCGCTCGCGCTTCGCCGGCCGCGCGAGCTCCCCCTCGGCGCTCGCGCCCGGCGGCGCGGCCTCCCTCTTCGAGTCCTCGATGCTCATGGGACGTCCTTTCGCAGGTGGTTGATGTGGGCGGGGTCGCCGATGACCAGCAGCCGATCGCCGCGGCGCAGCGGCTTCGCCTCGTCGGGGTCGCGCCAGGCGGCCCCGTCGCGCGGCCCCTGCTGCACCCCGACCAGCGTCACGCGGTACCGCGCGCGCAGCGCCCCGACGCTCGCGCGGGCGCCGAGCAGGTGCGCGGGCGCGGCGACCACCTCTACGCGCTGACCCTGCGGCAGCTCCAGGTAGTCCGCGCGCTCGCGCCCGCCCTCGGACCACACCACCCGGGTGAGCAACATGTCGCGCTGCAACAGCTCGCGGTCGAAGGCGCCGAGCAGCGCCCGCCGCGTCACGACCCCCAGCACCCGCGCGGGGTCGGCCGGGTCGCGTACGGGGATCTCCCCGAAGTCGACGCTCCAGAGCTTCTCGTTGAGGTCGAAGAGCGTGTCGTCGAGCGCGGCCACCGGCAACGCCGTCGCGAACGAGCCCGCGGTGCGCCCGGCCAGGGGGCTCGACCCCGCGGCGGCCTCGGCCCAGAGGTCGCGCGCGACGTTGAGGTCGATCGCCCGGATCGTCGAGCCGTCGAGCACGTACACCCGCCGGGCGCGGCCCTCGCGCAGCAGCGAGAGGGCGCGCTCGACCGGCGCGTCGGCCGCCACGGTCGGCGGGTCGAGCTCGAGGATGTCGCGCGCTCGTACCGCCCGGGCGAGCCGGTCGGTCACGCTGCCCTCCCAGGCCACCCCGCGGCGGCGGAGCTCGTCGGTGTAGACCGACGAGGGCCGGAGCTGGCGCGCCACCGCGGTGGCCACCGCCGTCGCGAGCATCAGCGGCAGCACGATGGCGTAGTCGCCGGAGAGCTCGAACGCGAGCGCGCACGCCATCAGCGGGGCGTGGGTGGTCGCGGCCGTGAGCGCGGCCATGCCGACGAGCGCGTAGCCCTCGGGCACCACGGCGGGGCCGAAGACGCCGGGCAACGCGTACGCCGCCTGGCCGACGAGGCCACCGAGCGCGGCGCCGAGGAAGAGCGTCGGGGTGAAGACGCCGCCGGGGCTGCCGGAGCCCACCGACGACACCGTCGCGAGGCCCTTGGCCGCGAGCAGGATCGCCAGCATTCCGACGGCGAGGCGCGCGTCCAGGATGAGGTGGATCGCCTCGAAGCCGTTGCCCGTCACCTCGGGCAGCCTCGTCGCGAGCAGGCCGACCCCGAGGCCGCCGAGCGCGCCGCGCAACGGCCGCGACCCGCTCATCCCGGCGAAGCTCCGCTCGCCCCAGGCGAGGGCCGCGAGGAAGGCCGGCCCTAGCGCGCCCGCGGCGAGGCCGAGCGCGAGGTGCGCCGCGAGCTCGCGCGGCGAGGAGAGGGCGAAATCGCGCGCACCGTAGAGGGGCCCGCCACCGAGCGCCGCGCGGGTCAGCCCGGTCGCGACGACGACCCCGACGACGACGGGCAGCACCACACCGAGCGTCGCCACGCCGAGCACGACCTCGACGACGAAGAGCACCGCGGCGAGGGGGGTGTTGTACGCGGCCGCGAAGCCCGCGCCGGTGCCGACGGCGACCAGCGCGCGGGCCCGCGGCGCGGTGAGCCCGAGGCGGCGGCCCGCGGCGGCGCCTGCGCCCGCCCCGAACTGGATGATCGAGCCCTCGCGGCCCAGGGATCCGCCGGTGACGATGGCGAGGAAGGACGCCGCGCTCTTCCACAGGCACGCCGCGAGCGGCAGCTGGCCGCGCCCGACCGTGACCGCCTCCAGCACCTCGCCGACCCCGTAGCCGGGGCGGCGCGCGGCGAGGGCGGTGACGATCCCCGCAGCCGCCCCGCCCAGGACGGGGAAGAGCACGCGCAGCGCGCGGGGCAGGTGACCGAAGGCCGCGAGGACGTCCTCCTGGCCGAGCAGCGCGATGAAGCCCGCGCGCAGGCCGAGGCGGAAGACGATCGCGAAGGCGGCCCCCGCGGCCCCGACGGCCACGATCGCGGCGGCGAAGGTGGCGCGCTCGCCCCACCGCGAGGCGGCCGCGGCGTCGGACCGCGGAGTCCACGGCGTGGTCACCGACGTTCCTCCGACGCGGGGGCATCCGGGACGTCGGGCCAGCCGCTCGCGAGCACCAGCAGGAGGAACGCCAACATCGCGATCGCGCACCACACGACGGCGGGTATCACCGAGGAGAGCGGGCGCCGTCGGCGCGGCGGAGGCTTCGGTCTCGGAGGCGTGGCGGACATCCGGTGGAACGTCGAGCACGTCGCGTACCGTGCGGGCGCCATCCCGCCGGCTCGGCGAGGGCCCAAGGTCACGGCGGAAAATTTTCGGCACGGGTCACGGAGGAATTCCGCGCCGGTCAGGCGGGTCGCTCGTTGTCGGTGTGCCTTCGCGACGTATCGTTGGGGCAGAGAGACACCCACGTTTGTCTGCCAAAACGCGAGGTCTCCCGTCGTGCCAACCACCGGCCGTCGTCCTGTCCCTGGTCCGGCCCCAGGTGCGCTCGCGCTCATGGCGCTGGAGGAGTTCGGCGGGCCCGCTCTCTTCCTCGACGCCAGCCTCCACGTCGTCGCCGCGACGCCCGGCGCGGAGGCGTTGCTGGGCGGCGATGTCCCTCTGGGCGTGAGCGCGCCGAAGCTGCTGTGTGGGCAGGCCCTCCACGCGCTCTCGCCGCGACACGCCGGGCCCTTCCGCGCGATCATCTGCGCGGCGCTCCCGCCGACGCCGCTGGAGAGCGAGCTCTTCGGGCACCGCCGCGGCGCCTTCACCGGCGCGGTGCGCGACAACCCCGGGCACTTCCGGCTCGCCGACAAGGGCACGCTCTTCCTCGACGAGATCGCCGAGCTCCCGCGCGACGTCCAGGCGAAGATGCTGCGGGTGATCGAGACGCGCACCGTCATCCCCGTCGGGGCGAGCGAGCCGGTGCCCTTCGACGCGCGCATCGTCGCGGCCACGCACCGCTCGCTGCGCGCCAGCTTCGAGAGGCCTACGACTGGCCGGGCAACGTGCGCGAGCTGCGCAACGCGCTCGAGTACGCCGCGGTCGTGGGCGAGGGGCCCCTGCTGGTCGAGGCCGACCTGCCGCCCGAGTTCGGCGAGGAGGGGACGGAGGGCGAACCGGGGGCGACGCGGGTCAACACGCCGCCGCCGTTCTGCGCCGCGGTCGCTGCCTCGCCCGAGGCCAGCCGCATCCGTCGCGCGCTCGAGCGGGCGGGCGGCAACCGCGAGCGCGCCGCAAAGGCCCTCGGGCGGAGCCGCGTGACGCTCTGGCGGCGGATGAAGTCGCTCGGGCTCGACGCCGCCGAGGAGTGAGCCGGGCCGGAGGGCCGCGGGTCGTCCTCGGGGCTGCGGCCGGCGGCGTCAAGGAGGTCGGGCACGCCGAGGGCGATCACGCGGGTGCGCCCGCCGCGCGCGAGGGTCAGGCTTCGACGGGCTGATCCGACCGCTCGCGGCGCTGGCCGGTGGCGAGCAGGCCGAGGCCGACGGCGAAGAGGGCGACGGAGGCGTACTGTCCGGGCGTGAACCCGAAGTAGCGCACGTC
>CBIHPK010000176.1:0-16832 GCA_966211675.1 uncultured Myxococcaceae bacterium
GACATCGACCCCCATCGGGACATCGACCCCCATCGGGACATCGACCCCCATCGGGGCGCCCTCGTCGAGGGGCGGAGCGGGGGCGTCGTCCTCCGGCGCGAGCGAGGCGTCGAGCTCCGGGCGCGGTCCGACGTCATCGTCGACGGAGGCGTCGGCGGGCCACGGCGGCTCGTCGTCCGCGTTGGGGTCGGTGGTGACGACGTCGTCCGGCGAGCACGCGGCGAACAGCAGCGCGGCGGCGAGCGACGCCCGGCGGGCGCAGCGACGAACACGCATCACGGTCGGTGACCTCCGCCGAGGAGGCTCGCACGGCTCTCGCCGAGGCGACAACCGGGGCTCAGCCCTTGAGGTCGGCCAGCACCTTCGCCGCGTGCCCGGCGGCCTTCACGTTGGAGTAGGCCCTCACCACGGTGCCGGCGCCGTCGATGACGAAGGTGCTCCTCAGCACGCCCTCCACCTTCTTGCCGTACATGGTCTTCTCGCCCCAGGCGCCGTAGGCCTTGTGCAGGGTCAGCTCCGGGTCGCTCAGCAGCGCCACCTTGAGCGAGTACTTGTCCCTGAACTTGCAGTGGGTCTTCACCGTGTCTCGCGACACGCCCAGCACCGTCGCGCCCGCCTTCGCGAACTCGTCCGCCAGGGCCGTGAACTCGTTGGCCTCCACGGTGCAGCCCGGGGTGTCGTCCTTCGGATAGAAGTAGAGCACCAGGGTGCGTCCCTTGAAGTCGTCGAGGGAGAGCTCGCTCCCCGAGTCCGACGGCGCCTTGAACGTCGGCGCCGCGTCGCCTGCCTTCACCATATGGTCGATGTCCCCTCTCCGCTGACTCAGCGGACGCTGATCTGCCCGCCCGCGCGGAGCTGCGTCTCCAGCCGCACCGCCCCCTTGGCGGTCTTGCTCGCGAGCTGCGCCGTGATCTGGAACTTCAGCACCAGCACCTCGTCGTCGCGCACGTGCTGCACGATGACGTTCTTCAGCCGCGGCTCGTACTGCAGGATCGTCGCGCGGATCGACCGCTGCAGCGTCTGGATCGCCTCGGGGAAGGTGTGCATGAGGTCGGTGAAGTCGACCACGCCGAAGTCCATGGCGGCGGGGCACTCGCCCTGGCGCGTGTTGAGCAGCCCCCGCAGGTGCTCGATGATCGACTCGACGTCGTTCTCCGT
Organism: uncultured Myxococcaceae bacterium; assembly: GCA_966211675.1. Lineage (GTDB taxonomy): Bacteria > Myxococcota_A > Polyangia > Polyangiales > SCUS01. The sequence continues at coordinate 1,159 of CBIHPK010000176.1, forward strand.
GCGGGTGCGGGTGATGTCCTTCGCAGAGATCCGGGAGAGCAGTCCGCGTCCAGCCATTGATGGTCGCGGACTATACGCCCATCCCCCGCCCGCGCCCCTCTCTCCAGCGCTGCGGGGCAGAGCTCTCCCGCGCCGGAGACGGTTCTGGAGAAGTATTGCTTCGCCGAACGGCACCGTGCGATTCTCCGCCCGAATCCGTGGCGGTGCGGACGTCTCAGGTGCCGCGCCTTAGCCGCTGGGGAAGGTCGATCAACGTGCGAAGAACGGGAAGCAAACAGGGTCTCCGAGGACTGCTCGCCTGCCTCGCGCTCGCGCCCATGGTCGCGACGTGCAGCAGCACCCCGCGGCTCCCGACGCAGCCGGCCACCTGCAACCTCCCGCAGAACATCGGCCTGGTCCTCCGCGGCTCCGAGCGGCTGAACCCCAACGACGACGGGCGCTCGCTGCCGGTGGTCGTCCGCATCTATCAGCTCAAGTCCGGCGCGCGCATGGAGGAGGCCGAGTTCGAGGGCGTCTGGCGGCACGACCGCGAGGTGCTGGGCGAGGACATCCTCAAGATGGATGAGATGTACCTCTATCCAAACCAGCGCATGGCCCGCACGTTTCGCCGCGACCCCGCGGCCACGCACGTCGTCGCCGTGGCCATCTTCCGCCACCCCGCGGGCCAGGCCTGGCGCACCATCTACGAGCTCCCGCCCCCTCCCGGCGACGAGCGCTGCGCCGCGCAGTCCGCCGACCCCACGGCCAGCCCGCCGCCGGTGCGCGACGCCCGCTACGTCTTCTACCTCGAGGACTACTACATCGAGCCCGGCACCGACGAGCCGCCCACCGACGGCGGCATCCGCGACAGCCGCGGCCGGCTGCGGCTGCCCAGCACCCTGCCGGGCCGACCGTCGGTCCCCTCGGTGAGCAGCCCCCCCACGCTGCCCAACGCGCCCAGCCTCCCCGGCGCCCCGACGCTCCCCGGCGCGCCCACGGCGCCCGCGGCGCCCACCGCCCCGTCGCTGCCGAGCGCCCCCAGCGCCCCGTCGCTGCCGAGCGCCCCGACGGTCACCCCGCCGTCCATCTCCATGACCTCGCCCGTCGCGGTGCGCGAGGTCCGCGCATGAGGGTTCCGCAGCGGGTCATCTGGTCGGAGGGGATGTTCATGTCCCCGCAGCACCTGCAGCAGCTCGACCGCTACCACGAGGGACTGCTCGAGGCGCGGCTCTCCGCGCTCAGCGCCTACGACTGGGGCGTCGTGTCGCTGGAGATCGACGAGCGCGCGCTCGTGGCCGGCCAGGTGCGGGTGCAGCGCTTCGAGGGCGTGCTCCCCGACGGGCTGCCCATCGCCTTCGACGGGGCCCACCCCGAGGCGCCCGCCGTGCGGCCCATCGAGGGGTACTTCGCCCCGACGCAGCGGGTGCTGGAGGTCTTCCTCGCGGTCCCGGCCGAGCGCGACGGCTCGCCGGTGGTGGCCCCGAGCACCGTGCCCACGCAGGGCATGCGCTTCTTCACCGCGCAGCGCGCCGTGGTCGACGCCGCGGGCGGCGCTCAGGACGTCGCCGTCGCCTTCGCCCAGCGCCACGTGACGGTGCTCTTCGGCACCGAGAGCCGCGACGACTTCGAGGCGATGAAGATCGCGGAGATCGTCCGCGACGGCGCCGGGCAGCTCGCGGTGCGCGCGGAGTTCATCCCGTCCATCCGCCGCATCGGGGCCTCGTCGTGGCTGATGGGCAGCCTGCGCCGCCTGCTCGCCCTCATGGCCGCCAAGCAGAACAACCTCTCCGAGCAGCGCCGCCAGCGCGACGCGGCGACGGTGGAGTTCACCGCCGCGGACATCACCCGCTTCCTCCTGCTCAACGGCATCAACTCGTACCTCCCGGTGGTCAACCACCTCTGCGAGCGCGGCGACACGCCCCCGGAGGACGCGTACCTCTTCCTCTGCCAGCTCGCGGGCGCGCTCTCGACCTTCGCCACGGACGCGAAGTTCTCCCCCACGACGCTGCCGAAGTTCCTCTACACCGACCTCGCGACGACCTTCGCCGAGCTCATCGAGCGCATCACCGTGCTGCTCAACCTCACGGTGCGCGAGCAGTACATCGTCGTGCCGCTGCAGAGCCGCGAGGACGGGCTGCACTTCGGCAAGCTCGACGACGAGCGCCTCGTGCGCGGCGCGCAGTACATCCTCTCCGTGCGCTCGCAGCAGCCCGAGCAGACCGCGGCCGAGCAGATCCCGCAGCTCTCCAAGATCGCCGCCTGGAGCGACGTCACCTCCATCGTGCAGAGCGCCCTCCCGGGCGTCGCGCTGCAGGTGACCTACCGCCCGCCGCCGGAGATCCCGCCACGCGCCGGGGTCCTGTATTTCATGCTCAACCAGAGCGGTCAGTTCTGGCGCAACGTCTCGGGCGAGCAGACCATCTCGATCTACCTGCCCCCGCCGTACGACCCCGCGAACATCAAGCTCGAGCTGCTCGCGATCCCCAAGCCCGCGGCCGCCCAATAACGCCTTCCGCCACCGGAGTACCCCACCGGCATGGACCGAATCGACGATCTCACCGCGGATGTCTTCAACTTCCTGATCCAGCTACGGCGGCTGGACGCCAACGCGCAGCCCCCGCCGGAGACCGTGCTCCAGCGGCTGCGCACGCTCATCGACACGATGGGCAAGCGGGCCGCCGACCTCGGGTTCTCCCGCGAGGACGTGCTGGAGATCACCTACGCCATCGTGGCGCTCGCCGACGAGGCGGCGATCTACGCGGGCGGCAACCTCCGGCAGTTCTGGATGCAGCGTCCGCTGCAGCTCCAGTACTTCAACGAGAACGTCGCGGGAGAGAACTTCTTCGCGCGCGTCATGGCCCTTCGGCAGGACCCTCGACGCATCGACGTCGTGCGGGTCTACTACACCTGCCTCGTGCTCGGCTTCCAGGGGAAGTACCGGGTGCGCGGGGGCGAGGCCGAGCTCGCCGCCATCATGGACCAGCTCGCCGGCGACCTCTCCCGCGCCGGCCTGCTGGGCCCGGAGCTTCTCTCCGTGCACGGCGACCGCCCGGCCGGCGAGGTGCGCTCCCGCACGCGCGCCGACCTGCCGGTGGTGGGCCTCGCGGCCGCCGCGGTGGTCATCTCGCTGGTGCTCTACGTCGGCCTGCGCATCTCGCTCAGCGGCGAGGTCAGCACCGTCCTCAACCGCATCGCCCAGTTCGTTCACTGAGAGAGGGCGACCCACGTGTTCAAGTACATCTTCGCGTTCCTGGTCATCGCGATCGCCTGGGCGGCGGCGCTGATCCTCAAGGACAAGCTCCCGCACGGCTACGACATCGCCATCGCCGTCACCGTGCTCACGGTGCTCGCGCTGGTGGGCCTGGTGCTCTACCGCAAGTACCGCGCGCGCAAGGCCGCCCGTGAGATCGAGAAGGCCCTCAACGCCCAGGCCGACGAGCACGCCCGCACGGTGCGCCCGGAGCAGCAGGCGGAGGTGCGAGCGATGCAGGCGGAGGTCACCCGCGCCATCGCCTCGCTCAAGTCGTCCAAGCTCGGCAAGAGCGGCGCCGAGGCCCTCTACGCGCTGCCCTGGTACGTCATCATCGGCCCGCCCGGGTCGGGCAAGACCACCGCGCTCCGCAACTCGGGGCTGCAGTTTCCCTACGCCTCGCAGAGCGGCGGCGGGGTGAAGGGCGTCGGCGGGACCCGTAACTGCGAGTGGTGGCTCACCAACGAGGCCGTGCTGCTCGACACCGCCGGTCGCTACATGACCGCCGACGACGACCGCGACGAGTGGCTCGCCTTCCTCGACATGCTCCGAAAGAACCGCCCCGAGAAGCCGCTCAACGGCGTCATCGTGGCGGTGAGCGTGGCCGACCTCCTCGGCGCCCGCGAGCACGAGATCGAGAACATCGCCAAGCGGGTGCGAGAGCGCATCGACGAGGTGATGGGCCAGCTGCAGATGACCATGCCGATCTACCTGCTGTTCACCAAGTGCGACCTGGTCGCCGGGTTCAGCGAGTTCTTCGGCGACCTGCGCAAGAACGAGCGCGGCCAGATCTGGGGCTTCACCTGGCCCCTCGGCCAGCAGCTCGCCTCGCCGGGCGGCGCCTTCGGCGAGCGCTTCGACGAGCTGGTGAAGGTCGTCGACCAGCGGAAGTTCCGCCGCCTCGCGGGGGAGCAGAAGCTGGAGGTGCGCGAGCAGGTGTTCCAGTTTCCGCAGCAGTTCGCGAGCGTGAAGCAGAACCTCGCGGACTTCGTCGAGAACCTCTTCTCGACCAACGTCTACCAGGGGGCGCCCAACTTCCGCGGCGTGTACTTCACCTCCGGAACGCAGGAGGGCCGGCCCATCGACCGGCTCACCCAGAAGCTCCGCGACACCCTCGGGCTGCCGCAGACCGCGGCGCCCGCGCAGGTGGTCACCGAGGCCAAGAGCTTCTTCCTCCGCGACGTGTTCGCCCGCGTGGTCTTCCCCGACGCGGACCTCGCCTCGCGCAGCCCCGAGGAGATCCGACGGCAGCGACGCCAGCGCTACCTCCTCGCGGCCGGAGCCTTCGCCACGGCGCTGGTGATCCTCACCATCCCCGCCATCGCGTACGTCTACAACCGCGACTTCGTCCGAGAGGCCGGGGTCGAGGTCGAGCGCATCGCCGCCAACGCGGGGCAGCCCAACGCCGCGCCGCTCACCCTCGCGGAGCTCGAGCCCGTGAGAGCGCGCGTCGAGCAGCTGCGCAAGTGGGAGACCGGCGCCGAGTTCGTGCCGCTCTACATGCGCTTCGGGATGTACAAGGGCACGGAGATCTACCCCCGCATCTCGCAGCTCTACTCCACGGCGCTGCGCCGCCGGGTCATCGAGCCCCTCGCGGCGCGCGACCTCCGGAGCATGCGCGACTTCGCCGCGAGCCACCCGGGCGGCACGGTCCCCACGCAGCCCGAGCGCAGCGCGCAGTACGAGGTGCTGAAGACGCACATCCTGCTGAGCCCCTCGACGCCCCCCGCGGCGGGCGAGCCCGCGACCGCCACGCAGAAGCCCTTCCTCACCCGCACGCTGGTCGCCTCCTGGGGCCGCGGCGCGACGCCGTCGCCGGCCGACCTCGCGGCGATGAACGCCAACATCTCGGCCTACATCGACCAGCTCGCCGACCACCCGCAGGAGCTCGCGCTCCCTCGCGACGTCAACGCCGTGCGCTCGGTGCGCGAGGTGCTCAACCGCACCTCGAGCGTCGACCTCGCGCTCGAGGGGATCATCCACGCCGTCGAGCCCATGGGCTTCGACGTGACCCTGGCGAGGGCCATCGGCCGATCGCCGGAGCACGTGTACCAGGTGGGTCCGATGGAGGGCCGCACGGTGCGCGGCGCCTTCACCCGCCGAGGCTGGGAGGAGTACGTGCGCGAGCGCTTGAACGCCGCGCCGGAGGAGATCGTCGGCGAGGCCTGGGTGCTCGGGCAGAACCCGAACATCGCCCGCGCCGAGCGCCTCGCGGACGCCCTCGCGGACGTGCGCTCGCAGTACTTCCAGCAGTACATCGCCGAGTGGCGGAACTTCCTCGCCAGCCTGCGCGTGCGCGAGCCCAACGACCCGAACATGGCGCTGCAGATGCTGCAGTGGTTCACCCAGGGCGGGGCGCCGGCGTACGAGTTCCTGATGCGCACGGTGGCCGAGAACACCCGGCTGCTCGACCCCGACGCGGTGGCCGCCAACGCCGCGGGCACCAGCCTCCTCGGGGCCGCCGCGCAGGCCGCGAGCTCGCGGCTCCAGTCACAGGGCCGCACCGGCATGGCCGCGGCCAACGCCACGCAGGCCGCGCTCCAGGCCCGGCAGGGTCAGGCCGGCGCCGTCCCGGACGCTCGCCGCCGCCGCGAGGACGTGGAGAACGACGCGCTCCTCAAGGGCCTCGTGGAGTTCGGCGTGCCCCCGGCGCCGCCTCCTCCGCCGGTGGGCTCCACCACGCCGCCCCCGCCGCCCGCGCCGCCGGGTCCGACCCCGCTGCGCGAGTACCAGGAGCAGCTCGCCTTCGTGCGCGACGCCCTGCAGACGCACATCGACAACCCCGTGGCCCCGACGGCGCCGCTGCTCACGGCGCTGCAGACCGCGCAGACCCGCGTCGAGGCGCTCATCAACGGCGCCGCCGTCGACGCCCGGCCCGTGCTGCGCAACCTGCTCCCGCCGCCCATCGAGTTCACCGTGCGCAGCGCGACCGGCGCGCTCGCCGGCGCAGGCTCGGACCGCTGGTGCAGCGCCGTGGTGGTGCCCTACGCGCGCACGCTCCACAACCGCTACCCCTTCTCGGCGAGCGGCCAGGACGCGGCCCTCAGCGACGTCGCGGATTTCTACCGTCCCACGCGAGGCGCGGTGTGGGCGTTCTATACCGAGGCGCTCACCGGCGACATCACTCGTCAGGGCGATCAGTACGACTTCGTCACTCGCCTCGGCAGTGACATGTCCGCCAACTGGCGCCCCGAGCTGCGCACCTTCCTCAACCGCTCGCAGGACCTCTCCACGGTGCTCTTCCCCGCGGGCTCCGACGCCCCTCGGGTGGACTTCGAGGTGCGGCTGCGCGCGACGCCCTCCATCGCCGAGCTCACCTTCACGGTCGACGGCGAGTCGCTCCAGTACCGCAACGGCCCGCCGGAGTGGCGGCAGTTCCACTGGCCGGGCAGCGGCACGCAGCGCGGCGCCAAGATCCGCGCGCGCGGCATCAACGGCACCGACGAGACCATCGAGCAGGAGGGCGAGTGGGGCCTCTTCCGCCTCTTCGAGGCGGGCGTCGTCCGCGGCGCCCCGGAGGCCCGCATCTTCTCGGTGGTCTGGCGCCTCCGCGACCAGGACATCGAGGTCGGCGTGGACATCCGCCCCGCCCGCAGCGAGAACCCCTTCTTCGGCGTGCCCCGCGCGGACAACGCCTCCACGGGCCGCTTCCTGCTGCCCTTCCGCGCCGAGGGCGTGACCGCCCCGCACCCCATCGCCCGGCGCGGCCGCCCGTGCAACCTCTCCGGCGTGCCGGGGATGCCCTCCGCCCCCGCGGAAGACAGCTCCTCCTCCCGTCGCCGCCACCGTCGCCACAGCGGCGGCTGATCCACCCGAGCGAAGCCCCTTACCCAATGGGATCCGTCGCGGCCGAACGGGATGCGCTCGGGGTCTACGGGAAGATCCCCGCCCAGGGGGACTTCGTGCGCATCAACGCCTCCGACGCCCCCGCCCAGGCGCTCGACGTCTGGGTGCAGGAGGCGCTGGAGACCCTCGCCCGCATGGGCGTTCCCTTCCCCACCGAGCCGCTCTACTTCCTTCACCACGGCGGGCACCCGTCGCTCCCGGCGACCATCGGGGCCATGATCGCCAGCCACGACCGCGTCGGGCGCGTGTACCCGATGACGGTCTTCGCGCGCGTCGACCCGGCGTGGCTCGCGACGCGCTGGTCCGGCGCTCCGCTGGGCTACGGGCTCTTTCTGCGCGACGCCACGCGCATCCTCCGCGACCTCGGCCGCGCCGACGCGCAGCTGCTCACCGCCTGGACGCGCAACCTCCGGCTGCCGTCGCCGCAGGACCTCGCGCAGGTCGACGTGGTCTGCATGCACGCGCTCCAGACCTTCTCCGCCGCGCAGGTGCTCCCTCGCATGACCGGCGACCCGCAGGCGGCGACCTGCTGGTACGCGCTCAAGACCGCGGTCGACGCGTGCGACAGCGCGAGGGTGCGCCCGGGCCGTCCGCCCATCGTGCTCGACGGCCCGCTCACCGGCGACCTCGACCTCTTCGCGTGGCTGGAGCTGCTGCGCCGGCGGCTGCAGGGCGCCTTCGTCCCGACGGTGCTCTGGACCGAGTCGGCCCCCGCGCGGATGCTCGTCTGCATGGGGGCGCCGTCGGGCTCGGTCTTACGGTTCCTGGTAAACCCCGAGGACGCCGCGGCGCAGCACTGGCCGCTCTGGACCCGCCGCCCGGAGGCCGTGTCGCAGGCGAGGCAGTCGCTGTCGCCCGCGCACCAGGCGGCCATCGCGCAGTGGAACTCTCCCCTGGAGGCTCTACTCTCGGCCCTCGGCTGGGCGTAGCGCCTCCGCTCACCCCGACCGCAACCCTTCACCTACGGTGGTCATGGACGTCGAAGAACTCCGCTCCCGCGCGCAGCCCTGGACCGCTCCGATCTCCGACGACGCCCCCGCCGGGACCAACGCGAGCACCGACCCGCAGTACGCCGAGCTGCGCGACGAGGTGGCCAAGCGCGACTCGCCGTCCGGCGGTCAGATCCAGTGGCGCAAGGTCATCGACAACGCGACGGAGCTCCTCCAGAACCGCTCGAAGGACCTGCTGGTGGCCTCGTACATGGCCTTCGGGCTGTACACGTCGCGCGGCCTCGACGGGCTGGTCACCGGGCTCTCGGTGCTCTCGGTGCTCATCGAGGACTACTGGACCACGGCGTACCCCGAGCAGAAGCGCATGCGCGGCCGGGTCAACGCGGTCGAGTGGATCATCAAGAGCTGCGACATGGTGCTGCCGAACCTCGCGGTCACCGCCAAGGATCGCAAGACCCTGAACGACCTCGACTTCGTCGCCAAGCAGCTCGCGAAGGTCGCCCGGGAGAAGTTCGCCGACGCCTGCCCCGCGATGCGCCCGCTCACCGAAGGGGTGCAGCGGCTGATGATGAACCTCCCCCCGGAGGCCGCGGCCGAGCCGCCCCCGCCTCCTCCTCCTCCGCCGCCCCCCGCGGCCGAGCCCGCCGCGCAGGCCGCTGCTCCCGCGGCCGTCCCGCCGCCTCCTCCGCCTCCGGTCGCGGCCGCGCCTCCGCCGCCTCCTCCGCCTCCGGTCGCGGCGGCCCCGGTGGCGGTGGCGATGCCCTCGGTCGCGGTGTCGGCTCCGGCCGATGCGAGCGCGGTGGTGTCCTTCCTGTCCGAGCTGGGCGGCAACATCTTCGACGCCTCGAGTACGCTGCGAAACGCCGACAGCACCAACCCCCTCTCGTACCGCATGGCGCGGATGGGGGTGTACATGCACCTGGTCGATCCGCCGCCTGCGGACGGTGGCAAGACCAAGGTCCCGGCGCCGGACGCCTCGCGTCGCGCTCAGCTCGCCAAGATCGCGGAGAACTCCAAGTGGGCGGCGCTGCTCGAGGAGACCGAGTCGGCGCTGCAGCGCTCGCGCTTCTGGCTCGACCTGCACCGCTACTCGGCGATGTCCCTCGCGGGCCTCGGCGGCGAGCACGGCAAGGCCCTGGCGGAGCTGCTGCGAGAGACCGCCCTGGTGCTCAAGCGCATGCCCTCGCTGGTGGACCTCTCCTTCGCCGACGGCTCCCCCTTCGCGAGCGCCGAGACCAAAGCCTGGATCGACTCGGAGGTCATGGCCGCGATGGGCGGCGGAGGCGGTGGCGGAGGCATGGCCATGGCGGCCGCTCCGTCGGGCGGTGGCGGTGGCGCCGCGAGGGTGGTCGTGGTGCAGGGCGGCGGCGGCGGGGACTCGGAGGACGCCGCGGTGATCAACGAGGCGCGCAAGCTGGCCTCGTCGGGCAAGCTGCCGGACGCGATCGCGATGCTCCAGGGGCGCATGGCCGGGGCGGGTTCGGCGTCGGCGCGCTACCGGGTGCGGCTGGGCATCGGGCAGGTGTGCATGGCGGCGGGGCAGGTAGGCCTGGCGCGGGCGGTCTTCGAGTCGACGGAGAAGGAGGTCGAGCGCTTCGGCCTGGAGGAGTGGGACCCGGCGCTGGCCGCGGCCTCCTCCGAGGGTCTCTATGCGTGCCTGAAGTTGCTGGCCAAGGGGGGCAAGGCGCTGCCCCCGGAGGCGGGCTTGCTATATGATCGCGTCTGCCGTCTCGATCCGACGGCAGCATTGCGCCTTGGGGCTTGAACGCGGCAGAGTCTCCCGATTGCAGCACCGCCGCCGTGCGGCGGTGATCACACCACGAAGGAAGGTCTGGCATGTCACGAGAAGGTTCAGTTGCTCCCAAGGAGCGGGTCAACATCGTCTACAAGCCGGCGACCGGCAACGCGCAGGAGGAGGTCGAGCTCCCCCTGAAGATCATGATGGTGGGTGACTACACCCTCCGCCCCGACGATCAGCCGGTGGAGAACCGCAAGCCGATCAACGTGGACAAGGACAACTTCAACCAGGTGCTCGGCGAGCAGAAGCTCGAGCTCAACCTCCCGGTGGCCGACAAGCTCTCCAACGAGCCCGGCGCGGAGATGGCCGTCAACCTGAAGTTCAAGAAGCTCTCGGACTTCACGCCCGAAGGCGTCGCCAACCAGGTGCCCGAGATGCGCAAGCTCCTCGAGCTGCGCTCGGCGCTCAACGCGCTCAAGGGCCCGCTGGGCAACGTGCCGGCGTTCCGCAAGAAGATCCAGGGGCTGCTGGGTGACGAAGAGGGCCGCGCCAAGCTCATGCAGGAGCTCGGTCTCGGCGACAAGGGCGGCACCTGATCATCGCTCCCGGCACACAAGAAAACCCATCAAGGAACTACAGCACCCATGAGTGACCTGAAGACCCAGTCCCAGGGCGGGACGCAGACGCTGGAGCAGGGATCGCTCCTCGACGAGATCCTCAACGAGGGCAAGATCAAGCCGAGCGAGGAGGGCTACGACGTCGTCCGCCGCGGCGTGCAGCACTTCATCGCGGAGATGCTCGCCCCCGGGCGCGCCACCGAGCGCGTCGACAAGAACATCGTCGACGCCATGATCGCGGAGATCGACTCGCGGCTGTCCGCGCAGATCAACGCCATCATCCACCACCCGGATTTCCAGCGGCTGGAGAGCGCCTGGCGCTCGCTGAAGTTCCTCATCGACAAGGTGGACTTCCGCGAGAACATCAAGGTCGAGATGCTCAACTGCTCGAAGGAGGACCTCCTCAACGACTTCGAGGACTCCCCCGAGGTGCCGAAGAGCGGGCTCTACAAGCTGGTGTACTCGCGCGAGTACGGCACCTTCGGCGGCAAGCCCCTCGGGCTGATGGTCGGCAACTACGAGTTCGACGCCGGCCCGCAGGACATCTCGCTGATGCAGAAGATCGCCTCGGTCGCCGCGATGGCGCACGCGCCCTTCATCTCGGCGGCGGCGCCGAAGATGTTCGGCGAGGAGACCTGGGAGAACCTGCCCAACCTGAAGGACCTCAAGTCCCTCTTCGAGGGTCCGCAGTACGCCCGCTGGCACGCGTTCCGCGAGAGCGAAGACGCGCGCTACGTCGGCCTCACGATGCCGCGCTTCCTGCTGCGCATGCCCTACGGCGCCGCGACCATCCCGGTGAAGTCCTTCAACTTCGAGGAGGACGTCGTCGGCTCGCACGAGAAGTACCTCTGGGGCAACGCCGCCGTGGCGATGGCCACCCGCGTGGCCGACTCCTTCGCCAAGTACCGCTGGTGCCCGAACATCATCGGCCCGCAGGCCGGCGGCACCGTCGAGGATCTCCCGCTCCATCAGTACGAGGCGATGGGCGAGATCCAGACGAAGATCCCGACCGAGGTGCAGCTCACCGAGCGCCGCGAGTACGAGCTCTCGGAGGAGGGCTTCATCGGCCTCACCTTCCGCAAGGACTCCAACAACGCGTGCTTCTTCTCCGCGAACTCCGTGCAGAAGGCGAAGTACTTCGGCCAGAGCCCGGAGGGCCGCGAGGCGGAGACCAACTACCGCCTCGGGACGCAGCTCCCGTACATGTTCATCATGAACCGCCTCGCCCACTACCTGAAGGTGCTCCAGCGCGAGCAGATCGGGTCGTGGAAGGAGCGCGTCGACCTCGAGCGCGAGCTCAACACCTGGATCGGCCAGTACGTCGCGGACATGGACGACCCCGCCCCCGGCGTGCGCTCGCGCCGCCCGCTGCGCAAGGCGCAGATCGAGGTCAAGGACGTCGAGGGCCAGCCCGGCTGGTACCGCTGCGACCTCAAGGTGCGCCCGCACTTCAAGTACATGGGCGCGGCCTTCACGCTGTCCCTGGTCGGCAAGCTCGACAAGGAATGATCCCCGCCGCGAGGGCGTGGCGCATCCTGCGGCTTACGTCCTCGCTCCCTCCCTCAGCGTAGCGCTGCTACGCATCGGTCGATCGCTGCGGGCGCGCTCGCAGGATGCATCCACGTCCTCGCGGCGGATCGATCGGGACCCTCCCAACAGAACCAGTGATGGTCAGCGTGTGAGCGCGGCGATGATCTCTGCGTGCGCGGGGTAGCTCGCCGTGAGCGACGCGCGGTGGCCCAGCTCCAGGTCGCTGAACTCGAAGCCCGGCGCCACGGTGCAGCCCACCAGGGCCCAGCGGCCGCCCTTCGCCACCCGCGCTCCGAACCACTCGCCCGCCGGGACCACCGCCTGCGGCGAGGCGTCGGGCGCGAGGTGGCCGACGATCAGCGTGCGAAGGACGCCGTCGGGAGAGAGCGCGATGACCTCCACGTCGCCGCCCGAATAGTGGTGCCAGACCTCGTCGCTGCGGATGCGATGCAGGGCCGAGAAGTGCCCCTCGGCGAGGAGGAAGTAGATCGCCGTGGAGGCGCTGCGAGGGCCGTCGAAGCCGTCGGCGAGCACGGTGCGCGGATCGCGGTAGGTCTCGCGGTACCAGGCCCCCTCGGGGTGGGGACGGAGGTCGAGGCGGGCGATGAGGTCGGCGAGCTCGGGGTCCATGACGGAGCACCGTCGCACGAGGCGCGCGGCGGGGTGAAGGCCCGGCGCCGCACGGAGTTCTAGCCGTCGATCGCGACCCACTCGAACTCGACGTGCCAGCCCGAGGCGTCGACGCGGTCGCCCACCACGCGCAGCCGGTAGAGCTGCGCCGCGGCGTCGCGGACGAGCAGCCCGTCGCCCGTGCAGCTCGGCGTGTAGCCGCTCATGTTGACCCCGCAGAGGAGGTTCGGGCCCATGTCCCAGGCGCAGCGCGAGGGGTCCGTCGGGACCTCGCCGAGCGCTCCGAAGGAGGCCGTGCTGGTGCCCGGGCTCGCTCCGAAGCGGCAGAAGCTGCTCGCGGCCGAGAGGCCGAGGTAGCGGCCCACGGCGACCTGCACGTCGCCTGCGCGGGTCGTGACGGAGCGGTCGAAGCCCTCGACGCGCCCGGTCGCGAGGTGCACGCCTTCGCAGCGCTCGTAGTCCGCGCAGGTGAGCGTGACGCGGCAGGGCGCTCGGTGGGGATCGCAGGCCCCGGGGCCGGCAGCGTCGGACTGCGAGGCGTCGGCGCCTGCGTCGTCGCGGAGGTCCGTGACCGTCGACGAGCACGCGGCGAGCGAGAGGAAGAGAGCGGGAAGGAAGCTTCGCATCGGGGGACTCCAGGAGAGGTGTGATGGCGAGTGTGCTCGCGATGCGTCGATGAGGGAGGTGACGAGTTCGCAGGGAGGCCGTGCAGGAATTCGCAGGCTGCCGCCGACGGACCGACGGGGGCGGGGGTCGACCCCGATCGCGCTCCGCGCTGGCCACGCGCGCTGTGCTGCTCCACGCTCACGTGTCGCATCGCTTCGACATCCGCCGCGACCGCCGCCCGATCGCACCGGTGGCTGCGGCGCAGGAGGGACGTACCGTGATGAAGCTCCATGTCTCGTTGGTGGTCGCGGTGTGGTGCACGGGGCTCGCGGGCGCGGCGGACGCCCAGGATCTCGACGATCCCAACGCGGGCGGGGGCCTGTCCGTGGTGTCGGGCCCCGTCGCGGCGGTCGACGAGAGCGCCAGCTATGACGACGGCTACGATCCCACGGCGTACACGCAGTTCGAAGCAGACCTGTCGCCCTTCGGCGAGTGGTTCGACGACGCGCAGTACGGCCGGGTGTGGTCGCCTTCGCCCGCCATTGTCGGGGCGGACTTTGCGCCCTACGGCACCGCCGGTCGCTGGTCGCTCACGCAGTACGGCTGGACCTGGCTGTCCGACTACCCCTGGGGCTGGGCGCCGTTCCACTACGGGCGCTGGGTGACGATCGCGTCGCGAGGCTGGGCGTGGGTGCCGGGGACGGTGTGGGGTCCGGCGTGGGTGAGCTGGCGTACGGGCGAGGGCTACGCGGGGTGGGCCCCTCTGCCGCCCGCGGGCCTCTCCATCGCGGCGCCGACGTACAGCGACTCCTGGTGGCGCTTCGTCCCGGTGCAGCAGCTCGGGCTGCCGCGGCCGGGCTACCTCCCGTGGTCGACCGTCGCGACGCTCTACCCCCGCACGTCGTACTACAACCCCGCGCGCACGATGACCTTCAACCAGCGCGTCGTGCGCTACAACCCCGGGCCGATGGGGTTCGCCGCGCCGTCGGCGATGCCCGTCGCGCCGCTGCAGCGCAACGCGTTTCCGCGCGCGACCATCGTCCCCCGCGCGGGCATGCCCATCGGTGCGCGACCCTGGATGGGCGGGCCTACTGGCTACGCGCAGCCCGGCTACGCGCAGCCCGGCTACGCACAGCCCGGCTACGCACAGCCCAACTACGGACAGCCGATGTACCACCCTGCGCAGCCTGGCTATGCGCAGCCCAACTACGGACAGCCGATGGTTCGTCCCGCGCAGCCCGTCTATCAGGCTCCGCACTGGGGCGGTGGCGGCCACTGGGGTGGCGGCGGTGGTCACTGGGGTGGCGGCGGTGGTCACTGGGGCGGCGGTGGCCGACGCTGGCGCTAGCGCGGCGAAGCTGTCCAAGCGCGAGGCGCGACGCTAACGTCCGGCGCCATGGACGAGAGCGAGACACCGCAGCCTCGGCAGGCGATGACCGCCGGCGGAGCGACGGGTCCAGCCACCTGGGCGCCCGGTCCTCGCGCGATGCGCTCGCTCGCGGCCTTCGGTCTCGTGCTCGTCGGGTGCGCCGACGCGCCGCCTCCGGGTCCGTCGATGGGCGGACTGCCGCAGCGCTCGCTGCTCGCCACCACGGCCCCGTCGCGAGTGCTCGCCATCGGGACCAACTACATCTCCGGCACCGCCTGGTCGGTCCCTCGCGAGGGCGCGTCGAACCCGCTCCCGCTCGGCGCCACCGCCGACTCGGTGCTGCGCCCGGTGGGCGAGGTCATCGCCGTGCTCAACCGCGACCCCAGCCAGGCGGACAACCTCACCCTGCTCGAACAGCGAGCGAGCGGGATCGCCCTCGTCAGCCAGATCGACCTGCGCCTCCCCGGCGAGCGCGCGGCCTACCGCACCACCAACCCCCACGACGTGATCGCCCTCGACGAGCGCACGCTGCTCGTCGCCCGCTACAACGTCCCCAGCCTCGCGGTGGTCGACGTCGAGCGCGGTGAGGTCGTCCGCACCGTCGACCTCGCGCCCTACCAGGGCCGAGCGCGGCTGCCCAACCCGGACGCCCTGCGCCGCGTGGGGGCGCGCATCTACGTGACGCTCCAGCGCCTCGACGACGTCGTGAACCCCACGCAGCACGGCATGCTGGTGCAGCTCGACGCGCGGACGCTCTCGGTCACCGCCGCCATCGAGCTGCCGCTGGCCAACCCCGTCGGCGCGATGTCCATGGTGCGCGAGGGGATCGCTCGCGTCGCCATGATCGGCAGCTACGAGGTGGTCGGAGACGGGGGCGTGGTGGAGCTCGACCTGCGAGGGGAGACGCCCACCGCGAGGGTGCTGCTGCGCGACGACGAGCTGCCCGCGGCGGTGCGGGGCAACGTCGACGGGCTCGCGGTCATCGACGACGACGTGATGGTGCTGAAGGTCGTCGGGCAGCGGCGGCCGGGGATGGACATCGACGTCACCAGGGTGCTGCGATACGAGCGGAGCACGGCGGCGGTGAGGGTGCTGGTGCAGCGCGGGGTGTGGACCGGCGCGGTGCCGGTGGTGCTGGGCGACACGGTGTTCGTGGGCG
>CBIHPK010000177.1:0-16778 GCA_966211675.1 uncultured Myxococcaceae bacterium
GGGGTAGGGCGCGCGGCAGCGGGGAAGGGGGCCGCGCACCCTTAGACGCATGGCCCGAGGGTCAGTCAGCGTCAGCCTCGGCGTCGAGCAGCTTCACCTGGGTCGCCACCACGAAGGGCGGACGCCGCAGGCCGTCGAAGCGGGTCCCCTCGATGGCCACCTCATGTCCCAGCATCGCGCTGAGGCCCTCGACGGCGCTGCCCGCGGTGAGCCAGACCTCGATGGACGGTCGCCTGTCCCCTTCGGTCATCCGCAGCCGGAGCCGTCCCTCGTCGAGGTCGACCATCCGCAGCGTCCCGGAGCCGTTGAACGCCTCGGACTTCTCGTCGTGCTGAAGGACGCCGAGCAGACGTTGCTGCGCCCCCGCGCGGAGCTTCACCGGAAGCGCGCGCTGGATCGCCCGCCCCCCGAGCTCCATCGCTTCGATGTCCCCGGTCGCTGACGGCAGGAGACGCATGGCATCGAGCACCATGCGGGTTCGCACCGAGTTCTCCGAGACCACCTGGATCAAGCTGTCGACCGGCTCGTCGCCGTCCGAGGCCCACGCGGCGACGTCGACGAACCGCGCGAACGTCCGTCGCACGGTGTCATCGGGCGAATCACCGGCGACGAGAGTTCCCTGCGCGCTCGTGGGCCACGAGAAGGGCATCACGATCTGCGCGCCGACCCCGTTCTCGGGGACGACCTCGAAGCCGCCTGCGGGCCGCACCGCGATGGCGTCTTCGTACTCCCGGGAGAGCTTGCCCCGGCCACCGCCGTCGCGACGCACGACCGAGCGCATGACTTGGCCGACGAGGCCGTAGAGGGCCCCGACCTTTGCCACCGCGGGCAGCGCCTTCCCCCGCTTCATTCGAATGGCGAGGGCGAGGTCGTAGGTTGCGAAGGGGTTGTCCTGAGGGAGCGCGCCGACGAGCTGAGCCCGGAAGTCCGAGAGGAGCGCCTTGAGGTCCTCGTACTGCCGCTCGGCGTCATCGGGATGAAGGCGCAGCAGTACGGTCGCCAGCAGCGTGTTGTTGGCCCCGGGGTAGCGGTTCCGGAAGTGCCGGAGCCACGCCTCGAACACGCGCCGGGGGTGTGCCCGCTCGAGCTCGGGCCGGGCGACGAACGCTCGGAGTTCGAGCAGGAGCAACGCCTGAAGCTCGACGCCGTCGGGCGGGCCGTACATCTCCGGGGCGACGAGCATGCCGTCGAGCACCTCGTCGATGCGAGACTCGATCTGTTGTCGCAGGGGCTTCACAGGTCATCTCGTTCGAGGTCGACGTCCTCGACGGTGTGGAAGTTCGGGTGATGAAAGTGCTTGTCCAGGTAGCTGTGCGTCGGCTCGCCGGGCGACCGCGTGAGCCCGTCGACGTAGTGGTCGGTGACCACCACCGTGACGTGATGGGTCCAGTATGGCCGTGGGGAGAACTCTCGCGGCATCACGTACCGGCCGCTAGGAAGACCGGGGAGGACGATGCGCGCCTTGCTCGCGGCGTCGAGTTCCCGCGCGGTGGGGATGATCGCTCGCGCCGCGTCGGCGCAGCGATGGCTCTCGAGCGGGTGCTCGGCAAGGATGGCGTCCACCTGCGTCCGTTGGTCGTCGTTCCAGGAAACCGTCATCGATGTCTCCGGCTCCCCAAGGCGCGTGAGCCCCGAGGAACATAGTCTATACCCCATCGCACTCGGGTCCGCGCACGACACGGGCTGCACCGTTACGTTACCGTTCGTCGCTCATGAACGCTGCCCCCGTCCGCGACCGGTTGATCCACGCGCTTCGCCTCGACCTGGTGGGCCCCGACCCTCTCGACCCGCGTGACGCTCCGCTCGCCAACGAGGTGCTGGAGGTGCCCCCGACGCACTGGTACCTCACGGGCTTTCTCGTCCCCTCCGGGGTCGTCGCCGAGCTCTTCGAGGACCCGACGGCCACCGAGGAGGTCACCTCCGGCGCGAGCGGCTCCGAGGAGGGCGAGGACGACGACGGCCCCGCGCGGCGCCCGGTGTTCCCGTCCTCGCTCGGCGTGACGGTGCTGGTCCCCGCGGAGGCCACCACGCTGCACATCACCGCCCGATGGGCGACCTACACGCCCGAGGCCGCCGCGCCGAAGTCCACCGCGGCGTCGGAGCCCATCGAGCGCGGCGGCCTGCCGACGCTGCGCTGGACGCGCGAGCCCTACGAGGCCGAGGTGTCGCTCGCGCTCGACGCCGCGACGATGCGCAAGGGCGCCACGCTCCCAGGCTCCGGGGGCGTGCTGGTCCGGGGCGTGATGCGACCGCTGCGCGAGGACCAGCGCGCGCAGGTTCCGCCGAAGACCTGCGTCGTCACGATCTTCCTCGTGAACCAGCGCCCACCCGTCGAGGCCGGACCTGACCAGGACCGCGCGGTGATCTTCCAGGCCGAGCTCGCAGTGCACTGCAGCGAGGGCTTCGTCCCAAGGCCCAACCGCCGCGGCGCCCACCTCGACGACGACCTCGACGAGCGCATGGGCGACCTGCAGTACCGCGACGCCTTCGAGTACGCGGTGGGCCACGGCGTCTCGGTGCGCTCGACCGTGCAGGGCAGCGGCCCCGACGTGTTCTGCGACACCGTGCGCACCACGTGGACCCCGTCGGCCCAGGTCGAGCGGGTGATCCCCTCGGAGGTCCCTGGATGCGAGCTGCGCATGGACGCGCTCGCCGCGACGGACAGCCCCGCGACCCTGCGCGCGGAGGTCGCCCCGATGGTCCGCCGCTACCGCGACTGGATCGCCCAGCAGGCTCAGACGGTGCTCGACACGCCCGCGCGCGGCGACCTCTCGCGCTTCCTCCTGGAGGAGGCCTCGCGCGCCTGCGACCGCATCGAAGCCGGCCTCGCGCACACCGAGGACCCCCAGGTATTCGACGCTTTCCGCCGAGCCAACCGCGCGATGGCCGACGCCGCGCGGCAGCGCAGCCCGCACCGCTATCTGGCGAAGGAGCAGGGCGGCGAGGGGAAGGTGCCGACGTGGCGTCCGTTCCAGCTCGCGTTCGTGCTGATGAACGTCGCCGCGCAGGCCGAGCCCACCCACGCCGAGCGCGACGTGGTCGACCTGATCTTCTTTCCGACGGGCGGCGGCAAGACCGAGGCGTACCTCGGCCTCGCGGCCTTCACGATGGTGCTGCGGCGCCTGCGCAACCCGGGCGTCGGGTCGGCGGGTGTCGCAGTGCTCATGCGCTACACGCTGCGGCTGCTCACGCTCGACCAGCTCGGTCGCGCGGCGACGCTGGTGTGCGCGCTGGAGCTGCAGCGCCGCGAGAGTGAGCAGCTCCTCGGGCCGCAGCGCTTCTCGATCGGGCTGTGGGTCGGCAAGGCCGTGACGCCTCTCCGCTTCGGCACCGACAAGGACCACGACGACAGCACCGCCCGCGCGCGGGTGCTGGCCTACAACCGCGACCCCGACGGCAGCCAGAGCCCGCTCCCGCTCGACAAGTGCCCGTGGTGCCGCGAGCCCTTCGGGCAGGACACCTTCCACCTCGCGCCCAGCATCGCGGCGCCGCGGCAGATGCGCGTGCGGTGTCACGCGACGGCGTGCGACTTCCGCTGGTCACGGCAGTGGCCCGAAGGCCTCCCGATCGTGACCGTCGACGAGGAGGTGTACCGCGAGCTGCCGTGCTTCCTCATCGCGACGGTCGACAAGTTCGCCGCGCTGCCGTGGGTCGGCCGCACCGGGCTGCTCCTCGGCCGCAACGCCACGCACCGGCTCCCCGACGGCTTCTCCGGGCCCGCCGATCCGCCCGACGGCGCAACCCCGCTCGCCACGCCGCTGCTTCCGCCCGACCTGATCATCCAGGACGAGCTCCACCTGATCAGCGGCCCCCTTGGGACGATGGTGGGGCTCTACGAGACGGCCCTCGACGCGCTCTCGACCCGCACCATCGACGGGAAGGTGGTGCGCCCCAAGATCGTCGCCTCGACCGCCACGGTGCGCAACGCGCAGGCCCAGGTGCGCGCTCTCTTCGCGCGGAGCGACGTGCGGGTGTTCCCGCCGCCGGGGCCCAACCGTTCGACGTCGTTCTTCGCCGAGACGCTGCCGCTCAAGCACACGAAGCTCGGGCACCCGCGCACCTACGTCGGCATCTCGGCCCCGGGGCGGAGCATGAAGGTGCTGCTGCTGCGCTCGTACGTCGCGCTGCTTGGCGCCGCCCAGCGGGCCTACGAGGACGACCCCGCGTCGAGCGACCCGTACATGACGCTGGTGGGGTACTTCAACAGCCTGCGCGAGCTCGGAGGTGCCCGGCGGATCGTCGAGGACGAGGTGCGCAGCAAGGTCGGGCGCGCCGATCGCCGACGCCGCGCGGCGGGCCGCGCCGGGGACGAGGAGCTGGCGGCTCGCGTGATCGCGTTCGACTGCGTCGAGCTCACGAGCCGCGAGAGCACCGAGATGATCAAGATCGCCAAGGAGCGTCTCGAGGTCGGCTTCGACGCGAAGCCCGCCGCAGCAGCGAAGGGGGCGAAGGCTCGGAAGCAACGTCCGCCCGTCGACGTCGCGCTCGCGAGCAACATGATCTCCGTGGGCCTCGACATCGAGCGCCTCGGGTTGATGGTGGTGTGCGGGCAGCCCAAGACGGCGGCGGAGTACATCCAGGCGTCGAGCCGCGTGGGGCGCGCGCCCGACCGGCCGGGGCTCGTCGTGACGCTGCTCAACGCGCACCGCCCGCGCGACCGCTCGCACCTCGAACACTTCGAGGCGTTTCACCAGGCGTTCTACCGCGCGGTCGAGGCCACCAGCGTGACGCCCTTCTCGCCGCGCGCGATCGACCGTGGACTGCCCGCGGTGGCCGTCGCGCTCGCTCGTCTCTCGGAGCCCGGGCTCACGGCCCCCGACGGCGCGGCGGCGCTCGCGTCGGTGAAGGCGCGCGTCACGGAGTACGTGGCCGACACCCTGGTGCGCCGCGCCGAGGCGCACCGCAAGGGCGCCCCCGCGGACGAGTCGCTCGAGGAACTCTCTCAGGGCCTGCGCGCGCGCGTCGCGACCCTCTTCGACGCCTGGGCGCATGTGATCGACGACGACCCGGGCTCCAAGGGCCTCGCCTACCAGAAGTACGAGGACCCGGGCGGGGGACGGCCCCTGCTGCACATGCCGCTCGACGAGGACCTCGCCGAGGCCAACCGCTACGAGCGGCGCTTCGTGGCGTCTCGCTCGATGCGCGACGTGGAGGCGTCGACCGACCTGATGGTGATGACCCGCAAGGGCGCCGGGGCGGTGGTCGCTGACGAGGAGGAGGGGCGATGAGCCGCAGCGATCGTTGGAAGGCAGGCGTCCCCTTCGGCCAGCGGGCCCACGGGTCGATTCGACAGAGCCAGCTGGTGGGGATGTTCGGCCCCGGCGCGCTGGTCGACCTGGTGGACGACGCCGTGGTGGTGGCGGGCCTCTCGTGGTGGGCCAAGGGCACGCCCGTCCACGAGGAGCGCCTCGTGTCGATGCTCGCGCGCCAGGAGGGCTTCGGCAACGTGACGCTGCACGCGCCCCCCGCCGCGTCGCAGGACCGCGAAGACCCCAACCGCCGGTGGATCAAGGCGTTCCAGTTCCCCGAGTGGTTCACCTGCCAGAACGAGAAGTGCTGGGTCGAGTTCGGGCGCGAGCCGCGGCGCGACGGCGGACGCCCTCGACGACTGCTCCACGCGAGCGACCTCGATTCGGGCGGTCACCGATGCGAGGGAAAGGGCAAGAAGCGACCGAGCCCGGTGCAACCGATCCGCTTCGTGCGCGCGTGCCGCTTCGGCCACCTCGATGACCTCGACTGGAAGGAGCTCGTCCACGGCAAGGGCGAGGCGTGCACCAAGGCGCGCCCGATGTACTGGATCGACGAGGCCGGCACCTCGGGCGACCTCGCCGACGTGCGGGTGAGCTGCGACTGCGGCAAGAGCCTGCGCATGTCGGTGGCCGCCGAGCGCTCGTTCGACAACCCGCCGGTCGGGTGGTGCCAGGGCAAGCGCCCGTGGCTCGGTGACGTCCCGCGCGAGGACTGCCCGGGGGAGCCGATGAAGCTGCTCCTGCGCTCGGCGAGCCATGCGTACTTCCCGCAGGTGGTGAGCGTGATCCACGTTCCCGAGAAGTCGGCGCGACTGCGCGACGCCGTGGGGCGCCTCTGGGACAAGCTCAAGGGCGCCAAGAAGGTCTCGAGCGTCGCGCTCTACCGCGACGAGTTGGAGGACGTCGCGGAGGCCCTCCAGGGCATCCCTGACGCCGAGGTGTTCGCGGAGATCGAGCGTCGCCGGAGCGGCGCCCCGGTGGCGGGCAAGAAGCTCAAGGACGCCGAGGTTGAGGTGCTGCTCGACTGCCCACCGGAGCTGGCGAAGGACGACCCCACGGGGAGCTTCTACGCGCGCACGGCGAAGCCCCGCTCGACGCGCGACCGCAGCCCGATGGCGAAGATCGACAAGGTGGTGCTGGTGCACCGACTGACGGAGGTGCGCGCGCTCGCAGGGTTCACACGCTTCGAGCCCAAGATGACGGACGTCGATGGCGAGCTCGACCTTGGCGTCGGTACCGCGCGCATCGACCAGCCGCTGACCTGGCTGCCGGCGATCGAGAACCACGGCGAGGGGGTGTTCTTCTCGCTGAAGGAGCCGCTGCTCGCGCAGTGGGAGTCCGGGCCCGCGGAGGCGCGCGGGAGACAGTTCCGCACGGGCTTCAACCGCTGGAAGCAGCGGCGGGCCGACCGGGCCGACGCGCGCGACGAGTTCGCCCGACCACGCTACGTGCTGATGCATTCGCTGGCGCACCTGCTGATCACCGCGGTGTCGCTCGAGTGTGGCTACCCCGCGAGCGCGATCCGAGAGCGGGTGTACGCAGGGGCCGCGGGCTCCGGGGTGCTGCTCTACACGGCCGCGCCCGGCGCGAGCGGATCGCTCGGCGGCCTGGTGCAGGTGGGCCGGGATTTCGAGCGCTTCCTCGACCTGGCGCTCGACCTCGCGCGCCTGTGCTCCAACGACCCGGTGTGCGCGGGGCACTCGCCCGACGACGCGCACGACGACCGTCACCTCGAGGGAGCCTCCTGCCACGGGTGCCTACTCATCTCGGAGCCGAGCTGCGAGCGGATGAACTCCTACCTCGACCGCACGCTGGTGGTGCCCACCGTCGAGAACGCGGACGCCGCCTTCTTCGACGAGGGGTGAGCCGGTGAGCGACTGGGCCACGGACGCGAACCCCGCCGACCTCGACCTCCTGGCCCAGGCCCTCGACGAGGGCCGGCTGTCCGCGCGAGGCGACTCCACGGCGGTCGTGCAGGCCCTCGGGCTGGCCGAGTCAGGGCGGGTGCGGGCCTTCCTCGCGGCCGCGCCCGGCCACGACCCGAAGGTACTGGCGTGGTGCCTG
The DNA here is from genome assembly GCA_966211675.1 of uncultured Myxococcaceae bacterium. Taxonomy (GTDB): domain Bacteria; phylum Myxococcota_A; class Polyangia; order Polyangiales; genus SCUS01. Next base: position 7,314 of record CBIHPK010000177.1, read on the forward strand.
CGACGCCTCGCCGCCGAGCGCCGGGCGTCCTCCGACCGCCTCGCCCGAAGCGCACAGGTGGTGTGGAGCGGTCACGGCGACGGCCACCAGCCGCTGCGCGACACGCGCGCGGTGCTCGAGGAGGTCTGCGCGCGCGCCGAGCGGCACGTGATGCTCGCGACCTTCGTGGTGTACGACGGCCGTCGCAGCCTCGCGGCGCTCGCCCGGCGGATGCGCGAGGTGCCATCGCTCCGGGTGGACTGCTACGTCGACCTGAAGGCCGCGCGGCACCAGACGGCCGACGAGGCGCGCGACGTCGACGCCTGGGTGCGGCGCTTCCGCGAGGAGCACTGGCCCGACGACGTGCGACTGCCCGCGATCTGGTACGACCCGGCGACGCTCGACCGGGCGGCGGGCACGTCGCTGCACGCGAAGTGCGTCGTGGTCGATGAGCGGTGGTCGTTCGTCACGTCGGCGAACTTCACCGAGGCCGCGCAGGAGCGGAACATCGAGGTGGGCGTGGTGCTCGACCACCCCGCGCTCGCTCAGGCGCTGGGCGCGCAGTTCCAGGGTCTACGTGAGCGCGGCGGGTTTCGACGCATGGCGGGGACGTAACGCCCCCAACGGCTGTCCGCGCTCGGCGACATCCTGCGCCACTCAGCTGCTGCGACCTCCTTCCGGCAACGCCGCAAGCCGGTCGTCGGGGTCGGGAAGCGCAGCCGCGAGCCACCTCGCCACCGGCTCCTCGTGCATGCACGCCCCCAGGGGTGACGCCCACCACTCGAGGACAACCTCCGCGGCGCCGCACGGCGAGCCCCTCGGCAGCTCGTCGAACCACCGCCCCACGCCCGCCGTGAGGGCGTCTCGCACGGCCGACCCGTCCAGCGCTGCGGCCCCGATGGGACTCGCCACCGCCTGGGCGAACCACACCAGGCGCTCGGCGGCGAGCGCGTAGCCGGACGGGGCGAGCGTGAGGAGCAGGTGCGCGAACATCCGGGCGCGGGATCCGTCGCGCCGGACGAGTGCTGCGGCCATGCCCTTCACGAACGTGCGAAGCAGCGCCCGGGCGTCGCCGGCCGGCATCTCCGGCCAGGCGCACCCGCCCCACCTCGCCGTGACCGTCTCCACCAGTGTTCCAGCGGGGTCGAGCTCCGAGGTTGCGAGGCGCTCCACGGCCTGCAGAGCGCCGCGCACCGCGCTGGGCTTCCGGCGGTCCACCTCCTCGAGCCAACCGGCGGCGGCCCCGAGGAGCTCGCGCCGGTGGTTCTCCGTGATGCCACGACGGGCCAGCGCGGGGGCGAGGGTGGCCATCCACCCGAGGCGCTCGACGGGGTCGCGGTGAGCGACCCGGGCGACCCGGTCGAGCCAGGGGCCGAGGGCGTCGCGCTCGCATCCGGGGGAGGCGGCGCGGTCGGGGCCAACGCGGGTGGTCACGGCGACGGTGAGGATGTGCTGCACCTCCGGCGCGGCGATCTCCTCCCAGCACATGTCGTCGATCGCGGCGTCGGGGTCCCGGAGCGGCGTGGTGGCCTGGAACCACGCGCGGGCCTGTTCCAGGCGCATCGGCGGCTCCTCGACCGTCGTCGGGGCCGCGTGACCCTCGCTGGCGGGCCGGTCGGCGTTGCCGCCAGACGACCCCGGCCGAACAGTGTCGGCGGGCCCGCAGGACGCGCTCTCCGCCGCGGACGGCGTGGGGGAGCTCGCCGTGGCGGAGGCCGAGGCGCGCCAGTACGCGTCCCAGTCGCTCCCCGACCACGTCGGCGCGGGCTGTCCGGGCTGCTGGAGCACGACGGGCGTCGGCACCGGGGCAGGCAAGGTCGGCAGGTACCCAACGGCAGCGAGGAACCTCTGGAGGGTCTCGATGCCCCAGACCCAGATCCGGCGGAGGATGGCGAGGCCCTCCGAGACCCACGAGGACAGAAGCGAGAGGATCGACTGCACCAAGGTCGGCTCCTCGGCGGGGCTCGGGCGCTGGGTCGTCAGCGGGGCGGGGGCCGCTTCGTAGGCCCCGCCCGGCGGGTGCCGGTAGAAGGCGTAGATGCCGTAGTTCATGGGAGAGTTCTCCTGGCGAGGGTAGAGACAGACGCGGCACCGGGCTGGTCCGACGTCCTCCCACCACCACACCCGGGCCGTGCCGAGACCACGAACTGAATTCGTCGCTCACGCTCGATCCGAGGCACATCGGTTGTGGTTTTTCCTCATTTTCTGTCGATCGGGCCCGAGTTGTGGGCTCGAGGACGGTGAAGAGCACCCAGTGGGTCGCCCTCGTCGACCCGGCGAGACTCCAGGCCGCACCTTCAGGCGCGCTGCCACTCCTGCCGGGCAAGGCCGAAAAACCCTGTGAATGCACGGTGATCGTGTCACCCATCCTCGCGGTCAGGCCGTACGCCGTGCCGACCGCGGAATGGCGTCCCGTGAGCACGATCGCCCTGAGCTCCAGCGTATGCTCACGCTGAGGGACATAGCCTGACCACGGTGTTCCGAGGGGACCCCGGATGCTGTGCGGGAGGCTACTTCGGCCGACGCGGCTTCTGCTGCCAGAAGGCATTGAGCGCCACGCCCAGCCCAAGACGGCGGGGCGTGGCTGGCGCAGGCGCCTGTCGTTCGAACACAGGGTGCCAACCGGGGATGGATCGGGCATCCGGCAGGGGCGAGAGGCCCGGCGCCCGCGCCGCCTCGGCCTGGGGCGACGAAACCGACGGAGGGCTCGTGGGCTCGACGCTGGGCCGTTCAACGTCGTCGGTGACCTGAGAGCCCGACGCCGGAGGGAGGGGTTCCGGCAGGATTTGCCCCACTTCGGGCGGGATCGGCGCGGCAGTCGCCGATGCGACGTCCGCCGTCAGGCGAGCGACGTCCGCCTCCCGCTGCCGACGCTCGGCCTCGAGGCTCTGACGCAACCCGGCCAGCCCGTCGTTCCCTGCGCGGTGTCGCGCGTCCTCGCGGGCCTCCAGCTGCTTCAGCCGATCCGCCAGGCGTCCGACCTGCTCATGGAGCGTCTCGACGTATTCGTGGAGGTGAAGCGTCTCCTTCAAGTGCTTCTCCCGCAGCGCCGCGGACTCGCGCCCGAGGCGCGCGCGGGCGACGTTCGCCTCGCGTAGCGCCGCCTGGAGCCCTTGCACGCGCTGCTCGATCCGCTGCGCGCCCCGCCTCTCCAGGACCGCCGTCGACGGCCCTCGGCGGGGGTAGTCGCCGGGCTTCCTGGCCGGGACCACGACGGCCTCGAGCGAGCCCGCTGGCACCTCCACGACGAAGGAGCCGCCCCGGAGGAAGCACCCGCGACCGTCGAGGCACGACACCCGGTAGCGCCCGGGACCCTCCGCCCGGAGTCGGGCGCGGAGTTCGGCCGGGGTCACGCGCGCGACGTGTTCGCGTCGGCCCCCGCGCCGGTGCGAGTCGGCCAGGACCCTCCCGATCGTCAGCAGGGTCGTTCCCTCGGGCACCGACGGCAACGTCGCGCGGTCGGCGCCTCTGGGTGCGGCGGGGGAGGGGGGATCGGGCGCTCTCATGGTGTGGTCCGCCGGGGTGAATTGGTCATCGGGGCCGTGGAGGCGAGGTTCTCACCGCCCGCGATGAAGGGAGTTTGCTGTAGAGGGACGGACAGTTTGAAGTAAGCCCATTTATCATCCTCAATTGCGCCACCGAAATTCAAACTGCCGTCGCTGACACAATCGTAAAGATGATCGAAGGAAATGGCACGTCGTCTGCTCCTGTCGACGAGCTTTGCAAACCCTACGGCAAACTGAAGTGCGAATTTGGGCTTAGTTTGCTGTGCGCAGGGCCCGGTCGACCTGAGGCCAGGCCAAACAGTTGCCCAGGGAGGCTCCAGAACCGGCGCCACGGCGAGTGCCCCGGGGCTACCCTGACGGCGGTAACGACCGCGAGGCTGAGGGGGTCGTTGCCACGCCGCCCACGGCAGGGGCTCGGCAACACTGATCCTCCGTCGTCACCAGGCCCAGCGCGACGCGGCGAGGGCCAGCCTTCGTGCACGGCGGTAACGAGAGCAGTGTGCCTTCGTGGGCCGGGGAGAAGGAGACCGACCGGCGTCCGCCAGCGATGAGTTCACACCGCCACCGCAAGCCTTCACACTCAGCTCGCACTCCCGCGGTCAGGGCCGATGAGTTCAAGACGCGAGCGCGGCGCGCGAGAAGAGCATCGACCTGCCGATGACCGCCGCGTGTCGGAGGGCGGTCGGCAGCGCGGCGCCCGGCGGGGATGAGCTACGGCGACCCCCGCATCGACCCGGCGCTCGACGCCTTCGGGGAACTCGTGCGCCCGCAGCTCGCCGAGCTCATCGCGCCGCCCGGGTACGATAAACGCCCCGCCGTGACGCCCGCGTGGCACCGCGGGGACTGGGAGGCAGCGGCACCTGTCGGTGGTGTTCGCCGACCTCGTGGCGGGCGTGCGTGCGGTGCAGGCCATCGCCGACGCGTGCGGGATGCCCCTCACGCTGCGCGTCACCGAGTGCCCGCACGGAGAGGAAGACCCCATCGCGATGCTGCGACGGCTGACGATTCCGGCGGACGTGCACCGGGTGATCCTGTGGGCGCTGGGGGGCGAGCGGGTGGCGGCGACGCGGGCGCTGCGCAGGGTGACGGCGTGCGGGCTCACCGAGGAGAAGGAGAGGGCAGGAGACCTGCCGAGGGAGGAGCTCGTGGACGTGACGGAGCGCTACGCGGAAGAGGCAGCGAGGGCGCTGTGTCCGTGGCCACCGTAAACTGACCCACCTTGGCCAACTGAAACTGACCCACCCCGGGGGGTGGTTCGGAGGGGTTGGACAACGTGAGGGGCGGTCTGCAACCGCCCGGGATGGTTCCCATGGATCTGGTGGCTGTGATTCGGCACAAGGTGCTCACCGAGGGCGTGCCGCTCCGCGAGGTTTCGCGGGAGCTCGGTCTGTCTCGCAATACGGTTCGTCGCTACGCGCGGACCAAGTCGATCGTCGGTCCGCGCGTCGTTCGTGATGCGCGAGTCGCCCCGGTGCGCGACGCCGTTCGCGCCGAGGCCGAGGCCATCTGGAAGGACCGGCGTTCCTTCACCGCAGGCAAGCAGCGGCTGACCGCCGAGCGTCTCACCGAGCTGCTGCGCGAGCGTGGCCACGAGGCCAGCGCCCGCACCGTGCGCCGCCTCGTCGCGGACCTTCGCCGCAGCGAGAAAGAGGTCACCGTCCCGCTCGTCCATCCGCCCGGCGAGCTCGCCCAGGTGGACTTCTTCGAGGTCTGGGTCGAGCTCGCCGGTGTGCGCACCAAGGCGTGGATGTTCCTCATGCGCCTGCTGCACTCGCGGCGCGACTTCACGATGCTGTGCGCCCATCAGGACACCACCTGGTTCCTGGCGGCCCACGTCGCGGCCTTCGCCCACTTCGCCGGCGTGCTCGCCGCGGTCGCCTACGACAACCTCACCGCCGCCGTCGCCAAGGTGCTGCTGGGGCAGCCCCGGCTGCTCCGCCCGCGCTTCGCCCACCTCGTCGCCCACTACGCCTTCGAGGCCCGCTTCTGCCGACCCGGCGAGGGCCACGACAAAGGCTCGGTCGAGCGACGCGGCGGCAACCTGCGGCTCCAGCACATGGTGCCGTTGCCCACGGGCGACACCCTCGCGGCGATCTCCGCGACCCTCCAGCGGCGCATCGACGAGGCCTTCCTCCGCCGCGCCGAGGACGTCGCCGCCTGGGAGCGCGAGCGACGCGCGCTGCGCCCGTTGCCTGCCGAGCTCTTCGACCCCGCGGAGGTGCGCCTGGTGACCCTGCGCCACCACGCCAGCCTCATGCTTCAAGGAGCCTCCTACTCGGTGCCGAGCCGCTGGTGCGGCGGCGAGATGGAGGTGCGCATCGGCCCCGAGACGGTCGTCTTCGCGCGTGGCAAGGACGATGAGGTCACCCACCCTCGGACACCCTTCGGCGGGCGCAGCGTCGACTACCGCCACCTGCTCCAGCCGCTGTCGATCAAACCCCAGGCGCTGCGCCAGGTGGCCCACGAGCTGGTCGCTCAGTTCGGTGCCCCGTGGCCCGCGCTCTGGGCGGCGCTTCGCACACGGCACAGCCCTGACGAGATCGAGGCCGCCCGACGTCTGGCCCCGTGGCTGCGAGACGCCGACAAGGAGGGGCTGGCGGCGACGGCGACGCGCATCGCCCACGCGCTCGTCACCCAGCAGCTGCTGCCCGAGAGCCACGCGCCGCGGCTCCCCACCGCCTCGCTGGTGGTCCCGGCGGCGCTGCGTGGCTACGAGGTCGAGACGAGCGACCTGGCCCGCTACGACGCCCTCTGCGTCGTGCCGAGGGTGGCATGAGCGGCGAGGCCGATCGGGGCGCCATGGAGGCGGTCGTGCGCGCCCACTGCCGCACGCTCAAGACCCCCACGCTCGCGCGGGAGTTTCTCGAGGTCGAGCGGCGCGCGATCCACGAGGAGTGGTCGCCTCTGGCGTACTTGCATGCGCTGCTCGACGCGGAGATCGCCACGCGCGGCGAGCACGCGATCGAGCGACGCCTGCGCGCCGCCCGGCTACCCGTGCGCAAGACGCTGGCGCAGTTCGACTGGCGCCGGCCGCACGGCCTGAGCAAGCACAAGCTCGAGGAGCTGGCGCGCTGCGCGTGGGTCGAGGCCGCGCACAACGTCGTGCTGCTCGGCCCGGTGGGCACGGGCAAGACGCACCTCGCGATCGCGCTGGCGATCGAGGCCATCCGTCACGAGCACAACGCGCTCTTCTTCCGCGCCTCGGACCTCGTGCGGACGTTGACCGAGGCGCGCGACTCGCGGCAGCTCGGTCGGCTGCACGAGCGACTCCAGCGATGTGCCGTGCTCGTACTCGACGAGCTGGGCTTCGTGCCCTTCGAGAAGGCTGGCGGGGAGCTGCTCTTCGACGTGCTCTCGACCCGTCACGAGCGGCGCGCGACGATCCTCACGTCGAACCTCTCCTTCGGCGAATGGAGCCGCGTCTTCGGCGACGACAAGCTGACGGCGGCGCTGCTCGACCGACTGGCCCAGCACGCCGACGTCCTCGTGACGCGCGGACCCGGTGCTCGTCTCGCCGGAGCGCCCGAGGCCAAGGGCGCCGAGGAGGTCGGATGAACGTGGCCACGACAACGGACCCAGGCGCATCGAGGGTGGGTCAACCCCGATGGCCACGGGTGGGTCAGGAGGTGGCTACGCTCACGCGGTGAGCGGCCACGGAAACGGACCCGGGGTGGGTCAGTTTCTGATGGCCAAAGTGGGTCAGATCCTGGTGGCCATTGACAGGCGCTGCGCTCGGCGGGATGCGAGGTCGAGGAGGTGGTGCCGAAGCGGGGATCAGGCGTGGGGAAAGAGGTTCTCGATGGGGCGGTGCGCTCGGGGACGACGCCCTGGAGGCCCAGGTAGATCACCACCTGGAGGACGGTGGTGAAGGCGAGGAGCAGCGGAGGATAGGAGGCACAGCGCGGCACTGTGGTCGGCACGACTCTCGCTGGGTAACGGAACGCCCATCCCGCGAAGTCCCCGTGGCAGGCAACGTGCGTTGGGGAGCTCCGCCTGCGCCCGCTGGAGAGCTCGCTGGGTCCCAGGGGTCGAGGAGGTCGGCGAGCTGGCGCAGGCGGAACACGGCTGTCGAGGAGCCTGTTGCGCGTGATCGCGGTGGCGAGGGCGGCGACGAGGGCGGGGCGCGACCCGGTGGCGCAGCGGGCGCGGCGCTCGGTGCGCTGGGGGAGGTTGTCGGCGGGCTAGAGGCCGGTGAGGGAGGAGCCGAGGCCGGTGACGCAGTGGAAGAACCAGCGGACCTGGGCGGCGTCGAGAGCGGGGTCGGCGGCGTGGGCGCCGAAGGTGCGGGCCCACGTCATGGCGATGCGGAAGGTGTCGACGCCGTGGGTGTTGGTTCCCTTGGCGCGGCAGGAGGCATCATCCTGAAGGGCCAGGAAGGTGGCGGCGGCCGCGGGCGAGAGCGCCGGCAAGGCCGCGCGGAGGCCGACGAACTGGGCGAGCTCGCCGTGGATGGCGGCGGGCGTGGTCGCCGCGGCGAAAGCGGCGGCAGGGGCGGTGGCGGAAGTCGAGCGCGGGCGCTTGGAGGAAGCGGTGGGTTTGGCCTCACCGACGTCGTCGACCTCGCCGCGGGTCCGGTCAGCTTCTGCGCGGTGCGACGGGACGGAGGGGTCTGGTGCTGGGGCGGCGTTGAGTTCCTGCTGCCAGGGCGCGGCTCGCCGGTTCCGATGCGCGCGGCGGCCTTCTCCGACGTGACAAAGCTCTGGTCCACGACCTGGGGGTGGGTCGCGCGGCTGAGGTCCGGCGAGTCCGTGCTGGCGCGCCCAGGGGGCTCTGGCGTCGAGACGCTCTCGATCCCGCCTGTGGCAGAGATCGCGGACGCCGCGGGTTCCCCGTCGGAGGCGCTCTGTTTCCGTCTGCCAGACGGGAGTGCGCGCTGCCTCGGCACCGACAGTCATGGGAACCTCGGCGACGGCACCTCGCGGCCGAGTGCCGAGCTCGTGACGTCCCCCGCGGACCCCGGCCTCTGCGGCGTCCGGTCGGTCGTCGGCGGTCTCACCAACACCTGTGCGCTCACGGCGGACCGGAGCGTCTGGTGCTGGGGCCAAGGCGACTCAGGGGCGCTCGGCGCGCCCCCGCCGGACACCTGCGTGGGCTACGACGGCACCAGACGGGAGGCGTGCGCGACGCGCCCAGTCCGGGTCGAGGGGCTCGATCAGGCCGAACGCCTCTTCGTCGGCCTCGGTGGCGGCTGCGCACGCCGATCCGACCGCAGCGTGTGGTGCTGGGGCACGGAGGCATGGAACCGCACCGGCGCCCTGGCGAGGGTCGACTGGTAGCGCCGCGCCTCCGGGCGTTCGCTACGGCTCGGCGTCCACGGCGACGGCGATGGAGGGCGTCGCCGCGAGCGCTGGGAAGCGCGCGGGCGAGAGCACCGCGTCGACGGTGGGTGAGGACAGCACCACGCGCCGCACACCGGGCAGGTCCTGCAACACCTGGATGATGCGAGAGCGCGGTACGGTGCGCGCGAAGGCGAGCACGTAGCGGCCCGTGCGCCGGTCGACTGCGACGGGGTCGAAGAAGAGCGCCGTCACGGCGGCGATGGCCGCGACCTCGAGCGCGTCGCCGTCGGTGCCGTACTCGGCCTCGAGGGGCGCCGCGACGGCCGCGGTCTCGTACACCGCCGCGCGCACGTCCAGCAGGTCGAGGTCGCCGTGGGGGAACACCGTCGTGAGTTGCTCGGCGACGGCGGCGAGCAGCGCGGGCGAGGCCGTGCCGCCGTCGACCGGCACCACGTAGACCCGATGCGTGAGCCACGCGATGCCCGCGTCCTGCCTCGTGGGCGAGGAGCCCCAGCCGGTCGCCCTCGCGCCAGGCGTGCAGCGTGTCGTCCTCGGCGGGCACGAGGCTCACCGGAGCGCGGGGGCCGAAGAACACCGCGCCCGTCCGCCCATCCCAATACCGGGGCTCCTTCGCATAGGGGCTGGTCGCCGAGAGGGCCGTCACGCGCCACCCCGCACGTCGGAGGCCGAGAGGGCGCCCG
>CBIHPK010000178.1:0-16701 GCA_966211675.1 uncultured Myxococcaceae bacterium
CGATCGACGTGATGTGCATCGGCGCTCGTGGGGGCGCTACTGCGACTGCGTCGAGGGAGAAGAACCGCCAGGGCGCAAGGGTCGCAAGGAAGAGTTCCCCCGGCGCATCAGGTTCGCGAGGTCGTTAGGAGCGATGCCGGACTCGAACACGAGGTGAAGGGTTGGAGCGCCTGCCCGCCTGAGCCCATCGCTCCCTTGCGACCCTTGCGCCCTGGCGGTTCTTCTCCCTCGACGCAGTCGCAGCAGCGCCCCCGACGAGCGCCTTCGCGGCGGCAGGGCGCCGTCCCCCGTCGAAGGGACAGACAACGTCCCTCCAACGTTGCGGGGCCCGGTCGGCGGGTGTCAGGATGATCGCTGGATTCCCGGAGAACACCGTTGTCCCTGCTGGATGTTGTCGGCACACGGGGGCACCTCGACGAGCGGCTGCGCCGCGCGATGCGAGGTCCCCAGCACGCGAGCGCGGTCGCGCCCAGCACTGTTACCTGGGAGGCCTTCCTCACGCAGTGGTCGCTGGCGCTCTGCGACGGGGCCATGGCCTCCCGCGAGGTCGAGCGGCTCACCCTCTCGGCGGCTACCCGCTCGGTGCTCCCTCGCTACGACGCCGCGCTCACCGAGCGCGCCGAGACCGTCGACGGCTTCGCCCACACCCTGGACTCGCTGCGTCGCCACGAGGTGACCCCCGAGGTCATCGAGCAGGCCCGCGCCTTCACCGAGGACGGCGACGAGGGCACCCGCACCCGCCTTCGCGCCCTCGCGGAGGTGATGGCCGACCAGGACCGCGGGCTCGCCTCGGCGGGCCTGCACCCGGGCGCCACGCTCTGCACCCGCCTCGCCCTCGCCGTCGACCGCGCCCGCGAGCAGCGGCGCACGCCCGCCTCCTACGGGCTGCCGGAGATGGTGCGCTGGTGGCATGTGATGGAGGTCGATCCGTCGAGGGTGAGCCTCGCGGTGGCCCTCGCCCGCTGGCTCGGGGCGCACGGCGGTGGCTTCGAGATGCAGGTGGTCTGCGAGCCGAGGCGCATGCAGATGCCGCCTCCGCTCGACCGGGCGCTGCGCACCCTGGAGGCCGAGGAGCAGGGGCTCGAGCTTCGCTACGGGCTGCGTGACCCCGGCGCCGGTCCGCCCGATGAGCCCTTGCAGCGATGGCTCGCGGCGCTGACCGATCCGTCGGCCTCCGTCGATCGGTCGCCGGTGGTGGGGGCGGTCACGCTGGCCGAGGCGCAGGGCCCGGATGACGAGGCGCGCTGGGTCGCGTCGCGCGTCGCCCGCTGGATCGACGAGGGCCTCGGCGCCCACGAGCTGGCGGTGGTCTTCGCCGGGGACGACCCGGAGACCAGGCGCTGCGTGGCGCAGGCGCTCGACGAGGCGCGCATCCCGTGGAGCGCCTCCCGGTCCGAGGGGCTGCTGTCGTCGCCGGTGGCGAGGGCGCTGCTGGCGCTGCCCAGGATGGTCGCCCGAGGGGCCGAGCGGGAGGAGGTGCTGCGCGCGCTGGCGGTGCTCCAGGGCAACGCGCCGAGGGCGGGGGAGCCGGCGCCGTGGAGGGTGTCGCAGGCGCTGCGGTGCTTGGGGGTGGAGAGCCTCTTCGACACGGAGCTGGGGGCTCGCTTCAAGCACGGGCGGAGGCATCACCCGGCGGTGGTGACCGGCGCGGTGGTGGCCTCCATCGACGCGCTCGCTCGGGACCTGTGGGCCCTGGCGCAGGATGGTTCGGTGGCTGAACAATCCGAGCGGCTGGGGCGCTGGGTCGACCGCTCGGGGGGCGACGGGCGGCTGGTGGAGGAGTCTCGCGCGGTGATGGCCACGGCGGACCTCGACCCCGGGGCGCAGGCGATCCTCCGGGCGCTGGCGAGGGACGAGGCGGGCGTGGCGGGCGCGGCGGCGCTGCTGGCGGAGCTGCCCTCCATCGCTCGCGCGGCGGGTCGCGACGGCCCCATGAGCGCGGGGGAGTTCGGCGAGATGCTGCTCGACCTGGCGCGCTCCCGCACGCTGCCGACGGGGACGCCGGGGGCGGGCGGCGGGGTGCAGCTGCTCGACGCGAAGGACGCCGTGGGGCGCAGCTTCGCGGCGGTGGTGCTGCCGGGGCTGCACGAGGGGGCGGCGGTGGTGCGGGGCGACGCGCCGCTGTGGGGAGAGAGCGAGCGGCGCGCGGTGGCCAAGGCGAAGAAGCTGCCGCTGGCGAGAGGCGGCGGGCGGGAGGAGTCGTCGAGGCTGCTGCTGGCGGCGCTGGCGACGGCCACGAGGGCGGTGGCGGCGAGCGCGGCGAGGCACGACTCGGGCGGCAGGGCGAGGGCGACGGCGGCCTTCTTCGGAGACCTGCAGCGGGCCTCGGGGGTGGTGGTGGAGCGCATCGGGAGCGATCCATTGGCGAGGTCGAGGAGGGTGCCGGCGCGAGGGGCGGAGCGGGTGCTGCGCAGGCTCGCGACGCAGCGGGAGGCGGGCGACGAGGCGCCGGGGCTCGGGCTCGCGGCGGCGCTGCGCTCGGTGGGCGAGCGGTCGGCGATCGAGGAGCGGCGCGAGGCCTTCTTCGCGAAGGTCGACGCGCCGGGGGACGCGTACAACGGCCGGGTCGACCATGATCTGCCGCTGCGCAAGCACCTGGAGCTGGAGCGCTGGGCCGACGCGAGGGACCCGCTCGACACGACCACGTTGGAGCGCGCGGCGAGGTGCGGGTACAAGGCCTTCGCGCTGAAGGTGCTGCGCATCGACGAGCGCCCGGAGATGCGGGAGACGCTCGACGAGAAGGAGCGAGGCCACCTGCTGCACGCGCTGCTGGAGGCGGGTCAGGACGCGCTGAAGGAGGCCGACGCGGGCGACCCGGTGGGGCGCTGGAGCGCGGTGCAGGAGGCGCTCGACGAGGCGGGGGCGCGCTTCTCGCTGGAGGCGGGGCAGGTGGACGCGGCGCTGCTGGAGGCCGACCTGAGGGCGATCCGCCGGCAGGTGGAGCTGTGGCTGGGTCGGCGGCTGAGCGCGCCGGAGGGCTGGACGATGCTGGCCTCGGAGGTGGGCTTCGGACCGAAGCACCGGTGGCCCGCGGTGGAGATCCCGATGCCGGAGGGTCCGCCGGTGGCGATCCGAGGGCGCATCGACGGGGTCGAGCGGATGGGGGGCGTGCTGCGGGCGGTGGAGTTCAAGAGCGGCCGCGGCGACGGGTACCGCAGGCGCTTGCAGCAGGGGGCGCTGGAGACGCAGTTCCAGCTGGTGGTGTACGCGGCGGCGCTGGAGCGGGCGCGCGCCGCGGGGCTCGTGGGCGACGCCAACACGGCGAGCGTGGACGGCACCTACGTGGGCTTCCGCGACCTGAGCGAGCACGGGCTGCGCGACGCGCTGGCGAAGCCGCGGAAGCAGTCGGAGGGCGCGTGGGACATCGACGCGCTGATCACCGAAGGGGCGGCGGGCGAGGGGAGGCTCGGCGACGCGGTGCGCGCCGTCGTGGCGCCGCTGAGGGCGGGGCGCTTCGAGCCGAGGCCGAGGGACTGCCAGTTCTGCCAGTACCGATCGCTCTGCCGGGTCGAGGCGCACGATGAGCTGCCCGACGAGGAGGGCGCCGCACCGGGTCCGGGCGGGGCGAAGGAGGGCTGAGCTGCGTGGACGCCGTCGGGGCTGCGTGGACGCCGTCGGAGCTGCGTGGACGCCGTCGGGGCGGAGGCCCCCTTCCCCGCTACGCAGCGCCGACGCATGGCCGAGACACCGTCCCCGCATCGCTCCATGCGATCAGCGCCCTCACGTGCACGCCGATTGCTTCGCCCTCAGGGCATGGACCCAGGACCAACGCGGAGGGGCGGGGCGAGGTGGGTGCTCATGGCGCTCGCGCTGGCGGCGTGCAGCGGTGACCCCGCCGCGGTGGTCTCGAACGACGCCGCGTCCGCGGCCGAGACCGTCGCTCTCGATCGCCCATCGGCCACCGGGACCGACGTCGCTCCGGCCGCCCTCGACGCGGCCACCCTGGACGCCTCGTGGGCAGAGGAGGCGGTGGCCAGCGATGGGCCATCACCCGATGAGGGCGTGACGGAAGACGCGAAGGTCCCCGTCGAGCCCGACGTGATCGAGGCCGACGTGGCCGAGGTCGACACCGGAGCGGACGTCCCCGTGGCGGCGCTGGATGCGGGCGTGATGGACGTCCCCGTCGCTCCGAGGGACTCGGGCGTGGCGGACGTTCACGTCGCTCCGAGGGACTCGGGCGTGGCGGACGTTCACGTCGCTCCGAGGGACTCGGGCGTCGACGTTCACGTCGCTCCCAGGGACGCGGGCGTCGACGTTCACGTTGCGCCCATGGACACGGGCGTCGACGTGCACCTCGTTCCGCTGGATACGGGCGTCGACGTCCCCGTCGTGCCGGTGGACCGGGGCGTCGATGTCCCCGTCGCTCCCATGGACCGGGGCCCGGACGTCGTCGTCGTGGCGGACGTCGGGGTGGACCTCGGGGTGGACCTCGGGGTGGACCTCGGCGTCGACGTGGTCGTGCCCCGCGATGACGGACCGCCTCCGGTCGATGTCGGGGTGTTCCCGATGGTGACGGGCGTTCCTCGCATCGATGGGGCGCTCAAGGCGGCGATGCGGGCGGTGTATCTGCGCGGCCTCGCGGCGGGCAATCGGGCCGCCGTCTTCGTCAAGGTCGGGGACAGCATCACCCAGTCGAGCAGCTTCCTCTGGGACTTCGGTCCCACCTCCGGACTCTCCCGATGGAGCTTCGGCGCCTACTCGGCCTTCGCGCCGACCCACGCCTACTTCAATGCCACGCTGGTCGATGAGCGCCACTCCAGCTTCGATCGGGAGAGCCTCGCGGCGGACTCCGGCTGGACCTCCACCCGCGCCCTCACCGCGGACGCCATGCTGCTGCGGCAGGAGCTGAACACCCTGCGCCCCTCGGTCGCCCTGATCATGCTCGGCAGCGGCGACGTGGACGTGAACGAGGTGTCCGTGTTTCGCGCCAACCTCACCCGAGTGGTGCAGATCGTCCTCGGGGCCAACGTCATCCCGGTGCTCAGCACCATCCCCAGGCGCACCAACTCCGCCACCACCCGGATGATGTGGCCCTTCTTCGTCGAGGCCATTCGCGAGGTGGCCGCCGCGCAGCAGGTCCCGCTGCAGGACTACTGGACCGCCATGGAGCCGCTCCCCAACAATGGACTGAGCGAGGACGGCGAGCACCCCAGCATCTATCGATTGCCCAATGGCCACGCGGAGTCCACGGACTTCACCCCAGCGGGCCTCGCCTATGGCTACAACGTCCGCAACCTGCAGACGCTCGCCACGCTCGCCCACGTGCGCGCCGTGGTCTTCGACAACGGACCCGCCGATCCATAGATCCGCCGTCGTGGCAGCTACGCACAGGTGTGGCGGCTGTCCCTTGCAAGCTGAGAACGATCCGCATTCTGCCTGTTTTGCAGGGTGGGATGCGTCCGGCCCCTGCACTTTGTCGTGAAGGGTCCGTCGCACCCCGGCCATGCACGGACCGGCACCTCGAATCGCTCGCCGGGTCGACCGGTGCTCTCCCCCCTCCCACGAAGCGAGGATCATCGATGATAGGCCTCTCGGCGCTGGTCGCGACATGGACCCTCGGCGCCGCCCTGCACACGCCACCCTTGTCCCTTGGAGCGGAGCTCGCGCCTCGCGCGGAGGCCATGACCAGCCTCCGCGTCGACGGCTTCGGCGTCGATCGTCCTCGCCCTGCGCCGAGCCTGCTCGCGCAGCGCGCCGCCCCGGCCGCCTCGCCTCCAGCCGAGGCCGCGTCGGAGTCCACCGGGGGCGGCGGCTCCGAGGCCTGCGACATCGACTGCGAGACCGCGCAGGAGGACGCCCGCATGGCCCGCTACGTCACCCGCCGTCGCACCCAATTGCTGCGCGCGCACCGCGCCTTCGCCATCGCCGCCTGGAGCGGGATGCTCATCACCGAGGTGCTCGGGACCATCCAGGCCGTCAACCAGCCGACGTGGTTCGGCGACGGCGCGTGCACCAGCAACCCCGAGGCCTTCGGCTGTCACCAGTCGTCGATGATCACCGGCCTGCACGAGACCTTCGCCATCACCACCACGGCGCTCTACTCCACCGCGGCGATCCTGGCGGTGGCGGCGCCGGACCCGGAGTCCGCCTCCGTGGGCGACGGGCGCGCGGAGCGGACCCTGCGGCTGCACAAGACCATGGCCTGGGTGCACGGCGTCGGGATGGTGCTGCTCCCGCTGCTGGGCATCGTCACCGCGCACCCGCAGATCCTCGGGATCAGCCAGGAGGCGCAAGGGGACTTCAGCCGGGCGATGCGCACGGTGCACACCGTGATCGGGTACTCCACCTTCGCCGCGCTGACCTTCTCCGCGTGGCTGGAGCTGTGATGTCTCGGGCGGCGCAGATCGGAGCGCTCCTCCTGGCGGGCTCGCTGGCGCCGCGGTGGGCGAGCGCCCACGCGGACGGGCGGGAGGTCAACCGCTCGACCGTCGGCTGCGGGGCGCTCGGCAACTGCCACGGCGTCAACCCCGGAGCGACCGCCACGCTCACCGGACCGATGAGCGTCCCCGCGGGATCGCGCTCGACCTACGTCCTCACCCTCCGCTCGACGTACCCGGGGTTCAACGGAGGCGGCTTCGACGTCGGAGCGCTGGGCCCCGCGGGCACGAGCCTCGCGGTGAACGCCGCGCAGACCAACACCCGCATCAACGGCGCCGACCTGGTGATGAACAGCCGCTTCGCCGCGACGGGCGGCGCGGTCACGGTCACTTCGACCTGGTGACGCCCACCGCGGGCGCCGCCACCCTCAACGCCGTCGGCAACGCGACCAACGGCGTCGGCAGCGCGGGCGACGCCTGGGCCCGCGCCTCGCTGGCCATCACGGTGACGCCCTCGACGACGCCCGACGCGGGCGCGCATGACGCCGGCCCTCCGCCTCGCGACGCGGGGAGCACCGACGCGGGCGCTCGACGGGACGCCGGGGCGGTGGACGTTCCCGCCGTCGCGGACTCCGGCTTGGAGGCCTACGACGTCACGGCCTCGTACGGCTACGGCGGCTGCGGGGTGGGGCCGTCGGAGCGGGGCGGCGTCGCTCGCTGGGCGTGGCTGCTCGCCCTCTCGCTGGTGGCGCGACGGCGCCGGGGAGGCTCCCGTGCTTGATCGTCGAGGAGGGCTGCTCGCGGCGCTGCTGGTCGGCGCGTGCTCGAGCGAGTCGCCGCCGTGGGTCGAGGTCGACGCCGCGGGCATCGACCCGGGGCCCGTGTGCGTGAGCGGGCGCTACTGGTCGCAGGGCGATCGGGGCAACAACCACATGCACCCGGGCCGGGACTGCATCGGCTGCCACACGGCCACGCAGCACGGCCCGCGCTTCTCCGTGGCGGGCACGCTCTACAACGCCGGCCACGAGGTCGACGAGTGCTTCGGCTACGACAGCGACGTGCAGGCGGGCCAGCGCGCGGAGGTCGAGCTGACCGACGCCACGGGGATGCGCTTCTTCGTCATCGCCAACCGCGTCGGCAATTTCTACACGACGCATCCGCTGCGCTTTCCGCTGCAGCGAGTGAGGGTGTTCTCGCCCAGCGGGCAGGTGCTGGAGATGAACACCCCGGCGCCGCACGGCGACTGCAACGCCTGCCACACCCGCTTCGGGACGATCACGCAGGCGGGCGAGTCGCCCGGGCGGGTGATCGTGCCCCGCTGAGGGCGCCCTTCAGGGACTTCGATCGATGAGCGCGAGGTGATCCGATGACGAGGAGACTGGATGCGATCGGTGCGATGGCGCTGCTGCTGCTGGGCGCCTGCTCGACGGAGATCGTGGGCTATCGCCCGCCGCTGCACGGCGACGACGCGGCGGTCGAGCCGATCGACCTCGGGGTCGAGCCCGCGGACGTGGGAGCGCCCGTGGACGCAGGGACGCCGGTGGTCGATGTGCCCGTGGCGCAGGATGTTCCGCCGCCGCCGCCCTGCGTGACCGGGACGCGGTGGACCATGGGCAACGAGGGCGATCCCATGATGAACCCCGGCCAGGCCTGCGTGGCCTGCCACCTGAGGGAGCGCGAGGGTCCGACGCTCATCGGCGGCACCGTCTACGCGCAGCCCCTCCAGGAGGACAACTGCTTCGGCGTGCGGGGCACCGCGAGCACGGCCACCGGCAACGCCTACGTCGAGGCGACGGACGCCGCGGGGCTGACCTTCCGGATGGCCGTCAACGCGGCCGGAAACTTCTATTACAACAGCCGTACTCGCGTGACGTTCCCGCTGCGCCACGTCACGGTGGTGGCGCCGTCGGGGCAGCGCAACGCGATGGACGGCGACGCGCCGCACGGCGACTGCAACGCCTGCCACACGCGAGCGGGCACCACCACCGTCGCGGGCGGCGACCCGGCGCCGGGGCGCATCCTCCTCGCTCCCTGATCACGGCGCGCGCTCAGCCCGCGCTCTCCGGGCGAGCGCCTTCGAGCTCCCACGGGTTCTCCATCACGCGGCGGACGGTCTTCGCGAGCGTGGCCCCCTGGGCGCCGTCCATGAAGCGGTGGTCGATGGTCGCGGTGAGCGTGAGCTGCTTGCGCACCACCACCTGGCCGTCGACGGCCATGGGCGCGTCCTTCGCCGCGCCGATCAGCAGCCACAGCGGGACCCCCGCGAAGGGCGTCGGCGGGACGTAGCCCTCGTCGAGCCCGAAGGTCCCCACGTTGGTGATCACGCACGACCCGAAGGGGAAGGCGTCGAGCCCGAGCGAAGGCAGCGAGAGCCCGAGCTCGGACGAGACGAAGCCCACCGCGCGCAGCACCCGCTTGAGCGCCCAGGTCGGCAGCAGGCGCACCGGGCCCATGCTCTTGTTGAAGGCCTCGTCGCGCCCCTGCCGCAGCTTCTGGGCGAGCTCTCGCAGCTCGATGGTGGCCTCGACCACGGACTTGCGGTCGAGGTCGTCGATGCGCGCCTTGGCGAGGTTGCGACCCTCCTCGAAGGCCACCAGGAAGGTCACGTTCACCCGCTCGAAGGGGACGAACTCCCCGAGGCGCAGGTGACCGTTGAGCGTCGGCGTCGCGCGCAGACCGAGGGCGACGGCCTTGCCCACGACGGTGGTGAGCGTGACCTTCTCTCCGGTGGTCTTGCGGAGGTGATCGATGTACGCGAGCGCGGGCTCCGCATCGAGCGTCATGCGGCCGTAGATGTTGGGCTCGCGAGGCGAGTCCCAGGCGGCGATGGCCATCTTGCGGCGCAGTGGGTTCATGGCCGCCGAGCGTAGGGGCGCCTCCCCACAGGTCAACGACCCGGCGAGCGTACTCAGCGGCGCAGCGGCACCTGCTCGGAGGCCTGGTAGGTGAAGCCGCTGGTCTGGCAGTCCTCGCCGCCCAGCAGGAGCAGGGCGTCGCGCGAGGCGTCGAGGAAGAGCGCGGGGCCGTTGGAGCCACGAAAGCCGCCGTCGCGGGTGAGGCCGCCGAGCAGCGCCATCGCGGGCAGCTCGCGGACGCGCAGCAGCCAGAGCTCGGCGGAGCAGTTGCCGACGGTCATCACGAAGCCGCAGGAGCGCGCGTCCCACACGAGGCCGGTGACGCTCGAAGGCACCGCGTCGAGCACCCCAGGGACCGCTCGCCATCGGTCGCCCTCGAGCACCCAGGCGCGACGTTCCCTCGCGGCCTCGACCCATCCGCCGACGAGCACCATGCGACGCAGCTCCGGGTCCCAGCCCATCTGCCGACCGACGCCCGCGGGTGGTCCGTCGGCCTCGATCGCACGACGCTCCCACCGCGCTCCAGCCGCCCCGAGCGTGAGGGACCAGGTCGCCCGGTACGCCGTCGTCGGCGGGGCGCTGTCGTTGCTGCCGCCCGTCATCACCAGGGCGTCGCGCTCCGGGTCGATCGCGATCGCGGCGCCGCTCACCGGGCCGACGGGGTGATCGGGCAGCGGGGTCACCACGGCGGCGTCGCCCTGCACTCGCACCTCCAGGACGCCCGCGCCTGGGGAGAAGAAGCCCCCGTCGGGGTAGCGGCCGCCCACCACGATCGCCCTGGAACGCCGCGCGTCCCACACGGCCGCGGCGCCGATGGGGAGCATCGACACGCCGACCAGCCGGAGGGTCGCGCTCACGCCCGTGTCGACGTCGAGCGAGGTCGGCGGCGCGGCGCGAGTGCCCCCGGAGGGGGAGCCGCCCAGGGAGAGGATCCGCCGCGTCGCCGGGTCGAAGACGGCGCTGATGCCGAAGCGCCCCGTCGCCCTCGCCGACACCACGGGCCCGGGGACCGGCAGCGCCCCTCCGTCGCAGCCCCGCAGCACCACGTCGGGACGCACCAGCAGCCGGTCGACCGCGACGCGATCCCTCGGGGGGCTGTCCGTCGGTGCATCGAAGGCATCGCCCGCGTCGAGCGGTGACAC
Organism: uncultured Myxococcaceae bacterium; assembly: GCA_966211675.1. Lineage (GTDB taxonomy): Bacteria > Myxococcota_A > Polyangia > Polyangiales > SCUS01. The sequence continues at coordinate 10,315 of CBIHPK010000178.1, forward strand.
GTCGAGCCCGCTGCGCGACCCGCACGAGCACGGCGCCGCGACCAGCGCCGCGCCGCAGAGAGCGCGGATCAGCGAGCGGTGGTCCACAGCCACCCCTCCCCGGTCAGCTCGCGGCGGGCGCCGGTGACGCGACGACCGCCCCACACGAGCACGGCGCCACCCACGGACTGCACCACGACGCCCTCCTGCGCCGCGGTCCCGGGGAAGGGCGCGGCCTCGGTCCAGCGCGACGACGAAGGATCGAAGAGCACCGCGCGGGGGCCGCTGCCGGGGAGAGCACCGGCCCACACGAAGAGCGAGCAGCCGGTCCACGCGGCGAGCGCTTCGACGGTGGGGGCGCCGACGGCGACGCCCAGGGCGCTCGCGGCGGAAGGCAGCGGCCTCCAGCGGTCGTCGATGGGGTCGTAGAGCCCCCCGTCCCAGAGCTGCCGGGAGCCGTTGTTGCCGCCCCACACGAGCGCCTCGTCGCCGGTCCAGAACAGCTCCGCGCCCCAGCGGGGAGCCGGGGCGCCCGCGGTCTCGACCGAGCTCCACTGGTCGGAGGCCGGGTCGTAGCGGAAGCCGTCGGCGCGCGGCGGCTGCGTGCTGAAGGTCGCCTCGCTGCCGCCCCAGACGAGCACCTCGCGGCCGGTCCAGGTGATCGCGCTCTGGTTGCGCGCGTCCTGGGAGAGCGGCGCGAGCGTGGACCGCCAGAGGGCGCTCTCGGGGTCGAGCAGGGCGACCGCGTTGTGCTCCCCGGCGCCGCCGAGGGCCCAGACGAACCACGCGTCCGAGGTGCCCACCGCCCGCTGCGCGAAGCGAGGCGCGCCCTCGTCGCCCACCGGCGTCCAGCGCCCGGAGCGCGCGTCGTAGATCGCTCCGCGACGATCGTACGTGCCCCATACCATCACCCGCGATCCGAGCGGGGCGACCACCAGGCGCCGCCGATCGCCGCCCGGAGGCCCTGCGGGCAGAGGCTCCCAGCGGCCCGAGACCGGGTCGAACAGGGCCCCGTCGGTGCGATCCCCGTCGACCCCGACGCCTCCCCAGAGCAGCAGCCGCCCGTCGACCGCGGCGCTCGCCGCGAAGGCCCTCGGCGACGGCGCTCCCTCGTCGGCGACGCGGACCCATCGGCCCCGATCCGTCACCGCGGGACAGCCCGGTCGACGGGGCACCGGGGCGCTCGGGCCCGCGTCGTCGCGGACGCCCACGACGGACCGGGCGCACCCCGCCACGAGCGCCCACCCGAGGAGGAAGGCCGCGCGAGCGTGGTCCGCGGGCGTCGTCATGGGGCGCCTCCAGCGCAGTCGATCGGTCCCCTCACACCCCGAGCACCGGCACCCGGTGGTCGTCCCGCTCGGTGAGGATCTCGAAGGCCGCCCGGTGCTTCGTCCGCAGCACCACCGGCTCGCGCCCGGGGCGTCGCAGCGTGAGGGTGCAGCCCGCCAGCTTGGTGTTGATGCAGGTCTTCCGTCCGCCCGGAGGGTTGTCGTAGGGAAGGCCCACGAAGAGGTCGTGCGGCGCCTCGATGCGCCCCTCGATGGACACCCCTCCCTCGTGCGACGAGAAGCTCCACGCGAAGAACTCGTAGCGCCCTTCGGCGCGCAGCGCGGCGCCGATGGAGTTGAGCGCGAACTCCTCGCCCTCGTGGCGGAGAACCAGCAGCGTCGTCCAGGGTCCGCGGACGGGGCCGAGCTTGATGCGCGCCGTGGTGACCTCGAGGAAGCTCCCCGGCGCGTCGTCGAAGCCCGCGACCTGACCCCAGGCGTACTCGTCCGTGTGGCGCGATCCCCAGTTGTGGTTCTGGCTGCCGACCCAGGACTCGATGGAGTGCGCCTCCTCGTCGACGCGGAGCTCGCCGTCGAAGACCGCGAGGGGCGATCCCACCAGGGCCTTCGCCTTGGGAAAGGGGCCCGCGTAGAGGCCTTCGGGCAGGAGCAGCAGCGGGTCCGAGGGGGAGCGGTAGTCGAGCGCCCAGGAGAGCGTGCGGCCGTTGGAGCTGGCGCTGCCCTGTAGCCTCGCGGCGTCGAGCGTCGCGTCGCCGACGGTGGCCGACAGGGACCTCGGATCGAAGCGGCAGCTCGCCCACGGGACCACCTGCTTCACCGCGGAGACCGAGCGCGCCTCGCCGTCGAACCAGATCGCCCAGAGCTCGCCGACCGCGTCGCGGGCGCGGCCCTTCGGGACGAACGCGGTGTAGCGGATCCAGAACGCCAGCGGCCTCGTCGGGTGGTTGGCCCGCTGGAAGTAGCTCTCGTAGTGTCCCCGCTCGCCGCCGTCGTAGCGGAAGCCGTTGCACCAGTCCCGGTTCATCGTCGACCTCCGTGCGCCGTCGGAGCAGGTGACCTCTGCCCGCGCCGCGCGACGATGTCACGGGGGAGAGCCCTTGTGGAAATAATGACCGTATGGTCAACTTATTTTTCGCGGCGATCCGCGAGGAGGCGATGGACCTGATGGCTGACGGAGCAGACCGGCCGGTAGGGGCTCGGCGTATCGGGGCGGAGGAGGCGCGGGTGCTGCTCGCGATCGCGGAGGCGGCGACCCCGGCGGGGCGTCATGTGCGAGCGCCCGACGCGCGCACCGTCGACGCGGTGGAGGCCGTGCTCGAACGCTTCGGTCCATCGGCCGATCGCGCGTGGCTGGCGGGGCTGCAGGCGCTCGACCTCGCGGCCATTCCGCTGGCGGGCGCGAGGCTCTCGTCGCTGCCGATCGGAGCGCGCACCGGCGTCCTCGCTCGCCTCGTCCAGGGGACGGCGACGAACGGGCTCGTGCGCGCGGTGACGGCGCCGTTGAAGCTCGCCCAGGTGATCGTGGCGGACCCGCCGGAGAGCCTCGGGGCGCGCGTGGGGCTGAGCGCGCTGCCGGTGCTGGAGGAGCGTCCCCGGTGGCGGGAGCGGATGCTCGACGCGAGGGAGATGAGCGACGGGGAGACGCTGGAGGCCGACGTGGTGATCGTCGGCAGCGGCGCGGGCGGAGGGCCGGTGGCGAGGGCGCTCGCGAGCGAGGGCTACGCCGTGGTGGTGGTGGAGGAGGGCGGGTACTTCTCGCGAGGAGACTTCCACGGGCGGGCGTGGGAGCGGGGCCTCACGATGCAGCGCCAGCGGGCGCTCGTGGGCAACACCTTCATCGCGATGCCGACGGGGGTCACGGTGGGCGGCTCGACCACGGTGAACTCCGGGACGTGCCTTCGCACCCCGGCGGAGGTGCTGCGGCGGTGGCGCTTCGAGGACGGGCTCACGGGCCTCGACCCGGAGGTGATGGAGCCCTTCTTCGCGAAGGTGGAGGCGGCGCTGGAGGTGGGCGTCCCCTCCGCGTCGGTGCTGGGAGGGAGCGCGCGCGTAGTGGCTCGCGGGGCCTCCGCGCTGGGCTGGTCGCACGGACCGCTGGCCCGCAACGCCCCCGGCTGCGACGGCCAGGGGCTGTGCTGCTTCGGCTGCCCCACGGACGCGAAGCGGTCGACCAACGTGAGCTACCTCCCGGCGGCGATGAGGGCCGGGGCCGTGCTGGCGCACCACTGCCGCGTCGAGGAGGTGCTGCTCGCCGGAGGCCGCGCCGTGGGCGTGGTGGCGCGGGCCATGGGGGGCCGCGGGGCCCGGGTGCGGGTGCTGGCGAAGACGGTGGTGCTGTCCGGCGGGTCCGTCGGGACGCCGTTGATGCTGCTGCGCCAGGGCCTCGCCAACCGCTCTGGGCAGGTGGGGCGCAACCTCACGGTGCACCCGGCGTCCAACGCGTGGGGCGAGTTCGACGAGCGCATCGCGGGCTGGGAGGGCATCCCGCAGTCCTATGGCGTCGACGAGTTCACGCCCGAGGGCATCCGCTTCGAAGGGGCCTTCGTCCCGCTCGACGTGGCCGCGGCGACCCTCTCCTCCGTCGGGCCCGACTGGACCGACTTCGTCGACCGCTTCGACCACATGGCCTGCTTCGGCTTCATGGTCGCGGAGACCTCGCGAGGCCGGGTGGCCCTCGGCCCGGACCGCGGCGCGCTGCTCACCTACCGGATGAACGACGTGGACCGCCGGAAGATCCTGCGCGGCCATGGGCTCCTCGCGAGGCTGCTGCTCGCGGGCGGAGCAGGAGTGGTGCGCTCGGGCGTGCGAGGCTGGGAGACCTTCCGCAGCGTGGCCGACGTGGAGCGCTTCGAGCGAGAGGCGCCCTCCTCGGTGGCGGCGCACCAGCTCGAGCTCGCGGCCTTCCATCCCCTCGGGAGCTGCCGCATGGGGGCCGATCCGTCGCGCTCGGTGGTCGGACCCACGCACGAGACGCACGACGTGCCGGGGCTCTTCGTGGTGGACGGCTCCTGCGTCAACGGCCCCCTCGGGGTGAACCCGCAGGTGACCATCATGGCCCTGGCCGAGCGGGCGAGCGCCTTCGTCGCTCGCGGTGTGGACCAGGCCACTCGACCGTCGCCGCGCCGCTCTCCGCCGCTGCCTCGCGACGCGCAGGTGGAGTTCACCGAGACGATGGGCGGTCGCTGCCAGATGCTCGCGAGCGGACGCGAGGTGGCGGCGAGCTTCACCGTGCGCGCGGCGGCCGGTGACGGGGGCGCGGTGCTGCGCGAGCTCTTGCGAGAGGGCGCGGTGCTGAAGCTGGAGGGCACCGCGAGCATCGAGGGGATGGCCTCGCGAGCGCCGTGCGAGGGCACCCTCACGCTGCGCCCGCTGCGCCGCGTCGGGACGCTGGTGTACGACCTGCGCTACGCCGGAGACGACGGGGTGGAGTACCAGCTGCATGGAGAGAAGAGCGTGGGCCTGGCCTCGGTGCTGTCGGGCATGACCACGCTGGTGACGGAGATCGCCCGCTCGGCGGACGGCGTCCCGGTGGCGCGCGGGACGCTGCGCTTCGCGCTGGGCGACGTGCTCCCGTGGCTCACGACCTGGCGGGTGCGAGGAAGGGCCTCGGTGCTGGGGTGAAGGGCACCTCGCGCGAGGGGGCGCCTTCGTGAGAAGACGGTGCCTCCGCTGAAGGGAGAGCAGGCCGATGACCACGCCGGAGCTGATTTCGTACGAGCTCGCCGACTCGATCGCGACCATCACGATGGACGACGGGAAGGCCAACGTCATGTCGCTGGCGATGCTTCGCGCGCTGCACGAGGCCTTCGACCGGGCCGGGCGCGAGGCCCGCGTCGTGGTGCTCACGGGCCGCAAGGGGATGTTCTCCGCGGGCTATGACCTGGCGATGTTCAAGAGCGCGCCGGACGAGATCCGCCGCACGCTCCGCGCGGGGGGAGAGCTGGTGCACCGGGTGCTGGGCTTTCCGGTGCCGGTGGTGATGGCGTGCCCGGGGCACGCGGTGGCGCAGGGGGCCTTCCTGCTGCTGGCCGCGGACGTTCGCATCGGGGTGACCGGCGAGCGCAAGATCGGCCTCAACGAGGTGGTCATCGGGCTGACGATCCCGTTCTACGGGGTCGAGGTGGCGCGCCAGCGGTTGAGCCCGGCGTGGTTCAACCACGCGACGGTGACCGGCGCGCTGTACCCGCCCGAGGCGGCGCTCACGGCGGGCTTCTTCGACCGGATCGTCTCGCCCGACGAGCTCGCCGCGACCGCTCGCGCCGAGGCGCAGCGCCTGCTCGGCCTCAACCTCCCGGCCCACGAGGGGACCAAGCTCCGCGTGCGCGCCCCGGCCCTGCGCGCCATTCGCGAGGGCATCGACGAGGAGTTTCCCGCGGAGCCGTAGACCGGAGGGTCACCGCCCCGACGGGGCGAGCCGGGCGGGCGCCGAGCGCTGGAGCTGCGAGCGCACGAGCTCCATGCCGGTCCAGGTCCAGTGCATGAGGTCGACCTCGCAGCGGGCGTCGATGCGGCCCGCGGGCGCGCAGGTGCCGGGGTTGTGCGTATAGACCTCGGTCCAGGTGACGACGTCGCCCCGGCGGTGGCAGTTCACGAGGTAGCCGCCGCATCGGAGCGACGGGTACTCGATGGTCCCGCAGCGGGCGCCCTCCTCGGCGGTGACGAGCATGTCGATGCTCCACGGCGAGCCGCTGCTGCCGCGCCCGGAGCCCTGCCAGCGACCGAGGCAGGTGAGCCCCGGCGAAGGCGTGGGTCGCGGGGGCAGCGGGCGATCGGCGAGGGCGAGCGCGGGCCACGCGAGGGCGAAGGCGAGCGCCACGGAGCGGGTGCGGTCCATCGGAGCGGCCATGGATGGGGATGACAGCACAGGGTGGGCGGTCGCGCGATGGCGGCAAGCGGATGACGGCGCACTGGTAGGGCACGGGGTGGGGTCGTGCTCGGTTGGTGTGCCCCCACCCGCGCTGCCGCGCGCCCCTCCCCCAAGGCAGAGCCTTGGAGGGAGGGGCTCGACGCGGCTGCCAGGCACGCGGACGACGACAGCGTACGGAGCCCCTCCCTCCAAGGCTCTGCCCTGAGCATTGGTCACATCTCTCGCTCGCCCTTCTGCGCTCGCAGTTGACGG
>CBIHPK010000179.1:0-16013 GCA_966211675.1 uncultured Myxococcaceae bacterium
TGCGGCCGATGTTCGTCGAGGAGCTCGCGGTGCACCCGGGCTACCAGGGCCGCGGCGTCGGCAGCTTCGCCCTGGAGCAGCTGGAGCACCTGGCCCGCGTCCGGGGCTGCACGCACCTCGTCCTCGAGGTCGCGGAGAACAACAAGAACGCGCTGCAGTTCTACCGGGGCCGGCACTTCACCAAGCTCGACGCCGCGGTGTTCATGGCGAAGCGGGTGAGCAACGACGAGGAGCTGCTCCCGCCGAGGCCGCTGAGCCACCGCACCGCCGAGCAGGCCAGCGCCGCGAAGAAGGCCACGAAGCGGCCGAGCGCCCGCCCGAAGAAGCCCGCGACGGCGACCGCGGCGCCGAAGAAGAGGGCCTAGGTCAGAAGGGCGACTGGCGGACGGCGCTCACCACCGTGGGGGCGAAGGCGCGCCTGGGCTCCGCGGGCTGGTAGTGCAGCGCGCTGCGGGACTGGACCCAGTAGTAGGGGCGAGGCACCACGCCCTCGACGGGGATCACCTCCGGGGCGGCGTGGACGTTGCCTCGCTGCGGGCCAGGCGCCGGGGGCGTCTGCGCGAGCGCGAGGGTCGGAGCGAGACAGAGGCCGAGGGCCAGCGCGAGGGTCTTCATGGAGCACTCGAGACGCGCGAGACGACCGAAGGGTCTTCGCGGGCTATCGCCTCGGGCGCTCTCGAGGCGCGGCCTCGGCGCGCTCGAGCTCGTTCATCAGCGCGGCGTCCCGCTCGGTCACCAGGTTGATCACCACCCCCGGACGCCCGGCGCGCGCCGTCCGGCCGACGCGGTGGAGGTAGGCGTCGAGCTGCTCGGGCAGGTGATAGTTGATCACCCGGCCGACGTGCTCGACGTCGAGGCCCCTCGCCGCGAGGTCGGTGGAGACCAGGAGGTCGACCGTTCCGTCGCGGAAGGACTTGAGGTTGGCCCGACGTTCGACCTTGTCCATCTCGCCCCGGTAGACCACGCAGTCGCGGCCCATCTCTCGGAGGTCCTTGGCGACCTGGTCGCACTGGCCGCGGGTGTTCACGAAGATCAGCGTCCCGCCGGTCACCTTGTCGGCCAGGAGCGTCCGGAGGATGGGGAGGCGCTTCCCGGCGATCACCGTGCGGTTCACCGTGGTGAGGCTCGGCACGACCCGGTGGCTGCCGCCGCTCCGGATGACCTCCGCGTCGGTGAAGAGTCGGCCGATGAGGTCCTGCACGGCGGGCGGGACCGTGGCGGAGAACATCGCCAGCTGACGATTCGGAGGGCACGCGCCCACGATGCGCTCCGCGTCCGGCAGGAAGCCCGGGTCGAGCATCTGGTCCACCTCGTCGAACACCAGGACGCGCACGTCCCCGAGGTCGACCAGCGTCCGGTCGAGGAGCTTGATCAGCCGCCCCGGCGTCGCGACCAGCACCTCGAAGACCCCTTGGATGTTGCGTCGGGCGACCTCCATCGTCGTGCCGCCGAGCACCGAGCGCACCCGCAGCCGCGTGCTGTGGGTGAAGCGCTTGAAGACCTTGGTGACCTGCTCGCCGAGCTCACGCGTGGGCACCACCACGATGGCGCGGGGCTTCGCGTCGACCGTCACCGCCTCGCCGCGGTCCTCCAGCGACTTGAGCGCGTGCAGCACGGGCAGGACGTAGGCGAGCGTCTTGCCGCCGCCGGTCTCGGCGACGCCCACGACGGAGCGCCCCGAGAGCAGCGAGGGCAACGCACGGCGCTGGATTTCCGTCGGGGTGACGAAGCCCTGCTCGGCGAGCGAGGCCTGGAGGGTGGCGATCAGGTCGAGGTCGGAGAACGCGGTCGGGGGACGATCCATGATGGGCGGACCATCGCACGGGCACCGCCCCCCGTCGGGCGCGATCGGCGGAGGTTCAGAGCGTGTAGTGGACCGCCGTGCCGTTGTCGCCGACGGCCCAGACGTCGCCAGCGGAGGCGCCCCACACGCTGCGGAGCGTCGCGGTGGTGTTGGAGGGGATGCTCGACCAGCGGGCGCCGTCCCAGTGGAGGATGGTGCCGCCCTCGCCCACGGCCCAGACGTCGTTGGGCGCGGCGCCCCAGACGCCGTAGAGTGTCGAGAGCGAGCCGGTGAGCACGTTGGACCAGCCCGAGCCGTTGAAGTGGCGGGCGGCGCTTCGGCCGACCAGCCAGACGTCGTTGGCGCCGGAGCCCCAGATGCCGAAGTAGGCCGACGATCCGGCCGCGGGCTCGGCCGCCCAGCGGGTGCCGTCGAAGCGGTAGACGCCCGCGCCCACCGCGCGCACGTCCGTCGCCGAGCTGCCCCAGACGGCGTAGAGTTCCTGGCCCATCGGGAGGCCGGTGGAGGCGTTGCTCCAGCGCGATCCGTCGAAGCGAGCGGCCGCCCCGACGCCCACCGCGAAGACGTCGCTCGGACCATGGGCCCACATCGCGACGAGCTCCAGCGCGGGGAGCGGCATGGACTGGGCGAGCGTCGCTCCGCTGCCCTGGAGGAAGATCCCGAGGCCACGCTTGGCCGAGCCGTTGGTCGGGATGGTGAGCCCCGAGACGAACACCGTCGTGCCCGCGCCGGTGACCCCGCGGAGGATCAGCGGGTACGCGGTGAGCGCCCAGGTGGAGCCGTTCCAGCGAGCGAGGGTGCGAGGGGCCACGGCCACGACGCTGTTGCCCGCGCTGCCCCAGATGCCCGTGAAGGTCTCCGTCGCGCGCGTCGGCACCACGGCCCAGTGGCCGGGCACGGTGCCGGGTCCGGTGCCCGAATCGCCGGTCACCCCGCCGTCCGTCACGCTCGGCCCGCCCGGGATCGGGTCGAAGCCCGCCACGCGCCCGATGGAGCGGCCCGCCCCGCCGGTGGTGATCTCCCCGCGCCCCAGCTGCGCGTTCTGGTCGCCGCCCCAGCACACGACCTCGCCGGTGCCTCGCACCGCGCACGCGTAGTCGGCGCCCACGCTCAGCTGAAAGGCGTTGGCCAGCCCCGCGACCGCCACGGGCGTCGGGCGATCGCTCGTCGCGCCGTCGCCCAGCTGTCCCGCGGTGCCCTGCCCCCAGCACTGCACCGCGCCGGTGCGCAGCCTCGCGCAGGACTCCCTTCCCCCCGCCGCGACCTCCGCCACGTTGCCGAGGCCGCCCACCGCCACGGGGCTGCTGCGGTCGCTGGTCGCGCCGTCGCCCAGCTGCCCGAGGGTCCCGTTGCCCCAGCACGACACCCCGCCGCTCGCTCGCACCGCGCACGAGTGCCCGATGCCCGAGGCGATGCCCGTCGCATCCACCAGCCCGCCGACCAGCACCGGCGTCGCGCTGTTCGCCATGGTCCCGTTGCCGAGCTGCCCCTTGTCGTTGGCGCCCCAGCAGATGACCCCGCCGTTGGCTCGCACCGCGCAGGTGTGCTGACGCCCCGCGGCGATGCTGGTGATGTCATCCGCGCCGCTCACGGTGGTGGGGCGCTGGCGATCGGAGGGGGTGGAGTCGCCGACCTGGCCGACGTTGTTCTGACCGAAGCACGCGACCTGCCCCGAGCGGCGCAGCACGCAGGTGTGCGTCTCGCCGACGGAGACCTGCGTGGCGTCGTCGATCTGCACCACCTCGACGGGCATCAGCCGGTCGAGCAGGGTGCCGTCGCCGAGCTGCCCGTTGCGGTTGGCGCCCCAGCAGACCACGTGGCCGTTCGCTCGCACCGCGCAGGCGTGGAAGCTCCCGACGGAGACCTGCGCGGCGTCGCTCACGCCCGCGACGTTCACCGCGGCGGCGCGGGTGATCATGGTGCCGTCGCCGAGGATGCCGCTGCGGTTGTTGCCCCAGCACCCGATGGTTCCGTCGGGACGGCGAGCGCAGGCCGCGGCGTTGCCGGCGGACACCTGCACGCCGCCGCCGTCGGTGCGCATCGACCCCGGACCGGAGTCCCTCGGGGGCGTTCCTCCGCGGTCGGTCGCGGTGCCGCCGCTGTCGCGCACCGGGGGAATGCCGCCCGCGTCCAGGTCGCCGGGGTCGCCCACCGGGATCGGGTCGGCCGGGGTGCAGCTGACGAGCCAGACCAGCGGAGCGCCCATCCATCGAAGCCTGCGTGTCTTCATGCTCTGGGCCGCGACATTACCCCGCTCGTACGCGGCCCGGAAACGTCGACATGACGAAACCTCGCGGTCCGAGGCCGGGGTCTCGTACTCTCCGGGGACCTGTGAGTGACGAAGCCCCGCCGGTCGTGCCCGCCCCCATCCCCGTGACGATCTACACCGACGGCGGGGCGAAGCCGAACCCCGACGGGCCGGGCGGCTGGGCGGCGCTGCTCATCAGCGGCACGCAGCGGAGGGAGATCTCCGGCGGCGAGCCCAGGACCACCAACAACCGCATGGAGCTCATGGCCGCGATCTCCGCGCTGGAGGAGCTGAAGAAGCCCTGCGTGGTGACGCTCTGGACCGACAGCCAGTACCTGCGCAACGGCATCACCGAGTGGATGCCCAACTGGGTGAAGCGCGGGTGGAAGACCGCCGCGAAGCAGCCGGTGAAGAACCAGGACCTCTGGCAGCGGCTGCACCGCGCGGCGGAGCGACACCAGGTCACCTGGAAGTGGGTCAAGGCCCACAACGGCCACCCCCTCAACGAGCGGGTCGACGCGATGGCGACCGAGGCGAGGGAGAAGATCGAGCGCGGCGGCTGAACGGTAGCGGCCTGCCGCCCGCTGGTTTTCGTGTGAATTGTAGACAGCGCTGCCTCTCGTTGAGAGAGTCGCCGCCATGGCCAACGCAGCTGAGGAGGCGCCGCTCCAGCCGAGCGCGCGCGAGAGTGAGTTCTTCGTGCCCGGCGGTCGCCAGAGCAGGCCGCCGGGAGAGCGCACCAGCACGCCTCCGGGCGAGCGCCTGAGCTCGCCGGAGGTCGGCCGCGGCCGAGACTACGAGACCCTGGAGGGGGCCAGCGGCCGCGAGGTGTTCTTCCGTCCGAGGCGCTACAGCCCGAAGGACTTCGAGGGCATCGAGCCGGTCATCAAGGTCGCGCAGGGCGGCGTGACCCACCGCTGCGAGCTGCAGGACGTCTCGCAGAACGGCGTGGCCTTCGTGTGGCCGCTCGCGAGCGCCGTCGCCGTGGGCGAGACCATCGAGCGCCTCGTGGTGAGCTTCGACAAGCACACCGTGTACAGCGGCGCGGCGCAGGTCACGACGGTGCGAGAGCGCGACGGGCGCGTGGTGGTGGGCGCGTCCTTCAGCGAGTCGCTGATGAACATCGACGACGTCATGCACCTGCGCGACGTGCGCCTCTGGAGCGAAGGGGAGGCGCAGCTGCTGCTCGCGCGCTCGCGGCCGTGGTTCGTCGAAGGGCACGAGCGCTTCAAGTCGCTGGTGGCCGAGCTGCGGCTCTTCTTCGAGGACGCCGACGCGAGGCTCTCGGAGCTCGAGGCCCGGCTGCCCTCGCACCTGCTCACGGGCGAGATGCACACCGCCGCGCGCAACGCCCTCATCGACCAGCTCCGGCGCGACTTCGTGCCCGAGTTCGTGCGCTACTCGGAGGCCATCGACGCCGCGCTGCGGAGCGTCCCGGAGTCCGAGCAGGCGCCGCTCAAGGACTACTCGCTGCGCATGCTCCATGACTACTTCATGCGGGCGCCGTTCATGCACCGCTGCCGCACCAAGCCCCTCGGATACCCGGGCGACTACGAGGTCATGCGGTACATCTACGAGCGGCAGTTCGAGGGCGCCACGCTCTTCGGCCGGGCGCTCCACCTGTCCGTGGTCTGGACCCGCGGGGCCCACGCGGTGCGGTGCCGCAAGGACGTGGTGCGGGCCCGCCTCGACGCGATGCTCGACAACCCGACGGTAACCGGCCGGCCCATCCGCATCGCCTCCGTGGCCGCCGGGCCCGCGCAGGAGATCGTCGAGCTGCTCTCGCAGCGCGACCGGCCGACGCCGCCGGTGGAGTTCCTGCTCTTCGATCAGGACCCGCTGGCGCTCTCCTACGCGCAGGGGCGGATGTCCCGGCACATCGCCCGCAACCCGTCGGTGAAGGTGGTCTTCCTCCACGACTCCATCAAGCGGCTGCTCCACGACCCGACGCTCTTCAAGGGCTTCGGGCCCTTCGACATGATCTTCTGCGCGGGCCTCTTCGACTACCTGCGCTTCCCCACCGCGGTGGACCTCTGCCGGAACTTCTATGACAACCTCAACCCGGGCGGCATGGCGTACGTCGGCAACATGGTCCAGGAGAACCCCTGCAAGTGGTTCCTCGAGCACCACCTGGAGTGGTTCCTGCTGCTGCGCACCCGCGAGGAGATGATGGCCTACGCGCGCGCCGCGGCCCCTGAGGCGGAGGTCGCCATCCTCGAGGACGGCACCGGGATCAACCCCTTCGTCACCATGCGCAAGCCGTGAGCGCCGGGGCTCCCAACGAGGCCGCGATCGAGGCGGAGTGGAGCCGCTGGCTGATCGATCGCAACCGCCGCGCGGCCCGCACCGTGCTGCTCCTCGTCGGGGTCTTCTATCCCCTCTTCGGCGTGCTCGACTACGTGGTCGCGCGCGAGCACCTCTACATCCTCTACCCCAGCCGCGCGCTGGTCACGGCCATCACCATCGCGATGTTCGTGGCCACCCGCCGGCCCATCTTCGAGCGCCACGCCGCGCAGCTCACGCAGATCTACATGCTCTGCGTCGGCGCCGGCATCGGCGTGATGGTGTTCGTGCTCGGCGGGTACAGCTCCGTGTACTACGCCGGGCTCAACCTCGCGATGATCACCGCGGGCCTGCTCTTCATGTGGCCCGCGCGCATCGCCGTGCCCTACCACGTCGCGATCGTCCTCATGTTCCTGGTGCCCAACGCGTTCATCGCGAGCGGCCGCCAGGTGAGCGACGCGATCACCAACATGTTCTTCCTGGTGACCACCGCGACCATCGTGAGCGCCGCGCAGGTCTTCGCCTTCCGCGGCGCCTACGAGCAGGTGGTCAACCAGCTCAAGCTCCAGAGCGCCACGGAGAGCCTCGGCCGCGCGCACGAGGAGCTGAAGCGCCTCGACCGCTTCAAGTCGCACTTCTTCGCCAACATCACCCACGAGCTCAAGACCCCGCTGGCGATGATCCTGTCGCCGGTCGAGCTGATGATCGACGGCGAGATGGGCGCCATCTCCGAGGCGCAGCGCATGACCCTGCGCACGGTGTTCCGCAACGGGGTCAAGCTGCTGCGCCTCATCGAGGACCTGCTCGACCTGTCGCGCCTGGAGGAGTCGCGGCTGCGGCTGCGCGTCGACGAGCACGACCTCGTGACCTTCCTCCGCTCGCTCGTCTCCCAGGTGCTCGCCCTCACGCAGCGCAAGAACATCGAGATCACCTTCGACGCCGACGCGGAGGCGGTGCTCGCCTTCTGCGACCTCGACCGGCTGGAGCGCGTGTTCATCAACGTGCTCTCCAACGCCGCGAAGTTCACCCCGCCCGGCGGCCACATCTGGGTGCGCGTCACCCACGACGAGCACACCGCCATCATCGGCGTCGAGGACGACGGCCCGGGCTTCGCGCCGGACATGGCCGAGCGGCTCTTCGAGCGCTTCTTCCAGGTCGAGATGGCCGGCTCGCGGCGGCACGGCGGCGCGGGCATCGGCCTCGCCCTCGCGCGCGAGCTCGTGCACCTGCACGGCGGCGAGATCCGGGCGTTCAGCGAGCCCGGCAAGGGCGCCCTCTTCACCGTCACCCTGCCGCGGGACCGCGAGCACTTCCGCGACGAGGTGCTCGACCAGCGACCCGGCGCGAGGGAGCTCGCGGACCTGCGGCGACGCGACGACCGCAGCGTGCAGGAGTGGACGGTGCAGGTCTCCACGCGCCCGGAGTTCAAGCTCCTGGACGTGGCCGAGGTGACCGAGCGTCGGGTGGTCGAGCGCGACCCGGGCGAGCGGGCCCACGCGCGCACGGTGCTGGTCATCGAGGACACGCCGGACGTGATCCGGCTGCTGCACTCGGTGCTGCGGCAGCACTTCCGGGTGCTCGCCACGACGCACGCCCTGCAGGGCCTGGAGGTCGCGCAGCGCGAGCTGCCGGACCTGGTGATCACGGACCTGATGATGCCCGACATCGACGGGCTGGAGTTCATCCGGCGCTTCCGCGCGGACCCGCGCTTCAAGCACACGCCGGTGCTGATGCTCACCGCGCGCGGCGACCTCGACGACCGGCTGAAGGGCATCGAGACCGGCGCCTCGGCGTACATGACCAAGCCCTTCGCGCCGCGCGAGCTGCTCTCGACGGTGCGCTCGCTGCTCGACCTGCAGGACGCCACGGCGGACATGGTGCTCGCGCAGCAGATGGACTCGCTGGAGGTCGTCGCCGGGGGCATGGCGCACGAGATCAACAACCCGCTGAACTACATCTCCAACGCCCTGGCCCGCATCGAGTCGGACGTGAAGGAGATCCAGAAGCTCGCCATGGAGGCCGCCCCGGACGCGGACGCGCGGCAGGAGCGGATCGAGAAGCTCAAGACGCGGGCCGATCGGATGTTCCAGACGGCGCGGTCGGGCGTCGGGCGCATCCGGGAGACGGTGGACGTGATGCGGCGCTACAGCCGAGAGGGCTACTCGCGCGTGTCGCGAGGGCACGACGTCTTCGAGGCGGTGCGCGACGTGGTGCGCGTGGTGGTCCCGGCGATCGGGCGCGAGGTCGTGGTGGAGACGGAGTTCAGGGGCGACGGCACCATCGAGTGCGTGCCCGAGGAGCTGCACCAGGTCTTCACCAACCTTCTCCAGAACGCCATCGAGGCCGTCGAGGACCACACCGGCCGCGTGACCATCGAGGGCGATGGGGCCGCGGAGCACGTCACGCTCACCGTGCGCGACAACGGGCACGGCATCCCGAAGGACGACATCGCCCGGGTGTTCACGCCCTTCTTCACCAAGAAGGCCGCCGGCAAGGGGATGGGCATGGGCCTCACCATCACCTGGCGAGTGGTGCACGCCCTCGGCGGATCCATCGTGGTGCGCAGCGACGAGGGCGCCGGGGCGGAGTTCGTGGTGCGCCTGCCGCGCGTCGCGGGCGCGCTGCGAGACACCCAGCGCCCAGCGCCCCTCGACAGCACGGCGCCCCCTCCCTCGCCCGCGATCTCCGGGGTCGAGGCGATCAGCGCGTAGCTCTCACAGCACCACGAGGTCGTCGCGGTGGATCACCTCGTCACCGTGCGGCGCGCCGAGCAGGTCGCCCACCTCGCGGGAGTTGCGCCCGCGGATGACCTCGAGCTCGGCGCTGGAGAAGGCCGAGAGGCCGCGAGCGAAGGGAGCCGCGGCGTCGGTGACGAGGTCCACCGGGTCGCCTCGGCGGAAGGTGCCGCGCACCTCCACGACCCCTGAGGGCAGCAGCGAGCGGCCGCCCTCCAGCACCGCGCGGCGGG
This sequence comes from uncultured Myxococcaceae bacterium, assembly GCA_966211675.1. Taxonomy (GTDB): domain Bacteria; phylum Myxococcota_A; class Polyangia; order Polyangiales; genus SCUS01. The sequence continues at coordinate 9,304 of CBIHPK010000179.1, forward strand.
CGCCCTCGTCCACCACCAGCGTGCCTCGACCGCGGAGCGTGTGGGCGATCCAGTGGGCCCTCGCGGACACGCGCTGCCCCGTCGGGAGGAAGACCGTCCCCACGTCGTCGCCTCGCATCAAGGCCGCGAGCACGCCGGGCTGCCTCCCCGGGGCGATGACCGCGGTGGCGCCCGCGGCGGTGGCGGCCCTCGCGGCCCTCAGCTTGGTGACCATCCCCCCCTTGCCGCCGCCGGAGACGTCCGTGCGGACGAAGCGGTCGACGCTGCGATCGCCGCCTGCGACCACCGGCACCCGGCGGTCACCGTCGAGCAGCCCCGGGGCGACGGAGAGCATCACCAGGAGCTCGGCTCCGAGGAGGTTGGCCACCTGCGCGGAGAGCGAGTCGTTGTCGCCGAAGGCGATCTCCTCGACGCTCACGGTGTCGTTCTCGTTGATGACGGGGATGGCGCCGCGGGAGAGCAGCGCGTCGAGCGCGCCGCGAGCGTTGAGGTAGCGCGCCCGCTCGGCGAAGTCCGAGTGCGTGAGCAGCACCTGGGCGGCCACCCGGCTGCGACGCGCGAAGACCTCGGACCAGAGCCGGATGAGGAGCCCCTGCCCCGCGGCGGCGCAGGCCTGGAGCTGGTCCATCCGTCGGGGGCGGGCGGTGAAGCCGAGGGCCTCGACGCCGAGCGCGATGGCCCCGGAGGAGACGAGCGTCACCCGGCGGCTTGGGCTCTCCGCGAGGTCGACGAGCTCGTTGGCGAGGGACTCGAGCACCGTGCGGTCGATGGCTCCGCGGGGGTCGGTGAGCACCCCGGTGCCGATCTTCACGACGATGGTGCGGGCGCGGCGGAGGGGGGTCAGTCGGTCGAGCGAGGCGGGGTCGACGGTGGCCATGGGCGGTGGAGCGCGGGAGTACCAAATCGCGCGGAGCCGGACCAGCCGTTGCGAAGGCGCGACGGTCAGGCCGCAGCGCAGGACTCCGCCATCGCCCCGCGGGCGATCAGGTACTGAGCGAGGTAGTAGGTGATGAAGCCCGGGTAGAGCAGCGCCTCGGTCGCGTAGAGGTCGCCCGGGTGCGCCCTCGGCAGCAGGAACTGGTTGAGCGGGATGATCGCGTCGCTCGCGACGAAGACCAGCGCGCCGAGCGCCAGCACTCGCGACCCCCGGCGCAGCACGGCCACGCCCGCCATGCCGATGAGCAGCGGCATGTACGCGAGCAGCGCGGGCGCGACCGGCACCATCCTCGGCGGGTCGACGTGGATCCACCCGATGGAGCGCACGGGCTGCAACGGATTGACCCACGCGATGACGCCGCCGTAGCTGAGGCCGAAGGCCGCGAGGCCGGTGACCAGGCCTCGGCGGGCGGGGCTCGCGGACCATCCCGTGCGGCGCAATCCCGCGATGTAGAAGGCGTGGCCGAAGAGGAAGGCGAGCACTCCGAACACGGCGAGGTCGGGGTCGAAGGTGCTGAGGAAGTAGTCGCCGAAGGCGCCCGCGAGGAGCCCGCACGCGATGGTGACGCCGAAGGCCGGTCGGGTGCCCGGCAGCGCCCCGAGGGCCAGCACCACCGTCGGCGCCATGCGCACGAAGCCGAGGCCCGGAAAGACCCCCATCGGGATCAGCCCGACGCTGATCGCGGCCAGCAGCCCGTAGACGAGGTCGAGGCGGGGGTTGCGACCGCGGCCCGAGGCGAGTTCTTCCAGCACGGGGGGCGAGACTACCCGAGGGACTCCTATCGCGGATTGCGCGCTCGTCGCGGCGATGACAGAAGTCCCGCGGCCAATGCCCTCCTTCACCCTCCGCGGCGCCTGATCCGATGCCCTTCTCCCTCGCCTCGCTCCAGGCCCTGCTCGCCAACGTCCGGCGGCGCTCCCCCTCGATGCGCCTCGCCCAGGCCGCCGAGCTCGCCCGCACCGGCAACGTGCTCTCGCAGCGGGAGACCGACGACGAGGCGATGCTGCTGGTGCAGGTGCCGGGGTGGTCGGTCCCGGCGACGGCGATGCTCTATCCCGAGGAGGGGGAGTGGGCCTGCGACTGCGGCGGAGCGGACCCCTGCGCCCACGTCGTCGCGGCCGCCGCGGCGCTGGAGGCGGCGAGGCGCACGGGGGTCGCTCTGCCCTCGGCGGTGAGCGTGCAGGCGAGGCTGCGCTACGCGTTGACCGCGACGCGCGAGGGCCTTCGGGTGGCCCGCTCCATCGCCGGTCCAGAAGGAGACGAGCGGCCCCTCGATGGGGCGCTCGCGGACGCCGGGGTGGCGATCTCGACCAGCGACGCGGACCTCGCGATCGACCGGCTCTGCGACCTGAAGCGGGGCGGGCTCGTGGCCGCGAGCGACGTCCCCGCGCTGCTGTCCGCCCTCTCGTCCTGCGAAGACGTGCGGCTCGACGGCCGGGCGGTGAGGGTCTCGACCGAGGAGGTGCTCCCGAGGGCCTGGGTGGAGGACCACCCCAAGGGCTACGCGCTTCGCATCGAGCGCGACCCGGCGGTGACCGCTCTGGTGGCGCCGGGGGTCGCGGACACGGGCGGCGTCCTCCGCCCGCTGGGCGCGACGGACCTCACCGGAGCGCAGTGGGAGAGGCTCCCGCGCACCCGGGTGTTCGCCTCGAGCGACGTCGCCGAGCTGGTGGTGAAGGCGCTGCCCGAGCTCTCCGCGAGGGTCCCCGTGGAGGTGCGCTCGAAGCGCCTCCCGCCGCTGGTGAAGGGGCTTCGGCCTCGCATCACCATGGACGTCACGCTGCTCTCGCACGCGCTTTCGGTGACCCCGTCGCTCACCTACGGCGATCCCCCCGTCGCTCGCATCGAGGACGGTCGCTTCGTGCATCTCCGAGGCGGTCTGCCGGTGCGGGACGAGGCCGCGGAGGTGCGAGAGGTCCATCGGCTTCGTGACGAGCTGGGCCTGGTCCCGGGGGTGCGCACGGCCTACCGGGGGACCGACGCGGCGCGCTTCCTCGCGAAGCTCAAGGCGTGGTCGCCGGAGGGCGGCGGGGCCACGGCCTCGCTCTTCGGCACGGTCGCGGTCGCGCCGAAGCTCACGGTGCGGGACACGGGCTTCGACCTCTCCTTCGAGCTCCCGGGAGACGGCGACGGAGAGGGCGCCCCCGCGAGGCAGGCGGACGCGGCGACGGTGATGCAGGCCTGGCGGGAGGGCCTGGACGTGGTCCCGCTCACCGACGGGACCTGGGCGCCGCTGCCCGTCGAGTGGCTCCGCGCTCACGGTCATCGGGTGGCCGACCTGCTCGCCGCGCGCGACGACGACGGCGAGGTCACCCGCGCCGCGCTGCCCGCCCTCGCCCAGCTCTGCGAGGAGTTGGAGACGCCCGCTCCGCCGAAGCTGCAGGGGCTGAGGGCGCTGGCGGAGGGCTTCGAGGCGATCCCGCCGGCGGTGATTCCGTCGGACCTCACGGCGACGCTCCGTCCCTATCAGCGACGCGGCGTGGACTGGCTGTGCTTCCTCCGCGACGCGCAGATGGGCGCAGTGCTGGCCGACGACATGGGCCTCGGCAAGACGCTGCAGACGATCTGCGCGCTGCGAGGGCGGTCGCTGGTGGTCGCGCCCCGCAGCGTGCTGCACAACTGGGCCGACGAGGTGAGGCGCTTCCGGCCGGGGCTCTCGGTCGCGGTCTACCACGGCGCAGGGCGGGCCATCGATCGCCACGCGGACGTCACGCTCACCACCTACGCGGTGCTGCGCCTCGACGCCGGGGCGCTGGCCAGGGAGAGCTGGGACGCGGTCGTCCTCGACGAGGCGCAGGCGATCAAGAACCCCGACAGTCAGGCCGCGCGGGCGGCCTATCAGCTCCGCGGGAGCTTCCGCGTGGCGCTCTCCGGAACGCCCGTGGAGAACCGCCTCGAGGAGCTGTGGAGCCTGATGCACTTCGCCAACCCGGGGCTGCTTGGGGGGCGGAGCGACTTCGACGAGCGCTACGCGAAGCCCGCCGCGGACGGCGACGGCACCGCCATGGCGAGGCTGCGGCAGCGGGTGGGGGCCTTCCTGCTGAGGCGCTTGAAGCGAGAGGTGGCGCCGGAGCTGCCGCCGAGGACGGAGGCGGTGCTGCACTGCGACCTCGACGAGCGCGAGCGCGAGGTCTACGACGCGGTGCGGGCGGCCTCGCAGCGCGACGTGGTGGAGGCGCTGCGCCAGGGCGGGAGCACGCTGCTGGCGCTGGAGGCGCTGCTGCGGCTGCGGCAGGCGGCGTGTCACAGCGGCCTGGTCCCGGGGCAGAGCGCGGACTCGTCGTCGAAGGTGACCTGCCTCGTGGACGCGCTGGAGTCCGCCGCCGCAGACGGTCACAAGGCCCTGGTCTTCTCCCAGTGGACCTCCCTGCTCGACCGGGTGGAGCCGCACCTGCAGGCCTCGGGCATCGGCTTCACGAGGCTCGACGGCGCCACGCGAGACCGGGCCGAGGTGGTGGGGCGCTTCCAGTCGGAGGACGGCCCGCCGGTGATGCTGGTGTCGCTCAAGGCGGGCGGCACGGGCATCAACCTCACCGCGGCGGATCACGTCTTCCTCCTCGACCCCTGGTGGAACCCCGCCGTCGAGGACCAGGCCGCGGACCGGGCGCACCGCATCGGCCAGCAGCGCCCCGTGACCATCTATCGCATCGTGGCGAGCGACACGGTCGAGGAGCGCATCGTGGCCCTCCAGGCCCGCAAGAGGGCGCTCGCCGAGGCGGCGCTGTCCGGCGGCGATCCGAGCGCCGCGCTCACCCGCGACGACCTGCTCGCGCTCCTGGCGTAGGCGATCAGCCCGCGGTCTCGCGGAGGAAGGCCAGCAGCCTCCGCGCGGTGCCGTCGCAGTCGTCCACCTGCGGGCTGTGACCGACCCCGGCGACGACCTCGATGCGAGCGTGCGGGGGGAGGTGCTCGCGGAAGAAGCTCAGGCCCGTGGAGGGCAGCACCCGCTCCTCGGCGCCCCAGAGCAGCAGCACCGGCATGGTGAGCGCGCGCACCTCGTCGACGGTGAGGTAGTTGGCCGGGCCGACGCCCGCGAGGAGCTGGCGCAGCGCCGGTCGGGCGAAGCCGCGGCGGAGGCTCGCGGCGGCGATGGGCCGCAGGGCGGTGCGGCGCACGAGCAGCCGGTCGATGAAGGCCTCGGCCTCGGCGTGGGTGCGGATGGAGAAGGTGCGCTGGAGCGAGGCGAGCTCGTGGTCCGAGAGCGGAGCGCCGCCGGGAGAGACGAGCGCGAGGCCCTGCACCCGCGAGGGGCGGTCGAGGGCGTAGCGCAGCGCGAGCGCGGCGCCCATGGAGTTGCCCACCAGCACCGCGGGGCCGTCGAGGGCCTGGTCGAGGGCGTCGCGGATGCCCTGGTAGATGAGGGTTCCGTCGAGGTGGGCCGGGGTGTGGCTGAAGCCGTGGGCGGGGAGGTCGGGGGCGATCACGCGGCGGACGTGCGGCCGAAGCGCCTGGAGCAGCGGGGCGTTGTAGCCCGCGGAGGAGTTGAAGCCGTGCAGGAGCACCGTGGTCGGGAGCGCTCCCTGGCCGGGCGTCTCGACCCAGTGGACCGGCCCCGTGCAGGTGTCGACGGAGCGGCTACGCCAGCCGCGGACGTGGAGCGAGAGGCGAGCGAGACGTTCACTGAGCAGGGCCATCGAGGAGAGCCTCGACCATAGCCGATCTCCCGCGAAGGGCCCGCTCGCCGGGCGCTCTCAGGTGCCGCCGCCGGTGCCGCCGGTGCCGCCCGCGTTGCTGCCGGGGGCCGCAGGGGAGACCACGATCTCGACGCGGCGGTTGTTGGCGCGACCCTCCGGGGTCTCATTGGGCGCGATGGGGCGCGTCGATCCGAGGCCGTTGGCCTCGATCTGGCCGTCGGGGATGCCCCGGCTGATCAGGTAGGATCGCACCGCCTGGGCGCGGGCCAGCGAGAGCTGCTGGTTGGTGGTGGGCGAGCCGCGCGAGTCGGTGTGGCCCTCGACCACGAGGTGCCTGGCGCCCTGGTCGATGAGCGCGCGCGCCACCTGGTCGAGCCGCTGCTGCGCGATGGGCAGGAGCGTCGACTGGCCCGTGGCGAAGAGCACCTCGCCGGAGAGCGTGATGATGGTCCCTCGCTGCTCCTCTCGCACCGCCGCGACGCGACGCAGGCTCTCCAGCGCGGCGGCCGCCTGGCGCTCGGCCTCCATGCGCCGCTGCCGCTCCGTGGCGAGCTGCGTCTGCGTCATGGCCACGGTCTGCTGCGTGTTCTGGAGCTGCTGTTGCGAGCTCTGGAGGGCCGTCCGCGTCTGCGCGAGCTGCTGCCCCGTGAGGGCGGTGCGCTCTCCCTCGGCGCGCTCCCGCTCCTGATCGGCCTGGAGCGTGTCCCCTCGGGCCTCGACGGTCTGCGCGCGGCGAAGCGCCACGTACGAGAGGTCGCGAGTGACGTCCGAGGTGGGGGCCTCGGTGAAGCTGCGCTCGGCGCGCTCGAGGTCGCCCTGGGCGTTGTGCAGGTCGACGAGGGCGAGGCGAGCCGCGGGCCCCTGGCTGGCGCGTCCGAAGGCGGCGCGGGCCTCAACGAGCTCCCGCGGAGCGACAGGAGAAGAGGCGCAGCCCGAGAGGGAGGCGATGCCGAGTACGGTGGTCAATGCGAGGTACTTCATGGTGATTCTCCGGAAGCGTCGGGCTACGGCGTGGGCTGCGGGGCGGGCGTCGGCGTGGGCGGTGGCGCGGCCGGCGGCGCGGCCTGCGAGCGGGCCGAGCGGACCACAGAGGCGGCCTGCTGGGCGGGGGCGTTGGGGGCGGCGCGGCGCGAGAGCGC
>CBIHPK010000180.1:0-15926 GCA_966211675.1 uncultured Myxococcaceae bacterium
TCGCTCCCGTCGCTTCGCGACGGTGAGGCGCATTGGGCTGGCGCCGCGGTCGCTCTCCAAAATGAGACCAACGCCCAGCGCTCCACCGCTCGACGTCTGGCGCTCCACCGTTCGACGTCTGGCGGTGGGGCCTACGCCTTCGCCAGCGCCTTCTCTAGCTTCGCGCGGGGCAGCTCGACGCGCACCGAGTCCCTGCCGATGCCCACCGCGGTCACCGGCACTCCCGCCGCGCGGAGCATCGCGCGCACGCCCTTCTCGATCGCCGCGTCGAGGTCTACGAGAAGGGACAGGCCGTGAAGGTGGTGGGCTCGGGGCAGTCGCTCACCGCGCCGGGCGTGCTGCGCAACGCCGTCGCCATCGAGGCCCTCTACGACCGCGAGGAGGGCGCCCGCTCGGTGCTCCGCGCCGCCCTCGGTGCCTGGGCCTGGTCCCTCTCCCCCGCGCAGTCGTCCCGTCGCCTCGACGCCTGCCACGACCTCGCCCAGCTCACCGCCTGGACCGTGCGCGTCATCACCGCCTCCACCGTCGACGACGTCTTCGCCTGACGCGTCACCTCCCCACCTGCGCTGTCACCAGACTGCCCCACTCGCGGTTTGCCACGCCGCGTCACCCGACTATCATGCGTCGCGTCAATGCCACTTCCTCCAGCCCAGGGCCTCTACGATCCCAACCACGAGCACGACGCCTGCGGTCTCGGCTTCGTCGCCAGGCTCGACCGTCGCGCCACGCACGACACCGTCACTCAGGCGCTCGAGATCCTCGCGAGGCTCACCCATCGCGGCGCCGCGGGCTGTGACCCGTGCACTGGCGACGGCGCCGGGGTGATGCTCCAGATCCCGCACGACCGCTACGCCGACGAGATGCTCCGCCAGGGGGTGCGCCTCCCGGAGCCCGGCGACTACGCCGTCGCGATGTGCTTCCTCTCCGCCGACCCCGCGCGTCGTCGTCGCATGGAGGCCCTGCTCGAGGCCGCGGTCGAGCACCACGGGCAGCGCGTGCTCGGCTGGCGCGACGTCCCCGTCGACGCGAGCGCCATCGGCCCGATGGCCCGCGACACCATGCCCGCCATCCGGCAGCTCTTCATCGGCCGCGAGGGTCCCCGCGCGGGCTTCGACCGCACGCTCTTCATGGTGCGAAAGCGCGCCGGGCGCACCGCCAGCGTCACCCTCGGCGGCGACGACTTCTACCTCTGCTCCTGCTCGTCCCGAACCGTCGTCTACAAGGGCCTCATGCTCGCCGAGCAGCTCGGGGCCTTCTATCCCGACCTGCTCGACCCGCGCACCGTCACCCGCCTCGCGGTGGTGCACTCTCGCTTCAGCACCAACACCTTCCCCAGCTGGGAGCGGGCGCACCCCTTCCGCTACCTGGCCCACAACGGCGAGATCAACACCCTCAACGGCAACCGCGCCTGGATGCGCGCCCGCGAGGCCCTGCTGGAGTCGCCGCACTTCGGCGAGGCCATCGAGGACTTCAAGCCCATCATCCGGTCGAGCGGCTCGGACAGCGCCTCGCTCGACAACGTCGTGGACTTCCTCGTCGCCAGCGGACGAAGCCTGCCGCACGTGATGATGATGCTCGTCCCGGAGGCCTCCGGCGACGAGGCCATGTCGCCCGAGCGCAAGGCCTTCTACGACTACCACGCGTGCCTCATCGAGCCCTGGGACGGCCCCGCCGCGCTGGCCTTCTCCGACGGCGACCTCGTGGGCGCGATGCTCGACCGCAACGGGCTGCGACCCGCCAAGTGGGCCGTCACCAGCGACGGTCTGGTGGTGCTCGCCAGCGAGCTCGGGGTGCTGCCGCTCGACCCGACGACCATCGTGCAGAAGGGGAGGGTGCAGCCGGGGAGGATGTTCCTGGTGGACACGCGCGAGGGGAGGGTGCTGCGAGACGAGGAGGTGAAGCACCGGGTGGCCACGCGCCAGCCCTACCGCGCCTGGCTCGCGGAGAACCGCATCGACCTCGACGACCTGCCCCCCGCCCGCAGCGCGTACACCCTCTCGCCCGACGACCTGCCGAGGCTCCACCAGATCTTCGGCTACACCGAGGAAGACCTCACCCGGGTGCTCCCCCCGATGGCCGCCACCGGCGAGGAGGCCACCGGCTCCATGGGCGTCGACGCGCCGCTCGCCGTGCTCTCCGAGCGCCCGCAGAGCCTCTTCCGATACTTCAAGCAGCAGTTCGCGCAGGTGACCAACCCCCCCATCGACCCCATCCGCGAGGCGGTGGTGATGTCGATGACCAGCTCCGTCGGCGGCGAAGGCAACCTCCTCGACGAGACCCCGCGCCAGTGCCGCATGGTGCAGCTCAAGCACCCGGTGCTCACCAACGACGACGTCGCCCGGCTGCGCCGAAGCGTGCCCGCGGACTTCCACGCCTGCACCCTCGCGATGCGCTTCGCCCGCCCTCCCCACGACGACCCTCGCAGCGCCGGATCGCGCCTCCGAGAGGCCCTCGACACCCTCTGCCGCGAGGCCCGCGCGGCGGTCACCTCCGGGGCGTCGCTGCTGATCCTGTCCGACCGCGACGTGGGCCCCGGGCACGTGCCCATCCCCTCGCTGCTGGGGCTCGGCGCGGTGCACCACTACCTCATCCGCACGGGCCTCCGCATGAAGGTCGGCATCGTCGTGGAGTCGGCCGAACCCCGAGAGGTCAGCCACCTCGCGCTGCTCGTCGGCTACGGCGCCGGGGCGGTCAACCCCTACCTCGCCATGGAGACCGTGGCCGACCTCGCCCGCGCGGGAGTGCTCCCCGGAGAGCCCGACGCGGCCGTGAAGTACTACGTGAAGGCCCTGGTGAAGGGCCTCCAGAAGGTGATGTCCAAGATGGGCATCAGCGCGGTCTCCTCGTACCAGGGAGCGCAGATCTTCGAGGCCGTCGGCGTCGACCAGGCCGTCATCGACCGGTACTTCGCCGGCACCTCGTCGCGCATCCGAGGCGTCGGCCTCGACGAGATCGCCCGAGAGGCGCTCGCCCGCCACGACCGAGCCTATGGAGCGCACCCCGAGGCGCACCTCGACGTCGGGGGATTGATCCATCTCCGCACGCAAGGCGAGGGGCACCTCTGGACCGCGAGCACCATCTCCGGGCTCCAGCGCGCGGTGCGCCAGGACGACGGCGACTCCTACGCGGCGTGGGCGAGGGAGATCAACGAGCAGGGAGGGCGGCTGCTCACCCTTCGAGGCGCGTGGGACCTCGTGGCCCCGGCGGGCAACGCCCCGGTCTCCATCGAAGAGGTGGAGCCCGCGGTGGAGATCGTGCGGCGCTTCGCGACCGGGGCGATGAGCTTCGGGTCCATCTCCAAGGAGGCCCACGAGACGCTCGCCATCGCGATGAACCGGGTGGGCGCCCGCTCCAACACGGGCGAAGGGGGCGAGGACCCGGAGCGCTTCCTCCCGCTGGCCAACGGGGACTCCAAGCGCTCGGCCATCAAGCAGGTGGCCTCCGGGCGCTTCGGGGTGACGGCGCACTACCTGGTCAACGCCGACGAGATCCAGATCAAGATGGCCCAGGGGGCGAAGCCCGGGGAGGGCGGACAGCTCCCGGGGCACAAGGTCGACGCGGTGATCGCGCGCGTGCGCCACTCGACGCCGGGCGTGACGCTGATCTCCCCGCCGCCGCATCACGACATCTACTCCATCGAAGACCTGGCGCAGCTCATCTTCGACCTTCGCAACGTGAACCCCACGGCGCGCATCAGCGTGAAGCTGGTCTCCGAGGCGGGCGTCGGGACCGTCGCCGCCGGCGTGGCCAAGGCCCTGGCCGACGTGATCCTGATCTCCGGTCACGACGGCGGGACCGGCGCCGCGCCGCTGACCTCCATCCACCACGCCGGAACGCCCTGGGAGCTCGGCCTCGCGGAGGCCCAGCAGGTGCTGGTGCTCAACGGTCTGCGCGGCCGGGTGCGCCTCCAGGTGGACGGCCAGATGCGCACCGGGCGCGACGTGGTGGTGGGCGCGCTGCTGGGCGCCGAGGAGTTCGGCTTCAGCACCGGTCCGCTGGTGGCGCTGGGCTGCCTGATGATGCGCAAGTGCCACCTCAACACCTGCCCCGTCGGCATCGCCACGCAGGACCCGGAGCTACGAAAGCGCTTCGCGGGCGCACCCGAGCACGTCATCCGATACCTCTTCTTCGTGGCCGAGGAGGTGCGCGCCATCCTCGCCTCGCTGGGCTTCCGCCGCCTCGACGAGGCCGTCGGGAGGGTCGAGTGCATCGCCCCGAAGAAGCCCGAAGGCGCTCCCGTGGGCTCCTGGTGGAAGGCCCGCCGTCTCGACTTCAGCGAGGTGCTCTACCGCCCCAGGGAGGCCGCCACGAGCCCGCTGCGCTGCACCGAACCCGTCGCCCACAACCTCGACGCGGTGCTCGACCGGGCGCTCGCTCCGAAGGCCGCGGCGGCCCTGGAGCGAGGGGAGCGGGTGTCCCTGGAGACGGCCATCCGCAACAGCGACCGGGCCTTCGGGGCGATGTTGTCCGGAGAGATCGCTCGGCGTCACGGCGACGCCGGGCTCGCGGATGACACGCTGACGATCACCGCCCACGGGAGCGCGGGGCAGTCCTTTGGCGCCTTCGGAGCGCCGGGTCTGACGCTCGCGCTCTGGGGAGACGCCAACGACTACGTCGGCAAGGGGCTCTCGGGCGCGGTGCTGGCGATCTGTCCTCCGGAGGGTTCGCCCTTCGAGCACGAGGCGCAGGTGATCGTGGGCAACACGGTGCTCTACGGAGCGACCCGCGGCCGGGCCTTCTTCAACGGCCGAGCAGGCGAGCGCTTCGCGGTGCGCAACAGCGGCGCGGCGGCGGTGGTGGAGGGCGTCGGCGACCACGGCTGCGAGTACATGACCGGAGGCACGGTGGTGGTGCTCGGGTCGACGGGCCGCAACTTCGCCGCGGGCATGAGCGGCGGGGTGGCCTATGTCTTCGATGAGGACGGCGGCTTCGCGTCGCGCTGCAACCCCGACACGGTGGCGCTGGAGCCCCTTGGGGCCGACGACGTCCACTCGCTGCACTCGCTGGTGGAGGAGCACGCCCGGCGCACCGGGAGCCCGAAGGCGAAGGCGATGCTCGCGCGCTGGGCGGAGTCGGCGGAGCGCTTCGTGAAGGTGATGCCCGAGGAGCTTCGCAAGGCGCTGGTGGCGCAGCGGGCGAAGGCCGAGGGCGCGGCGCAGGCCGAGGCGAGGGCGTAGATGGGACGACCGAGAGGGTTTCTGGAGATCCGTCGATCGAAGGCCGAGGCGCGCCCGGTGGCGGAGCGGGTGCACGACTGGAGGGAGCTCGACCTGTCGCCGCCGGAGCCGGCGGTGCGGGAGCAGGCGGCGCGCTGCATGGACTGCGGGGTGCCCTTCTGCATGGGCGGAGTGACCCCTTCGGCGAAGACCGGCTGTCCATTGGGCAACCTGATCCCGGACTTCAATGACCTGGTGATGAAGGGTCGCTGGGCCGAGGCCTCGGCGGAGCTTCACGAGACCAACAACTTCCCCGAGGTGACCGGGCGGGTGTGCCCCGCTCCCTGCGAGGGGAGCTGCGTGCTGGGCCTGGAGAGCATCCCCACGGAGCGAGGCCGTGCGGCGCCGGGGGCGGTGACCATCAAGCTGATCGAGAAGGAGATCGCCGACCGGGCGATGGCCCATGGGAGCGCGCTGACGCCGAGGGTGTCGGCGGTGCGCAGCGGCCGTCGCGTGGCGGTGGTGGGATCGGGCCCGGCGGGCCTCGCCTGCGCTCAGCAGCTGGCGCGGCAGGGGCATGACGTGACGGTGTTCGAGCGCGACGACCGGGTGGGCGGCCTGCTTCGGTACGGCATCCCCGACTTCAAGCTGGAGAAGGCGAAGCTCGACGCTCGGGTGAAGCAGATGACCGCCGAGGGGGTGGTGTTTCGCACCGGCGTCCGCGTGGGCGAGGACCTCTCCGCGGAGGCGCTGCGCTCGGGACACGACGCGGTGGTGCTGTGCGGCGGGGCGATGGTGCCGAGGGCCCTGGAGGTCCCTGGGGCGGGGGCGGAGGGCGTGGTGCAGGCGATGGTGTTCCTCACGCAGCAGAACCGCCGGGTGGCGGGCGACCTGGTGCCCGACCGCGACGCGGTGCTGGCCACCGGGCGCCGCGTGGTGGTGCTGGGCGGCGGGGACACGGGCTCGGCCTGTGTGGGCACGGCGATCCGCCAGGGGGCGCGGAGCGTCACCTCGCTGGAGCTGATGCCCCGGCTTCCGGGCGAGCGCGCCCCGGGCAACGCGTGGCCCGAGTGGCCGTGGGTCTTTCGCACGTCGAGCTCTCACGAGGAGGGCGGCGAGCGGGAGTTCGGGGTGCTGACGAAGCGGGTGAGGGCCGACGCCCACGGCCGCGTGGAGGCGCTGGAGGTGGTGCGCGTCGAGCGCAGGGACGGGGTGATGACGGAGGTCGCGGGCAGCGAGCACGACCTCGCGTGCGACCTGGTGCTGCTGGCGATGGGCTTCGTCGGCTCGTCGCGGGAGGGCCTGCTGGCGCAGCTGGGCGTGGCGATGGACGGCCGGGGCAACGTGGTGGCGGACGACCACGCGACGACGGAGCCGGGGGTCTTCGTGGCGGGCGACATGAAGCGAGGGGCGTCGCTGGTGGTGTGGGCGATCGCCGAGGGTCGCCGCGCCGCCGCGAGGGTGGACGCCTGGCTGGCGCGGGGCTGAGGCCGACGGGCTAACGCGCTCGCAGCGCCGCTTCGAGTCGGCGCAGCTTGTCCGGGTTGCGCGTCATGTACACGGCCGCCACCCGCGGCCCTCCCTCCCCTGCTTCCCAGCCCAGCTGCATCACCGTGGTGATCGCCCCGCCCTCGCGCACCACCAGGGCCGGCGCGCCGTTGATCACCTCCATGGCCGCGTCGACCCCCACGGCCCCGGCCGCCTTGCGCTGGAGCCCCGTCAGGAAGCGCGCCACGGAGGTCGCCCCGGTCACCGGGCGCCTCGCCGCGGAGGCCTTGCCTCCGTGATCGGTCACGGCCCTCACCTGCTCGGAGAGCAGCGCCACCAGGGACGCGAGGTCGCCCGTCGCGACGGCCGTCACGAAGGCCACCGTGAGCGCGTCGCGCGTCGTCGGGTCGGGGGCGTAGCGGGCGGGGCGCTCGTCGAGGTGGGCCTTCGCGCGGTGCAGGAGCTGCCGGCACGCGGCCTCGCTGCGCCCGACCGCGGCGGCCACCTCGTCGAAGTCGAAGTCGAACACCTCGCGCAGCAGGAACACCGCCCGCTCCAGCGGCGACAGCGACTCCAGCAGCACCAGGAAGGCCATCGACACGCTCTCCGCCGCTCCGAGGGCTACGCCTGCGGGCGCGTCGGCGACGGGCTCCGGCAGCCACTCGCCCACGTACTCCTCGCGGCGCCGTCGGGCCGAGCGCGTCTCGTCGAGGCACAGCCGCGTGACCACCGTCGCCAGCAGCGCGCGGGGAGAGCGCGCGTCGTCGACCTGACGGACCCGCAGCCACGCCTCCTGGAGCACGTCGTCGGCGTCCGCCGCGCTCCCCAGCATCCGGTACGCGAGCCCGAACAGGAACGGCCGCTCGCGCGCGAGGTCGTCCGGCGTCATCGCGGGTTATCCCCTCACGCGGTCAGCGCGCGGTGACCCGCGACCACGCCGCCCGGCCAGCGGTACATCCCTGCCGTCGCGGCCTCGACCCGCAGCGCGCCCACCACGTAGCGGCAGATGGACTCCTTCACCAGCGCGCCCAGCCGACCCGTGACCACCCACGACCGCGCATGGTCGCGGACATCGACCGGCTGCGCCAGCCCTCGGCGGCGCCCGAGGCTCACGCACTGCACCAGGAAGCCGAAGGCGAAGGGCCTCGCGGCCTCGCCCCGGAGGAAGCGCGCGACGTTGTCCGCCGCGTGCGCCCCGAGCGGCATCGCGGTCACGCAGCCCATGCGAAGCGTCTCCTCCATGCCGGGCGCGGCGGCGGCCACGTCGCCCGCCGCGAACACCCCGGGGGCGCCGCTCACCCCCAGGTCGGCGTCGACGACGATGCGGCCGAGCGCGTCGAGGGGCCAGTCGGCCTCCACCGAGGGGGCGCGGCCCGCGAAGCCCGCGGCCCAGACGGTGAGGGACGAGGGACGGAGCGTCCCGTCGGCGAGCTCGACCGCGTCGGCGGCGACGGAGCGCACCTCGGCGCCCTCGACGACCTCCACGCCGAGCTCGTCGAGGGAGGCCCGCACATAGCGCTGCCCGGCGCCGGAGAGCCTGGGCGTGATCGACGACGCGAGCAGGGACACCCGCAGCGCGGGCCACGACTCGGCGATCTCCGCGGCGACCTCGACCCCGGTGAAGCCGCCGCCGATCACCACCACGGGCGAGCCCGCGGGGAGGGCGCGCAGCCGGTCCGCCGCGGCCTGCGCGGCGACGAGGTCGGCGAGGCCTGAGGCGTGTTCGAGCACCCCGGAGACGTCGGTGGTGGGCGCGCTCCCGAGGGCGCAGACCATGGCGTCGAAGCGCAGCGAGGCGTCGTCCACGGTCACCTCGCGCGCCGCCAGCGAGACCGAGCGCACCCGCCCCAGGCGCAGGGCCACGCCCTTCGCGAGCATCCCTCGCAGCGGGCGGCGGGGGAGCGGGTGACCCGCGAGCGCCTCGTGCAGCCGCACCCGGTGGATGAAGTCCTCGCGCTCGGTGACCAGGGTCACCCTCGCCGCCGCGCCGAGCTCGCCCGCGAGGCGGTTGGCGCAGAGCACCCCTGCGTAGCCGCCGCCGAGCACCAGCACCTCGTGGATCGTTCGTGTCATGGCCGTCGCATCCTCTCTCCGTGTGCCCACGAGACGAGGCAGCGCTCGCCGTTGTGACATCGGAGGATGCGACGACCGCCGGGGGGTGTCAGGCGCCGCGGTTGAAGCTCACCGTGGTGCTCGCCTGGAAGGCCTCGCCGGGGCCGACCCAGGGGAGCCAGAGGCCCGCGCGCACGAGGCACTGGGCGAGGTCGGGCGCCTGCGGGTCTCGCACGTCGACGCGCGTGGTGCGCCCCTGCGCGTCGACGTGGAGGGTGACCGCGAGGCTGCGGTCGGTGAGGGTCGGGTGATCGAGGACGGCGCGGTCCCAGCAGCGGCGGAGCTGCGGTCCTCGGGAGAAGGCGTTGAGCAGGCGGCCGCGGCGGTCGGCGGTGTCGGGCGGCGCGGGCGCGGGGGGCGAGAGCGCGGCGACGCGGCGGGCGCCGGCCGAGCGGGGTCGGTCGCGGCCGACGGACGACATCGGGACGGCGAGCAGACAGGCGAGCGCGAGCGCGCCGACGGGGTGGCGTGACATAGGGGTGGTTCCTCCCGGAGCGAGCGCGAGGGTGGTGCGCTGCGGCTGATGGGCCTTGTTGCGACGCCGGGGAGCGGCGTTCAGCGGCGGCTGAGTGGAGGCGGCAGCCGCGTCGGGGAGAAGAACCGCAAGGGTCGCAAGGGTCGCAAGGGAGCGATGGGCTCAGGCGGGCTGGGGCGCTCCCACCCTTCACCTCGGGTCCCAGTCCAGGCTCGCTCCAGCCCCATCGCTCCCTTGCGACCCTTGCGACCCTTGCGGTTCTTCTCCCCGACGCGACTGCCGCCTCCACTCCAAAGCGCTGGTGATTGGCTCGACGCGCGGCGTCGATGCGCCGTAGTCTTCGCCCCCCTAAAGGACCCATGAGCGACCTCGAGAACCCCACAGGCACGGCCCCTCGGACGGACGGCGGACCCGGCAATTTCGTCGATGACCTCGTGCGCGACGACCTCGCGGCGGGCCTCAACGGCGGTCGGCTGATGACCCGCTTCCCGCCGGAGCCCAACGGCTATCTGCACCTCGGCCACGCCAAGTCGATCACCCTCAACTTCGGGCTCGCGCAGCGCCACGGCGGGGTGTGCAACCTCCGCTTCGACGACACCAACCCGGCCACCGAGGAGGTCGAGTACGTCGAGTCCATCAAGGCCGACGTGCGCTGGCTCGGCTACGAGTTCGGCGAGCGGCTGTACTTCGCCTCGGACTACTTCGAGCAGCTCTACGCCTGGGCCGAGAAGCTCATCACCGAGGGCCGCGCCTACGTCGACTCGCAGGACCTCGAGGCCATCCGGGCGGGCCGCGGCGACTTCCACCGCCCCGGCGTGGACAGCCCCTTCCGAGGCCGATCGGTGGCGGAGAACCTGGACCTCTTCCGACGGATGCGCGCGGGGGAATTCCCCGACGGCGCCCACGTGCTGCGCGCCAAGATCGACATGGCCTCGAAGGACCTCAACCTCCGAGACCCGCTGATGTACCGGATCCGCCACGCGACGCACCACCGCACCGGCGACAAGTGGTGCATCTACCCGATGTACGACTGGGCGCACGGGGAGAGCGACGCCATCGAAGGCGTGACGCACTCCATCTGCACCCTGGAGTTCATCAACCACCGCGGGCTGTACGAGTGGTTTCTCGAGGTGATCGGGGTCGAGCAGAAGCCCAAGCAGATCGAGTTCGGCAAGCTCAACCTGTCGTACACGGTGCTCTCCAAGCGGCGCATGAAGGAGCTCGTCGAGGGCGGCCACGTGAGCGGCTGGGACGACCCGCGCATGCCCACGCTGGCGGCGGTCCGACGGCGAGGCTTCACCCCGGAGGCGCTGCGGGCCTTCTGCGAGCGCGTGGGCGTCTCGAAGCGCGACGGCGTGGCGGACGTGACCCTGCTCGAGCACGCGGTGCGAGAAGACCTCAACGCGCGCTCCCCGCGGGTGATGGGCGTCCTGCGGCCGCTGAAGGTGATCATCGAGAACCTCCCGGAGGGGGAGGTGATCTGGTTCGACGCGGCGGTGCACCCCGAGCACCCGGAGCTCGGGACGAGGAAGGTGCCCTTCGCGAGGGAGCTGTTCATCGAGCGGGAGGACTTCATGGAAGACCCGCCGAAGAAGTTCTTCCGGCTGAGCCCGGGGCGCGAGGTGCGGCTGCGCTACGCGTGCTTCCTCACCTGCACCGGGGTCGAGAAGGACCCGGCCACGGGAGAGGTCACCGCGCTGCGCTGCACCTGGGACCCGGCGACCAAGGGCGGCGACTCGCCCGACGGTCGCAAGGTGAAGGGCACCCTTCACTGGGTGAGCGCGGCGCACGCGGTGGACGCCGAGGTGCGGCTCTACGACCGGCTCTTCAAGGTCGAAGACCCGATGGAGGTGCCCGAGGGCGGCAGCTGGAAGGACCACCTCAACACCGAGTCGCTGACCGTGCTGAAGGGCTGCAAGCTGGAGCCGTCGCTCTCCGGCGCGACGCCGGGCGAGCGCTTCCAGTTCGAGCGCATGGGGTACTTCTGCGTGGACACGCGCGACTCCCGTCCGGGCGCCCTGGTCTTCAACCGCACCATCGGGCTCGCCGACTCCTGGGCCCGCATCGTCGCCGCCAACAAGGCCGGGTGACCGCCCTCGCGTGAACGCCCCGCAGGGCGCCGCGCAACGCTTGATGGTCGCCAGCGGATGGACTAGTCCGCCCGTCGGCAGCACACCCCCCCCATCGGCCCCGTTAGAGGAGACGTTCATGCAGCAGGTCGTTCAGGAAGTGCGCTCGGGCAAGACCGGCGTCCGTGAGATCCCCGCGCCGGTGGCGGCTGCGGGCCAGGTGGTGGTCGCGACGGCGGCCTCGCTGGTCTCCGCCGGCACCGAGCGCTACGTCGTGGAGCTCGCGCGCAAGAGCCTCATCGGCAAGGCGCGAGAGCGGCCCGACCACGTGCGCCGCGTGCTCCAGAAGCTGAAGTCCGAGGGGCTGGTCACCACCGCGCAGCAGGTGATGGCCAAGCTCGACGAGCCCATGCCGCTCGGCTACTCGTCCGCGGGGGTGATCCTGGAGTGCGGCCGCGGGGTGCAGGAGTACAAGGCCGGCGACCGCGTCGCGACGGCGGGCCCGCACGCGGGCGTGGTGAGCGTGGGGCGCAACCTGGTGGCGCTCATCCCCGAGGGGGTGACCTTCGAGCAGGCCGCGTACACCAGCGTCGCCAGCATCGGGCTGGAGGGCGTGCGCCTCGCGAGGGCGACGCTGGGAGAGCGGGTGCTGGTCATCGGCCTCGGGCTCATCGGGCAGATCTGCGTGGCGCTGTTGAAGGCCCAGGGGTGCCGGGTGTTCGGGACGGACATCGACCCGGCCAAGCTGGAGCTCGCGAAGACCTTCGGCGCCGACGCGGTGGGCATCGGATCGCCCCGCCAGGCGGTGCGCGACTTCGCGGGCGCCCAAGGGGTCGACGCGGTGGTCATCACGGCCGCGACGCAGAGCAACGAGCCCATCGAGTTCGCCGCCGAGGTGACCCGCCAGAAGGGCCGCATCGTGCTGGTCGGCGTGGTGGGCTTGAACCTCCCTCGCGCGCCCTTCTTCCTGAAGGAGCTGGAGTTCACCGTGTCGTCCTCCCTCGGCCCGGGCCGCATGGACCCGTCCTACGAGGACAAGGGCGTCGACTACCCCTTCGGCCACGTGCGCTGGACCTCGCAGCGCAACATGGGGGCGATCCTCGACCTCATCGCGCAGGGCAAGCTCCCGGTGGAGAAGCTCACCACGCACCGCTTCCCCATCGCCCAGGCCGCGGAGGCCTACGACCTCATCACCAGCAACGCCCCGGTGCTGGGCGCGGTGCTCACCTACCCCGACGCCCCGGCCGCGCCGTCGCGCCGCATCGAGCTTCGCGCGCCCCGCGGGGTGGGGTCGTCCGAGCTCGGCGTCTCGCTCATCGGCGCGGGCAACTACGCGCGCCTGGTGATGATGCCCGCCTTCGCGAAGCTCGGGCCCGTGCGCTGGCGGGGCCTGTCCACCGCGCGCGGTCTCAACGCCGAGCACTCGGGCCGCAAGATGGACTTCGACTTCGCCACCACGGAGGTCGACGAGCTCTTCAACGATCCGGGGACGCGCGCGGTCTTCGTCGCGACGCGCCACGACCTGCACGCCGACCTGGTCATCCGGGCGCTGCGCGCGGGCAAGCACGTCTTCGTGGAGAAGCCCCTGTGCATCTCCGAGGAGGAGCTCGCGCGGGTGAGGGAGACCGTGGAGTCGCTCGGCCGCGACTGCCCGATGCTGATGGTGGGCTTCAACCGCCGCTTCGCCCCGGCGCTCGACCGGGTGCGCGGGTTCTTCTCCGACGTGGGGGCGCGCACGGTGAGCTTCCGCTTCGCGCCGGGAGCGATCCCCGCCAACGCGTGGCCGCAGGACGAGGACATCGGCGGCGGTCGCATCGTGGGCGAGGCCTGCCACGCCATCGACACCTGCGTGGCCCTGCAGGGCAGCGGCCCGGTGAAGGTCTACGCGGAGTCCGTGGCCATGAACCCCGGGCTGGAGACCACCGACGACCAGGTGTTCATCACGGTGCGCCACGCCAACGGGGGCGTCTCCAACGTGTCCTACCAGGCGGGCGGCGACCGAGCGGGTCCGGTGGAGCGCATCGAGGTCTTCGGCGGCGGTCGCACCGCGGTGATCGACGAGTGGGACGACGTCTCGCTCTGGAAGGCCGAGCGCCGCACCGACGAGAAGGCCCACAAGGACCGCGGGCACGCCGCGGGCTTCAAGGCCTTCATCGACGCCGTGCGCCAGGGCGGCCCGTGGCCCATCTCGTGGGAGGAGACCTACGGGACGGCGCTCGCCACGCTGATGGCCGTGCGCAGCCTGAGGGAGGGGCTGCCGGTGACCTTGAACGAGGTGGAGTCGATCGGCTGAACGGCGGCGTAGCCGCTCAGCCTCGCTTGAGCGGCCTCGCCGGCACGCCCACGACGGTCTCCCCAGGCGGGACGTCCTTCGTCACCACCGCGCCTGCGCCCACCGTGGCGCCCGCTCCGACGCGGACGTACTGCAGCACCTGGGCGCCGGTGCCCACGAGCACGCCCTCTTCGAGCACCACGCCCCCGGAGAGGTTCACCGTCGGGTTGAGCACGACGCCTCGACCGAGCCTCGCCTCGTGCCCGAGCGTGGAGGCGAGGTTGACCATGGCGAAGGGCTCCAGCACCACGCCCACGGTGCCGATCACGCCCGCGCAGAGCAGCGCTCCGTGGCCCAGCGTGCAGCTCGCGGCGTCGAAGATCGCGCTCGGGTGCACCAGCGCAGGCCAGCTGAGCTCGGGGTGCGCGGCCTCGATCTCCGACGAGACCTTCAGCCGCGGACCCGGCGTTCCGATGCCGAGCGCGAGCGCGTCGACCTCGCCGCGGTGCGAGTCGAGCCACGAGAGGTCGCCTCGCACCTCGTCGACGCTGTCATGGGAGCCCAGTCGCGCGAGGTCGCTCACGAGGTAGCCCACGAAGCTGTACGTCGGGGTCACCCGGTTGATCTCGCGGATGAGCCACGCGACCTCGCGAGCGAAGCCGCCCGCGCCGACCACCGCGATGCGCTTGAGTGTCATGGCATTGGATCCTTCCAGGCGGCCATCGTAGCGTGGCTCGCCCTACGCGGAAGCCGCGCGCCAGCCTCGTTGGACCTCCGCCAGGAAGGCGAAGGTGTCGCGGGCGCAGGTCGACCAGGAGAAGCGCTCGGCCGCGCGAGCGGCGATGTCGACGCGTCGACGGCGCTCGTCGGGCGAGAGCAGGAGCGCCTCGATCGCGGAGGAGATGGAGTCCACCGACTCCGGGTCGAAGTAGAACCCGCCGTCCTCCAGGATGTCGGGCATGGGGCCGCGGCGAGAGCAGGCCACGGGGAGGGCCGTTGCCATGCCTTCGAGCAGCACGTTGGGCATGTTCTCGCAGCTCGACGCGAAGACGATCCCGTCGGCCTGGTCGTAGGCGGCGTGGACCTCCGAGAAGGGGAGCCCGCCGCGGTAGCGGACGACCGCGCCGCCTGGATCGAGCGAGCGCAGCAAGGCCTGGAGCGCGGCCACCCTGGCAGGATCGCCGTGGCCGACGAAGTCGATGGAGATCGGGAAGCGGGTACGCAGTCGCACGACCGCGCGCGCCACGGCTTCATGGTGCTTGTAGGCCTCGATGGTCGAGACATAGATGAACCTGAACGGCCGTTGATCGGTGTACGAGCCGATGGGGAGCTGCTCCCTGGCGGGGCGGCTGAAGCGCGCGTCGAGCCCGTGAGGGATGACGGCGACTCGCTTCGGTGTCCGGTGCAGCTGCGGCAGGATCGCGTCGCGCGCATAGCGGGTGAGGAAGATCACCCCGTCCGCGTCGGTGAAGGCGCTGGACTGACCGCGGCGCAGCAGCTCGAGCCTCAGCCGGGCGACGCCCGAGTAGCGGGCCCGCTCGCTCGCCTCGAAGGGGAGCATGTTGCGGGACATCGTCACCACCGGGTGGACCCCGCCCGGGATCATCCCGCCTGGAGCGAAGAGGATCGATCGACCCGGCTCCAGGCGCTTCGGCAGGACCCAGCGCTGCCAGAGGAGCCGCTGGGGCAGCGCCCCGTCCAGCAGCGGCTCGGGGACGAGGTCCAGCCACGGGCGCGCCGGGAGCAGACCGAGCGTCTCCCGGCTGCCCCACACGATCACCCGCCCGATGTCCTCCGTCGCGGGCTCCCAGGCTCCGAGCATCTGGACCAGGTGCGAGCGGCCTCCTCCGAGCCGCAGGTTGGACGCGTCGATTCCCACGGTGATCATCGCCCGCACTCTATCCTCGCGTGCATCGCGCTCCCCACCCGATTCGCTTTCGGGTGTAAGCCCGTCGCACCCCCTGGCGTTCCCAGGGCGACCGCGCGCGCCGATCGGGTCGTCGTCGCGCGGAGGAGCGAGAGTCCCTGTCATGCGAGATCGATCACCGTCCGCGGGTGTTCTGGGGTGGCGCGCGTCGGCCCTGCTGGTGATGGGCCTGTGCCTGTCGAGCGTCGTCGGCTGCGCCTCGGGGAGCTCGTACTCCCGCTCGGCGTCGGGGCCTCCGTCGGCCATGTACGCGAGCGGCAGCGTGGCGCAGCCGCAGAGCATGGCGGAGCCGACCGTCACCACTGCCAGCACCGAGAGCGCCAGCACCGAGAGCGACTCCTCCGGGGGCGACAGCGAGGAGTCCGCGCCCTCCGCGGACGCGCCCGCCCCGCCGCCCGCCCCGCCGCCCTCGCAGCCCGTCGCGGCG
>CBIHPK010000181.1:0-15531 GCA_966211675.1 uncultured Myxococcaceae bacterium
GGTGGGGGCACCCAACCACCACCGCGCCTGAGGGGCCCTTCGGAGTTACGCTCCATCGGGTGAACGACCCCCGAAAGCGCCTGGACGAGCTCGTCGACCGCCTCGGCCTCCGGCCCCCCGCGGACCCCGCGGTCGACGCGGAGGTCGCCGCATGGATGGCCTCGCCGGGCCTCGACGACGGCCTCGTCGACGAGACGGCCGTCCCCTATGTGACCATCGACAACGAGGGCTCCCGCGACCTCGACCAGGCGCTGCACGTCGCCCGCGAGGCGGACGGCTTCACGCTGCGCTACGCCCTCGCGGACGCGTCGTACTACGCCCGGCCGGGCACCGCGCTCTGGCGCCGCGCGCTCTCCATGGGGTCGAGCTACTACCTGCCGGGCTTCGCGATCCCGATGCTCCCGGAGGCGCTCTCCGAGGGGATCGTCTCGCTCAACCCGGAGGTGCTGCGGCGCGCGGTGGTGTTCACGCTGCGCGTCGACGCGGCGGGGCGCTGCGTGGAGGCGCGCGTCCACCGGGGCAGGATCTACAGCCGGGCGAAGCTCTCCTACGAGGGCGTGCAGCGCTGGTTCGACGCGGGCTGCACGGGCGACCCTCGCTGCGACCGGCCGGAGGTGAGCGAGTCGCTGCTGGCCTTCGCGGCGCTGGGGACGCTGCGCATCGCGGAGGCCGCGTCGCGCGGAGTGCTGCCCCTGCAGCGCTACGAGGCGGAGGTGGACCTCGACCCGGAGGACCCCGGGCGGCTGCGCGCGGTGGCCCGCGACCGCAACGACGTCGAGCGATGGAACGAGCAGGCCTCGCTGCTCTGCAACATCGAGGGCGCGAAGATGCTGCACTCGATGGGGCTCTCCGACGAGGACGTGCAGGCGGTCTATCGGGTGCACCTGCCGCCGCTGGACGTGCGGCTGGAGGAGCTGGAGGAGATCCTCGGCGCGCTGGCCGAGCGCCGAGGCCTGGAGGACCGCTGGCGCTGGCGCAGGGAGCGCGACGACCTCTCGGCGTGGATGGGGGGACTGCCCTCGGGCGAGCGCACCGAGAGGCTCTCGCAGGCGGTGCAGCGGCAGGTGCGGTACACGTATCGGGCGTCGGAGTTCCAGGCGAGGAGCGGGCCGCACCACGCGCTCGGGGTCGACGGCTACGCGCGGATGTCGGCGCCCATGCGGGAGGCCGTCGGGGTGTTCTCGCACAAGGAGCTGCTGGAGGGGCTCAAGCTCGTGACGCCGCAGTCGCGCGAGCAGGACGTCGCCACCCGCGAGGCGGTGATCGCGACCGCCAACGAGGCGCGCCGACGGCAGGGCGAGATCGACAAGGAGGTCGACCTGCTGGTGCTCGATCAGCTCCTCGGCGACGACCTCGCGCTGGCGCCCGAGCGCCGCCCGTGGCGCTCCGGAACCGTCGTGGGCGTGCGCCCCTCGCGGCTCTACGTGGCGCTCGACGGGTGCGCGGTCGACCTCAAGGTCTACGTCGTCGACCTGGAGAGCATCTACGGCACCCCCTACCGGGAGGACCGCCGGGTGGCGCTGCTCCCCGCCGCGACCGATCGCGGGGCGCCGGGCTTCGTGATGGGCGACTCCGTCGAGGCGCAGGCCGAGCGCTGGGACACCGCGAGGGCGAGGTTCGTGATCCACCTGCGACCGGCGCCGGGGAAAGATTGATACCTTCCGCGGCGTGATGCGCCGAATGAGAGCTTCGTGGTGGCTCAGCCTGGCCGCGCTCTCGTGCGCGGCTCGTCCCCCCACCGGGCCGGCGGCCCCGGTGGCTCAGTCCACCCGGGAGGGCCACGCCGCGGCGCTGCCGGGCTTCGGCGCGGAGGTCCCGTCGAGCCTGCTCGCCGCGGCGCCGAGGGCGATGCGCGACGCCGAGCGCATCCCCGTGGGGACCTCTCCGGTGCGGGGCCGCGACGACGCGCTGGTCACGGTGGTGATCTTCAGCGACTTCCAGTGCCCCTTCTGCGCCCGCGTGCTGCCCACCCTCGAGGCCCTCTCGGAGCGCTACGGCGACGACATCCGCTTCGTCTGGAAGAACAACCCGCTCCCCTTCCACGACCGCGCCCGCCCCGCCGCGGAGGCCGCGATGGTGGTCTACGCCAAGGCCGGCGCGGAGGCCTTCTGGCGCTTCCACGACGCCCTCTTCGCCGACCGTGGGCGCCTCACCGACGAGGGCCTCGAGGACGCCGCGGAGCAGGTCGGCGTGCCCCGCGACGTGCTGCGTCGGGAGCTCGCGACGGGGCCCTACCGCGCCGCGGTGACCGCCGACATGGCCCTCGCTCAGCAGCTCGGCGCGGGCGGCACGCCCAACTTCTTCATCAACGGCACGCAGCTCACCGGGGCGCAGCCCGTCGAGCGCTTCGTCGCCGTGATCGACCCGGTGCTGGCGCTCGCTCGCGCCATCGCCCCGAGGGAGTCGGCCTACGCGGTGATGGTGGCCAACCCGGTCCCCGGCCCCGACCCGCAGCCCGCTCCGTCGGCCCCGGCTCGACGCCCGCTGCAGCCCGACCCCTCGCAGGTGCTCAACGTCCCGGTCGCGGGCGCTCCCGTGAGGGGCCCGTCGACCGCGCTGGTCACCCTGGTGGTCTTCAGCGACTTCCAGTGCCCCTTCTGCGCCCGCGTCAACGGCACCCTCACGGCGCTGCGAGCGCGCTACGGCAACGACCTGCGCGTGGTGTGGCGCCACGAGCCGCTGGCCTTCCACCCCAACGCCCGCCCCGCCGCCGAGGCCTCCCTGGAGGCCTTCGCCCAGCGCGGCAACGCGGGCTTCTGGCGCATGCACGACCTGCTCTTCGCCAACCAGCAGCACCTCGACCGGGCCGACCTGGAGCGCTACGCCCGCTCGGCGGGGCTCGACCTCGCGCGCTTCCGCTCGGCGCTCGACCAGCACTCGCACGCCGCCGCCATCGAGTCCGACCACGCGCTCGCCGGGCGCGTCGAGGCCAGCGGGACGCCGCACTTCTTCATCAACGGACGGCGCTTCGTCGGCGCTCAGCCCGAGGGCGCCTTCGTGACCCGCATCGACGCCGCGCTCGCGTCCGCGCGGTCGTACCTCGCGGCGCACCCGCGCACGAGCCGCGCGGGGCTCTACGACGCCCTCATGGCCACCGCCGACACGGCCGTGCGCCGCGTCGCGCCCGACGCCCCGGCGGAGCCCGCGGCGGACCCGGACCGCGTCTACGTCGTGGCGCCCGCCCCCTCGGCGCCGGCCTTCGGCGCGGTGCAGTCGCGCGTGGTCATCGAGCACTTCACGGACCTGCAGTGCCCCTTCTGCGCTCGGGTCGCGCCGACCATCGCGCAGATCCGGGAGCGCTACGGCGACCGGGTGCGCTTCGTCTGGCGCTCGTACCCGCTGCCCTTCCACGACCACGCGATGCTCGCGGCGGAGGCGGCGCTGGAGGCCTTCGCGCAGCAGGGCAACGACGGCTTCGACCGCTACCGCGACGCCGTCTTCGAGAACCAGCGGAGCCTGGAGCGCTCGGACCTGGAGCGCTACGCGAGGGACCAGGGCCTGGACCTCGCCCGCTTCCGCTCGGCGCTCGACCGGCACGTCCACCAGGCGGCGATCCGTCGCGACATGGCCGCGGCGGACGCGACCGGCGCCAGCATGGGGACGCCGGCCTTCTTCATCGCGGGGCGCTTCGTGGCCGGGGCGCTTCCCTTCGAGGAGTTTCAGCGGCGCATCGACGCGGCCCTCGCGGCGGCTCGCTGAGGGCTTACGGGGCGGCGTCGGGCGTCGCGGCGACGGAGGCGTCGGGCGCGGCGATCATCGCGCGGGCGAAGCAGTGGCGCTGCAGCACCGGCAGCAGGTTGCGGCAGCGCATCGAGGGCTCACCGGGCACCGAGTTGGGGCCGTTGAAGGCCGAGCAGCGGGTGTTGATCCACTGCGAGGTGCCCATGAAGTCCTGCGGGGAGGGGACCCCCTCGCAGAGGCCCGGCGTGGGGGAGGCCGCGGTGAGGCAGGTCGAGGTGAAGGTCTGCACCGCGATCTGACACTGGAGGCCCGGGCAGGCCTGCACCCGCGCGAGGCCCTCGTTCATGCAGTCGCCCTGCGAGTGGGAGCGGGCCCAGGTGCGCGCCTCCGCCGTCTGTCGCTGCGCCTCCTGCACGATCTCGCCGAACTTCTGCTTGCCGAAGCGGGCGAGCACCACCGAGCCGACGAGGCACGCCAGGATGAAGACCCCGACGATCGCCAGAATGATCTTTGCGGTCTTTCCCATCGATGTCCCTCAGCACGGCGGTTTGGCCTGCGCGCCGCCTCGCCGTCAAGCGATGCCGCCGCCGCGTAACGCTTGACACCCCTCCGACCCGCCGCCTAGCGTGCCGCCACGATCGTGCGACGAAACACGGCTCTTTTCGCTGCGGCGCTGTGGGCGTCCGCCGGGGTTGCGAGCGCGCAGGAGGCCGACACGCCTGCGCCTCGGCACCTGCTCTCGGAGACCGCGCGCATCGTCGACGTGGTCGACTCCTTCGACGCCGGGAGCCAGTTCAGCCTGCGCCTCACCGCGGGCTACCAGTTCCAGCGGCGCGACGCGCGCATCCAGCGCGAGATGCGGGTGAGCAACCCCGGCACCAGCCTCGGCGTCCCTCAGTACGGCGACGTCGCGGACTACACCCGCAGCACGCACACCCTCCTCGTCAACGCGGAGATCGGCCTCTTCCACGACCTCGCGCTCACCTTCGGCCTGCCGCTGATCCTCTCCGACGCGCGCAAGCTCCGTCCCCCGAGCGGCGTCTCCGCCGACAACGCCCGCGCCGGCCTCGCCGACGGCTGGACCGAGGGGCCCGGCGCGCAGCACGCCACCTACCTCTTCGACCCGAGCTTCGACAGCCCCGAGCGCTCGGGCATCGACCAGGTCTTCCTCGGCCTCCAGTGGTCGATCTTCAACCAGCAGCGCGACCGCAACCGCCCCACCTGGACGCTCTCCTTCCAGTGGCGCCCCCCGGTCGGAGCGCTCATGCGCCCCTGCCACCAGACCTCCACGGGCACCTTCTGCCCCGACGCCTCCAGCGTCCCGGAGACCCCCGCGAGCGGCAACTCCGCCCCCGCCGCCGCGGCCCGCTCGGCGCCTGGCAACCCCAACCCGGGCGTCTCCCGCGGGCTGCACGGCGTGTTCTTCCAGACCATGGTCGCCCGGCGCCTCGGCTACGTGGAGCCCTACGCGGGCCTCGACTTCCTCGCCGAGTTTCCCGTGCGCGACAGCGCCTTCCGCTACGCCGACACGCCCCTCGGGCAGCTCTCCAACTTCCCGCCCCTGGTCGGCACCCTCACCGCGGGCATGGAGATCATCCCCTGGGAGAACCGCGAGACCTGGCAGCGCATGCTCATCGACCTGCGCTTCCGCGGCTCCTACTACTCCCCGGGCCGAGATTACTCCCCCCTGTATGACGCCCTCGGCTCGTCGCTGAGCCGGCCGCTCAACCTCCCCGGCTGCCCCTCCAACGCGCGCGGCTCCGACGGCGCCTGCCAGCCCGAGCGCAACGTGTACTTCGACGGCCTCACCACCACCGCCTCGCACCTCGTCCTCGGGGGCAGCGCGATGGTGTCCGTGCAGCCGGCGAAGTTCCTGCGATTCACGCTCGGAGCGGCCTTCGCGTGGACCTCGCCGCACACCATCACCAACACCGACGCGTGCAACCCCGGCCAGACCGTCCCGGCGGACCACCCCGAGTGGCGCGGCGGCTGCCAGGGCAACAGCTCCCCCGACCCGACGCACCGCCCGGTCATCGACTCCGCCGGCGGGCGCTTCCGCACCACCAACGACATCACCTGGGATTTCTACGCCGCCATCGCGCTCACCCCGCGCGCCTGGTAGCGCTCACATCGACAGGTTGGCCACGCACACCCGGTCGGCTCCCGCGTCGGGCATGAGCCCCCGGCAGACGGTCCCGGGTCGGCAGTCGAGGTCCACCGAGCAGGCGCGAAGGCATCGGCCCGAGAGCCCGCCGTCCGTCGCCCCGCCGTCCATCGCCGTCGCCACGCCTCGCGCGCACACCACGGAGATGCCGGGGCAGTCGCGGTCCACCGCGCAGGACTGGGTGCAGAGCGAGGCCGGTGCGCCGGTGTTGCTGGCGGTGAGCTGCTCGCAGCGCGTCGCGAGGCCGCAGACCTCGTTGGAGAAGCAGCGCCCATAGCTGAGCGGGGGCTCGTACTGGTCGGAGCACGCGGCGGGCAGGAGCAGCATCAACAGGGCGAGGGAGCGGCGCATCGCAGCCCGCAGCATCACCCGATCGCCGCGCGGGTCAATGTGAGCTGCACCTTCGTGATCTCGCCGCGCGTCCCGAGGCGCATCGGCGGACCCCAGTAGCCGGTGCCCTCGCTCACGTAGGCCCAGGTGTCGCGCACCCGGTGGAGCCCCGCCACGATGGGCTGGTCGAGGCCCACCACGAAGGAGAAGGGCCAGAGCTGACCGCCGTGGGTGTGGCCCGAGAGCACCAGCCCGACGCCCCTCGCCGCGGCCTCCGCCACGGCCTTGGGCTGGTGCGCGAGCAGCACCAGGGCTCGCGTCGGATCGCGGTCCCGCAGGGCCCTCTCCAGGTCGGCCCCGTGGCCCGGGGCGCGCCCCGCGGCGGACCAGTCATCGACGCCCGCGAGGTCGATGCTCGCCGCCCCGTCGCCGAGCGCGACCCGCTCGTTGCGCAGCACCCGAACGCCCAGCCGGGCCAGCTCGGTCATCCACGCCTCGACGCCGGAGTAGTACTCGTGGTTGCCCGTCACGAAGAACACCCCGTGCCTCGCGCGAAGGTCGGCGAGCGGAGCGACGTGCTCGCCCAGCGAGGCCACCGAGCCGTCCACCAGGTCGCCGGTGATCACCACCGCGTCGGGCCGAAGCGCGTTGACCTGCGCGACCAGCGACGCGAGGAAGCGGCGGTCGATGGTGGGGCCGACGTGGATGTCCGTGAGTTGCACCAGGGTGTAGCCCTCCATCGCCGCGGGAAGCGCCGCGAGGGGGACGCGCACCGTGCGCACCGTGGGCGCCGCGAGGGCGGTGCGCACCGCCAGGGCCGAGGAGAGGACGCCACCGAGGCCGCTCGTGGCCGCGAGAGCGCGGGCGAACCAGCGGCGGCGGTCCGGGTCGTGGAGCGCGCCGAGCAGGCCCGCCCCGAGGCGCACGAGCTCGCCGAGGGCGAGGAGGACGAAGAGCAGG
The DNA here is from genome assembly GCA_966211675.1 of uncultured Myxococcaceae bacterium. Classification (GTDB taxonomy): domain Bacteria; phylum Myxococcota_A; class Polyangia; order Polyangiales; genus SCUS01. The sequence goes on from CBIHPK010000181.1 coordinate 7,136, forward strand.
AAGGATGCTCCCATCCAGAGGAAGACGGCCCAGGAGAGAGGCGTGAGGAGGGCGCGTGGGAGCCAGCGCGAGGCGATCAGCGTGGCCGGCAGCGAGAGTCCGAGGGCGGTGAGCAGCGCGCCCCCGAGGCGGGACCACGGCGAGGGCCACGCGGGGTCGCGGAAGAGCCGCGCCCAGAGGAAGAAGTGCATGCCCCCCACGACGAGCAGCACCACCGCGAGGAACACCAGGAGCTGGCCGATGCGCATGGGGGAGGTCTTGCTGGGGGGCGACGGCGCGAGGCGCCGCCGGTGGCTCCGACGCCACGATAGCCCATGTGCTAGATCGCTCCGGTCGATGAACCGCCGCCCTCGACGATCGCCCTTCGAGGCCCTGCTCGCGGACCCCGACCTGCTCGCCCTCGACGCCATCGCGCCTGCGTTCGATCCGCTGGAGGTGCTCGCCACCGCGCGCAAGGAGCGCCCGCACACCCGCTTCCTCGGGTGGCTGCTCGACCCGCGCCCGGTGCAGCCCGGCGCCTCGCACGACCTCGGCGCCTCGGTGCTGGAGGCCCTGGTGCGCCGCGCCCTCACGGCCCTCGACCCGCTGCCCGGAGGCCCCGTCGCGCGGAGCCCCTCGCCGCCGAGCTTCTCGCCCGACTCGCTGCGGGTGCTCCGCGAGCAGCCCCTCGACGAGCAGGCCCGCGCCCCGGACCTGCGCTGCCACGCCCTCGACTCGCTCGGTCGCGAGTGGGTGGTGCTCATCGAGAACAAGCTCGACGCCGACGAGGGCGACGGCCAGCTCCCGGCCTACCTCGCGTGGTCGCGCGCGAAGCACCCCGGCGCCGAGCGGCTGCTGATCTATGTGAGCCCCGATCGTCGCGCTCCTCGCGAGGCCTTCCCCCGCGACCGCGTGGCCTGCCTCGCCTGGAGCGACGTGGTCGACGCCGCCCTCTCGGCCCTTCGCTCCGACGCCCGCCGCCCGGCCGCCACGCTCGCCGCCCGCGCCTTCGCGGAGACCACCCTCGACGCGCTCCGCATGCGCTTCGGGGCCCACCCCGAGGCCCGCTCCCTCGTGGAGTCGCTGCACCACCGCCACCCCCGCGACGCCGCCCGCTGCGCCCACCTCACGCCCGACGACCCCGACTGGGAGCGCCTCCAGCCCATCGTCCCCAACGCCCTCTGGCACCTGCGCACGGTGCGCCCTCAGGCCGTCGCCTTCTCCCGCGCCTTCGCCGACCGCGTCGCCGCCGCCTGGAGCGCCCTCCACCCCGAGGCCCCCGCCCTTCGCACGGGGGCGCCGCACGCCCGGCTGCCGGGGATCGCCGCGTGGTCCATCGACGGGGTCACCGACGCCTGGTCGGTGCACCTCGTGGCCTCCTCGGGGCCGCACCCGGGCTCCCTCCGCCCTCGCCTCTGGCTCGCCCTCTACGCCCCGAATACCTCACCCGGTATGTTGTTCGACGCCCGAGAGCTCACCGCGGAGCTCGCGCTGCTCCCGAGCGCCACCCGAGAGGCCCTCGTCGGAGCGACCGCCGTCCCCTCCACGCCGGGCTCGTGGCGCTGGCTCCAGGTCGGGCGAGCGGCCGAGCTCCCCCGCGGCTTCTCCCCCGAGGACGACGCCCGCCGCGTGGTCGAGCGCTGCTTCGCCGCCTTCGGCGAGCACCTCGCCGCGCTGGCCGCCCGCTCCCTCGACCGCTCCCGCTGGCTCTACTCCTGCGACCGCGACGAGCTCCTGCACCGCCCCGTCGACGCCGTCGACCGCCGCGCCCTCGTCGCCGCCGCGCTCCCCGGGGCCGAGCGGGCGCTGCTGGTCGCGACGCAGCCCACGGGCCATCCCGGCGAGATCGGCGTCGCCCACGAGCTGGGCACCGCCCTCGCTCGCTCGCTCGGAGAGCGCTCGCTCCTCAGCTATGACTACGGCCCCGCCGCGGGCCTCGGGCTCTGGGACGCCGCCACCGTGGTCGTGCTGGAGGGGGCCCTCTTCGAGGACCGCGACGCGCTCCACTGCGCCCGCTCGGCGGTGGGGGCGGGCGCCACGCTGCTGCTGCTCCCCGCGACGGGGGAGGGCTTTACCGCGGCGGGTAAGATCGCGCTGCGCCCCTGGGCCGACGCGGTGCGCGGCGGCGGAGGCCGGGTGGAGGCGCGCTCGCTGACGGCGCCGGAGGGAGACCGGGCGATCGAGCGCTGGCTGCGACGGCTGCAGCAGGTCGATCGGGTGGCGCTCCGCGGCGACGCCACGGTGGCGCTACAGGCGGAGGGCGACGGGGGTCGGCTGCCGCTGCTGGCCGGGTGGCGGGAGGGCGAGGCGCGCGTGGTGTGCTGGACCGGCGACCTGCGCGCGGTGACCACGGACGACGAGCTCACCGCCCGCTGGTGGGCGGCGGTGCTCGCGGTGCGCGACGCGCTGAAGGGGTGAGGTGAGAGGGAGAGGGGAGGAGAGGGGAGGAGATCAGGTCGCGGCGCTGGGCTTGCGCGTGCGGGTCTTCTTCTCGGCGGCCTTGCCGGCGCTGGCGAAGCGAGCAGCGCGCTCGGCGAGCTTCTTGGCGGCGCGCTCCTTCTTCTTGCGCTGACCCGCGCGCTGAATCGACTTCTGCGAATGACGGCGATCGCCCTTGCCCATCGTGATGCTCCGGTAGATTGACTGGTAAGTCGGTGGTCGACGCGCAGGGTGAGGTCCCGGCGCGGAGTCGATGCGGGTACCACCCGCCCCGCCGCGCTGTCAACGCTCGCGGGTCGGGCGGGGGAGTGGTCAGTGCACGAGGCCGAGGCGGCGGCGGAAGAACCACACGCCCGCGATCACCGCCGCCAGCAGGATCAGCAGCACCACGGTGCGCCCCGCGTGGCTCTCGTCCTCGGGGCTCCCGGGGAGCATGTCGGTGCGGTCGAGCACCGCGTCCTTGGGGAGGTCGGGCACGAAGGCGAACACCCTCGCGATGGGCCGGGTGATGGTCATGTGCACGTTGACCGCCCAGCCGCTGGCCTCGAGCAGCAGGGCCATGTCGCGGCGGCGGAGCTTGATCCACCCGAGCAGGGCCGAGACGGCCATCACCGTGAGCACCACGCCCAGGATGGCGAGCCAGCCCTTGAGGCTGCTGATCACGCCGAAGATGCCCGCGAGCACCGCGCCGAGGCCCGCGAGCGCCATGCCGCCGCCGAGGATGAGGGAGTTGGGGTTGAGCCCCTCGGCGGCCGGTCGAGTGGGCTCCGCGGGCGGTGGGGTCGGGGGCGGCGCGGGAGGCACGACGACCCCTCGGGCGACGTCGACCCCGGTGACGACGTGCGTGGCGCCGGCCTCCACCTGCGCCTGCGTCTCCGCGACGCTGGCGTGGGCGCGCGCGGTCATGGCGGCCTCCTGCGAGGCCTGCGCGTTGGAGACATACTCCTCGACCTTGCTGGAGATGGCCGCCGCGGCCCGGCGGAAGGGCGCGAAGGCGGCCTGCTTCACGGAGATGGGGTTGTCCACGATCTCCGTGACGATCGCGTCGTACTCCTTGTCCTTGAGGTCGATGAAGAGGCCGCGCTTGCCCACGCGCAGCCGCCCCGCCTCGCCGCCGGTGACCGGCGCCATGAGCTGGTAGACGACCGCGCCGCCCTCCTTCTCCAGCACCTCGACGTACACGAGGTAGATGTTGCTGAGCACCGCGACGGCCTTGTGCGCCGCGCGGTTGGCGACCTTCAGGCAGAAGTCCAGCCGCCGGCCGTCGATGACCAGCGAGCCGGCCTCGATGAGCGCGGTCTGCTTCGGCAGGTAGATGGCCGAGAAGTTCACGAAGTTGTTCACCAGCTCGATGAGCCAGCGCACGTAGAGGACGAGCTTCTCGAGGTCGTCGATCTGCCCGATCTCCGCGGCGGCCGCGAGGTCGAGCGCGATGTACTGCTCGACCTTCGCCGGGAGCCCGCCGTCCAGGTAGGCCTTCATCTTCTCGTCGCCGAGCTTGTCGAAGGGCTCCGCGGGCTTCGCCTTCTCCCAGGTGGTGTAGGCCTCGAAGGTGGCCTTCACCTTGCGCCAGTCGGCGCGGGTGAGGGAGCCCACGTCGGCGCCCAGCGCACGGCGGATGACCGTGTCGCGCAGCGCCTCGAAGCGGTCGCGGTGCAGCGCGTTGACCGCGGCGGCGAGGGGCAGCGCGCCGTCGACGTTCGGGGCCGCGAGCGGGGCGCCCTGGAGGTACAGCTCGATGTCCCCGATGGCCTTGAGCCGGAGCGCGCGCAGGTCGTCCTCCTTCAGTCGCAGGCTCTCCGGCGAGGGGGCCTCCTGGCGGAGCAGCTCGCAGTGGAGGAAGTACGCCTCCAGCTTCGGGTCCATCTCCCGCACCAGGGCGATCGCGGCCTCCGTGTCGTCGCCCCAGGGCTTCGCGGCGGCGGCCCCGGCACGCCACTCCTGCCAGACCTTCCCCTGGGTCACGAAGAGCTTCAGCCGATCGGCGTCGACGCCGTTGGAGCCGCCGCGGTCGGGCACGCCGCCGACCACGTCCATCACGTCCTTGAGGAAGGTCTGCACGTCCTCCTCGGGCACCACGTCGGACGGGACCACCCCGTCGCCGTTGGCCAGCAGCTTCGCGTACGCGGCCTTGAAGGCCTGCACGTCCGCCAGCGCGATCACCTTCGGGTCGGCGACCTTCTGCTCACGGTTGACCCGCTCGGCCGCCGCGCGCAGCCCGCCGCCCGCCTTGGCCTTCTCGTCGATGGCCGAGACCGCGATCGCCTCGACCCGCTTCTTGAGCGCGTCCCGCTGCGAGAGCCGCGCGAAGAGCCAGTCGCGGGCGTCGACGATCTGCGAGACGCGCACCCGCCCGGTGCTCTCGGGGTCGATGTAGCGAAGGAAGGCCGGGTCGCAGTGAAGGTCGCTCAGCGGAGCGCTCGTGGCCGCCCAGCGCGCCGGATCAAGGTCGTCGATGCGCGCGAGGTCTTCCTCGTCGCTGACCATGAACTGGTGAATGCCGCCGAAGTTCCTGAAGCGCATCTCGGTCATTGGGCTCTCCGCGAGGGTGAAGCTGGGAGTGAGGTCGAGCGGGGGACCCGCATCTCCCCCCGCGCGCGACCATAACCCACCTCCGCTCCGCGGCGGTCTACCGTTTTCACCGTACGAGACCGCTCGCGGGCGGCCGAGGGGCGGGGACGTGATAAGCCATGCGCCGAAGCGGATGAGCGACGCCGGGAGACGATTCAGCGAGGCCGAGGTGGACGCGATCCTGAAGCGGGTGGTCGCGCGCCAGGAGCCCGGCCAGGCGCTGTCGAGAGAGGAGCTGGCGGACGTCCTGAAGCAGCTCAACCTCGACGAGGCGCTGCTCGACGAGGCCATCGAGGAGCAGGACGCGGAGCGCGCCGTGGCCGACGAGACCGCGGCCTGGAAGGAGCGCCGACGGCGAGCGCTGGTGGGCCACGCGGCGACCTTCGCGTCGGTGATGCTCCTCCTCCTGGCGATCAACCTGCTGGTGACGCCGCACCTGCTGTGGTTCGTGTGGCCGCTCCTGGGGTGGGGCTTCGGGCTGCTCTCGGACTGGCGTCGCTACCAGCGCGGCCCCGATCCGAGGGAGCTCGCGTCGCTGCGGAGGCGCGAGGCCGAGCGCGCCCTGAGGTCCGAGCGGCGCGCCGAGAAGGCCGCGCGCAAGGCCAGAAAGCGCGAGGCCGACGAGGCCATGGCCCGCGCCTCGGAGGAGCTCAAGGACGCCGTGAAGGTGGGCGTCGCGGGCCTGATGGAGAACGTCGGCAAGGCGCTGCGCGGCGCCGCCGAGCCCGAGGAGAGGCCCGCTCCCAGAGCGAGCCGGGAGCCCCGCTCGGGGGTGCGCGTCGACGTGGCGCCGCCGGTGCGCGACGAGGACGTGGAGGAGGACCTCGCGGCGCTGCGCGAGCGCGTCGCGAGCAAGCGCGACCGGCGCTCGTGACGTGATAGCGTCCGCGTCGTGGTGAACATCAAGACCATCGCGCTCGGTGTGTTGTGCTTCGGGGCCGTCGCCTGTCAGTCGCCCGCGCGGCTCTCGGGGCGCTGGGTGTTTCTCACCGGCAACGCGCCGGTGGCCGTGGGTCAGGCCGACGCGCCGGAGGCCGGCGGGCCGCTGCGGCTGGTGCCCGGATCGCCCGCGGCGGGCGCGTGCCTCCCTCCGGAGGAGTACGTGCAGATGTTCGGTCCGGTGTGCGCGCACGAGCCCGAGGCGGGCCCTCCGGGGTCGGACGTGGACGTACGCTGGTACTGCCACGGTCACCTCGCGGTGCGGGTGCGCCTCGAGCGCTGCCCCAACGCGGGGCGCCTCCGGGTGGCCGAGCTCGCCGTCGCGACCTTCGATCGCTGAACAATCCCTCGGCCTCCGGGCCGGGCTTTCGGCTACCCTCCCAGGACTGCGATGTCCTACGACCCCATGGATACCGAACCCGTCGTCCGCCGTACCCGCGGACCGCGCATCGTCGAGGGCGTGCTCGCGGCGCTCTTGGCGATGTCCCTCGTGGCCAACGTCGTGCTCTACAGCCGCCCTCCGCACATCGTCGAGCGCCCGGCGCCCGCGCCCGTCGCGGTGATCCCGCCGCCCGCGCCGCCGGCGCCAGCGTGCCCTCCGGCGGTCGAGTGCCCGCCGCCGCCGCCCCCCTGTCCGACCGTCGCGGCCACGACGCCCGGCAACGGTCACGGTCCCGGTCCTGGTCCGGTCGTGCCGCGCGAGGACCTCGCGATGGCGCAGCAGGGCGAAGGGCAGATCGCCACCGCCGCCGAGCACGCCGAGCGCGACCCGATCCACCGCGCGGCGCAGCGCAACGTGGTGGCCGGCGTCGACCAGATCGTCACCTCCCACAGCCCCGCGGCGGCGGAGCGCTTCCTCCAGCGCAACCTGCCCTCCATCGCCAGCATGGACTGCTCGTTCCGCGACCCGGCGATGGCCGAGCACGTCCGCATGCAGCTCCGTCCGATGAACGCCATCGCGCGCCCGGCCAACCGTCTTTCGGAGGCCGACCTCGTGCGCTACGAGAGGGAGCTTCGATGCCCACGCGAATGAAGGTCTCCACGGTGCTCCTGCTCGCCTTCGCGGCCTCCGCCGCCGACTGCGCGCGCAACATCCCTCCGCCCTGCCTCGGCGACGCGTGCCGCCAGTGGCCGCACGTCGAGGTGCGCTTCTGGCGCAACCAGGGCCCGCCGCAGGGACGGCGCTACACCGGCGCGCTCTGCGTGCAGGTCGCCTACGACTGCCCCGAGGAGGGCCGCCACCAGGTGTGGATCGAGCCGCAGGCCCCGCGCTGCACCACCATGCTCAACAACGAGGGCGGCGCCGAGTGGCTGCGCGTGGAGAACGGGCGGCTGTCGATCCCGTGGCCCGCGCGGTGCCGCGGGCAGCGCGTGGAGATGTACGTGAGCGCGCAGCCCAACTTCGCGACCTGCACCGCGGTCAACACCCAGCTCCTGACGGCCGACCGCGCCACGCTCGGGGTCGACATGACCTTCCAGTGCCGCTGACCGGCTGAACCCCTCCGACGCGCGTTCCGCCGATGTCCCCGCCGCTCGTCCCGCTCCTGGCGCAGGCGCTCTCCTCGCGCGCCCCGCTGATCGAAAGGCTCCACGCCGAGTCGACGGACGCCTACCGGCTCTTCCACGGCAGCGTGGAGGGAGCGCCCGGGCTCACCGTCGATCGCTACGGCGACCTGGTGCTGGTGCAGTCCTTCCACGCGCCGCTCTCCCCCGAGGAGCTCGCGGCCGTGGAGGGCTTCTACTCGGACGCCCGCCCCGGGTGCTCCGTGGTCTACAACGACCGCAGTGGACCGGGCTCGCGCGTGAGCAACCCCCTGGAGGCGGAGGCGCTCTCGGCGGCGACGGCGCCCCGCGTGGCGAGGGAGATGGGCGTGCGGTACCGCATCCAGGCGCGTCACGGGGGCCAGGATCCGTGGCTCTTCCTCGACCTGCGCGCGGGTCGCCGATGGGTGAGGCACAGGGCCTCGGGGCGCTCGGTGCTCAACCTCTTCGCGTACACGGGCGGCGTCGGGCTCGTGGCCGCGAAGGGCGGAGCGAGCGAGGTGCTGGACGTGGACTTCGCCGCGTCGAGCCTCGCGGTGGCCGAGGAGAACGCGAGGCTCAACGAGCTGGCGGTGGCGCCGAGGTGCCTCCAGAGCGACGTGTTTCCGGCGGTGCGGCAGCTCGCGGGCTTGGGGCAGCCCGAGGTGGTGCGGGGCCGGCGGATGCCGCCGTTCCCGAAGCTGGAGCCGAGGCGCTACGAGCTGGTGTTCCTCGATCCGCCGAGGCTGGCGAAGAGCCCGTTTGGCGTGGTCGACCTGGTGAACGACTACGCCGCGGTGTTCAAGCCGGCGCTGCTGGCGACGGCCGAAGGGGGAGTGATCGTGTGCTGCAACAACGTCGCGGGGGTGGCGCGCGACGAGTGGCTCGACCGGCTGCGACGGAGCGCCGCCAAGGCGGGTCGCGTGGTGCGCGACGCGGAGTGGATC
>CBIHPK010000182.1:0-15462 GCA_966211675.1 uncultured Myxococcaceae bacterium
CGCGGAAGCGACGGGGCGACCGCGACGTCACCAGTCGCCGCCTCACCGTCGCGGAGCGACGGGGCGACCGACCACGCCCACGAACGACGCCTCACCGTCGCTCCGCTCCGGTGAGGCGCATCGGGCGGGCGCCACGGTCGCTCCCGCGCTCCTCCTCGTACACCGTGGCCGACGACGCCTCGCGCTCCGGCAGCCGGTATCCGCCCGGATACCTCCCGGTATCTGCCCGGATACCTCCGGCGCCCGCTGCCCCGCCCGCTGCCCCGCTCAGCTCACCGCCCGCCCTGGAGCAGCTCCCGCAGCTGCATCCGCCTCGCAGGGTCGCTCGTCTCCCGGATCGCCGCCTCCAGCTCCCTCGCCGCGTCCGCCTGCGCCCCGAGGATCGCCAGCGCCTCGGCCCGCCGCACGTGCAGCTCCGGCGCCGGCTGCTGCGCCGCGCGCGCGATGTCGAGCGCCTCGGTGTAGCGGGTCCACGCCCGCGACCCGTCGCGCCGGCGGCTGGCCAGGTCCCCGAGGGCCACCAGCGCCCGGAAGCGCTCGGACACATGCGGCCGCAGCGCCAGCGCCTCCGTGAGGTCCGCCTCCGCTCCGCCCGGATCGTGGCCCCGCCGTCGCAGCGTCGCCCGCTGCAGGTACAGCCGCGCGAGGCGCGTACGGTGCAACTCGTCCGTCGGAACCAGGCCCGCCGCGGTCTCGCCCTCGCTGATCGCCCGGCTGATCGCCCCGGCCCGCTCGGCCAGAACCATCGCCCTCAGGTGCGCCCCCGCCTCGCGCAGCGGTTCGCTCTCGTCGAGCACGCGGAGCCACGTCCCTCCCGGCGAGGCGTCGCGCACGAGGCCCGCGAGGGGGAGGTCCTGCACGCGGGCGAAGCGGGCGAAGACCTCGGCGGTCGCGTCGCGGTAGAGCAGCGACGGCGCGCGAAACTCCAGCACCAGGTCGCGCGCGGAGAGCACCTCGGCCCCCTCGCCCACCGCCGCCACGCCGCGCGGTCCAGCCAGGAAGCGGGCCATCCACGCCGCCCTGCCGTCGATGCCCGCGCGCTCCGCCCGAGCCCGCGCCTCGGGGGACTCCACCCTCTCGAAGAAGGCGTCGAGGTCGAGCTGGTAGGGCTCGTTGGCGCCCACCAGCAGGTAGTCCTGCCCCGCGCTCACCTCCACCAGCGCGCTCCTCGGGAACACCCGCCGGAAGGTCTCCACCACCGAGGCCACGGTCTCGCCGTCGGTGCTGTACGCGTGAAACCACGCGCCCATCACGCCGCCCGGCCGCAGCCTCGCCCTGGCCGCCGAGAAGAACTCCTCCGTGAAGAGCTCGCTCATCCCCGCCACCCACGGGTTGGACGGCTCGCTCACGATCGCGTCGTAGGTCTCCGCGCTGCCCCGCAGCCACTGCGCCGCGTCCGCCGCGCGAGCCCGCACCCTCGGGTCGTAGAGCACCCGGTGGTTGCTCCTCGCGAAGTCTCCCCGGGCGGCGATCACCACCTCGGGGAGCAGCTCCAGCACCGTCACCGAGCGCACGCCCGGCACGCTGCGCACCGCGTCCGCGGTCATCCCGCTGCCGAGGCCCACGACCAGGGCGGTGCCTGCGTTGCGGGCCATCGCGGTCGGAACGAGGCCCACCACCGTCTGCGTCGTCGCGTCGCCCTCGCTGGTCGCGTCGACCTTGCCGTCGATCTGTAGCAACACCCCGCCGGTGTCGTCGTAGCGCACCGCCACCGTGGCCTCGCGGCCGTCGCGCCGCCAGCGCACCCGGCCGAGCTCCAGGCCCTCGGCGCCCGCGTAGAGGAAGGGCCCCGTCAGCAGCGCCGCCGGGTGGGCCCTCGCGTCGCGCAGCGTCGTGAGGACCCCCGCCACGGTCAGCGTCGCCCAGACCAGCTCGCGCCACCAGGTGCGCCGCGCGATGAGCGAGCCCGCGAGCAGCATCGCCAGCGCGGAGAGGGCGAGCGTCCCTTCCAGGCGCAGGAGCGGCAGAGCCCCGAAGGAGACCGCCCACGCCCCCACGCCGTTGCCCACGCTGGTCGCGAGCAGCACCGCGCCGTTGGACTGAGCGGGCGAACGGCCCTGCACCTCCAGGGCGCGCGCTCCCTGCGCCAGCGCCGCGCCGACGAAGGCCACCAGCGGGAGCGTCGCCGCCAGCACGCAGCCCATCGCCGACGACCAGAGCGTGAAGGTCGACGGGGCCCCGCCCGACAGCAGGTGCATGGACATCCTCGGCAGCGCGAGCGCGATGGGCAGCGCGAGCGCCGCGCCGAGGGCGCCGAGGCGGCACAGCGACGAGAGCGCGTCGGGGGCGGAGGTGTGAGGGCGGCGGGCGATCCAGGCGGCGGCGGCGGCCTCGCCGAGGAAGAGCGAGATCACGTGCGCCGAGAGCGCGGCGGTGAGGGCGAAGGCGCTCGGTCCGAAGGCGAGAATACCCAGCCGGGTAAGCGTGAGCTGCCACGCGGTGGACGCGACGCCCACCAGCGCGAGGCCGAGGAAGGTGGACCTCACCCCCCAACCCCCTCTCCCTTCAGGGAGAGGGGGGCCTAGAGACGGAGACGGAGAGCGGCTTCCTTCGGGCTCCCCCTCTCCCTGAAGGGAGAGGGGGTTGGGGGGTGAGGTCGCCGCCACCAGCGCCACCGCGGCGTAGGCGAGGCCCGCGAGGCGCACGGTCCAGGAGACGCCGAGGGCGGGCGCCAGCACGAAGGTCGCGAGAGAGGCCGCCCCCGCCGCGCCCAGCGAGTTGGCGGCTCCGACCCGGGCTGTTCCCTCTCCGCCGTGCCAGCCGCCCGCCATCACCAACGCCGGGAAGGCGCTGCCTGCGAGGGCCCCCGGGAGCACCGTCGAGGCGACGCCCACCAGCGCGCGCAGGGTGTTGCCCAGCAGGGCAGAGGCCGCGTCGGCGCCCACCAGCAGGTGCGCGATGGGCGCGGCGAGCGAGTGCGCCAGCGTCGGGGCCAGCGCCGCGAAGGCCGCCAGCGCCAGGTGCGAGAGCACCAGCAATCGTCGAGGGGTGATGAGCCCGAGGGTGAGCTGGCGACCGGCGATCCAGGCGCCCAGGCCGAGGCCCAGCAGCACGCCCGACACGGCCGCGGTCTGCGCCATGGAGGTGCTGCCCAGCATGGAGCGCAGCAGCCGCGCGCCCATCACCTCGGCCGCCAGCGTGGCGCCGCCAGAGAGCAGGGCGCAGAGGATCCATCGCCACGAACGCAGCCATCGACGCATCGGCGGAGGAGCAACGACGGCGGGAGGGGATTCTTCCCGGGGCGGCCTGGCGGTGGGCATCGGCGTGGGAGGGCGCTACGGATCGGTCGGCGGGGCGGTCTCTTCGAGGGCCCGGGTGAGCACCCGGGAGAGCGCGTCGGGCGGGCCCGACGAGGGCCACACCGGCGCGTTGGCGCGCAGCGAGGCCAGCAGCGATTCGAGGTGCGGCGCGAGGAAGGGCGCCTGCGAGGGGTGCTCTCGCGCGATGTTGGTGAGCTGCGTGAGGGCGGCGAGGAGGTTCTCCTGCCGGCGGGTCTCGTTGAGGTGGTGCAGCAGCAGCACCAGGACCGCGAGGGCGAGCGCTCCGCCCACGACCACCATCAGCAGGCGGGGGAGCGCGTCGTCGAAGGCGAGGCGGAAGGCCAGCAGGACCCCGAGCAGGACGCCGAGGGCCCGCAGCGCGAGGCGCCAGGAGCCCTCCTGACGCAGGTGGCGCAGGGCCTCCGCGCGGAGCGTCTCCAGCGAGCCGGTGGAGGGCGAGAGCAGCGGCGCGTCGAGGGCGTGGAGGCCGTCGGGCTCGACGCCGGGGACGGGCTCCGGGGCGCGCTCGAGGAGCGAGGGGCGCAGCTCGCCGGGCGTGGCGGGCAGCTCGAGGAGGACCTCCGTCGGCGCGACCGTGACCGTCGCGGAGGCCGCGGGAGGAGGCGCCTCGGGCGGCGCGTCGGGCGGCGATGGGTCGGCGGGCGAGGCGTCGTCCACGGGGCGGCGACGCTATCACGCCGGGGGTGGCGGTGTATCGTGACGGACCCCTATGGCGCGAGCGACGGTGCTGGTGGTCGACGATGAGCCAAACATCCTGCGCACCGTGAGGACGGCGCTGCGGGCGGAGGGCTACGAGGTGGAGACCGCGGAGGACGGCGCCGCGGCGCTGGAGCGGCTCGGCACGCGCAGCTACGACGTGGTGCTGCTGGACGTGCAGCTGCCGAAGGTGGGCGGCCTGGAGGTGCTGCAGCGAGCGAGGTCCCAGGGGCTCGAGACCCCCGTGGTGATGATGAGCGGCCACGGCACCATCGAGACCGCGGTGCAGGCCACGAGGCTCGGGGCGAGGGACTTCCTCGAGAAGCCGCTGTCGACGGAGAAGCTGCTGCTGACGCTGGAGCACGCGCTGGAGGTCACGGCGCTCAAGGGCCGGGTGCTGGCGCTGGAGAAGGCCCTCGGCTCGACGAGCGCGCTGCTGGGCGACGGGGCCGCGATGCGCGAGCTGCGGCGGGTGGTGGCGCGCGCGGCGTCGGCGGTGGCGCCGGTGCTGATCACCGGCGAGCGGGGCACCGGCAAGGAGCTGGTGGCGAGGGCCATCCACGAGGGCTCGCGGCGGGCGAAGCAGGAGATGGAGAAGCTCAACTGCGCGGCGGTCCCGCAGGAGCTGATCGAGAGCGAGCTGTTTGGCCACGAGGCGGGGGCGTTTACCGGCGCGGTGAAGATGCGCAAGGGGCGCTTCGAGCGGGCGAGCGGCTCGACGCTCTTCCTCGACGAGGTGGGGGACATGCCCGCGGCCATGCAGGCCAAGCTCTTGCGGGTGCTGCAGGAGGGCGAGGTCGAGCGCGTGGGCGGGGCGCAGACCATCAAGGTCGACGTGCGCGTGGTGGCCGCGACCAACCGCGACCTGGTGGCCGACGCCGCCGCGGGGCGCTTCCGCGCGGACCTCTACGACCGGCTCAACGTGGTGCCCATCCGGGTTCCGGCGCTGAGGGAGCGCAAGGAGGACATCCCCGCGCTGGTGGAGCACTTCCTCCCGGCGTCCTGCGAGGCCAACGACCGCGCCCTGAAGCGGCTCACGCAGGGGGCGATGAACCTCCTGCTGCGCTACCGCTTCCCGGGCAACGTGCGCGAGCTGAAGAACCTCGTCGACCGGCTGGTGATCATCACCGAGCGGGAGCTCATCGACGAGGACGACCTGCGCGAGGCGCTCCCGCCGGGCAGCATCGAGGGCGCGACGGGCGGCAGCGGCGGGCGCGACGGCGTGTACACCCCGGGGACCCCGCTGAAGGACATGCTCGATTCCGCCGAGCGGGACCTGATCATGCGCTCGCTGGAGCACCACAAGGGCAACGCCACGCACGCGGCGCGTGACCTCGGGCTGGAGCGCAGCCATTTCTACAAGAAGATGCGGTCGCTCGGCATCCGGCGGCCGGGCGCGGCGGACGACGACGAGGAGCAGGCGTGATGCGGATCGGGCGTGGAGCGACGGTGTTGGCGGCGGTGACGGCGCTGGGCTGCGGGGGCGACGACGCGACGCCGTCGGGGGTGGGCAGTGGGTACGCGCTGACGCAGCGGCCGCCGATCCCCGAGCGGGTGGCGGCGGGCGACGAGGTGCGCTCGATCGTGGTGTTTCGCGAGGACCGCACCGGGGCGACGCGCGACGTGACGCGCTGCGGGCTCTCGACGGTGCTCTTCGACGCGACGTCGGCCTCGACGGTGGTGCCCGCCGCGCTCGACGCGGAGACCGACTGCCGCTTCTACGCGAGCGCCCCGGAGGTGGCCTTCCAGCGGATGCGCTGGGTGTGCGCGGGGGCGATCACGGTCAACGCGGGCTCGCTCACGCAGAGCGTGGGGCTGTGCCCCTCGGCGGGCGCGACGGTGCGCTACGAGACCACGCTCACCGGCTGCGGGACCCTGAGCAGCGACCGCCGGGCGCTGGTGGGCAGCCTCGACGAGGGCGTGATGGGCGACGTGGTGACGGACCTCGCGGGCACGGCGCTGCTGCCCACGGGGGTGACCATCACGGCGCCGTCGGCGCTGCCGGTGGCGACGTGGCCCGCGTCGGGCGACCTCGACGTGCAGTGGAGCAGCGCCGACGCCACGAGCGCCCTGGTGCGCATCGAGCCCGATGGGGCGACGGACCCGGCGAGCACGCCCACCATCGTGTGCGTGGCCCGGACGGCGGGGCGGGTGAGGGTCCCGCAGGCGCTCATCGCGCAGGCCAACTTCCGGACCATGGACGCAAGGGTGCGGGTGTGGAGCTACCGCGACGGCACCACCATGGCGGAGGGGGGAAAGACCTACCGGGTGAGCGGAGCGGCCTCGTCGAGCCTGGTGCTGCAGGGGCGGCGGTAGCGGCGGTCAGCGAGCGGGCTTCGTCGCGAGGTACACCACGAAGCGGCGGTTGCCCTTCGCGGGGCGCTCGTACGCGACGCTGAAGCCCGCGGCGGCGAGGCGCTTCGCGTAGCTCTCGTGGTAGGCCTCGGCCCAGATGGCGAAGACGCCGCCGGGCCGCAGCGACGTGAAGGCCTGCTCGCAGGCGCGCGTTCCGTAGAGCGGATCGGCCGCGCGCGTGTCGTTGTCGGGGCCCACGTAGAGGTCGATGACGATGGCGTCGAGGCGGTGCGCGGAGCCCGCGGCGGAGCGCAGGGCGTCGGCGAAGTCGGTGATGGAGACGGTGACGCGGGGGTCGTCGACGGCGTGAGCGGTGAGCCCGGCGATGGGCCCGCGGCACCAGGCGAGGATCACCGGGTTGAGCTCCGCGACGGTGACGGAGGCGGAGGCCGGGAGCGCGTCGAGCACCGCGCGCAGGGTGAAGGCCATGCCGAGCCCGCCGACCAGGACGCGCGGCCGGTCGCGCTCGGCGAGGCCCCGGCAGGCGAGCGCGCCGAGGGCGGCCTCGGAGCGGTGGGTCATGCTGTTCATCAGCACGCGGCCGTCGATGGTGATGAGGTGGTCTCGCTCGCCGCGCCGCTGCAGGACGAGCTTGCCGTCAGGGGTGTCGGCGCTGTCGACGATGGTCCATGGGAGGCTCATGGGCGGAGACTCTCACGGCGCCGGAGAGGTGAGCGCCACCTCCGGCACCGGACCCAGCGAGCCGTCGCTGCCTCGGGGGTAGATCCACAGCGCCTGCGTCCAGGGGACGCTCCCTCGCACCGACTCCAGGCGCTGGTACGGGTCGTTGCTGCCGGGCGGGTTCATCCTCGCGTGGTCGGCGATGAAGCCCGCGTAGAGGTAGTCCGTGAGCTCGCCCGCCTGGAGCACGCCGTCCCTCGGCCGCGCGTCCGCCTCGCCCAGCACCGCGCGGCGCAGATACCAGGACAGGTAACCGCCCGCGCGCCTCGGCTCCGCCGTGTCCGAGAGCACGTCCGCGTCCGACGAGAAGAGCCCGATGCGCCCGGGACCCGTGACCCAGTCGTCCGCGAAGCCCCCCGCGTGGCAGGAGTCCAGCGCCAGGATCACCGTCCCCGCGTGCACCGCCGCCAGCGCCGCGGCGACCTCCGTGTCCACCAGCGGTCCGTCCACCAGCTCGATGGTCTCGTCGATGCCGTCGAGCTCGGTGCGGTCGCCCGCCGCCGCGGGGCGCACGTTGCCGTGCCCCGAGAAGAACACCACCACCACGTCCTCCGGCCGCGCCCTCGCCGCGAGGCCCGCGATGCCCCCGAGGAAGGCCGCCCTCGTCGCCGCGGCGTCGACCAGCACCGTCTGATCGCCCGCCCCCTGCAGGTGCGCCGCTCGCATCGCCTGGCCGAGGAACCTCGCGTCGTCCGCGCACCCGTAGAGCCTCGAGTGCTCCTGGTAGGCCGTGATGCCCGCGTAGAGCCCGAGCACCCTCCCCCGCCCGTCGGCCCCCGCGTAGCCTCCGCTCGGCGCCGCCTCCCCCGCGCGCAGGATCACCGGCGGGCGCTCGCTGGTCGCCACGCGAAACCGGCCCGCGCCGCGCATCCCGTACGAGGTCACCACCAGGTGGTAGGTGCCGCTCTCGGGGATCACCACCTCCAGCGTGCTGTCGAGCGGCCGCTCGGTGCGGTCGGGGCCGAGGTCGTTGGCGTCATCGTTGATCCAGGTCTCGCCGCGAGGGCCGAGCACCGTGGCCACCGTGTCGAAGGCCGCGGAGGTCACCCGCAGCCGCACGCGCGACCCGCCCCGCGCCTCGAAATGGAACCACCGCCCCGGCATCCCGGGCACCGTCGACGCGTCGAGCGCGGCGTCCGTGCTCTCGCCGATCGGGAGCTCGTCCCCGTCGCTCGCGGTCGTGAGCCGCTCGGCGCGCAGCGTGAAGGCCCCCGACTGCGACCGCCCCACGCTCGTCGCTCGCAGCGAGTAGCGCCCCGCCGCGGGCGCCACGAACATCACCCCCGCGTCGTTGCTGCCCGGAAACGCGTCGTCGTTGTCGATGTGCAGCCCCGCCGGTCCGTCGATCACCAGGCGCGGGTCGAGCGCGGTCGAGCGCATCGCGAGGCGCACCCGCTCGCCCGCCGCGAGGTCGATGGCGTAGCGACGAGCGAGGCGTCCCTCCTCCGTCGAGTCCTCCGAGGGCGAGAGCGCCGCGCGGGTGTCGCCCCAGGAGAGCAGCGGGGCCGAGGGCGCCTCCGTGGGCGCCGGGGGCGACTGCACCACCGGGCGCGCGGCGGCGCAGCCGATCAGCAGCGAGAGCGAGAGCGCGAAGGCCGTGCGAGCAGGGGTCACGCGCGAGAGGATAGCGCTCCGGCCGAGGGGGCCTTCAGCCCTTCTTCGCGTAGCGCTGGCCGGCCTTCTCGAAGCGCTTTCGGGGGTCGCTCCTGGGCTTCTCCTTCGTCGGCGTGAGGGAGGTCACCGGGGCCTTCGGGGCCGGCGCCACGCCCGTCTCCAGCGCGCGCAGCTCGTCGCGCAGCGCGGCCGCCCGCTCGAAGTCCAGCGACTCCGCAGCCTCCAGCATCTCGCCGCGGAGCTGCTCGGCCAGCGCCGCGCGCCCGGCGTCGTCCTTCGGCACCTCCGTCACGGCGCCGCCCTTGCGACGGCTCCGGGAGACGCTCACGTAGTCGTTGGCCCCGGAGGCCGGCGACAGGTCGCTGATCGCACGCTTCGTGCTGGTGGGCGTGATCCCGTGCTTCTCGTTGTAGGCCCGCTGGATCGCCCGGCGACGGTTGGTCTCCTCGATGGCGTTCTCCATCGAGCGGGTGATGGTGTCGGCGTACATGATCACCCGGCCCTCGACGTTGCGCGCCGCGCGGCCGATGGTCTGGATGAGCGAGCGCGGCGAGCGGAGGAAGCCCTCCTTGTCGGCGTCGAGGATGGCCACCAGCGACACCTCCGGCAGGTCGAGCCCCTCGCGCAGCAGGTTGATGCCCACCAGCACGTCGAACTCCCCGCGGCGCAGGTCGCGCAGGATCTCCACGCGCTCCAGCGTGTCGATGTCCGAGTGTAGATAGCGGACCTTTACGCCGAGGTCCTGATAGTACTCGGTGAGGTCCTCGGCCATGCGCTTGGTGAGGGTGGTGACGAGGACGCGCTGGTCCTTCGCGGCGCGGTCGCGCACCTCCGCGAGGAGGTCGTCGACCTGCTTGGCCACCGGGCGCACGGTGATCTCCGGGTCGATGAGCCCCGTCGGCCGGATGATCTGCTCGACGAAGGTCCCGCCGCTGTGCGCGAGCTCGTACTCGCCCGGCGTGGCCGACACGTAGATGGTCTTGCCCATCCGCTGCTCGAACTCGTCGAACTTCAGCGGCCGGTTGTCCATCGCGCTCGGCAGCCGGAAGCCGAACTCCACCAGCGTCTCCTTGCGCGCCCGGTCGCCTTTGTACATCGACCCCACCTGCGACACCGTCTGGTGGCTCTCGTCGATGAGCAGCAGGTAGTCGTGCGGGAAGTAGTCGATGAGCGTCGGCGGCGCCTCGCCCGGCGCGCGGCCCGACAGGTGCCGCGAGTAGTTCTCGATGCCGTGGCAGAAGCCCACCTGCTCCAGCATCTCCAGGTCGTAGAGCACCCGCTGCTCAAGCCGCTCGCGCTCGATGAGCTTGCCTCGCTCCTTCAGCTCCGTGAGCCGCACCTGGAGCTCGTCGCGGATGGCGTTGATCGCCTGCGACATCATCTTCTTCGGGGTCACGTAGTGCGATCCCGGGAAGATCTCCGCCGCGCGCAGCTTCTTCAGCACCTTGCCGCGCAGCGGGTCGATCTCCGCGATGTCGTCGATGGTGTCCCCGAAGAACGCCACGCGCACCGCGACCTCCTCCTCGTACGCGGGGAACACCTCCACCACGTCGCCCCGCACGCGGAAGGTGCCGCGGTGGAAGTCGATGTCGTTGCGCTGGTACTGCATCTCCACGAGGCGTCGCAGCAGGTGGTCGCGCGGGTACTCCTCGCCCACGCCGAAGGCCGCCACCATGCCCTTGTAGGACTCCTGCGACCCGATGCCGTAGATGCACGACACGGAGGCCACGATGATCACGTCCTTGCGGCTGAGCAGCGAGCGCGTGGCCGAGTGGCGCATGCGGTCGATGGCCTCGTTGATCATGGCGTCCTTCTCGATGAAGGTGTCGCTCGCGGGGATGTACGCCTCCGGCTGGTAGTAGTCGTAATACGAGACGAAGTACTCGACGGCGTTCTCCGGGAAGAGCGCCTTGAACTCCGCGTAGAGCTGCGCCGCGAGGGTCTTGTTGGGCGCGAGCACCAGCGCGGGCTTGCCGTGCGCGGCGATCACCTTGGCCGCGGTGAAGGTCTTGCCCGAGCCGGTGACCCCGAGGAGGGTCTGGTGCTTCTCCCCGCGCGAGAGGCCCTCCAGGAGCGCGGCGATGGCCTTGGGCTGGTCGCCCTGGGGCTCGAACTCCGACACCAGCTCGAAGGGCGACGAGGGGTTCTTCTTCACCCGGGAGGGAGTGGGCCGATCGCGGCGCAGCGTCAAGCCGAGCGGGTGACAGCTGGATGTCAGGTTTCGACCGCGCGAGGCCTCATCACCCGCGCGCGACGCCGAAGCCCGACTGCAACGCCTTCATCAGCACGGCGATGCGCGGGTTGCGCCGCTGGTCCGGGTGCGTGAGCAGCCACGCGGTGCGGGTGAGCCCGCCGACCGACGCGCGGTGCTCGGTCAGCTCCACCAGCCCGGGGTGCCGCTCGGCGAGCAGCCGCGGCATCAGCCCGACGCCGACGCCGCTCGCCACCAGCGACACCAGCGCGCTGAACCGCGCGGTCGCCGCGACGGGCGTGGCGTGCTCGCGCTCCCACGCCGACTCGGGGGAGTACCGCTCGGACGCGGCGCGCACCACCCACCGCGGCGACGGGCGGCGCTCCATCGCCGCCTTCGTCCCGAACACCCCGCAGGGGAGCTGGGCGAGCCGCCGGCCCCAGCAGCCGGAGGGCGGCCGGGGCATGATCCCGATGGCGACGTCCACCTCGCGGTCGCGCACGCTCGGACCATCATCCCCGAGGTGCAGCGTCACGCTCAGCGGGTGCTTCGCCGTGACCTCCGCGATGGGATCGAGCAGGAAGGGCAGCAGCGCCTCCACCGTGGTGAGGCTGACCTCGCCGGAGATCCCGGTGTCCCGGGCGCGCGCCGCGCCGGTGGCCTCCGCGATGGACTTGCGCGTCTGTCGACCGACGCGCGCGATCGACGCGCCGAACTCCGTGAGCATCGCCTCGCCCGGCCCGCGCACCAGGCACGACTGCCCCGTGGCGGCCTCCAGCGCGGCGATGCGCCGGTAGACCGTCGAGGCCGACACGTCGAGCTCGCGCGCCGCGCCCCCGACGCTGCGGGCGCGCTCGACCGCCTCCAGGTAGCGCACGTCCTCCCATAGGATGCTCATGCGCGGCAGTGTATTCGATGCCCCGCCGGATCGCCGCGGGCGATCGGCGCTCACGGATGCGAGCGGAAGCGCGTGGGCTGCGCGGCCTCGTGCTGCGCGTAGATGGTGACCGACTCGGCCCAGAGTTTCGCCCCGAAGCGGGGGGTGCTGGTGAGGTGGAACCTCAGCGAGAGCTCGTCGGCGCCGCGGCGGAAGCCGTACACCGGCGCGTCCCGGTCCTGGTGGACGTAGGGGTTGGGCGGGAGCTGCTCCCAGCCATCGGCGGCCATGCTCGCGAGGGCGCGGGCGGCGGTGGCGTTCAGCTGCTCGCGGCCGCCCCAGTACATGAGCGTCGCCTGCTCGCCGCGCGCTTCGCAGACCTTGGCGCCAGGGAGGGCGGCCCCGGCCGGGCGGAGGCTCTCGGGGAGGGTCCCTTCGTGGTCGCCGCAGGGGTTGATCCGGCAGCCGAGGAGGGTGGACAGGGAGGTCACGACGAGGAGCGCGCGCAGGTTGTTCATGGCCATCGTCTACGCGCTCTCCGGGCGCGGACGCCATCGCAGCCCTGCGAGCGCACTTCGCAGGAATGCGACGGGTCGTTGCCGCGCGGGGTCGCCTCGACTACACAGCGCCGCCATGAGCACCCGCCCCATGATCGCAGCTGACAAGGTCTCCCCCGAAGCCGACGCCGTCGTCGCCGGCTTCCACCGCGGCATCGTCGACGAGGTGGCCGCCGCCGTCGCCCGCGACCCGGTCGTGGTCGTCGGCATGGCGCAGAACCCGGTGGTGAAGAAGGCCCGCAAGCTCCTCGACGAGGAGGGCGTGAAGTTCACCTACCTCGAGTACGGGAGCTACCTCGCGAAGTGGAAGGAGCGCCTCGCCATCAAGCTCTGGGCGGGCTTCCCGACCTTTCCGATGGTGTTCATCGACGGCGTGCTCGTCGGCGGCAACCGCGAGCTGGTGGCGCTCAAGGCCGCCGGCAAGCTGAAGAAGTAGTCACCCCATGAAGGGGTAGCGCCAGCCGGTGGGAGGGACGAGCGTCTCCTTCACCGTGCGCGGCGACACCCACCGCAGCAGGTTGAGCGCCGAGCCCGCCTTGTCGTTGGTCCCCGAACCCCGCGCCCCGCCGAAGGGCTGCTGCCCCACCACCGCTCCGGTCGGCTTGTCGTTGATGTAGAAGTTGCCCGCCCCCTGGCGGAGCACCCCCGTCGCGTGAGTGATCGCCGCCCGGTCGCGCGCCCAGAACGCCCCCGTCAGCGCATAGTCCGAGTCGTCGCCGCAGCGCGAGAGCACCTCCTCGTAGCGAGCGTCGTCGTACACGAAGACCGCCAGCACCGGACCGAAGAGCTCGTCCCTCATCAGCGCGTGCTTGGGGTCGTCGACCCGGATGAG
The DNA here is from genome assembly GCA_966211675.1 of uncultured Myxococcaceae bacterium. Classification (GTDB taxonomy): domain Bacteria; phylum Myxococcota_A; class Polyangia; order Polyangiales; genus SCUS01. The sequence continues at coordinate 13,085 of CBIHPK010000182.1, forward strand.
CGTCGGCCGGATGAAGTACCCGTCGCGGTCGTCGTAGCCGTGGTGAAGCACCTCGCAGCCCGGGTCCGCGAGGGCGGACTTCACCGCCGTGGTGATGCGGTCGTAGGCGCGGCGGTCGATCACCGCGCCCATGAAGTGGCTGAGGTCGCTCACGTCGCCGACGGTGATCGCCGGGAGCACCTCCATCATGCGGGCCCGCAGCGTGGGCCAGAGCGAGGCCGGGACGTAGGCCCGCGAGGCCGCGGAGCACTTCTGACCCTGGTACTCGTAGGCCCCTCGCACCAGCGCCGTGGCGAGCGCGTCGACGTCGGCGCTCGGGTGCGCGAAGACGAAGTCCTTGCCGCCGGTCTCGCCCACGAGGCGCGGATAGCTGCGGTAGCGCCCCTCGCCGACGCCCTCGCCGACCTTCGCCCAGAGCGAGCGGAACACCGGCGTGCTGCCGGTGAAGTGCACCCCCGCGAGGTGCCGCGAGGCGATGGCGCGACCCACCATCGCCGCCGGGTCGCCGAGCACCATGTTGATCACCCCGGGCGGCAGCCCCGCCTCCTTGAGGATCTGCAGGATGAAGTGAGCGCTGTACATCGCGTTGGCCGCGGGCTTCCACACGACCACGTTGCCCATGAGCGCGGGCGCGGTCGGGAGGTTGCCCGCGATGGCCGTGAAGTTGAACGGCGTCACGGCCAGCACGAAGCCCTCGAGGGGTCGGTGGTCGAGGAGGTTCCAGACGCCGGGGGAGGAGATGGGCTGGTCGGCGAGGAGCTTCGGGAGGAAGCCCACGTTGAAGCGCCAGAAGTCGATGAGCTCGCACGCGGCGTCGATCTCCGCCTGGTGCGCGGTCTTCGACTGGCCCAGCATCGTGGCGGCGTTGAGCACCGAGCGGTACTTCGTCGCGAGCAGCTCGGCGGCCTTGAGGAAGACCGCGGCGCGGGCGTTCCAGGGCGCGGCGGCCCACGCGGGCGCGGCGGCGAGCGCGGCGGCGATGGCGTCGTCGACCTGCGACGGATCGCTCCCGTGCCAGTGCCCGAGCACCATGTCGTGGCGGTGCGGAGAGCGCATCGCGACGCGCTCCCCGGAGGCGACCTCGCGTCCGCCGATGTACGCCGCGACCTCGATGGGCGACGCGGACATCGACGACACCGCGCTCAACAGCTCGTCGCGCTCGGGCGAACCCGGCGCGTAGGAGCGCACCGGCTCGTTGATGGCGACCGGGACCTCGATGCTGCTCTCGATCATGGCCGCGAAGGTAGCGCGGGGGCGCGCGGAGGGCGATCGCGAGTGCACCCGGACGTGGGCGAAGCCGACGTCGGCCGGATCGTACAGGGAGGCGCGTCCGGTGCTAGCAGTGTGGGATGGCAGACGGCGCCGATGACACGAGCCCCCCGCTCCGTCCGAACAGCTTCCTCTACGCGCTCCGGCACCATCTGGCGGAGGCTACGGAGCGCGATCGTCGCGATGCCCTGAGCGGAGCCGCGACGTGGACCCTGTTCGTATTTCGGGCCCTGTTCGATGCAGCGAAAGACTGCGGCATGATGGCCAGCGCTTCGAAAGACGTGGAGCGGACGTCCCAGGCTGCGCGCTGGCAACGCCGTGAATACCTCTTCGACGTGACCTGGTACCGCGGCGAGGGTGGTCCCTGGGAGATCCCCTCCGTGCTCCTCGAGCACGAGAACCTCTGGCATCGTGACGCGTTTCTCGCCGACTTCTGGAAACTTCTCCTGGGTCTCGCACCGCTGCGCGTGATGATCGGATACGCCGCGAATGCGTCCCTTCGGGATTCGTGGGTCGACGCGATCAACGAGATGCTCTCCGTGGATGCGAACAATGGCTTCCGGCCGCCGGCCGACGTCGACGACCTGATCCTGATTGGCCACAAGGGCATGTTGCCGACGGGCTACGCGGTGTACCAGCGGGACGGGCGGGTGTTCGTACGGGTGGCGGAGACGCTCGACGGCTTTGCGATGCCTGATCCGCGCGACGCCGCTCCGTGGAAGGTCTACCTCTCCCGCCTGCAGGCTCAGACGAGGGAGCGCGTCGGTCTGGAAACCTCCCGTATCGAGAAGGCCGGCATCATCGACGCCCACGGCGCGGTCGTCTCCGGGTCGCTCCCGAGCGACATGGCCGAGGGATCGCGTTCGAGCGTCACGACCGGTTGATGGCCGTCTCTCGGCCGACGATGATCGTGGTGGGCGGGCCGCCCGGCAGCGGGAAGTCGACTGCGATGCCGGCCCGCGGGTTCGGCGTCGACGCGTTCAACGTCGACGATCGTTGCCGTGAGATCCACGGCAGCTATCAAGGCATTCCGCCGGAGGTTCGAGCGCGAGCTCTGAGGCATCCCCTCATATTTCGCTTCATTTTTCGATGTAGTAGGAGCGGGGCAT